>JAHCAW010000020.1 GCA_019634695.1 Candidatus Sumerlaeia bacterium
GTGTTACTGGATCGAGTCGCAGGACTTCCTCTACAAGACGAACTTCCTGACGCCCGAGGAGTGGCAGCGGGCCCTGCACGGCGAGGGCCAGCGCTTCGAGCTGCACTTCGAGTCGCTCGAGACCTTCGCGCATGTCTACTTCAACGGCCAGCATGTGGCCGAATCGACGAACCAGTTCCTGCCGCTGACGGTGGACGTGACCTCGGCGATGCGGCCGGGCGAGAATGTGCTGTACATTCACTTCGAGCCGGCGGCGCGGCGTTGTGCGGCGCTGGAGATGCAGCATGGGCAGTTGCGCGCGGCGTTCGATCGCACGCGGGTCTATGCCCGGCGCTCACAGATGCTGACGGGCTGGAGCAATGCGCCGCGGCTGTCGGGCTGCGGGGTGTGGGGCAAGGTGATCGTGCGGCACGTGTCGCTGGCGCGCATCGCGTCGGTGTTCGTGCCGGTCCGGGGGCTTTCGACGTCGGAGGCGAAAGTCGAGGTCGAGACTGAGATCGAGTCGCTGGCCGAGCGCACCCTCGAGGTCGAGACGCAACTCGAGCGCCTGGACCCCGTCGGCTCGGGGACGAACTACACGAGCGAGCGCCTGTGGGAAAAGAAGAAGCCGCTGGACGTGAAGGCGGCGAAGTTCCGGTATTCGGAGAAGGTGACGATCGACTCGCCGGTGCTGTGGTGGCCCAACGGTGTGGGCTCGGGCCGGCGGACGTTGTACCGGGCGCGGGTGGTGCTGCGGCACGAGGGCCGTATTCTGGACGAGTCGGAGACCGTCTTCGGCCTGCGCAAGGTCGAGGTGCTGACCGGTTCGGAGCACAATCGCGGCGGGTTCGAGGTGCGCGTCAACGACCAGCCGGTGTTCGTGCGCGGCGCGGCGTGGGTGCCGCCGGACGTGATGCCCGGGCGCGTGACGGACGATGCGGTGCGGCGGTTGCTGGACCAGGCGGCGGCGGCGAACCTGAACCTGCTGCGCGTCTGGGGAGGCGGCGTCTACGAATCCGAGGCCTTCTATCGCCGGTGCGACGAGCTGGGCCTGCTGGTCTGGCAGGACTTCATGTTCGCGCAGGGCGACTACCCCGAGTTCAAGGAATTCTGGAACAGCGTCCAGGAGGAGGCGCGCGCGCAGATCAAGCGCCTGCGCAACCACCCGTCGCTGCTGCTGTGGTGCGGCAACGACGGCAACGCGTGGATGCAGCATCGTCAGGCGCCGGAGGCGACGGCGCATCCCGGCCGCAAGCTGTTCACGCGCCTGTTGCCGCACGTTGTCGAGACCTTCGACCCGACGCGGCCCTATCGCGAGTCCACGCCGTTGGGCGGCGCGGACCCGAACTCGATGGCCGAGGGCGACCATCATCACGTCGGCGTCTGGGAGAACTGGGAGCCCGAGCGCGCGGTGCGCGACGTGCGGGCGCGCTTCGTCTCGCACGTCGAGTTCATGGCGCTGCCGCATCTGTCGACGATTCGCGCGTGGACGCAGTCGGACGAGCGGTCGCTGAACAATCCCGAATTCGAGGCGCACCTGCGCCAGCAGGAGGGTGCCGGGCGCCTGTTCCGGTATGTGCTGGGGCGGACGCGCCCGCCGGAGAGCTTCGAGGAGCTCGTCTATCTCAGCCAATGGACGCAGGCGCGGGCGCTGGGCATGGCGATCGACGCCTGGCGGGCGAACAAGCCCGAGACGATGGGCACGATGCTGTGGCACCTGAACGACTGCTGGCCGGGCATCACGGCCTCGCTGGTCGATCACAAGGGGCGGCCGAAGCTGGCGTACTGGGCGGTGCGTGACGCCTTCGCGCCGGTCGGGCTGATCCTTCTGGAGGCCGACAGTGGCATCCGCGTCGTCGCCGTCCACGATGGCCCGGCCTGGGAGCGCGAGCAGGCGCTGGTCTGCCGCCTGAAGTCCTACACGCTCGAGGGCGAGTTGCTCGACTGGCACGACCACGAGGTGAAGCTGGCCGGCAACGGCAAGGCCGAGATCGGACTGTTCAGCCTGGACAGCCTGCGCATCACGCAGCCGGAGCGCTCCGTCGTGGTGGGCGAGCTGATCTCGGGCCGGCAGGTGCTTTCGGCGCGCAGCTACTGGCCGACGGATCCGCGCGCGGTCGTCTGGCCGGAGCCCCGGGTCGAGGTGATGCTCGACTGCGTCGTGGGCAGCCGGCGCGCCGTATTCCAGGTGCGTGCGCACAACGTCGTGCGGGGCGTCGAGGTCGGCTTCGAGAACCTGCCGTCGGCGCGCGTGCGCTTCGACAATGCGTTCGACATCTGGCCGAGCCGCGAAGTGTGGGTGAATGTGGACCTGACGGGAGGCATCATGCGCGAGCAGTTGATGGGCGCCTTCCGCTACCGCTGCCTGAACGACGTCGCGCCGGGTCGCAAGGTGCAGTGGCACGCGCCGCAGGTTACCGAGGGCGAAGGCTACGCCGCCGACGTCAGCGCCTCGGGCCTGACGCAACTCACCCGCTTGCGCACGAGCGACATTATCCGCAAAGCGCAAAGCTGAGTGGGCAGGTGTCGCCCAAACCGCTTCGGCGCGGCACGGGTCCCCTGTCCGCCAACCCGTCATTGACCCGTGGCGCCCCGCGCCCGGCAATGCGGTATCCGACCCGCGCGTCACGGAGAGCCCATGCCCCGCATTCTCGTCGTCGAAGACGATCCCGCGTTCGCCAATCGGCTGGCGCGCAATCTGGGTTTGGACGGCTTCGAGGCCGACGTCGCCGAGGGCCCCGAAGTCGCCCTGCGGCGGCTGGCGGGCGAACGCTTCGACGGCGTCGTGTGCGACATCCGCATGCCCGGCATGAGCGGCCTCGAGTTGCTCGAGCGCGTGCGCCGCGGCGGCGAGACGGGCATCGATCCCGAGCTGCCCTTCCTGATGCTGACTTCGGTGAACAGCGTCGAGACCGCGGTCGAGGCGATGCGGCTGGGCGCGAGCGACTATCTGACGAAGGAAGCGGGCCGGCCCGAGGTGGTCGTGCGCCTGCGCAAGGCGCTGGCCGAGCATGCACTCAGCCAGGAGAACCGCCATCTGCGCGAGGCCGTTGCGCGCGCCGATGAGTTCGGCGAACTGGTCGGCGCCTCCGACGCGATGAAGCGCATCAAGCAGGACATCGCCGAGGTCGCCTCCACCAACGCGACCGTGATGCTGCTGGGCGAGACGGGATCGGGCAAGGAACTGGTCGCCCGCGCGATCCATCGGGCCTCGGGCCGCGCGGGTGCCTTCGTGGATCTGAACGGCGCGATGCTGCCCGACGACACGATGCTCCAGAGCGAACTGTTCGGCCACGAGAAGGGCTCGTTCACGGACGCGAAGGCGCTGAAGAAGGGCAAACTCGAGCTGGCCGACGGCGGCACGCTGTTCATCGACGAGGTGGGCGAGGTCTCGCGCGAGGTGCAGGCGAAGTTGCTGCGGGTGCTGGAGACGATGACCTTCACGCGCGTGGGCGGCACGCGGGAGATCACCGTGGACGTGCGCGTCGTCGTGGCGACCAATCGCGACCTTCTGCGCGAGGTCGAGGCCGGTCGCTTCCGCGACGACCTGTATTATCGCCTGAACGTCTTCCCGATCGAGATTCCGCCGCTGCGGGCCCGGCGCGAGGACATCCCGTCGCTGGCGCGGTTCTTCCTTGCCCGCACCGCCGAGCGCTATGGCCGGCCGCTGCCCGAGCTTCAGGCCGAGGCGTTCGAGGCCCTGCAAGCCTGCCACTGGCCCGGCAACATCCGGGAGCTGCGCAACATCTGCGAGCGCCTGCTGATCCGTGCGCGCGGCGGCACCGTCCTGACCGCCCAGGACGTGCGCGCCTGCGGCCTCGGGCCCGCCTCCGAGGTCGCCCGCGTCGTCTCCATCCCCGAGGAGGGCATCGATCTGGACGACCTCGAGAAGAACCTGGTCCTCGAAGCCCTGCGCCGCACCGACTGGAACCAGACCGAGGCGGCCCGCCTGCTCGGCATCTCGGTTGACCGCATGAACAACCGTGTGAAGAAGTACGGCTTCACGCACGCCAAGTGGCGGATCAACCGGGGGCAGCCATGAAGATCGCCATCGTCAACGGACCGAACCTGAACCTGCTGGGGACGCGCGAGCCGGAGGTCTACGGCCGCACGACGCTGGCGGACATCGAGAAGCGCCTCGAAGAGGTCGCCGCCGAACTCGGGGTCGCGATCGAGTGTTTCCAGAGCAACCACGAGGGGGCGCTGATCGACCGGTTGCAGACGCTGCGCGGAAGCATCGCCGCCGTGGTCGTCAACGCGGGCGGACTCACGCACACCTCCGTGGCGCTGCGCGATGCGCTGGCGGCGCTCGCCGTGCCGGTGTACGAGGTGCACATCACCAACATCCACGCACGCGAGGCGTTCCGCCACCGGAGCCTGATCTCCGACATCGCCCGCGCCGTCGTCTGCGGCATGGGCCCGCGGGGCTACGAATACGCGCTGCGCGAAGCCGTCCTCAACGCGGCCGGAAAGAAGTAGCCGGCGAGCGGGACCGTTGTGCGGGTGCCGAGGCCGTTCACGGGAGCCTGGCCGCTGCCATCAAGTCTCCCAATCCGCATACCAGACTCGATACCGGGCGTTCCAATCGCCGCGGGAGCGGCGACACAGTCGTAGCCCCGGAGTTTCACTCCGGAGTCAAAATGTGTTTATCTATTTCGACCCAGGCAGGGGTCGCACAGCGCGCAAGGCGGACGACTGTTCGACCCCTACCGGGGTCGAATCGCTATTGGACTCACCAACCCCGGAGTGAACTCCGGGGCTACTATTGTCTCGTCCCTGCCGGGACGAACGACGCTGGGCAGCGATCGGAATCGCCGCCCGGCCCGACGTTCAATGATGCGCAGGCGGGGCCATCGAACGGCGGAAAGCAACACTATTTCTGATGCGAATTCAGGGAATTGCTCGTTATTGTACTCAGCGTGCTTCAGCACGCTCTTCCTTGCCCCCGGGTTCACCCGGTGGGGAAAGTGATTGAACAAAACTCGACATAGCGCGCTTCAGCGCGACTTCCAGTTCGGGGTCCGTTGCCTCAGAGAGACACCGCCAGCATGAAGATTGTCAACGCGATGGGAAGCGCTGAAGCGTGCTGAGAGCGCACCCGGATGGAGCGATTGCCGCCCGCATGCGCCGATCAGCGGGAGGGACACCCGGGTCGCCCATCAGGCATGGATGACGCCAAAATGCAGAACGCCATAAATGCGCGTCGGTTCGCCCTGCGACTGTCTTCGGCTTGCCGATCCCATGTCACGTCGGGGAGGCGTAGGTGTGCAGGCCGCCGGCGAAGGCGGGGATGTAGCTCACACCGATCCAGGTGATCAGGACCATCAGGAAACCGATCAGGCAGGCGAGCGCCGAGACGCGCCCCTTCCAGCCCATCACCATGCGCGTGTGCAGGTAAATCGTGTAGGTGATCCAGGTGATGAGGGCCCACGTTTCCTTCGGGTCCCAGCCCCAGAAGCGCCCCCACGCGGTGTCCGCCCAGACGGCGCCGAGCAGGACGCCCAGCGTCAGAATCGGCCAGCCGATCTGCACCAGTCGGTAGGCGAACTCCTCCATCTGCTCGGTCGGCATCAGCGGCTTGCGGCCAAACAGCGATTCGCGTCTTGCCCACGACTTCACGAGATACCCCGCCGCGAACACCGCCGAGATCGCAAACGCTGCGTAGCTGATCAGCATCGCCGTGACGTGAATGTTCAGCCAGTAGCTGTTGAGCACCGCGCGCAACGGGTGGATGCGCGACTCGTGCAACGGCATCAGGCTGACGCCGAGCAGCGCGACGAAGCCCACGCCCGAGGCGAAAAGCCCGACGATGCCCGTGCGCTTGCGCAGTTCGATCCCGGCACCGATCGCCAGCGCCGCCCATGAGGTGAACACGATCGACTCGTACATGTTGGACACCGGCATGTGGCCCGTCAGCGACAGCCGCATCCCGAGTCCCAACGTCTGCCACGCCAGACCGACCACCATGATCGCCGTTCCCGCCAGGCGCCAACCCGGCGTGTGGAAGAAGGCGAAAAGGCCGAACAGAATCGTCGCGAGCGCGTACACCCAGGCGGCGGTGCGCGACGGCTGCCAGGCGGTGTAGAAGTTCTTCCGCGCCAGATAGCCCGCCGAAGGATACTGCCGCGACTGGCCAACCGTTTCGAGGAAGCGATCCACTTCGCCCGCGAGCCCTTCGGCGTTGCCCGTCGCGAATGTCTGGCGGAGCGCCGCGTCAAGTTGCGCGGCCGCAAAGGGCAGCACGCGGCCGACTCCGTCGCGCGCACCCCCGTGCAGCACGTCCAGTCGCCGCACCTCGCGCACGGACAGCCAATCGTTCGTCGCGCTCTCGGGGTTGGGCACCAGCAGCAGGCGCTCGTCGAGTCCCGTCAGCAGAATCGCGCGGTCCAGCAACCGGATGCCGGCCTCGAGGATCGGCTTCTCGCGCTTGACCTGGCGGGAGAGCGCGCGCAGCCGGCTATGCTCGGCCTTGCGGGCCTCCGCATCGTCGAGCAGGCGCGCGATCTCGTTGGGGTCCAGCTCCTGTGCTTCGGCGGCGGAGGCGATGAGCCCGGTGCGCTCGGGTCCGATCGACCGAATCTGGTGCACCGCATCGAGCAGCTTCTGCAAGCGCGTGAACTCCTCGCGCCGCGCGACGCCCGCCTCGAGCTCGGCGCGCATCGCCTCCTGATGCGGTGACTCCAAGAGGTCGCGCAGGCTGATCCACTTCTCGTCCGTCTGGAGCAGCTCGCCGATGCGTGGATGCTCGATCGGCAGGATCCTGGCACCCACCCAGCGATCCGTCTGGTAGACCAGCGACAGCGCGGTGAAGACCGGGTCCTGCCCGTGCAGCTTCGTGCGCCCGGTCAGTTCGTAGACTTTCAGCCGCGCCCATGTGGCGGTTGTCTCGTTCCATCCCTCGTGGCGGACGGCGACACGGGAGAGCCCCGCATCGCGCAGTGCCTGCTCCAGCGCCGGATCGTGCGGCACCGTCACCAAGCGGCTGCCCGGGTCGTCGCTCAGCGCCGCCGGCGCCTGCGCGGCCGCGGGCAGCACCAGCGCGAGCATCATCAGCCACGCGCCAAGAATCTGGATTCCCGCCAGGCGAACTGCGTCAGCACCACTCATCGTGCGGCCACCTCGAGCGATTCGGATTCCTCGCGCGCCGTCGGCGCCGTGCCCTCCAGTTCCGCCAGCAGGGCGGCGAACTCGGCCGGATCGGGCTCGCGACCAAACCGCGGCACGAGCGCGAAGTGCAGCCGTCCTTCCTCCTCGTCCCACATGCCGTGAAACGCGCGATAGCGCCCCGAGAAGGTGAGCATCGCGCCGAAGGTCATCAGTCCGGCGCCGAGCACGTACCACGGCACGACGGGCTCGCGCACGACGCTCAGCACCGTCGTGTGGCGCTCGGTGCGCCCCAACGGATAGACGGCGAAGCGTGCGCCGGGCGGCGGCTCCTGCGTGGCCACGACGGCCGGCAGGTCCATCGGGTCCGACGGCACGTTGAAGGCGGCCATGCGCGTGCCCAGCACCTCGAACTCGCCTCCGCGACGCCGCACCTCGAACTCGAAGAACGCCAGCGCCGGATTCCGCCAGTCCAGGCCCTCGAAGTCCCAATGCTCGCCAGCCTGCCGCACGTGAATGTCGGCCAGCCGAATCTCGACGTCCTCCAGCAGGGGCGGCACGATCTGCTGCTTCTCGTCGTCCTGGAACAGCAGCGTGCGGCCGATGCTCGTGCCATTGACGAAGACCTCGACCTCGAGCGCGGGATCGAGCGGTTCGTTCGACAGCGAATAGGCTCCCGTGCCCGCGGCGAAGGCGAACTGCGGATAGAACTCCTGGAGCGCGAAGGTCAGCCGCCGCGCCTCCGAGCGCGCGAGCAGCGTCCCGGTCTCGATGGGCGTCCGCGGGTTGGCGCCCGTGAACAGGCGCCAGCCCAGCCCGGGCAGCTCGCCGTCCACCTCAAGGAACAAATCCTCGTCGCCCACCTGCACGCGGGTCTCGGGGCTGGCGTCGGTGACGGCGATCCGCTCGCCCGTGCGCGCGTCCCGCACGTCGTAGTTCACACGCCAGGTCTGGCCGATCGGCAGCTTCACGTAGCTGGCCTGATGGAACTCGAAGCCCGCGATGCGCGCGCTGTGGTTCATGTCCAGCTTGATGACCTCGACGACTCCCGTGCGTGGGTCGCGCACCTCGAGCAGCGACGAGTAGTACGCCGGGTTGCGCGAGTTCGGGTGGAACACCTCGTCGAAGTCCAGTACGGTGATTTCGACCGGTAACTGCACGGCCTGGCTGTTCTCGGGGCTCATCGCCGCGTCGTCGAACTTCGGCAGATAGATGATGCTCGTCGTCTCGCCTTCGGTGGCGATGAAGCGTCCATCGCTGACGATGTAACCGGCTTGGTACAGAAGGAAGCGCACCAGCCCCGCCACCAGGATCACGACAATGCCGGCGTGGATGATCGTGGGCCCGATGCGCTGGCGCAGGCCCGAGTGCGCGAAGAAGCGATTCCCCTCGCGATGCGCCCGCGTGAAGCGACCGGCCAGCAGGCGCTCGACCGTCTCCGGCCCGCCCGGCACCGCCACCGAGGCCCGCCCCGGCCCGGCCATCGTCAGGTACCCACGCGAGCGCGAAAAGTCCCGCTTCCACCAGATTGACAGGCTCATCCGCGTCACGTGCCACGTCGAGATCACGAACTGCCCGAAGAACACGGCCAGCAGGATGAAGAACCACCAGGCGTTGAACACGCGCGCCTTGGCCAGCGGGATGGCGTTGTCGCCCAGTCGGGCGTTGGCGCCGAAGATCACCGTGCCGTACACGCACGCCAGTCCCACCAGACAGAGCAGGAAGATGCCCATCTGGAGCGACTTGAAGGCACGCCAAGCGCTGCGCAGCATCGCGCGCCCGGAGCGGCCATCCGGAGCGGACGACTCCATGCCCGGGGCGGAATCCTCGAATGAAGCAGTTGCGGGAGGGGTCAAGGGAAGGGGAACCAGACCTGTATACTGCGAGGGCGACTGGCGCAGAGGGGGCGCCGGAACCCTCAGAATCTTGAGGTTACAAGAACCATGCCGGGCTCGGCCGGCGGCCCGGACTCTCGACCACCCCCCGCCGACCTGTCAACGCGAACAGCCCCCAATTCGGACCCGAACTAGCGGATTCCCCGGAACTCCGCTGGAATCCGGTTCTGCCGCAGCGCCCGGTGAATCCCCCCGACGCCGTGCTGCTGCTCGATGGCCGCCACGATGCGATAGGCCCGACCGTAGGAATCCTGTCGGTGGCGCAGCTTCTCCAGCCCCGAGCGCCGCCCCATGCGGTCGCAGATCTTCTCGGCCACCCACTGCGCGAAGCCCTCGACCAGGTCGAACTCGTTGCACTCGGGATAGTGCTCTGCCTGCCAGGCGTGCGCCATCTCGTGCGCGATGGTCTCCCAGGCCATGTCCTCGGGCAGGGCGTCCAGAATCAGAATCTCGCGCACGCGCCCCTCGATGCGAAAGACCCCGAGCTCCGAGACTACCGACTGGGGCGACGCGGTCGTGTTCGTGGCGCCGTCCAGCTTGGCGCCTCCGCGGTAGACGCGCTGCAACTCCTGCGTATCGACGACGCGCACCGGCACGGGCGTCAGCGGTTTGCCGAGGAGCTGCTGCATCACCGGGCGCACCCGCCCGGCGATCTGGCGCACCCGCGCCTCCCCTTCGACCGAGGTGGAGAAGCACGCCCGGCACACATGCCGCCCGTCGGGCAGATGCGCCCCGGTGCTATCCATCGGCCGCCCGCAGAAGTGACACTTCTCCTGCGTGTGGAAGCAGCCCGCGCACCAGTGCCCGGACTGGAACTGCACGGTGAAGAACGTCCCCTGGATGGGGCTGCGACAGCCCTCGCACGTGCGGGCGCGGCTGGCGCAGTCGGCGCACCACGACGTGCCGTCGGGGTAGCTGCGCAGCCGGTTCGCCGCGTAGGGCACCGAGCAGGCGTGACATGTTGCGGCGCTGCGCACGCAGGACAGGCAGACGCGGTGAGGTTGGCCGCCCGGCAGGCGATAGTCCCGGTAGTCGCCCACCAGCACCTGGCGACAGACGTCGCACGGGCGGGCGGTGCGCTGGCACTGGGCGCACAGGGCGCCACTCTCGCGATGCGGAATCTGGCAGAGCGTGCACTTGCGGGCCGACCGCTGGCACGACTGGCAAACGTTGAGCTTCCCGCCGTTGGGCTGCGAGTAGACGAGGTACTCGCCCTGAATGCCGCGGCGGCATAGGCCGCAGGTTGGCGCCGCATGGACGGGCAACGCCACGAGCACAAACGCCACAAGCCCCATTGCCAGCAACAGGCGCTCGAGCATGGTTCGGGAGGATGGAACGATCACGGGGCGGCATCCCTCGGCGGACGTGTCACCATCCTGTCCGGAAGCGAGTCGGCCGCCAACCCGAATCCGCCCGCCGGACGGCGCCGCGTTTCGGGCGGGGCCAGTCACCTGCATCGGGAGATGGTCAGTTCCCCATTCATCGTTTGCGGGAGTTGAAACCGGATCACCTCGCACCCCGCGAGGGCACTCTGGAGCCGCTCGAACTCGGGCCGGAGATTGTCCCGAATCTCCGCCGGGAGACCGTTGAGCATCTCGAGCAGCCCGAGGTGCCTGACTGCCAGGCTGACTGTCGGCAGAATGGGCGCCTTGCCGCTTTCCATGCGGCAGACCTGTTCGCGGGAGAGCCCTACGCGGTCCGCAAGCTCCTCCTGGGTGAACTTCAGGTAGTGCCTCAGGAATCGCAACTCGCCCGCGGACAGGGGGCGCTCCTTCTCAACGACGATCGAACGGAAGATAACTTCCAAGAGTTTCCCGAACGCCGGAATGATGGGGACAAGCGTCCCGTCCGGGTACTCATCCACCCAGATGCCAGTACCGCTCAGCTTGGCGCCCGGGAATCCAATCTCCGGCGCATCAACTTCCTCGCCGACCTTGAGCCTGCGACGCCGCAAGGGCTCGGGGCCTTCGCTTGCGAGAGCCTCATAGACCTGCGCCGCTTCACGGACAGCCTTCAGCTCTTCTGGAAACATCGCGCCTCTCCTTGGTCTACAGCCAGTGAATCCAATTGGTTTCTAGTACTCGGCTGGCAGCGCCCCGTCGGGCATACCCACCACGTAGGCGGTCACAATCAGCACGGCATCCCGCTCGGCATCGCCGTCCTTGAACTTCTCGAAGGCAAAGCTGATTCCAAGCTGATAGTCCCGGTAGTACCCGCTCAGTCGATATCGATAATTGCCGAACTTCTCGTCCCAGAACACTTCGTAAACCCTTGCCCGCGTGTGCGAGATCGCCGCGTGCAGAACCGGGCCCGTCAGGCGTCTGTGTGCGTTATCCTTCCTCTGGTGGTAGGAAAACCGGATGAGGCCTGTGTCAAAGCAGGTCCGTAGCAGCTCCAATGCTTCCGCTTCCGTCAGTGCGGTGGGCTGCTTGGGCGACTGGTCTGCTTCGCCGGCGCGTTTCGGAGAGCCTGGATTCGGGTCGGCTTCTGGGCTGTCGGCCATCGTCTCGCGCTCCTTGGGGGAGAGCATCCCTCCTGCCGGCCGGTTCGCGCAACAGAAAGTGACTTCACATCACAATTGAAGTGATGCTGCATCACGCCCGCCGCGCCCGGCCCGGGTTGCGGGAGACCGATGCCCGTTGTCCGCAAATCTGTGGCTTGGGCCCTGCTGGCAACACCCCGGGGTCAGGGCAGGCGGGGTCGATGTCCCAACGAGTCCACTGTCCGTTATCCTTGCAGTCGGCCGACGGATTGCCCAGCCTGTCAAAATCGCCGGGATTGCCGGCGGTCAGTCGCCGTCGAGGAAGCGCATGATTATCGTCGAAGAAACCGAGGGCAGCGTCGTTGTCCTCACCCCGACCTACGAGGAGGGCGAAGATCCGAAGCTGAGCAACATCAGCCCGGTGCGCGAGGCCGTCGCGCGGCTGGTGGCCGATGGTCGGCGCAAGATCGTGCTCGACCTGCGCGAAGTGGACTTCCTGCTGTCGGTGGACATCGCGGCGCTGGTCGGCTCGGCCCGCGCGATTCACGGCCAGCAGGGGCTTTTCCTGCTCTGCGGGCTTGGGCTGCGGCTGGCCGAGACGCTGGCCGTCGTGCAACTGCTGCGCGTCCTGCCCGTGCGCTTCACGCGCAACGAGGCGGTCCACACCCTCAAGCAGACCCGGGCCGACAAGGACGGCGTCACCCTGCTCGTCGATGGCAACCCCACGATGGACCGCATCCGCCAGTGGTGGGACCACATCGTGCAGGCGCAGACCAGCGAGATTCGCATCAACCCGGTGCTGATCCATCAGGCCGAGGACCCCGATCCCGATCCCGATTCGGGCAGCGGACCGCGACGCATCCGCCCCGGCGTCATCGATCCGCACACCTGGCTCGAGACCGGGCACAACGGCATCCAGCCCCACGAGTCCGCCATGCACCACCTGCGCCCCGACCTCAATGACTGGGTCAGCGGCCTCGAGACGCTCAAGACCGCCCAGCGCCTCTTCGCCAATCACGGCCTGCGGTTCACGCCGGAGATCACGTTCAAGGAGTTCCTCTCGCAACTGGCCGAGAAACTGATCGAGAAGGAGTGAGGCGGGCCCGGGCCGTGCCCATCTCGATTCAGGGCTCTCGTGGTTACGCTTCGGACCCTTGGTCGCACAAGATGGCGAGACGCGGCGTTGAAGAGCCAAACGGATGTCTGCCCGCGCCGACGCAGGCTCTTCGAGGTTCTTCCCGATTTCGCCTGCCGGTCACAGTCGTGATGCGGCGCTTCGTTTGCAGCCTGAGGCAAACGGACAATAGCGCCCGCTCATCACTGCCCGAGGTCAACGATGCGATTCATCATCGATCTTGCCGGATCGTCCATCCGATCCATTCTTCCTCAGTCGGCCGTCCGCCGGAGGCGCGCGACGAAGAATCCGTCGCAGTCCCAGTCCTGCGGCAGCACGCGCCACTGGCCGGGAGCGCATTGCAACGCTTCGTGATCGAACGGCAGACTTGACTCGATGGGGGCCGGGACGAAATCCGGGTTCAGCACCAGAAAGCGATCCACGACGCCCGCGGTCTCCGAGTGCCCCACTGTGCAGACCGTGTAGGCCAGCACGCCTCCGGGCGCCACGAGGCGCGCCGATCGCGTGAGCAGGTCGTACTGCAACCGCGCCAGGTTCTCGAAGTCCTCGGCATGCCGTCGGTGGCGAATCTCCGGATGACGCCGCAGGGTCCCGAGGCCGCTACACGGCGCATCGACCAGCACAAGATCGAAGCGCGCGGCGGCGTCGGCGAGCATCTCCTCGGACAAGCGCACCGCAATGCGGTCGGCCAGGCCGAGTCGCGCGAGCGTCGCCTCGAGCCGGCGCAGTTTCGGCGGCCCGACATCGCACGCCGTCACGCGCGCGTCGCTGCCGAGAGCGTCGGCCATGTGCGCGCTCTTGCCGCCCGGCGCGGCGCACAGGTCCAGCACGCGCGTCGGCCGCGCACCACCCAACGCAAGCAGGCAGGCCGCCTGCGCTCCTTCGTCTTCGACGGTCACAAGCCCTTCGGCGAACGCCGGCACGCGATCCGGCGCCAGTCCACGCGCGCGCACGGCCAACGAGCCCGGCACCAGACGCCCCGGTTGCAGCGCGACCGCCTGACCCGTTACGGCGGCGATCTCGTCGTGCAGGCGTTCGGTCAGCCCCCCCGGCGCCGAGGGGCGCACGCGCAGACACAAGGGCGCCGTGCCGTTCGACGCACCGAAGAAGGCCTCGGCGCCGGCTTCGCCCAGCACACCGACGACCTCGACCGCGCAGGGCTTGGGGATCGAATGCCTCAGGCGCCACGGCGTGTGCGCCGGCGGCAGCAACGCCTCGCGCGGCTGGGCCGTCAGGCGGCGCATCACCGCGTTGACGAGACCGCGCAGACGCGCGCCCTGCGGCTGCGCGCCGGCAAGGCGCACCGTCTCGTCCACCAACGCATGCACGGGCACGCGATCGAGAAACAGATACTGCGCGAGCCCGCCGAGCAGCGCCTCGTGCACGGCCGACGCGAAGCCTTGGAGCGGTCGTTCGATCCGCGCCGCGAGCAGGTGCTCCAGCCAGAGCCGATGGCGGGCCACGGCGAAGGCGATCTCACGCGCCAGCGCCGCGTCGGCTGGCGTGGCGTGCGCCCGTGCGGCCGCCTCCTCGACGAGCACATCGAGCCCGGGCGCGCGCCGCTGGCAGGCCCGCAACTGCGCCTCCAGGGCCGCCACACGCGCCGATGAAGCCCCGCGCCCCGTCAAGGTTCGCGGTCCTCGCCATTGAGATCGTCGTCTTCAACAACGCCGGGAAAGGACAGTTCCGCCCCGGGCGAGTAGCGCCGCAACTCGCGCTTCGTCCGAATCACCCGCAAGACGGCCAGAACGATATAGCCATACGCCAGCAGGAAGGCCGTCAGCGGCAGGTGCTCCTTGAACGCGATCACGATGCAGATGAAGAACACCATCGTGACGAGGCCGTTGAACGAGCGCCCCAGCCGCCGGCGCGCTGCGCGAAGCCCGGGAAACGGGTACGTGCTCACCATCAGGTAGGAAAGCACGACCATCAGCACCAGCAGCGCCTGGTGCATCAAGCGGGTCTCTTCGGTCGGGAAGTACTGCTCGATGACGAGGAAGGTGGAGACGACCGTACCTGCCGCGGCCGGGATCGGCATGCCGGTGAAGTGCGTCTTCTCCTCGCTGTCGGCCTGGAGGTTGTAGCGCGCCAAGCGGATGGCGCCGCAGATCGTGTAGAGGGCGCAGACGCCGATCGCCATGCGCGGGGCCCAGCGCGGCAGGTCGATCACCGCGTTGATGCTGGCAAGCTTGCCGTACATCAGGAAGGCGGGGGCGACGCCGAAAGCGACGACGTCGCTGAGCGAGTCGAACTGCACGCCAAAGGCGCTCGACGAACGGGTCCAGCGGGCGACGGGTCCGTCGAGCGCGTCGAGGATCGCCGACAACAGGATCAGATAGCAGGCCGTGACGAACTGGCCCTGGGCGCTCATGATGATCGAGCACAGGGCCGCGAAGAGGCTTCCGGCGGTGACGAGGTTCGGCAGGACGTAGACGGGGCGGCGAATCATGGAGCGGGCATAGCCCGAACCGGTTTCGCGGGAAAGCCCGAAATCGGGGCGCGAGCGCACTCAGCCGACCTCTGCCAGGTCGCGCGGCAGAGCCACGTCCTTGGAGGGGAACTTGCCCTTGCGGGCCTCCTCCTCGAAGACGAGCGCCAGACAGCTCTCTCCGCCGCGCACCTTCTGGCCCGGCGTCACCTTCACGCTCGCCTCCAGCGGCAGGAACAGCTCGACGCGCGAGCCGAACTGGATCAGGCCGTAGCGCTGGCCGCGCTCCAGCGAGTCGCCTTCCTTGACGTCGCAGACGATGCGCCGCGCGATGGCGCCGGCAATCTGTCGGATGCCGAACACACCCTCGTCGTTCTCCAGCCAGACGGTGAGCTGCTCATTCTCCTCGCTGCACTTCTCGTTGAGCGCGTTGAGGAACTTGCCCGGCTTGCGGTCGATCGCCACCACGCGGCCGTGGTAGCTGGCGCGCTGGATATGCACGTTGAACACGTTGAGGAAGATCGCGATGCGGCGCGCCCGCCCGCCCGGCATCCGCTCGCAGGGCACCTCAATCACCGAGACGACCTTGCCGTCGGCCGGCGAAATGAAGGCCCCGGGAATCCGCGGCACCTGACGCCGCGGATCGCGGAAGAAATAGAGGACATAGAAGGCCAGCAGGGCCAACACGATACCCGCCGGATACCAAAACCAAAAGCCCGCCGCCGACAGCAGCGCCAGCGGCAGGAAGAACTTCCAGGCCGGACGCGCCACCGACATGATCGGTTCGTATTTGCGCATGGAAAGACTCGCTACCCCCTTGGCGCTTGCGCTGCCCTTTCGCCGTTCTCCTCAACACCCGACCCGCTGTCGGCTCCCGGCGTTTGGGAAGCGCAAGAACATGGAAGGCTGCTATCCATCCGCCGACCGCTCCGCAAGCAAAGGATGAGAATCCTGCGAGCAAACCGACCCGGACGCTTTATCGCCCCAGCCCGGCAGGGCGTCATAAGTTGTCTCGAATCAATGCTTGATAGCAAATCGCAAGGGCCGCCAGCGCGATTCCGCAGCAACTGTGCAGGAAGTCCACCCGACGGAACTGGCGCGTGCCAGAGCGGAGCTGGTGCATTTCGTCCAGCCATGCCGCCGCGGCGCAGGCCACCGCCAGAATCCCCGCCCGCGCCGGCCACCAAGCCAGCCCCCCGGGGCCAAGAAACAGGTCCCACACCCAGTACAGGATCAGGAAGAGGCCGCCGAACTCGACGTAGTGGGCCGACGCCCGGAACTTGCCGTGATGCCGATCCAGGAATCCATACACGCGGGGCATCGAGCGCACCCGCTCGATCCAAGCCTGCGTCTGGGCGCGCCCGAAGCTGCCCCCGCCCAGATACCAGATGAGCGCGACAAGGCCGGCCAACGCGCCCAGCGCCAGCAGCTTCGCCATCACTCGGCGCCCTCGCCGCCGGTGGCAGGGGGATAGGTCTCGATCGTGCCGTGCGCCCCAAGGCGCGCGCGGAAGTGAATCAACTGCCGCACCAGTTTCTCCGGATCGCCGGCCGCGTTGCGCACGCTGACGCACAGGCCGCCCTTCTCCACCATGTCGGCCGTCGCTTCGTCGGGAACGACGATGATCGCGTCGCGGAAAGTCGTGGCGAACAGGTCGTCGCCCAAATGTCGCCGCACGACCTCGACGACTCCGGGCGAGCCGAAGTGCACGACGTCGAGGCCGCCGCGCGTGCGCAGTTCCACGAGCTTCTCGATGCCGGCGTCGAGCGGCGCCAGGTCCGCCACGACGAGACTGAAGATCTGCGCGCCGGCCTCCTCGAGGTCGTCCACGCTCTCGAACCAATCGTCCTCGCGCTCGAGCACCACGACGCGACTGCCGCGCACGGCGCGACCGAACTGGCGCTCGAACGTCGAGCCGCGCATCCGCACGCCCACGCACTCGGCGTCCAAGCCATGCACGCGCATCGCCTCGGCGCCCTCGGTGGTCACGGTCAGGATGCGCTTGCCCGCCAGCAACCGCCGGCCCTCGAGACCGCACCGCTCAAGCCCGCGGAAGAAGGGCTCCACGAGCGTCGGCGAGGTCACCACCACATGCGTCGCCGCGGCCAACTCCTCCAGCAGCGTCTCCTGCTCCTCGTCGGTCTGGACGATCGGCGCGGGCCAGGCGCAGGGGATCAGCAGCGGTTGCGCGCCGGCCTCGACCAGTGCCTCCGCCACGCCCTCCAGCCGCCCTTCGCCCTGCGCGAACCCGATCCGCCATCCGAACAGCGGCAGGTTCTCGAACGTGTTGAGCGTCTCGCGCAGGCGCACCACCTCACCGACGATGATCGTGCCGGGACTGCCGAGCCCCACCGCTGCCACCGCCTCCGGGAAGCGCGCCACCGTCGAGACCACCGTGCGCTGCATGGGCATCGAGCCCCACTGCACGACGGCGACCGGTTGGTCCGCCGGGCGACCACCCTTCAGCAGCCCGTCGCGAATCTGCTCCAGCCGCCCCATTCCCATCAGGATCACGAGCGTGTCGGCCGCGGCGCAGACGGCCGACCAGTCCACCGACAGCGACCCGGCATCGTAGTCGCCATCGGCGGCCTCGGGCTCGACGACGCCGCCGGCTGCGGCGATTTCGACCTCAGGGCCGGAGCTGCGCGCCGGCACGCGGAGCTCCGCCGGCTCGTCGGCCCGTCGCCGATGGTGCCGTACGACAATGCGGCCGCGCGGGGCTTCCTCCGCCGGCGGGGGCTCGGCGGCCTCGGCAGCGACGCGCTCGCGCAGCCGCCCGTGCAGGATCAGCACCGACCCCGCCACGTCGCGAAACAGCACCGGGATGCCCGCGCTTGCCGGCGCGGCGATGGCCGACGACACCCCGGGCACCACTTCAAAATCCACACCCGCGGCCCGACAGGCCTGCGCCTCCTCGCCCCCGCGGCCGAACACGTACGGGTCGCCGCCCTTCAGGCGCACCACGCGCTTGCCCGCCCGCGCCAGCCGCACCAGCGTCGCGTTGATCTCCTCCTGCGCCATCGCCTGCGCCCCGGCGCGCTTGCCCACGAAGATCTTCTCGCACTCCTCCCCCGCCCAATGCAGCAACTGCGTGCCGATCAGCGCGTCGTAGAGCAACGCGTCGGCCCGCTCGATCAACTCCTTGCCACGCAGCGTCAGCAGCCGGGGATCACCCGGGCCCGCGCCCACCAGATACACCTTGCCGCCCATCGTCGCGACTCCGCACCGGTCTGGCCCTCACCTGCCACACGCCCCCGCAGGCGACAAGCGACAGTTTTTGCCCCAATACGGGCACCGTTTCCCCCGGCACCTTCGCGGTCAGGGTTCGCCTGCCCGCCTCACAAGACATCAAGACCCTGGATGGGACCCATGCGTCCTGTCGAACCTTCGCCGGCCGGCCCCGTATCGTCCGGCCTTAAGCCCTTATCCCTCCGCACTCAGCTCTCATCCCTCCGCTTTCCCAAACTCCACAACTCCCTTCGCGTTGCGTCCGGCCAGCATGTCCTCGAACGCCCGTCCCACGTCCTCGAGCCGATAGGTTCGCGTCACCATCTCGTCGAGCTTGAGCTGCCCGCGGCGATAGAAGTCGAGCAGGCGCGGGAAGTCGCGCTGCGGGCGGCACATGCCGTAGAGCGGATTGAGGTACGTCTTGTTCCACTCGAACAGTTCCATGTCGAAGGGGATGGGCTGCTCGATGCCCGACACCTGCACGGCCATGCCCGCGTTGCGCACCATGGCCAGCGGCGCGGCGCCCAGTTCGGGAATCGCGGTGGACTCGAAGCAGTAGTCCGCTCCGCGGCCACCGGTCATCTGGCGCACCTGGTCCGCCGCGCGCAGCAGGCCCGCGTCCTCGCGGTCCGCCAGCACCACGTCCGTCGCCCCGAACTGGCGCGCCAGCTCCAGCCGCTGCGGATTCACGTCCACCGCGATGATCATCCCCGCGTTGGCAATGCGCGCCCCCTGGATGCAGTTCAGTCCCACGCCGCCCGTGCCCAGCACCACCACCGACGCGCCCGGCTCCACCCGCGCCGCGTTCAGCACCGAGCCCACGCCCGTCATCACGCCGCAGCCCAGGATGCACGCCGACGCGAACGGAATCTCCACGTCGATGCGCACCACCGCCTCGCGCCGCACGACGGCCAACTCCGACAGCGTCCCCAGGCCGAACGCCCGCCCGATCGGCTCGCCGCGAAACAACGTCCGGTCCGTCGGCACCGTGGGCTTGCTCTCGCAGATGCTCTCGTTGCCGCGCACGCACTGGAAGCACTGCCCACACGGAATCGCCCAGTTCAGCAGCACGCGGTCGCCCGGCGCCACGTGCACGACGCCGGCACCGACCTCGCGCACCACACCAGCGCCCTCGTGCCCCATCGCCCAATGCTTGCGCTGGCGCGTGACGATGTCCCAGTCCGTGTGGCAGATGCCCGAGGCGCGCATCTCGACGAGCACCTCGCCCGGGCCCGGCGCGCCCACCTCCGTCTGCTCCACCACGAACCGCCCCTGCGCGTCCGTCACGGCCGTCCATGAAGTCGCCATCGTGCTCTCCTTGTCGCGTCAGGGAAGCGACAGCTTCCCGAGAATCGCGGGGCGTCGCGCCCCTGTCGCCCGCGGCACGTTGCCCGGCGCTCCATGCAGCGTCTCGTTTCCGATCACCGCGAAGGCGATCGCCTCCTTGGCGTCCGGATCGACACCGTACTCCGCCGTCGTGACGACGCGCGTTTCGGGCAGGCGTCCGCGGATCATCCGCATCAGCGTCGGATTGTGCACGCCGCCCCCGGAGAGGATCAGTTCGTCGACCGGGCCGCCGAAGCGCCGAATCTGGTCGGACATCGTCGCAGCCGTCAGCGCGGTCGCAACGGCGACGGCGTTCTCCGGCCGCTCGCCCGACTCGGCCCAGATCAGCTTGGCCATGTCGATGTCGAACAGCTCGCGGCCGGTGGTCTTCGGCGGCGGCAGTTCGATGTAGGCACTGCTCATCAGCCTGGCGAGCAAAGCCGGGTTCACCTCGCCGCGTGCGCCCATCTCTCCATCCTTGTCGAACGGGTGCGGCGAGTGGGCCAGGCGCACCAACAGGTCGATCAGCGCATTGCCGGGGCCGGTGTCGAACGCCATCCCGTCGTTCTGCTCCGTGCCGAGAAACGTCACGTTGGCGATGCCGCCGATGTTGCCCACCACGCGCCGGACGCCGGGCTTGCGGAAGACCAGCTCGTCGAACAGCGGCACCAGCGGCGCGCCGCCGCCGCCGGCCGCCATGTCCGCCGTGCGAAAGTCGGTGATCGTCAGAATGCCGGTGTGCTGCGCGATGAGGGCTCCCTCGCCCACCTGCAACGTGGACGGCATGAACGGGGCATCGCGCGCCGGCCGCTCGCCGCGCGGAATGTGGTAGAGCGTCTGGCCGTGCGAGGCCACGAACGCGACCGATTCGATCGGCACGCCGCCCGACTGCGCCACCTCGAGCGCCGCCTCGGCCAGCAGGCCGCCAAGCTCGAAGTTGAGCGAGCACGCCTCGGCGACGCTGCCCCGATAGGCCGCAACGATCCGGTCGCGAATCTCGTCGGGGTACGGATTGCTGTGGAAGGCAAGGGTCTCGACGCGCGTCTCAGACCCGTGCCCGTGCAACCGCACCAGCACGGCATCGATGCCGTCGGCCGAGGTGCCCGACATCAGGCCGATCGCCAGACGTTCGGGCGGTTCGATCAGGCGACGCAGTCGTTCCCACATGAGACACTCCCGCCGGGCGAGCCCCGGCGGGAGTGTCATGAACGGGTCGAGTCGTGCGGCGCGAGGCGAAAAGCGTCCTACAAGAGCCCGCCCTGCCGCAGATGGTGACGCCGCCAGGCATCGTAGTGCCGGACAAACCAGTCGCGGACCAGCGCCGCCTCGGGGTTGCGGGGGCTGCGCTCGGCCCAGATGTCGCGCCCGGCCTTTTCCGCCTCGATCCAGCCATGCGTCCGGGCGTGCTCCAGAAGATCCGGGGCCTTGTGATACGGAATGTCGAGACGCCGTCCCACCAGCCGGCACAGGCGACGATACGCGAGGAAGTCGCGAATGAAGAGTGCGAACTGGTCCAGCAAGGAATACGAGGGGGGCGGCAGGGCCCGCCTCGATTCGGGAGCGACGTCGGTTTCGTGGACTCCGGCCAGAGCCTGTCCCATGAGGAAGAGCATCGGGCCGGCGCAGCCGTGCGGTCCCATCGCGCCCGCCCCCAGCACTCCCAGCAGAATGAACTCCTGCGGGGTCGGCTGCGGACGCGTGGCACCGCCGCGGCGGTTTCGTTCGACCATGTGGTCTTTTCGGATCATGCGGTGTTTCTCCTTGGAGGAGTCTCACGTGCACTACGGCACTGGTGGTGGAACAACGCCCATGCCAGTGTCCCGTGAGGATTGCGTGTGCGATGTGCGCGCACCGTGGCGCCCGGGCGCTTCCACGGCGCACGGGACCTCGACGTGTCCGCGTGCGACGCCTGCAAGTTGCGTGGCCTGAGGGACTCGCCGACTTTGCATGCCCGCGAGCCTGTCATGGCGACCGAAACCGTAAAGCTCTTTAGCCCCACGGAGGCCGAGACCTGCGATCACCGTGCCCGCGGCGGGATAGCGGATCGCACCGTGCGTCGCGCGAATGGCTCGGATGGTTCGGACTGGTCCGGGCCGGCGCGATTGCCCCCCGGAGGAACCGCTTGCCCGGCGCGGGCAGGGGTGCCTAACCCTTGACGCCCGAATGGCGCAGCATGAGCGCGCCGGACCACCCCCAACCGAAGGAAACCCCCATGACCGAGCGCATCTACGATCCCGTACAGGTCGAGAACAGATGGCAACGGTTCTGGCGGGAGCACCGCACGAACGAGATCGATCTCGCCGCGGCCAAGAACCCCTACTACGTTCTGATGATGTTCCCCTACCCGAGCGCGGAGGGGCTGCACGTGGGCAACGTCTACGCCTTCACCGGCGCCGACATCCAGGGGCGCTATCGCCGCCTGCGCGGCCACGACGTCTTCGAGCCCATCGGCTTCGATGCCTTCGGCATCCACAGCGAGAACTTCGCCATGAAGATCAACCGCCACCCGCGCGAGTTGATCCCCTCCAACATCCGCAACTTCACGCGCCAGCTCGAAATGATGGGCTTCATGTTCGACTGGCGGCGCACCGTCGATACCACGACGCCCGAGTACTACAAGTGGACGCAGTGGGTCTTCCTGCAACTCTACAAGGCCGGGCTGGCCTATCGCGACGAGAAGGAGGTCAACTTCTGCCCCGCCTGCGGCACCGTCATCGCCGACGAACAGGTCAACCCCGACGGCACGTGCGAGCGCCATGGCGACACCGCTGTCGAGCGCCGCCGGATGCCGTGCTGGTTCTTCCGCATCACCGAGTTCGCCGACCGCCTGGTCGACAACCACGCCTGGCTCGACTGGTCCGACACGACGAAGATTGCCCAGCTCAACTGGATCGGCCGCAGCGAGGGCGCCGAGGTGGACTTCCGCGTTGCCGGCTCCGACCAAACCATCCGCGTCTTCACGACGCGCCCGGACACCCTGTTCGGCGCCACCTTCATGGTGCTCAGCCCGGAGCACCCCTTGGTGGACACCATCGCGGCCCCGGACAAGAAGGCCGCCATCGCGGCGTATCGGGCAGGGGCCGCGGGAGCACTTAACTGTGGCTCGGGCGTCCCGCCCGAGTCCAGTCAGCCCCAGCCATCGCAGCAGGCCCCGGCTACTCCGCCAAACCACGCGGAAGCCCTCGACGCAGAGTTGGTGGCGGATGCTCTCGGAGCATCCTTGGGAGTCCACGAGGATGTCGAGAAGCGCATCGGTGCCTTCCTCCCCCACTGGACCCAGGGCAGCGCGATCTACTCGGTCACGTTTCGTCTCGCGGATTCCATCCCTGCCGACGCCCTGCGCCTGTATGTTGCTGAACGTGAAGACATTCTGAAGACTGCACAGGCCTCGAAACGGCCTCTTTCGCAAGACGAGCAGCGCCGACTCGCCGTCCTCTACTCGACGAAGATCGAAGCGGCGCTCGACCGCGGTGCGGGCGAATGTCTCCTCAAGGACGATGAGGTCGCCGGCGTTGTCGCCGATGCACTTCGCCACTTTGACGGGGAACGGTACCGACTGCTCGCATGGTGCGTCATGCCCAACCATGTGCACGTCATCTTCGAGCCCTCCGCCGGCAACGACCTTGCTGCTATCCTGCATTCATGGAAGTCTTTCACGGCTCACCGCATCAACAGGCTGCTCGGCCGAGAGGGATCCGTCTGGCAGGCCGAGTACTTCGATCATATCGTACGAAACGAGACGGCGCTACTCCGAGCGGCTGCGTACGTGTGGAGCAACCCCGACAAGGCACGCCTGAAGGATTGGAAGTGGCGCTGGACGACTGGGCCCGCGGAACTCGGGCGAGACGCCCGAGCCACAGTTAACGGCGCACCGGCCGGCAAGCAGAAGACCGGCGTCGATATCGGAGCGCGTGCCGTCAATCCGGTGACCGGTCAGGAGATTCCGATCTTCATCGCCGACTATGTGCTGATGGGCTATGGCACCGGCGCCATCATGGCCGTGCCCAGCGGCGATCATCGCGACTTCGAGTTCGCGCAACGCTTTGGCCTGCGCGTGCAATCCATCATCTCGCCGGACGTGCGACAGGTCGCCCGCGAGGACTACTCGGGCATCGAGTTCATCGACGGCAAGGTGGACAGCGACGCCGAACGCGAGCGCCTGCGCCTGGCGGTCGAGGCCGGCGAGGCCGCATGGTCCGGCCCGGGAACGCTGATCAACTCCGCCAACAGCGAGATCAGCCTCAACGGCCTGCCGAAGGACGAGGCCATCGCCGCCATCACGCGCTGGCTCGAGGCCAAGGGGCTCGGGCACGCCAAGCGCCAGTATCGCCTGCGCGACTGGGGTATCAGCCGCCAGCGCTACTGGGGCCCTCCGATCCCGATCGTCTACGACGAGGCCGGCAACGCGCACCCCGTGCCCGAGGACCAACTGCCCGTCCTGCTGCCCGACACCGACGACTTCCGGCCGAAGGGCGACGGACGCGGGCCGCTTGCCAGCATCCCCGAATGGGTGAATGTCGAAATCGACGGCAAGCGCTATCGCCGCGAGACCGACGTCATGGACAACTTCCTCGACTCGGCGTGGTACTACCTGCGCTACATTTCGTCGGACGACGACGCGCGCGCCTACGATCCCGCGCTAATCGACAAGTGGCTCCCCGTGGACATCTACATCGGCGGCAACGAGCACGCCGTCCTGCACCTGCTCTACACGCGATTCGTGTGCATGGCGCTCGAGAAGGCCGGCGCTCTGGCGATGGGCCAGCGCCCCGAGATGCGCGACGGCGCCGAACCCTTTCGCAAGTTCCGCGCGCACGGCCTCCTCATCAAGGACGGCTCCAAGATGTCCAAGAGCAAGGGCAACATCGTCAACCCCGACGAGTTCGTCGCCCAGTACGGCGGCGACACCCTGCGCACCTACCTGATGTTCCTCGGGCCGTACACGCACGGCGGCGATTTCCGCGACAAGGACATCATGGGCGTCCGCCGCTTCTTCAACCGCGTTTACGACTGGTACTTCGGCGAGCAGCAAATTGTCGAGGACGCGCAGTTGCCCAAGGAACTGCGGGTCAAGCTGCACCAGTCGATCCGCAAGTGCGGCGCCGACATCGAGGCGCTGAGCTACAACACGGCCATCGCGACGCTGATGGAGTTGAGCAACGCGCTGCGCGCCGCCGAAGCGACCAGTCGCTTCGCCCGCGAGGCCTTCTGCACGATGCTGGCACCCTTCGCGCCGCACCTCGCCGAGGAGCTCTGGCACGATGCCCTCGGCCACACGACGAGCGTCTTCGAGGCCCGCTGGCCCGAGTACAACGAGGCCCTGACGGTTCTTGACGAGATCGAGGTCCCGATTCAGGTGAACGGCAAGGTGCGCGACAAGGTGGTCGTGCCGCGCGAGGCCGACGCCGCCGCCCTCGAGGCCGCGGCCCGTGCCAGCACCGGCGTGCAGCGGGCGCTCGAGCAGGGCGGCGAAATCCGCAAGGTGATCGTCGTCCCGGGCCGGCTCGTAAACGTCATTGTAAAATAATCTCGGGGCGCGTCACCACACGCTCCGGGGACCACCCAGAAGCACCGAATACGACTTCGGCGAAGACGCAGCACGATTCGATCCGTGCTCGCGCTGGCAGCGGCCGGTGAAACGGTCGCTTGAGCCACCTCGAGTTGCCGGACAGCCGTCATCGGTTTCCCGGAACGGGATGACGCGGTCAGTCTGTCCCGGGCGGCCGACACATCAGGTGCATCGTTTCGAACTGCCCGGCGATGTTGCAGTTGTTGACCAGCGTGCCGGTGAGCACATAGCCCGCGTGGTGGAAGGTGCGCAGCATCCCGAACGACAACGCGCGCGCGATGGTGTAGTGGCAGCGCACGCCGAAGCGCTCGCGGGCGTCGTGCTCGAGCGCGCGCAGGATGAACAGGGCCAGACCCTTGCCGCGTTCGCTGGGCAGGGCGGCGAAGTCGGTCATCTCGGAGTTCCGATACTTCAGATTCGTCTCGGCGCTGGCAGCGGCAACGAGACGGCCCGCCTCGTTGCGCACGAGGCGATAGGCGATGTGGGTGCTCGCGGTGGCGCGCAGGTAGTCCGGGTCGTCGATCGGATAGGGGTAGGTCGGAAAGACCTCGCGATAGAGTGCGGCGAGTTCCTCGGCATCGGCGTCGGTGAACAGGGCGGTGGTGTAGCCATCGGGAAGGTGCGTGGCCGGCTTGGCGCCCTCGCCGGCTAGCGCGGCGGCAAGGATCTGCTCCTCCTGCTCGCGGTGGGGCCGGAAGCGGCGCTCCTCACTCAGGAAGCAGGTCATCGACGCCGCATCGACTCCTTTGTAGTATCCCAGGATATGGCCTTCGCATTCGAAGCCGGCGGCCTCGAGGGCATCGCGGTCGGTCGCCGGGGCCTTGGTCCAGACCTTGCCGTAGCCGTTGCGGCGGGCCAGGGCCAGGAGGTCGGCCGTCAGGGCATCGAGGTCCCGGGCCTGATAGGTGAGGACCTGGATGCGCTCGTTGATGGGGCTGAGCAGGAGTTCGGCCTCGTAGGCGCCCGGGCGCTCGATCCGGTGCTCGAACCCGTAAGGTGTCGGGAGTTGGACGGTGCTTCCGTCCTGCAGGATGACGGGCCAGGAGGGCATGGGACCTCGGGGGGGGCGTGAAAACTGGAGGCGCGGCGGGTTCCCCGGGGGATTCTTACGGCTTGCCACCGCGCTTTTCGGACGCTACAAGGGCGAAACAGAGGTGGACAACCGATATTCCCGGGCTTCGGTCCGCGCGAGGTGCGTATCGTGAAATGGCGTATCATGGTCGTGGACGATGAGGAGGACGTGCGGGCGGTGCTGCGTGGTACTCTGGGCGAGAAGTATGAGGTCGTCGAGGCTCAGGACGGCTTGGACGCCATCGAGAAACTCGAGCGCTACGAGCCCGACTTCATCTGCATGGACGTGATGATGCCGATGATGGACGGCTTCGAATGTTGTGCCGCCATCCGTCGCAGCAAGAAGTTCTCCGACGTGCCGGTCATGTTCCTGACCGCCCTGGGTGACAAGGACAGCATCATCAAGGGCTATGGCCGCGGGGCGAACCTGTACCTGACGAAGCCCTTCGACCCGGAACGCCTGCTCAAGAACATCGAGGTGCACTTCACCGGCAGCGGCGGACAGCCTCATCCCAAGCGGCTGTCGATGGCGCAGATTCGCGAGATCGAGGAAAAGGGCATCGCTCCCATCGCGCCCGGCACCGTCGGCGAGCCCGGCGACACGGTGAAACTCGCACCGATCAGCCCCCCGAGCCAGCAGCAGGTGCGCAAGGCCACCCTGCCGCGCATCATGGTTGTGGACGACGAACCCGACGTCGTCACGATGGTATCGCACACAATCGGCCTGCAGGCCGAGATTGTCTCGGCCAACGACGGCATCCAGGCCATCGAGCGCCTGGTGCGCTACCAACCCGACATGATGATCATCGACATCATGATCCCGCGCATGAGCGGCTTCCAACTCTGCCAGTCGCTGCGCTCCAACCGCGCGTTCAAGGACCTGCCGATTCTGGTTTGCTCGGCGCGGTGCTCGGATCGCGACCGGCAGTTCGCGCTGCGCGTGGGTGCCAACGACTTTCTTGCCAAGCCGTTCACGCCGACCGAACTGATGGCCAAGTTCAACGCCCTCGTCAACACGCCGGGCTTCCGCATCCGTCCCAAAGCCGTCGTGATCGAGGACATCCGCCGCGTCGAGGCGACCGATCAGGAGGAGGATGTCTTCCAGGATCCAGCGAAGGATGCCCGGGGCGACGTGCCCCGCACGCCGGCGGGTCGGCCCAAGACGACTCAGGAGGTCGTCGGCGACTTCCTCACCGACCAGAAGAAGAAGGAAGTGGAGGAAGCCGCGGTCGACGAAGAGGACAAGAGCAAGCGCCGGCTGTTCCGCTTCGGCAAGAAGTAGGACGGCGTCGCATGACTGTCGGGCCGCCCGAGCGCTCCCGAGGCGCGCGCGTCCGTCGCGGCGCGGGTTGGGTGCCTTGGGCTGTGCGCATGCGGCTTGCCGCCAACCGGACACTCGACTGGTTTCTGCCTCAGGCCTGCCTGTGCTGCCACTGCCCGGTCGATCCGAAGCGTAACGACTTCCTCTGCCAGCGCTGCCGCTCCGACGTGCGGGTGCTGCCTCCGCCCGGGTGCGGATGCGGGCGCGGCGAGCCGCCGAGCCCCGAAGAGCGCGACTCCTGCGATCTCTGTCGCGAGTTGCCCGTCGGCATGGCCACCGTGCGCTCGGCGTTCCCCTATGCCGGCGTGGCGGGCGACATCGTGCGCACGCTGAAGTACCGCCACCGCATCGAGGCGGGCGAGGCGCTGGCGCGCCTGACGCTCGGGGCGTTGTCGGGGCACCTGACGGCGCTGCGCGACCGCCGCGGCTTGGACCTTGTGGTCGCCGTCCCGATGCACTGGTGGCGCCAACTGAGGCGCGGGGCGAACCAGGCCGAGTGCATCGCCCGGCCGCTGGCGGACCTGCTCGGGATCGGCTTCGACGCCGAGGCCATCCGGCGCGCGCGGCACACGCCACCCCAGGCGCGGCGGGCCAAGGCCAGCGAGCGGCTGGGCAACGTCGCCGGTGCCTTCGCCGTGCCGGACCCGCGCCGCGTGGCCGGCCGGACGATACTGCTGGTCGATGACGTGATGACCACCGGGGCGACGATGGCGACCTGCGCGTCGGAACTGGCCCGGGCCGGCGCGCGCGAGGTGCATGCCCTGACCGTGACGCGCGCGGGGGTCGGCGGCGCGCCGGTGCCGATGGAGGATATCGTTCCGATGGGCTGACCGGGTCATTGGGGTTGCCCTGTGGGGTTCCGGCGCCGGAAGTGCGGAGGCAATTCCGCATGGGCACAGGGGGGAGCCGCTTTGAAGGTTCTGCTGGTGGGCAACGGCGGGCGCGAGCACGCCATGGCGTGGCGCCTGCGCCGGTCGGCGTCGGTGACGCGGGTGATCTGTCCGAACGGGAATCCGGGCATCGCGCGCGAGGCCGAAACGCCGCGCGTGGAGCTGCCGTCGGTCGAGCACTGGGCCGACTATGCGATCAAGATGGGCGTGGACCTGGTCGCGGTCGGGCCCGAGGCGCCGCTGGCGGACGGGCTCGCCGATGCCTGCAAGGCGCGTGGCGTGCCGGTGTTCGGCCCCTGCCGTGCGGGCGCCCGCCTCGAAGCGAGCAAGGCTTTTGCCAAAGAGATCATGGCCGCGGCCGGGATCCCGACGGCACACACCGGCGTGTTCGACGACTACGACCGCGCGCGCGACTTTGCCCGCGGCCTCGGGCTGCCCATCGTCGTCAAGGCGGACGGACTGGCCGCCGGCAAGGGAGTCGCCATCTGCGAGACCGCCGAGCAGCTCGACCAGGCGCTGCACGAGAACCTGCGCGCGGGGCGCTTCGGCGACGCCAGCCGCACCGTCGTCATCGAGGAGTTCCTCGTCGGCGAGGAGGCGTCGATCCTGGCCGTCACGGACGGCCAGGAGGTCTTCCCGCTCGTGCCGGCGCAGGACCACAAGCGCGTCTTCGACGACGACCGGGGCCCGAACACCGGGGGCATGGGCGCCTATGCGCCGGCGCCGGTCGTGTCCGACGAGGTGATGGGCGCCGCGTTGGGCGAGGTGCTGCGCCCGGCCGTGCGCGAGCTGGCCAACCGCGGCATCGTCTACCGCGGGGTGCTCTACGCGGGCCTCATGCTGACGAACGACGGGCTGCGCGTGCTCGAGTTCAACTGCCGCTTCGGCGACCCGGAGACGCAGGTGGTGCTGCCGCTGATGGAAGGCGACCTGGGCGAGTTGATGCTGGCCTGCTGCGAGGGACGGTTGCGTGCGATGGTGGCGCCGTCGTCGCCGGCGGCCGCAGGGGCGCCGACCGTGGCCGTGCGACCGGACCATGCGGTGTGCGTGGTGCTCGCCTCGGGCGGATACCCGGATGCCTACGAGACCGGCAAACCGATCCACGGGCTGGATGCCGAGGAGCCGGACAGCGTGGTGTTCCACGCCGGGACGACGGCGGGGCCGGACGGCACGGTGCTGACGGCCGGGGGCCGGGTGCTCGGATTGACAGCATGGGGGCCGACGCTGGAGGCTGCCCATGCGCGTGCCTATCGTCTGGCCGACAGGATTTCGTTCGACAAGTGCCACTTCCGCCGCGACATCGCGGCCCGAGCCTTTGGCCGAAGGAGACCCGCATGAGCCCCGCCGCCGGTAAGAAGGCCGCCCGCAAGAAGGCCACCGATTCCACCCCGCGTCCGCGCAAGACCCCGAAGGTCGAGGTCTTCCTCGACGCGAGCGAGATCGCCCGCGCGCTGGATCGCATCAAGACGGCGATCCGTCGCGAGTTCCCCGATCCGTCGCGCCTGGTGCTGCTGGGCGTGCGCACCCGAGGCGTGCCGCTCGCCGATCGCCTCGGCGAGGCGCTCGGCCGCCTCTACGGCTGCGAGATTCCCCGCGGCATGCTCGACATCACGCTCTACCGCGACGACCTCTCGACGCTCGACTACCAGCCGATGGTGCGCGATTCCGAGATTCCGTTCGACATCACCGGCGCGCACATCGTGCTCGTCGACGACGTGCTGTTCACCGGTCGGACGGTGCGCGCGGCGCTCGACGAGATCATCGACTTCGGACGGCCCAGCCTCGTGCGCCTCGCCGTGCTCGTCGATCGCGGTGGACGCGAGTATCCGATCCAGGCCGACTACGTCGGCAAGGCGATCGAGTTGTCGGAAAGCCAGTTCGTGCGCGTGCAACTCGCCGAGGTGGACGGCAAGGACGAGGTCCTGCTGCTCGACAGGAAATAGGAGACGACCATGAAGTTCTGCACGGCGGTCATGGCGCTGACGCTGCCCCTGCTGGCGGCATGCGCACACCGAAACGCGAGCCCCGCGCCGATGACGATTCAACCGATGGTCGAAAGCAGCCTCGAGGGCTTCGGCGGCTTCCGGCCGCTGCCGCCCGAGGATCCGGCGCTCAACGCCCGACTGGCCGCGTTGGTCGCGGAGGTCGGTCTGGCCGAACCGACCCGGTTGGACGACGGCACCGAGGAGCGCTCGTCGATCTGCGTGGTCGATCTGCGCGATCCGCTGCGTCCGCGCGTGGCGGGCTGGAATGCCGAGGCGTTCGTCTACCCCGCCAGCAGCTACAAGCTCTATGTGCTCGGCGAGGCGATCCGCCAGGTCGGCGTCGGCACGCTGGACCTGCAGAACCGGCACGTCGTGGCCGAGCATAACGTGCGCGCCGGCTCGCGGCTGGCCGCCAACGAGGAGCCCACGCTGTCCGAGGTCCTGCGCCTGATGATGATGTACTCGGACAACACGGCGGCCAACGTGGCGATCGACATCGTCGACCGCGAGAACGCCACGGCGCTGATGCACGCGATGGGTTGTCAGGGCTCGGAGATCACGCGCAAGTACCTGCCGCGCACGAGCGAGGACCCGGGATACGTGGACGCGCGCGGCACCGTGTCGAGCGCCCGCCACTTTGCGACGTTCATCTACGCCGTCGAAAACGGCTGCATCGGCGGCGGCAAGGGCCGCGGCCTCATCAAGGGATACATGAGCACCGTCATCCCGGCGCAGGAGCGCTTCGGCCCCGGCCTGCCCGCCTCGGCCACCATCTACGCCAAAGGCGGATGGTGGAGCACCTACACCTCGCAGGCCAGCCTCATCGAGGACGGCGAGACGAAGTACATCCTGTGCGTGCTGACCGCGCAGCGCAGCAATGACGCTTCGCCCCGCATGGCCGAACTCGCCCGCGGCGTGCACGCGTGGATGTCCGAGTAATCACCGCACGTCCCGCATCCACTGTGCAATCAGCTCGGCGCAGACCCGGCTGCCTTCGGCGTTGAAGTGATTGATGTCGAAGTACAGGGTTGCCGGGTCGCCGCCGCGGCGGGCGATTTCGGCGCCGAGCGGATCGAGAAGGTCCAGCATCGGCAGCCCAAGGTCGTCGGCGATGCGGCGCATGCCGGCGTGAATTTCGACGTGTCCCGGATGGCGCGCGGCGAGGTCCGGCTCGAACTGGAAGCGATACGGAAACAGCACCAGGCGTAACGGCACACCGTGCGCCTCGAGCAGTTCCTTGGTCCCTTCGAGATAGCGACGCGCCAGCAGCAGTTGCTCGTCGCGGTGCGCGGGATCGTCGGCGAGCCGCCACGCGCATTCGAGCACCCAAGCCTCCTGCTCGGCCGGCGTGCGCGAGCGCTCGGACAGAGTCGCCAGTTCCCCGATGTTGAGCAGGCCGCTGTGGAATCGCACCCACCAACGGAGGCGATTGAACCGCGTCGGCGGCAACGGGCGCGCGCGCGGATCGGTCGGTGCATGGCTGAGCCGACGCCCGTGCGACCAACTCAGGTCGTTCAGGCAGATGCCGAGCAGCGCCTCGTCGGGCCCGAGAGCGAGCAGCTCGTGCGCGAAGTAGTGGTACTCCTGGAAGTCGTAGCCCAGAATGCTGGCGTTGAGCACCTCGACATCCCCGGGCACGAGGCGCTCGAGCTGCGCGGGGATGATCTCGTCGTCGTCGGTCGAGAAGCCGAAGAGGATGCTGTCGCCGAGCACAAGCAGGCGACGGGTGCCCGGCGCGGGACGGTCGGCGACTTCGCGCCAGCGCCATCCGCGCGAGTTGATCGTCGCCTGGCCCGTGGCAATGTCGCCACTCCAACCCGGGCGCAGGCGGAATCGCAGGAGCGAGTCCGGCACGACAAGGCGCGGCTCGTACCGAAAGCCGGCCGTCCAGAGACCAAGAACGCCATCGACCGTGAGCAGCATCACCAACGCCATGCCAAGCGACAGCACCCCGCCGACACGGGCAGGCCGCGCCGACAGCCAACGCCCGCCCGCGCCGCGCCCCAGCGCGATCCCCAGCCCGAGCGACACCAAGCCGAACACCACGAGCGCCGCCGCGTACACGCCGATCCGCTGCGCGTCGTACTCAAGAAATGCGTCCCCGCGCAGCAACCTGAGCACCCACGGGTTCACAATCAGGGCCAACGCCAACGCGAGCAGCCCCGGCGAGCAGGCCGCCAGCGCGGCGGCTCGGGCACTGAGGCGGGGCGATGTCGGGCGTGCGACGCCGTCGGCAGCAGACATGCCCCATTGCCCAGCGCCCCCACCCATCAGAGCAAGCGCATTCCCGGACAGGCAGACTCGCCTTGCCGGACGGCCGGGCCGCGCCGACAGAGTGGCGGCGCATCCCAACGCTCCCGCGAGGTGACTCGTGTCCCAGGAATCCGCCCCCACGCCCGGCCCGCGACGGCCCGCTCCCGAACACGCCGATCCCTTCCGCCGGCTCGTCGCCATCATGGAGCGCCTGCTCGAACCGGACGGCTGTCCGTGGGACCGCGAGCAGTCGCACACGACGCTGCGGCCCTACGTCATCGAGGAGGCCTATGAGGTCTGCGAGGCGATCGACGCGGGCGACTGGAACGAGCTCTGCGGCGAGCTGGGCGACCTCGGCCTGCAGATCGTCTTCCATGGTGCGCTGGCGCGGCGCGCGGGGCGCTTCGACGTGGACGACGTCTACACGCGCATTTGCGAGAAACTGGTGCGCCGGCATCCGCACGTCTTCGGCGACGTGGAGGCGGACGATTCGGGCACGGTGCTGCGGAACTGGGAGCGCATCAAGCGGGCGGAGCGGGCCGGCAAGGAGAACGGCGGGCGCGAGCCGTCGGTGCTCGACGGCGTGCCGGCGGCGCTGCCGGCCCTCCAGCGCGCCCAACGCCTGCAAGGCAAGGCCGCCAAGGTCGGCTTCGATTGGGCCTCCATCGGGCCCGTCTGGCAGAAGGTGCACGAGGAGATCGACGAGCTGCGGCAGGAGCATGACCGGCTCGACCGCGACCGCATCGAGGACGAGCTGGGCGACCTGTTCTTTGCGCTCGTCAACCTCGCGCGATTCCTCGACGTGGACCCCGAACAGGCCCTGCAGCGCACGAACCGCAAGTTCGTCCGGCGCTTCCACTACATCGAGCGCCGCGCACGCGAACTCGGCACCGCCCCGGAGCACATGACGCTCGAGGAGATGGACCGCTTGTGGGAGGAGGCCAAGACCGCCGCGCCCGAGCCTACTTGACGAAGCCGCTGGTCACCGGATAGCGGTAGCACATGCCTTCCTTGGCACGCAGGCCGCCGACCACCGGGTAGGCGATCTGAAGGAAGAGAACCACCGGCACGAGCAGGAACCCGATGCAGAACATCGAGAGGATGCTGGTGACGATCCAGGCGACCATCACGCCAACCTGAAAGACCAAGGACTGAAGCGCCTCCTGGCCCACGTAGGGCGAGGCGTCCTTCTTGATCAGCCAGATGATCAGCGGCGGAATCGGCCCCAGAATCCCGAGCAAGTGCGCCAGCATCCCCATCTGCTTGTCGTCCGCCGACAGTTCGCCCTCGAAAGGGAAACTCTTGCCGCCCAGATCGTTCATGCCAGTCCGCTCCCGGCGGGCGAAGCCCGCGCCGATTCGATAGAGTCAGGTTCCCTATGGCGCACAAACCGGTTGTGCCGCAACGGTTTTTCCACAGGATGACCCCGAAAGCTGAGAAAGCGAGCCCGCCGCCATGCGATTCTCCGAAGCCCGCACCGACGCCCTGGCACGCCAGATCGCCCGCGCCCTGATCGACAAGGGCGCCGTCGAGCCCAAGGTCGGCGTCGCCAACCTCGCCTCGCTCATCGCCCAGGCCATGATCCGCGACATGCGCCAGGAGGAGGCCATCGAGGAGGAGGCGCGCGAGCAGCTTGCCCGCCAGCGCAACCTGCCGCCCGAGGGCTCGCCCCCCTACGAGGCACTCTTCGCCCGCACCAAGCAGGAGATCGCCTCCCGAAAAGGCTACCCCCTCTGAAACCCAAGGACTTGAATACGCCGGGCCCCACGACGTAACCTCCCCCGAATGCCGACCCTTCACCGGAGATCCCCCATGGCCATCCTGCGCTTCCTTCGCAACCAGCTCATCGACATCGTCGAGTGGAACCAGGCGTCCGAGAGCGACGTGATGGCATGGCGCTTTCCGCGCAACGACAACGAGATCAAGAACCGCGCGAAGCTCATCGTGCGCGAGGGCCAGATGGCCGTCTTCGTCAACATGGGCAAGTTGGCCGACATGTTCGGCCCGGGCATGTACACGCTCTCGACGGAGAACCTGCCGATCCTCAGCGCGCTGATGGGCTGGAAGTACGGCTTCGAGTCCCCGTTCAAATGCGAAGTCTACTTCATCGCCACGCGCCGGTTCCTCGACCTGAAGTGGGGCACCGCCAACCCGATCATCATGCGCGACCGCGAGTTCGGCATGGTGCGCGTGCGGGCCTACGGCAGCTATGCGATGCAGATCACCGACTCCGCCGCCTTCCTGCGCCAGGTGCTGGCGACCGATCCCTCGTTCCAGACCTACGAGATTGCCGGCCAGTTGCGAAACCTTATCGTCTCGCGCCTCTCGAACGCCATGGCCGCGTCCAACATTCCCGTGCTGGACCTTGCCGCGAACCTGACGCGCCTGAGCGACATCGGCCGAGATGCCGTCGCCCGCGACATGGCCGAGATGGGCATCTCGCTGCCGATCTTTCTGGTGGAGAACATCTCGCTGCCCGAGAACGTCGAGAAGGCCTTGGACAAGCGCACGTCGATGGGCATGATCGGCGACATGGGGCAGTACATGCGCTATCAGGCGGCCGAGTCGATGGAGGTCGCCGCGGCGAATCCGGGTGGCGGTGCGGCGGGCGTGGGCGTGGGCCTGGGCGCCGGCATGGCGATGGCCCAGCAGTTCGTCACGGCAATGGGCCAGCCCGGTGCGGCTCCGCCGCCGGCGCCGGGGATGCCGCCCCCCGTGCCCACCGCGGCCGCCTGGTTTGCCGCCATCGGTGGCCAGTCGCAGGGACCGCTCGACGAGGCCACGCTGCGTGCCTACGCCGGCACGGGCGGGCTCACGCGCGAGACGCTCGTCTGGCGTCAAGGCATGGCCGGTTGGGTTGCCGCCGGCAGCGTCGGCGAACTCGCCGGCATCTTCGGTGCCGTTCCTCCCCCGCTGCCCCCGCCCCTCTGAACACCCACACTCCCACTCAAGGACACGTCATGACCGGACTCATCGACCCGCGCGACCGCGATCTGGCGCGCCTCGTTCTCAACCACTCCGTGCACGCCACCGCCGGCGATCTCGTCATGATCGAGGCCGTCGGCGCCGCCACTCTCGGGCTCGCCGCCGCCTGCGCCAACGAGGCCACCCGGCTGGGCGCCGCGCCCACGATCATCCTCACCGATCCGCAGGTCCAACGCAACTACATGCTCAACGCCGACGAGGGCTCGATGAAGCGCCTGGCCGAGTTCGAGCTGCTGCAGATCAAGAACACCACCTGCTACATCGGTCTGCGCGGACCGGACAACATCTTCGAAACCTCGGGCGTTCCGCGCGAGAAGCTCGACCTGTTCATGCGCCTGATCCGCAAACCGGTGCACCTGGAGTATCGCGTCAACCACACGCGCTGGTGCGTGATGCGCTATCCGAATCCGGCGATGGCGCAACTCGCCGAGCGCTCAACAGCAGATTTCGCCGACTACTACTATTCGGTCTGTCTGGTGGACTACGCGAAGATGGCCGTCTCGGCCAAGCCGTTGGCCGACCTGATGGCGCGCACCGATCGCGTGCGGCTCGTGGGGCCGGGCACCGATCTGGAATTCTCGATCAAGGGCATCGGCGTGGTGCCGTGCTGCGGCACGCACAACATCCCCGACGGCGAGTGCTTCACGGCGCCGGTGGCGGGAACGCTCGAGGGCACGGTGCAGTTCAACACGCCGACGGCCGAGGGCGGCTCGCCATACGAGAACATCTTCCTGCGCTTTGCGAAGGGGCGCGTCGTCGAGGCGCGGGGCGCCAACGACGAGCAGACGCGCAAGCTCAACGAGGTGCTGGACCGCGACGAGGGCGCGCGTGCCGTCGGCGAGTTCGCCGTCGGTTTCAATCCGCTCGTCACGACGCCGATCCGCGACATCCTGTTCGACGAGAAGATCGCGGGCAGCTTCCACATGGCGCTTGGCAACGCGTACAACGAGGCGGACAATGGCAACCGCTCGTCGCTGCACTGGGACCTTGTGTGCATCCAGCGGGCGGACTGCGGCGGCGGCGAGATGTACTTCGACGGCCGACTGGTCCGTAAGGACGGTCTGTTCGTCGTGGACGAACTGGCCGGCCTGAACCCGGAGGCGCTGACCCGCCGCGGTTGAGGCGTCGTCCTCGAGCCCGAGACCCGAGCCCCGCCATGCCCCCGCGTCGCCCTGCCGGCCCCGTCTCGTTCCCCGCGCAGTTGCGCGGCGAGACGGAACTGCGCGGCGTCGTCGAGCGCACCGTCTTCGCCTCCGAGGACGGCGGCTTTCAGGTGGTGCGCTTCCGGCCCGACGGCGAGGAGGCGCTGGTCACGCTGGCTGGCAGCCTGCCCGGCGTCACGCCGGGCGAACCGATCCACGCCCGCGGCGAGTGGAAGCTCCATCGCCAGCACGGCGCCACCTTCGAGGTGGAATCGTATCTGCCGATCCTGCCCGAATCGCCCGAGATGATCGCCGCCTATCTGGGCAGCGGGCTCGTGAAGGGCATCGGACCCTCGTACGCCAAGCGCATCGTGGATCACTTCGGCGCCGAGACGCTCGACGTGCTCGATCACGCGCCGGAGCGGCTTGCCGAAGTCTCCGGTCTGGGGCGCAAGCGCGGCGAGGCGGTAACCAAGGCCTGGCAGGATCATCGCCAGACACACGAGATCATGATGGTGTTGGCGAAGTACGGGCTGTCGCCGGCGCTGGCGCGGCGCCTGTTCCGGCACTACGGCGCCGAGGCAGCCGGTGTGCTGAAGGCGAACCCGTATCGGGCGGGGACGGAGGTCCACGGCGTGGGCTTCGCGACGGCGGACCGAATCGCGGCGGGGCTGGGGATTGCGCGCGACGCCCCCGAGCGCATCGCCGCGGCGCTGGCGCATGTGCTGGTGCAGGCGAACGACGACGGCAACACGTGCCTGGCGCGCGAAACGCTGCTGTCGCGCGCGATCGAGTTGCTGGGCCTGGAGGCCGAGGCGGTGGAGAAGGTGCTCGACGAGGAGGTCGCGCGCGCGCGGCGGCTCCGCGAGATCGAGCTGCCCGACGGCTGCCGGGCGATCTTCCTGCCCGGGATGTACCTGGCCGAATCGGGCGCGGCGCGGCTGCTGCGCAGCCTGCTCGACTCCGCCCGTCCGCTGCCCGTCACGGACCTCGACGCGCGGCTCGATGCCTTCGAGGCGCGCTATCGCTTCACGCTGGCGGCGCAGCAGCGCGACGCCATCCGCGCGGCGCTGCGCGGCGGCGTCACCGTCGTCACCGGCGGACCGGGCACCGGCAAGACGACGCTCGTGCGCGCGCTGCTGCACGTGCTCGACGGCGCCGGCGTGCAGGTCGCGCTCTGCTCGCCCACGGGCCGCGCCGCGCAGCGCCTTGCCGAAACGACGCATCGTCCGGCCTCGACCATCCACCGCCTGCTCAAGTTCAACGCGCAACTGCGCCGCTTCACGCACGGGCCCGACAATCCCCTGCCGCACCAACTGCTGATCGCCGACGAGTCGTCGATGCTCGACGTGCCGCTGGCGTATCATCTGCTCGGGGCGTTGCGGGCCGGCACGGCGGTCGTCTTCGTCGGCGACGCGGACCAGTTGCCGAGCGTCGGCCCGGGCAATGTGCTGCACGACCTGATCGCCAGCGGTCGCCCGCAGGTCGTGCGCCTCAACGTCATCTTCCGGCAAGCCAGCCGCAGCGCCATCATCGTCAACTCGCATCGCATCAACGAGGGCCACATGCCGGACTTCTCGCCGCCGGAGGGTGGCGAGACCGACTTCTTCTTCGTCGAGCGCGACAACCCGCAGGCGGTCCAACAGGCGCTCGTCGAGATGGTCGGCACGCGCATCCCGCGGCGCTTCGGATTCGATCCGGTGACGGACGTGCAGGTGCTGACGCCGATGCGACGGGGCGAACTGGGCACGAACGAACTGAACCGCGTGCTGCAGGAGGCGCTGAACCCGGACCGCACGCGCGGCGCCGCGGGGGGCGCCCCGTTCGCCGTCGGCGACAAGGTGATTCAGAACTCGAACAACTACGACCTCGAGGTGTTCAACGGCGACGTGGGCCGCGTGGTCTCGACGTCGGTCGAGTCGATGACCTTCCGTGTCGTGTTCGGCAACCGGCCGGTGGAGTATCGCTGGGACGAGACCGACCAGTTGACGCTTGCCTACGCGGTGACGATCCACAAGTCGCAGGGCAGCGAGTACCCGGCCGTCGTGGTGCTGCTGCACACGCAGCACTATGTGATGCTGCGTCGGAATCTCCTGTATACGGCGGTGACGCGTGGCAAGAAGCTGGTCGTGCTGATCGGCAACAAGCGCGCGCTGCGCCTTGCCGTCGAGCAGGATGCGGGCGACGAACGTCTTTCGGCGCTGGGACAATGGCTGGTGCGCCCGCCGGGCGAGGGCCGATTGGCGGGAGTATGACCCGGCGCAATCGGCCCGTCAGGTTCAGTTCAGAACATTGCGCACGCGGTAGACGACGTTCACTTCGCGGACGGGAACGTCCTGGGTGGCGTCGGCCGGGCGCGGGGGGAGCGTGATGTCCAGGTGCATCTCCTCGGCGCTCTTGCGCTTCGTCGTCACGCCGCCGGTGCTGACCTCGCCGATCTCCGCCTCGGCCGGCAACGACTCAATCACGCGCACCACCGACTCCGCGTCCTTGAAGTTCTCGATCTCGTAGCGCACGTGCACCACGCGGTCGTAGGCCACCAGGCGCCGATGGATGTTGAAGCGTTCGTTCTCGCGGCGGTCGTCCATGGTGCGCCGCTTGAGCACCACGTCCTTGACCGTGCCGAGCGGCAGTTGGGCCTCCTCGGCGGTCGCCGTCTGCGGCAGCCAGTTCTCGCCCAGGAAGATTGTGTCGCCGTCGGGCGTGGCGCCGAAGACGCGCGTCTTGCCGGCGTCGAGCTTGAACGCGCCGAGCCCGTGGGCCTCGTCGTTGCGCAGCTCGTAGACCATCGAAATGATCTCGCCCTCCTCGCCGCGATTGGCGTAGGGATCGGGGCGCGTGATGTAGAGCTTGCGCACGGGCATGTCGGCCTTCTCGAAGGCCAGGAAGCGGCGCGTCTCGCCGGACTGGACGGTGCGGACCAAATCGTCGGTCTGCGCGATGCGGAAGGCGGCGCGGTCGAAGTTCTCGCCGCTGGAGTTGCTGAGCTGGAAGTACTGCTGGAAGCGCGCGGTGCGCTCGGCCGTGTCGACGGTCAGCTCGTAGGAGAACTGACGGCCGATGCCGCTAAGCAGGTAGGACACGCGGATGCGCTCGGTGCGGGCCTCGGGCGAGAATATCTGCCAGGTCAGCGCGGGCTCGTTGGGCGGGAAGGCGACGTTGATGATCTTGCTGGCCTCGGGGCCGTCGCCGGGATGGGAGAGCAGCTCGAGGCGGATCGAGTCCTTGTCGATCGAGACGCCCTGCCAGGAGAAGTCGATGTGATTCGTGCCGCGCTGGAGCGTGATGTCGCGCTCCTCGTAGATCAGGCTCTGGTTGGGGTGCTGGAGGTTGACGACGAGCGTGGCGCGGCCGGGCAGGGTGACGAGCTTGGTGCGTGCGGCCGCGGCGTTGGGGACGGCGAGTGCGGAGGCGAGTGCCAGCGCGGCGGCGAGAGTGCGGACGGTGTTCATGGAAGCGACTCCTTGGCGACGGTGGTGACGGGTGGCGGGGCGCTCAGCGGCTGGCACGGCTGCCCTGACGGGTCAGCAGCGTGAACGACAGCGTCGTCTTGTCGAGCGGCGGCACGTCGATTTCCCACTCGATGGTGGACTGGTCCACGCGCTTGTAGGTCGTGTTGGCCTTGTCGAAGCTCCAGTCGCCCTGGAAGTACTGGCGTACCTTGATGGGGATGGTGCGCGTGGTGGAGTTGCGGATTTCGATTTCGCGGTCGGCAAGGTCGATCCAGCCGCGCACGTCGCCGGCGGAGTCGAAATCGAGGTCGCGACGCTCGGCGCGCATGGTGCGCAGCTCGACGAGCACGAGCCCGTCGGAGCCCAGGTTCAGCTCGTAGTCTTCGCCGATGGGGACGTACTTGTGTTGCGTGCGGGACTGGAAGCGCGTGCCGCCCTTGCCGTCGTCGCTCGCCACGTAGAAGACGCCCTCGGGCATGGGCTGTTCGCCCAGCTTGTGCTCGGAGTTGTTCTTGAACTTGTAGAACTTGACGACACGGTCGCCGTACTTGGCGGGGTCGAACTCGTAGGAGACGTCGATGGGGATCTCGTCGATGCGCGGATCGGGGAGCTGCTTGCCCCAGCCATCCTCGAGGTCCTCGGTGCCGGCGATCGAGTAGAGGTAGTACTCGGAGACGGCTGCCTTGACGATCTCCTTTGCCTCGGCCAGGAAGGCCCCTGCGGCCGCGGGGGCCATCGACATGGCGTCGAACATGACCATGTCGCTGCGCTCCATGACGGCGCGGCCCAGTTGCCGGCGGGTCTCGGCGGCCTTCTCGACCGGAATGATGCCGCGACGCGCCAGATCGGCGACCGCTTCGGTCAGGTTGATCTCGCCGACCACCAGGCGCGTGCGGGCGTTTTCGAAGCTTTCGCCGCTGCGGTTGAAGATCGTGAAGTTGGGCTCCAGACGCAGGTACGTCTCGTCGGCATTGGCGATGGCCTTGTAGTCCGCCTGCCATGTCAGGCCGGAGGCGAAGCAGGTGATTTCGACCTGTGCCTGGCCCTCGCGGGCGGCCTCGATGGTCCACACGATCGTGTTGGCCGTGTTGGCGGGATAGTGGGCGTCGAGGATGCGGAAGTCGGGGCTGGGCTTGACGAGTCGGATTTGCAGCGAGGTCGGGTCGATCAGCGTGTTGGCCCAGGAGAACTGAATCTCGTTCTTCCCTTCGTCGAAGGTCAGCGAGCGCGTCTCGCGCACGAGGGTCAGGTCTTCGGACTTGTAGATGGTGACCTGTGTTTCGTCGCGCGCGGGCAGGGTGACGAGGTCGATCTTGGCCTGTAGGGCGACGGGTGCGGCGAGCAGCAGCGCGAGGGCGGCTGCGGCGGCGGTCCAGTGACGACGCGAGCGGGCGAATTTCATGTGCGTGCGACCTCCTGTCGGGCGCGCATGGCGCGTCCGGGGGCATGGGACAAGGGTGGGCTGGGGGGAGTTCCTGCGGAAGCCGGCACGAGCGTCCCGTGCCCGGCCCGTCAATCCCCGATCAGCCGTATCTGACGATACCGGAGCCGTGCTTGTTCCACGATTTCGCGAATTCTTGGGTTCGAGTTGCCGGCGTACTCGTCGGTGATCATCTTGTAGTAGGGCTGGGCGGCTTGGGGTTTCTTCAGCTCATCGTAAGATTGGCCCATGCCCAGCAGCGCCGTGATGCGCACCTCGTCATCGTCGGAGTACTTCTTCAGGCAGTGCTCGTACTGTGCCAGGGCAGCGTTGAATTCACGCAGGTCCTGATGGATGTTGCCGATGAAGGCGGCGGCGGCGGGCGTGTAGCGTCGGTCGTCGGGGAAGCGCGACTCGACCGCCCGGTAGGCCGCGATGGCCTTGCGCAGCTCGGCCGCGCGCACCTTCTGGTCGTAGATCCCCCGCGCCTCGCGGTAGGCCAACTCGGCGACCAGGAACTGCTCGCGCGCCGTGTCCTCCTCGGGAATCAGGAACGCCGGGGACTTGGAGGTGTGCTTGCAGCCGGCAGCGAAAACAAGCGCCAGCATCAGGGTGAACAGGGCCGTGGACCGGCCGACGGAAGAAGCGACAGAAGCGAACATCCGGGGATTCTCCGACACGAGGGGGGCGAGGATTGCGCCGGCGGGCGACGGGTCCGTCACCCGCGCGGCTGGTCCAGATACTCCTGCAGGATGACGGCGGCGGCAACCGAATCGATGCGTCCGGGCTCGAGGCGTCCGGGCCCCAGAATCTCCCGGGCCTCGCTGCTGGTGTGCCGCTCGTCCCATTCGACCACCTCCAGCCCCGGCAACCGGCGTTGCAGCGACCGCACGAACGCCCGGGTCTTCTCGGCCTGCTCCCCCGCCACGCCCCCCTCCAGCAACGGCAGCCCGACGACCGCCCGGCGCACGTCGTATTGCCGCACCAGCGCCTCCAGGGCGTCCAGCGTCGCCTTGCGCCCGGTGCGCTCCACCGCCCCGAGCGGCTTCGCGATCACCCCCGACTCGGACACCGCCACTCCGATTCGACGGTCCCCGACGTCCAGCGCCAGCAGCGCCCCCCCGCCGCGCCCCGCGTCCGTCATCGCTCCAATCCCTCCAGCGTCTCCAGCGGACTGAGCACCTCTTCGTACTCCAGCCGCGAGATCGTGCCCTCCAGCATCAGGCGTTGGCCTTCGCTCTCCAGCGTCACCGGCTGCCGCGTGCGCGCCTCGTTGACGACGGCCTGCGTGGTCCGGCTGGCGAGGATGATCTCGCGGATCGGCTCGGTGATCGTCAGCAACTCGAACAGGCCGACGCGTCCGCGATGACCGGTGAAGCGGCATGCCTCGCACCCGCGCGAGCGCCATGTCCCGCCCACGCTGTCGTACTCGCGGCAGTCCGGACAGAGCCGGCGCACGAGGCGCTGCGCCACCGCGCCGCTGAGCGCCGAGCCGACCAGATACGGCTCGATCCCCATCGACAGCAGGCGCGAAATCACCCACGACGCCCGACCCGCGTGCAGCGTCGAGAGCAGCAGGTGGCCCGTCATCGCCGCCTGGATCGCAATGCGTGCCGTGGCCGGATCGCGAATCTCGCCGATCAGCAACACGTTGGGATCGTGCCGCAGCGTCGCCCGCAGCGTCTCTTCGAAGGTCAACCCCTGCGCCTCGTTCACCTGCACCTGGCTGGCGAAGCCGAGCACGCGCTCGACCGGGTCCTCGATCGTCACCAGGTTCATCCGGTCCGGCCGCAGGTCATTGAGCCGCCGCAGCATCGCGTAGAGCGTGGTCGTCTTGCCGCTGCCGCTCGAACCAGTCAGCAGCACGGCACCCTCCATGGCTTGGAGCAACGCCTGCACCCCCTCGAGGACGGCGGGCGGCATGCCGAGCGCCTCGAGCGTCTCGGGCCCCTTGCTGTCGTGCGGGAAGCGCAGGACGAGGCTCTCACCCAGGATCGTGGGCAGGAAGGAGACCCGCACCATGACGGGCACGGCGCCGGGCTCGGGACGCCAGTCCACCCGCCCGTCCTGCGGCTTGTTCTGGACGTAAGCCGGCAGGCGGGCCATCACCTTGAAGCGCGCCAGCAAATGGTCCTGACGCTCGGACGGCAGGTCCACGAACGGGCACAGGCGCCCATCGACGCGCCCGCGCACCGCCAGCCCCGTCGAACGCGGCTGCACGTGCACGTCCGAGGCCCCGACGGCCACGGCATGCCGCAGGATGGCGTCGGCCACCGCCACCGCCCAATCGTCGCGGTTCGGCAACGCCTCGATCATCTGCTGCAGCGGTCCCATGGCACGCCTCCGGGCATCACTCCCCCAGAGTCGCCGCACTCCCGCGCCCCTGACAACGGCGAATGTGGGGGAGGTCCCCCCCACGTTCTGGGCGGCGCGCACGTGAACCTTCTCCGCCCGGGGCTTGTCGCATGGTGCGGACACGTGCGAGAGCGCAACCGGTCCCATTTCGCTTGTCTCACCCGGGCTTGCCGGGCAGAGTTTCCGCCACGGCGGAAGCCCGACCGCCGTCAGGGAGTTGGGGATACCACCGATGTCCATCCGTCAGATCGTCCGGAGGAGCCTGCCGCTGTGCCTCGCGGCCAGTCTGGGGCTCGCCTTCCCGCTGGTTGGTCAGCCCGCGCCTTCGAATATCCTCGACGAGATGGGGCCCGCCCCGGAGGAGGCCGTGCAGGCCACTCCGACCCCGGTGCCCACGCCGACGGCCCCGCCCGACCCATGGGCGATCCGCGTGAAGGAGTTCCAGGTCTACCAGACCCACAACGAGGGGCTGGACCACTTGGTGCGCGCGTTGCAACTCTTCGACTTGCGCGCCTACTTTCCGTTCGCGCCGGCGGTTGACGACATCCTGGAGAACGGCTGGCGGGCATCCAATCCGCCGCTGGCCGGGATGATCCAGATTCAGGGCCCCGCCATGGAGGCGCTGCTGGCGTGCGCACTGGCCGACGCGCCACTCTTCCCGCCGCCCAAGGGACCTTCCGATCCGCAACCCAACTTCCCCGCGCTGCATGGTTTGGGCAAGGTGCTGCTGGCGCAGGCCAACGGTTTCCAAGCCGGCGGCCGCCATGACGATGCGACGCGCTCGACCCTGGCCGCCCTGAGGCTGGGCGCCTACCTGCGCTGCGAGAACGCCCCCTTCACGCAGCACGTCGTCGGCGTGGCGATCACGCGCAACGCCATGACGACGCTGCACCGACTGGTGCGCGACCAGCGCCTGACCGAAGACCACCTGAAGGCGATCGGCTCGGAGCTGCACAAGCTCGACCGGGAGTGGCCGAACCTGGCGGTGCAGGTGGGCAATGAGGGGACGGCGATGATGGCACGCATGCGCCTGCTGGCGACGGACGCCGGCGAGCGCGAGAAGGTGATCGCCACGCTGCCCGCGGGCCTGACGCCGCGTCGCCAGTTTCTGGACTCGATCCGCCTGTTCACCGAGAACGAGCCCGAGGTGCGCCAGCTCTGGAGCGACCTGTTCCGACAGGTGCAGAAGCCGACGCACGAACGCTCGGCCGAGGAATGGGCCCGCCTGGTGGCCGCCGGCCAACGCTTCGAAATGCCGATGGCGAGCTTTCAGGACGCCGTCCTGCGCGACGACCTGTCGCGGGCCAACCTGCGGCTGGCGATGGCCTACCTCGCAATCCGCCTCGACAAGCGCGATGTGGCGGCCGCCACCGTCGATCCCTTCAGCGGCCAGCCGCTGCGCCTGACGCCGGACCGCATCTATAGCGTCGGGCCCGATGGCGTGGACGACCGGGGCGGCAAGCGCTACGACCCCACGACCGGCCCAACCGGCACCGGCGACGTGACGCTGATGCTGCGCTGAGAGGGCGTGGTTCGTTTTCCGTGGTTCGAGCGGCGGGGATGGGAAGAGGGCCGGCGGCACAGGATTCGAAGATGCTGTATGGGACTTATGGGTCGAATAGGACCCATACGTCCCATCGTTGCGTTTCTCGGCGATTCGTGGCTTCCTTCATCGGTTAACGGCCTCCGCGGGCCGATGCTGCTTGCCCGGCGCCGTTGGGCGCGGCAGCGTCTGCCCACCTTTTGGTCTTCGGAGGATGTGCGACATGATGCGACGTGCTTTGTTGGGAATCGTGGCGGGTGTGCTGGCCCTGGCCAGCGCGGCCTGCTCGACGAGCGGGGCCGCGGGCAAGCGTATGGCCGACCCGCTGGTGATGGAGAACCCGGTCGTCAAGCCGGGCATCGAGGTTCTGCTATCCGAGCCCGGGTACTTCGAATACGTGCGCGGCAAGCGCGTCGGGCTGATCACGAATGCGACCGGCGTGGACTCCAAGCTGCGCTCGACGATCGACCTGCTCCACCGCCACCCCGACGTCAATCTCGTCGCCCTGTTCGGCCCCGAGCACGGCGTCCGCGGCGAAGCCTATGGCGGCGACAAGATCAGCGACTACGTCGATCCCCGCACCGGCGTGACCGTCTATAGTCTCTACGGCGCCACCCGCCGCCCGCGCGCCGAGTGGCTCGAGAACATCGACGTCATGCTTTACGACATCCAGGACGTCGGCGCCACTTCCTACACCTACATCTACACGATGTCCCACGCGATGGAGGAGTGCGCGAAGTTCAACATCCCGTTCATCGTGCTGGACCGGCCGAACCCGTGCGGCGCCGACTACGTCGACGGCATGGTGCTCGACACCACGCAGTTCAAGTCCTTCGTCGGCTACTACGACGTCGCCTACATGTACGGCCTGACGCCCGGCGAGACGGCCATGCTGTTCAACGGCGAGTTCATCGAGGACAAGGTCGAGCTGATCGTCGTGCCGATGCGCGGCTACGAGCGCTGGATGCGCCAGTGGGACACCGGCCTGCCGTTCGTCCCCACCTCGACGCACATCCCCAACGAACGCCACGCGTTCTACTACAGCCTGACGGGCATCATCGGCGAAATCCGCCGCGGCGTGAACATCGGCGTCGGCTACACGTTGCCCTTCGAGTGCATCGCCGCCCCGTGGATCGACCGCGACGAGCTGGCCGAGGTCCTCAATGCGCGCAACATTCCGGGCGTGCGCTTCCGCCCCATCTCCTACACGCCCAAGTACGTCACCTTCGCCGACGAGCCCATCCAGGGCGTCCACATCCACATCACGGACTACCGCAAGGTGCGCCCCGTCACGACGCAGATTCACATCATGACGGCGTTGCAGGAACTGCACGGCGACAAGGGGCTGTTCGAGGACGAGATGGCCGGCCGTTCGGCCTTCGACCGCGTGTGCGGCACCTCGCACGTGCGCAAGATGGTGCTCGAAGGCAAGTCGGCCGAGGAGATCATCGCGACCTTCCAGCCCCGCCTGAACGAGTTCGTCCAGACGCGGGCCAAGTACCTGATCTACCCCTGAGCCCGACGCGGTTCACTTCGGCAAGACATCCTGCCCGCCTGCGCCGATTGCGCAGGCGGGCAGTTTCGTTCGGGAAGACACGGCTCAACACGGACAAACGCGGACTCTTATGGAGCCGCAGGAGCCGCGCGAGAACGCCGGCCCATCCTTCTGCCCTTTGCCTTCTGCTTTTGCCTTTTGCCTTTTGCCCTCAGAGGATGTTCCCGCAGGAGGGGCAGATGCGGGCGCCCTTGGTGTCGGTGCCGCAGACCGGGCAGACCCACTTCTGGCTGCGCGCGCGGGTGTCGGGGCGCAGGGGCTTGGTGATCTTGGCGCGTTCGAGTTTGGGACTGGAAGGCCGGGAGCGACGTGTCGCGTCGTCGCGATCGGTCAGGCCTCCGGGCAAGCCGCCGGGCTGGCTGGGTGTCATGAAGCCCACGGAGGGCAACTGGTGGGCGCGCGTGGGCGGCTCGACCTTGGGGACGACGTCCTCGGCGACGGAGTCGTCGAGCTCGTCGAGGCCATCGTCGGCCTGCGAGGGATCGTCGGCCGCCGAGTCGAGTTCCTCCTCGGGAGGCGTCGTGTAGAGTTCGACGAGACGCTGGCCGAGGCGGGACGCGGCAGGCGCGTCAGACGCTGCCTCGCCCATCAGCCGCAACTGGTCGGTCGAGGGATCGAGTTCGTCCTCGTCCTCGACGAGGGGTGGCGGGGGCGCCTTGATGACCGCCTGCAAGTCCTGCAAGCGCATCTTGTTGGTCGGCTTGTCGCCGTCGGAGACCTCGGGTTCCTCGGGCTCGGGCAGCGCGACGACCGCGGCAACGACGTCGGGCGGCATCGGGGTGGGCGTCAGGACGGGGAGCTTGTGCACGCCCGAGGTCGAGCGCTGTTCGGCAAGTCCCCGGGGCCGCTCGCCCGCGACCACGTAGGCCTGATCGATCAGGTACAGCGCCAGGTCCGTGATGTAGGCCACGAAGCCCGGTTCGTTCTGGTACAGCGACACATTACGCTGGAGGATATCGACGATTTCCTCCCGCGTGAAGGTCTGCTTCGCATGTTTGATCGGCATGCGGAACTCCGGACCCGGCCAGTCTCGTTCCGGCCACGCTGGGCGGATCAGACGCCCGGGGCCGGGGTGATGTCAAGGCGTCCCCGGGGGGAGGGACTGCGGCTCCCAGGCAGGCGACGGGCAAGCGCGAGAGCTGACTACCGCAGCATCCCGCGGGCTTATCAAAGGAGAAATCCCGATATTACGTGCGCATACGATTCAGATAGAAACCGGTTGACTTGCCGGTCGGCAGAGCAAAGTCTCCCCCATCGTTCAAGCCCCCCGAAACTGCTCCGGAGACCCCTCTACAATGATGGAAACTCGGTTTCCGACATGCCTGCTGTCCGGCATTGTCGCCCTCTCCTGCTCGACCCTGTTTGCCGCCACCGCCGGCCACGAGACGCCGGGCACCGATGCCTATCCCAACGGAGGCTTCCAGCGCGTTGATGGCATCGCCACCGGCTACGCCATCTCCACGTCGGCTTTGGCCGTCGACGAAGCGAACGGCATCGCGATCGTGGCGCCGTCGCCCAGCACCGGCCTCCTGGTCAAGGTCGACCTGGCCACCTTCGACGTCCTCGACACGCTGAGGTTCCAGGGCCGATACAGCCTGGATGGCTGTGTTCTGGACAACACGGGCCAGTTCGCCTATGTGGGCGCCAACTACGGCCCGGGCAAGATTCTCAAGATCGACGTGCCGAACTTCCGCTTGGCGGACGAGCTGGACCTCGACTTTGTCGAACACTACCCGAGTCTGGGCTGGCGCGACCCGGCCGGCGACCATGCGTACTTCAAGGTTGGCCATGCTCCCGGACGCATCGTGAAGATCGACTTGCAGAGCTTCACCAAGGTCGGCCATGTGGAATTCAACTCCGGCGAGGACGACATCCGCTGTGGCGTCATTGATCCTCAGGGCAAGTACGGCTACTTCGGCACTTACACCAATCCTGCAGGCTTCGTGGTCAAGGTGGACCTGGAAACGATGACCCGCGTCGGGGCGATCACGAACAGCCCCGCAAACAGCCCCCGGTACATCAGCGCCACCATCGATCCAAACGGTGACTACGCCTATTTCGGGACCTTCCAGTCCGCTGGCAGGATCGCCAAGTTCGACCTCTCCACCTTCAGTCACGTCAGCACGATCTCACTCAACAGCGGCGAGAACAATCCCTCGGCCGCGCTCATGCACCCCGATGGATCCACGGCCTACTTCGTCGGCAACGACCGGTTCGTCACGATCGACCTCGCCACCTTCACCCGCACCAGCGGCACCAGCTTCACCGAACCCTTTGCAAGACCCTGGCTCAATGCCGCTGGCACGAAGGTCTGGGCGCTCGGCAGCAAGTCCGTCCACGCCATCGACATGGGCACCCTGACGGCCGATCACTCGCTCGCATTCGAGGGCTATTCCGAAATTGCCGGCCAGGACCTCGCCTTCGCCAGTCAGAATCTCGGCCGTGCCTATCTCACAGGCTCCAACAGCGGCCCGGGCAGAATCCTTCAACTCGACCCGACCACCTTGGCGATCGAAGCGGTCGTCGAGCTCGAATCCGCCGATGGGGCCCCCAACTGGGCCGTCGTCGACGAGGCCAACGACACCGCCTGCCTGGCGTCCTCCGACCGCGTCATCAAGTTCGATCTCGCCACGATGACGCGCGTCGGACATCTGAGCAGCAGTTGGATCACTGGCCTCGAGATCGATCCCTCCGGAGGAGCCCTTTACGTCCTGAGGGAGAGCATCCCCAACCTCGTCCAGCGCGTCGATCTCGACACGTTCGATTGGGATGGCACCCTCACAACCTGGGATCACGGCGTTCCCTTCCGCTCAGCCATCGACACCGCTGCAGGGCTCCTCTATTGGGGCACCCAGCAATCGCCGACACGCATCGTGCGCGTCGATCTGGGCACCTTCAGCGTCATCGACGAGCTGGTGCTCGACTCCGGCGATGACGATGTGCAGTCGCTCGTGGTCGATCCTTCGACCGACTCCCTGCTCGTCGGACTCGAGAACATCGTGCGGGTCGATACGACCACCTTCACGCGCGCAGGCGAGTTGGATCTCGTTTCCCTGAGTCTTGGGTGGGCGGGAGCCGGCCTGCTCGATTCCAGCAGCGGTTTGGCGTACTTCCGGGCCGGCTCCATCGTCGAAGTGGCTCCCAATCCGCTCAGCCTCGTGCGTACGGCATCCACCCTGCCCGGCGAGGATGGCGACCGCCTCGCTTACATCCAGAGCCAGGGTGTGTTCATCGCGCCAACCCCCAACTTCCCGAGCTCCACTGCGAAGCTCGCCCTCGGCCATGCCGGCAAGCTGCGCGCGACGAAGTTCGACCTCACCGAACCCGCCGACGTGACCGACATGCGGTTCTACAGCCACACCGCCGCGGGCAACCTCCGGCTGGCGCTCTACGACAACGCCGTTCCGCGCAATCTGCTGTGGACCTCCGGCGAGATCGCCAACGTCACCGCCGGCGGCGAGGTGGTCGTCGATATCGCCGACGGCACGCCCGCCACGCTGTCGCTTCCCATCGGCACCTACTGGGCCGCCTGGCAGATCGACACGCAGGACAAGGTGCCCAGCTACACCGCCGGCACCGCCGGCGACGGCTTCCACTACCCGATGCCGTTCGGCGCCGAGCCCGCAGTCCTCTATCCCATCGAGACGACCGAGTCCGACGAGATATGGACGCAGTACATCACCTACGACGCGATTCCCGACGTGACGGCGCCGACGTCGGTGGCCGCGGCCGATTCGGCCACGCAGGTCGGCGGCGACATCACAGGCACCTACACCGCGCAGGACGACCTGCTGGGCACCGGCGTCGCCTCCGTCGTGCTGTACGTTCGCCAGCCCGGCGAGTCGTGGACCAACGCGGGCGCCGTCACGGGCGGCACCTGGACGCACACGCCGACGGCTGGCTCGGGCGCGTATCACTTCAAGACGGTCGCGACCGACAACTCCACCAACACCGAAACCGCCCCGGCGGGCACCAGTGGCACCGGCGACGTGACCGTCGTCTACAACGCCACCGCCAACGGCACCGTCGCCCAGGATGTCGCCACCGGTTCCGACGAGTATGTCTTCCCGATGGAACCGGGACTGGATGTCATCGTGCTGTTCGACAACGTGACGGGCAGCGGCTCGCTGTCGGTCAGCCGCACGCTGGGCGACAACGCGCCGACGGGCTATCCGTCGATCGGCATCGCGAACCAGTTCTGGACGCTGACGGCCGGCGGCGGGCTCACGTTCGATTCCGCCACGATTGTCATCCACTACGACGAGGACGAACTCGGAATGGACGAGAGCCTGCTCGACATCGTCTATCGCGACGCCTCGGGCGTGGTGACGACGCCGCCGTTCACGATCGACACGGTGGCCAACACGATCACGATCGCCAACGTGACGGCCTTCTCGGACTGGTACATCGGCAACACGTCGGGCCTGCCGGTCGAACTGGACCTGTTCATGATCGACTGACGCGCCGAACAGAATCGCACGATCGCGCCCCGCCCCGGCCCCACAAAAGTCGGGGCGGTGCGTTTTCAAGGGGATGCCGTGCCGGGCGCGTGCGAAAAGTCGAAAGCGACTCCCTCCGTCCGGGCGGCAGCAAGCAGCGACTGACTGATCCAGAGTGGCCAAGTGTGCTCCCAGTCGGAGCGTAAGCTCGAGGTAGGCCGCGTCGTAGACCGTCAGGCGATGAATCCTTGAAAGCTCGAGCGTGCGACGGAAGGCTATCCTGGGCGACTCGGAATCTGCGATGATCGGCATTGCATCCAGATCGCGAAGGATCTCGGCAACTTCCTCCGAATGGAGCCGCCCCTTTCGCTCATTCATTGCGAGAACGTTGGCCACTTCCAGGAACCAGAGGGCAGGAACTGTGGCGCCGAGCTCCAGAACCTTGGCCATTGCATGGTCGGCATGGGCGTTGATCTCGTCCGGCGCAGACCAAGCGATGGCGATGGAGGCATCGATGACCAGACTCATCGGCGACCCGAGTCTCGCGAGGCGATGACTTCCGACAGCGACAGCCCGCGGCCTTCGAGGCGAATCTTCTCACGCCGCACCCGGTTGCGATCCATCGCCGCGTGTGCCTTGGTCGCGTCGCAGGCTGCCGGAACGATGGTCGCCACATGGCGATCGCCTCTCAGGACGGCAACACGCTCGCCGCGCTCGACGCGATCAAGCAGTTCGGCAAAGTGGGAGTTGGCTTCAGAGTCCTGAATGGTAACCATGGTTCACGCTCCGTCCTGCATAGTGGCTAGGGGTCGACGGTGGTCCCCGTCAAGTCGAGACCCCACCCCGAGACCGCGGACCATGCCTCCGGCGGGAGAATAACGGAGCCGGGTCGTCGTAGGACGCCTCGGCAGCGCGTCCTTGAACGGGCCATTGACCCGGCATCAGACGGCGGCCAGCATCGGATCACTCCGGACGAGGCAGGCCGCTCCCATGTTTGGCAAAGGCATCCCGAAGGGAAAGGCTCCAAAGCCCGGCGTGCAGCCGGTCGAGCCGCGTGAGTTCCACCCGACGGCTCCGCCGGCCGCGGGCGCAGCGCCGGTCGCGCCGCCCACGGGGCCCCAGCCCGTACTCGAAGTGCAGGCGATGCCGACCAGCGGGCACAAGTTCTCGTGCGCGCGATGCGGCGCGGGGCTGGCCTACTCCCCCGGCGTGGCAGATCTGGCGTGCGAGCACTGCGGCCACGTCACACACATTCCGCAGAGCGAGAGCGAGGTCGAGGAGCTTTCGTTCGAGAAGTACTTCGAATCCGGGGCGGTTGCCGAGGAGGTGCTCGAAGGTGTCGCCAACGAAACGCGATGCCCGGGCTGCGGCGCCGTCGTCGAACTCTCCGCGCAGATCGCGCACGACCTGTGTCCCTTCTGCGGCTCGCACCTGACGAACCGCGTCGAGGCGGCCCAGCCGATGATGCGCCCCGGCGGCGTGCTGCCCTTCCGCATCGAGCAGCGCGACGCCCGCGCCCGTTTCGCCCAATGGGTCAAGTCGCGCTGGTTCGCCCCCGGCGACTTTGGCAAGCTCGACAAGCTCGACCGCGTCAACGGCCTCTATGTGCCCTACTGGACCTACGACGCGATGACCTTCTCCTTCTTCACCGGCATGCGCGGCGACGCCTACTACGTCACGGTCGGCACCGGCAAGAATCGCCGCACCCAGCGCCGCATCCGCTGGACGCCGGTCTCCGGCACGATCCGCCACTTCTTCGACGACGTGCTGGTGTGCGGATCGAAGAGCCTGCCCGACAAGCAGTTGCAGGCCCTCGAGCCGTGGGACCTGAAGAAGGCCGAGCCGTACGACGCGGGGTACCTGGCCGGCTACCAGACGGAGCGGTATCAAGTGAGCGCGCTCGACGGCTTCAAGCTGGCGCGCTCGGTCATGGACCGGGAAATCGACCGGATGGTACGCATGCAGATCGGCGGCGACGAGCAGCGCGTCTCCTCGATCAGCACGCAACACGAGGGCATCACGTTCAAGCTGCTGCTGCTGCCGGTGTGGCTGTCGGTCTATCGCTACGGCGACAAGCCGTACCGGGTGCTGATCAACGCCCGCACCGGCGAAGTGCAGGGTGAGCGCCCGTGGAGCGTTGCCAAGATCGGGCTGACAGTCCTGTTCGCGCTGGCCGTGCTGGTCCCACTCATCCTGGCCATCGTCCGGGCGAGCTCGTGAAACGAGTTCGGAAAACTGAAAACAGTCGGCGATGATGCCCGGCACGGATCGGCGCTGGCGACGCGCAACGGGAAATACCCCAACGGGGTTTCGTCCATTAGCCCGGGGTTGCCGAGGAACGAGGCTACCCCGGGTAATCGGAATATTCAATTCAACCCCAACGGGGTTGCGTCAAGAAGGCCTCTGCCCGCGCAGCAGCGATTCAATCCCACACGTATCGCTCATCCCACTCAAGGTTGTGCTTCCTCAACAGCGCCCGGTATTCGTCCTGAAATGACTCCTTCCGGTGTCGCGCCTCCTGGCCAAGAACGTAGGAGCGAACGCGCTCGATATTCGACATGCTGACGGAAAACAGCCCACACCCGGATTGCCAGTAGAAGTCGGCAAGGTGCGGGCTCTGGGTCTTGATCCACGTGCTCGAGACGCGCTTCACCTCCTTGACCCACTCGCGCTGCGTGATACCGCCCCCGAGCCTGGCAAGCACGTGCACATGATCCTCGACACCGCCGACCACGAGGGTGGGGCATTCGAGCTTGGCCGAGACTCCGCCAAGATAGGAATGAACCTCGGCACGCAGCACCGCGTCGCGCAGGAACGGTTGGCGGTTCTTGGTCGAGAAGACGAGATGCGCGTACATGGCCGAGAAGGACTGGGGCATTCTGTCGACTCCTTGGAAGGATCCCTTTGCCTGCATGCGGGACGATTCGCCCGCCGGAGTCAACGCGGAAGGGAGAAGCGTGCTGCGGACCTTCGTGCTCTCTTGACGCAACCCCGTTGGGGTTGAATTGGTATGTGTTCACTACCCGGGGTAGCCTCGTTCCTCGGCAACCCCGGGCTATCAGCCGGTACCCCGTTGGGGTACTCCCCCGCCGTTCCGCTGCTCCGGTTCTTCACTGGCCATCTTGCGGGCGCGCTCGTAACTGGGCATCCTCACCGCCTCAAGTAGATGTTTCCCGCGCTGATCGCCCCGTTGGTCGGGTCGTACGGTGGTTGCTTCGTGATGTCCGGATCGAACCAGCGATAGCCGCCGAGGTAGGTGCCGACGGGTGCCGGAGGGAAGGGCAGGAGTGATTGCACTTCGGTTGCCTCACCCCCTCTGTATTTCGCCTCATCGCCATCCGGGCCGAAGGAGAGGATGATGGCCGGGTCGTCGGCCGTCACGACGTAGCTCGAGTGGCGGGTGTCGGCGAAGGGATCGGGCGGCAATCCCCACGGGAACATCAGCAGGATTTCGCTTTGCGTCTGTGGCAGCTCCCTGTCGACCGGGAAGGGGTACTCGCGCTCGCGCGGCACGAAGAGTCGAATGTCGCCCGCGCTGAGCGTTCCGTTCGTGGGATCGTATTCGATCAGGCCGCGTCCGTCCGCGCGGTTCGGGCCGATGCTGTAGAGAACGAAATCCTTCGCGTCGTCGCGCCGAAAGCGCAAGGGCGCCGCGTCTGCCGAGAATGGATCCGGCGCGATTGCGGGTAGAATCGTCGTGAAGCGATCGGCGCCTTCGGCCGGGTAGTCTCCCCCGGCGAGCAACTCGTGCCGCACCGCGGCGCCGGACAGAACGAGGGCCATGCGGGCGAGCGAGTGGTCCGCGCGCGTCCTGCACTCTGCTCCCCTGTCCGAGTCGACGAAGCTCAACTCATCAGGCATTCTCAAGTAGGGCGGCCTGAGCGTGGCTTGAACATAAGCGTGGTATGCTTCCTCCAAGCGCGGCCAATGCTGTTCAAGAGCCTCGCCACGCAGGAAGCCGTTCAGGAATGCCAGTTCCAGCCCACCCACCGTCCTGGATACCCTCCCGATGCCGATGAGGCGGTCGATGAGGTAGGCACTAGAACCGGTCATGGAAGTATTGGTGCGGTGTAGTCCGAAGTACAGGTCCAATGCCAGCTCTACCTCCCCGCGGAGCAGATGGAAGTCCCCTTCGACGCCCAGGCATCTCGGCAAGTAGAAGTACTGGAATGACATGGTGCGAAACTCGCGAGGAAGAACCAGTGGAAAGGAGTCGGCAAGGTACACGTCCTCATAGCTGGCGTGGAGCACCAGGCGCTTGGCATCCTCCATCGGCGGAAGTTCCTTGTCGAACCGGAGCGCACCCAACTTCACCATGAGGTTTCGGCCTTCTCGCGTCTGCTCATCAGAGATGAACATCAAAGAGTAGTAGGCGGCGGCGGATCGGAGAGTCGAGTTCTCCTCCCGGGCCAATTCATCCTCCCACATGTCCAGTCGCGTCCGCAGCAATTCCAGGTCCTTGCTCAGGGCCGCGTCGTCAAGTGCCAGCAGCCACAACGTCCGATCGTTCGGGAAGTCGTTCAGGAGCTCATCGAGCAATGCGTGCTGTCGGGGGTTTTGATCCTCGAATTGCGCAACGAGTTCCACTGCGCGTGGATCGGGCAGGCGAAGCCAACTCGAGGGAGCTTCCAGTTCCTCCGAATCCAGATACGTTCTGATAGTTTCCCTCAGGGAGTCTGGAGCATCCGATTCCCAGCGTGGGAAATACAACTCACTGGCGACCCTGTCCCAGTCGCCGCTCGGGGCATGTCGCATGACTGAGGCTGTGCTTCGAGCCCTGTAGAACTGAAGAACATGCCCTTGCTCGATTTCGAAGGTCATCCCACCAGCGCCCGCCTCGCCGCCCCAAGGGCGATGCAGCTTGGCGGCGACGGCCTTCCCATCGCGGAAGGTCACCTCGATGATGTGACCCGTGTCGCGCTCGATGTAGAGTTCGCGGGTGCGCTCGGAGCAGCCGGCGAGGGCGAGCGCCAGGAGGAGCCGCAACGACGAGACGAGCTTCTCCATGGCGCCCTCGTGCCCGGGTTGGCGGCTGGGCTACTGCACCAGCCCCTTGGTGACCTTCATGAAGACGTCCTCGAGGTCGATCTCGAGTTCGCGGACGGCGGTGAACTTGATGCCGTTTTCGACCAGCGTGTCGGTGACGTAGTCCTCCTGGTCGAAGTCCAGCGGCAGGTGCACGCGGATCGTGCGGCCTTCGCGTTCGACCTCCTGGACCTCCTTCTTGCTCAGGAACAGGTCCTCGGCCTGCTGCTCGAAGCCTTCCTTGACGGAGACCTCGACGACGCGGGCGCCGCGCAGGCGGTCCGTGATCGTCTTGATGTCGCCGGCGTAGAGCAGGTTGCCCTGCTCGATGATGCCGACCGAGTTGCAGAAGTCGGCGAGCTCGGTGAGGATGTGCGAACTGATGAGGATCGTCTTGCCCATGTTGCGCAGCTCCTTGAGGAGCTCGCGCAGCTCGATGCGCGCGCGCGGGTCGAGGCCCGAGGCGGGCTCGTCGAGCAGCAGCACCTGCGGATCGTGCACGAGGGTCTTCGCCAGGCAGAGGCGCTGCTTCATGCCGCGCGACAGCGCCTCGACGTAGTCGTTCTTCTTGTGCGTCAGGTCGGTGAGCTCGAGGACGTCGTCGATGATCTGCTTCCGGCGCGCTTTCTCGATCTTGTAGGCGGCGGCGAAGAAGTCGAGGTACTCCCAGACTTTCATGTCGTCGTAGACGCCGAAGCTGTCGGGCATGTAGCCCATGACGCGCTTCACGTCGTCGGCCTGGGTGAGCACGTTGTAGCCGCATACGAGGGCGAAGCCCTGGGTGGGCTTGAGCAGGGTGGCGAGGATCTTGATCGTCGTGGTCTTGCCGGCGCCGTTGGGGCCGATGAAGCCGAAGATGTCGCCCTTGTCGATCTCCATGGAGAGGTTGTTGACCGCCACGAGGTCCTTGTAGACTTTCGTGACACCGTTGATCTGGATCATGAGGCACGACTCCTGGAGCGGGGCGCTGGGTGCTCGGCGGGAACGCCGGACCTGACCGCGTCAGCCTGCCGAAGGACGTGGGCGTCCGCAAGGCCGGGATTGCGGATTCACAAATCCTTCTCAAGGGTCTCGAACAGGCGCCGGGCCTTGGCGACGTCGCCGGTCAGCTCCAGCCCCAGCTCGACGTGCTCGGCGTGCTGGAGGGCATGCTCGATGCTCTTCAGGGCCTGGAAGAAGCGCCGCGGGGGGCCCGCCAGCCGCAGCGTCAGCCGCCCCCCGGCCTCGTCCACCTCCAGCGCCTGGACCAGTTCCCCGGTGCCCATCTGCAAGCGCCCGTGGTCTTCCTGCTGCTGGAGCACGCAGACCGGGGTGGGCACCGACCGGGCCGCGCCGTTCTCGGCCACGAAGGAGAAGACGTTCGACCGCCCGGGCGTCAGCGGCATCTCGACGGCGAACCGTCCGTCGCGCACCGGCACGCGGCGCGTCTTGAGCCGGTGGCGGACGAGCACCGATTCGGCCCCCGGCGCCGAGCCGGCAAAGTCGATCGCCATCTCGCGCACAACGCTCGGAAAGGCATCGAGCGCGGGCGAGGCGAGCGTGAAGGGCGTGGCGGTGGAGTCCTCGGGATTCTCGGCGAAAAAGAGCTGCTCGAGGTTCTCGATCTCGCGCTCGAACGAGATGCCCATGTGGGCAAGTCCCTCGACGGGACAGCGTGCCCAAGCGATCTGGCCTTGAAGGATGAGCTTCTCGCGGCCGGGCACGATGGCCTCGATGCGTGCCTGCCGGGGTTGCTCGCCGATCATGTTGGCCAGGGCATGGGTCAACTGGCGCGTCTCGAGGCGGCATCCCTTGGGGCAGACGTCCACCAGGCGGACGACGAAGAGTCGGGGCTGGAAGCTGATCTCGGGCACCATGACGCGCAGGAGTCCGGGGAAGCTGCACGCGCGGCGCAGGAAGCGGCGGCGCTGGACAGTATCCTGCGGGGCCGGCGCCGGTGCGGTTGCCGGTTGCGGCACGGGGGGACCCGCACCGTGGGGCAGCCAGTCATCGGTCTCCGTGTCGCCCCAGAGGATCTGGGCCAACTCGCGGCGCTTGCGCATTTGGGTGCGACGATACTCAGGATCGACGAGGCGCACCTTGGCCGGCTCGCCAGGCGCCGGCAGGGCGCCGTCCTCGCCTTCCTGGACGATGCGTCGGAAGGGCTTGCCGGTCAGCGTGACAGGCTGCAACGGATTCGAGGCCCTGTCGGCCGGTTGCTCGGGATCCTGCCTCATCGATTGCCTCGTGCCGTTCGATGTCCTGCGGGGCTGGGTCGTCGTTCCGTGTAGGGGCGTATGGGCGTTGTGCGCAATCGGATTGCGGCGGAGCGGGATGAAATGAAAGTGCCCCCGCAGGCCAGCAACGGGCTTGCCTCGCGGGACCGCGGCGCGAATACAGGGACGCCCGCTGGGGCGTGAATAGACCGGTTGCGGGTCCGTAGGGGACTCGGGAAGTGGACGGCGGGGCCTTGCGCGAACCAGTCACAGACCGCCAAGGCCCGCTGGCCGACGAGCCCGAGTTGCTCGAGCAGGCGCGCCGAGGCGACCGAGATGCCTACGGGAAGATCGTCGAACACTACCGCGAGCGGCTCTACTACGCCGCGCTCGGGCTGGTGCGAAATCACGACGACGCCCGCGACATCAGCCAGGATGCCTTCATCCGGGCCTGGCAGGCCCTGGACCGCTTCCAGTCCGGGCGCCCCTTCTATCCGTGGCTCTATCGAATCGCCCACAATCTGGCCGTCGACCACCAGCGCCGCCACGGCCCCGGACGCCAGGTCTCGCTCGACGCCCTCATGGAGGACCGCCACGCGCAGTTCGCCGACGAGGACGAGCCGGGACACTGTGCCGGCGACGAAGCCGTCGATCGCGTGCAGGCCGAGCAGATGGCCCGCCATTTGCGCGTGGCCATGGAGGAGCTCAAGCCCGAGTTCCGGGAGATTCTGCTGATGAAGCACTATCAGGACATGGCGTACCGCGAGATCGCCGAGGCTCTCGACATCCCGATCGGCACGGTCATGTCCCGCCTGTTCCATGCGCGCAAGGCTCTGGGGCGCCTGATGGAGCGGCATCGTCCGTGACACGAACGCGGGTGCCAACGAGCTCCGCGGAAAGGTTCAGACCCGTCCCATGACGGACAAGGAACAGCTTCCGGAAACCCTGATGGCCTACCTCGACGGCGAGCTGGCCCCCGAGGAGGCCCGCGCGTTCGAGGCGCTGCTGGACGCCCACCCGGAATGGCGCAGCGAAGTCGAGCAGATGCGTGCCGTCGTCGCATCGAGCGCCGGGCTCCAGTTCCGTCCCGTGCCGGAAGGGACGTGGGACAACTACTGGGAGGAGATCGATTCGCGCATCGCGAAGCCGATCGGTTGGATTCTGGTGGGGATCGGGGGCTTTGGGCTGGCGGTGGCCGGGGCGGTGAAGGTCTTCCTGCTGGCCGAGAACATGTGGGTGCGGGTGGGGTTGGGTGCCGTGGTGGCCGGTCTGTTGTTGTTGTTTCTCAGCGTGTTGCGCGGCCACCTGCTGGAGCGTCCACAGGACCGCTACCGGAGGATCAAGCGATGATCTTGACGACGACGGAGACGGTGCCCGGGCGCGAGATTGCGTGCTGGGTGGGGCTTGCCAAGGGGTGCTCGGTGCGCGGGGCGCACGCGGGGGACGACCTTGTGGCGGGGATGAAGAACGCGCTCGGGGGCGAGGTGCACGAGTACACGCGGGTGCTGGCGCAGACGCGCGAGCAGGCGCTGGACCGGATGATCGAGGACGCTCGCCGGCTGGGCGCGGACGCGGTGGTGGGCGTGCGGCTCTGCTCGAGCGAGATCGGCGATGGCGTCGCGGAACTCGTTGCCTATGGGACGGCGGTGAAACTGAAGGCCAACTGAGTGGGAACGGCGGTCAGGAGCCGCCCGTCAGAAAGCTCGACCACGGAAGAACGTGCGGGTTCTTGGGTCGGCGTCCGATGGTGCAGGTGACCGGTTCGTTGTCGTTCGGGATGCCCAGCACGTAGGTGCCGCCGCTGGGGCAGACGGGATTGTTGCGGATGTAGCTTTCCTCGCCGACCAGGTAGGAGAGAGGGATCGTCAGGGGGACCTCTCCCTCAACACGCTCCATGATGATGTACTGCTGGATGGCTTGGTCGATGCGGATCAGGTTTTCCTGACAGGCGGTGGCTCGGGCGCGCTCGCGCGAGTGGATGAAGCCCGGGACGGCGATGGCCACCAGAATCCCGATGATCGCCACGACGATCATGATTTCGATGAGGGTGAAACCCTTCTTGGCCATGGTGGGTGTCCTCGCATTTCTTCGTGGCAAGAGAAGGGGGGGCGACCCTGAATGTGCCGCCCCCCCGGAGACCGTCAGACTACCGTCTTGTCAGGCGGAGATCAGGAGCCGCCCGGGTACGGGTGGTTCGCGATGCTGCAGGTCACGGCCGGGCCGGTGTTGTTCAGGGTGTAGGCGCCGCCGCTGGGGCAGGTGGGGGTCGAGCGGATGTACTCGCCTTCGCCGACCAGGTTCGACCAGCCACTCGCGCCGCCGAGAGCGGTCACGGCCGCGGCCTGGTTCTCGAGGTTCTCCTCGATCAGGTACTGCTGCACGGCGCCGTCGATCTTGGTCTGGTTTTCCTGGCAAGCGTTGCGACGGCTGGTTTCACGAGCCTTCAGGAAGCCCGGGACGGCGATCGCGATCAGGATGCCGATGATGGCAACCACGATCATGATCTCGACGAGGGTGAAGCCCTTCTTGGTGCGGATCATGGTGTTGACTCCTTGGGTTTGGTCGGGGGGTGACCCGTTTCGCTGAGGCCCTGTTAAGCCACTGCTGTGCCATACGCTCGGGGCGCCCGCCACCTGAGGAGCAATTTGCCAAGTCCATACAAATCAGCATTATGCGCGAATAATTTCCGCCGCCAAGCCGGCGACGCGGAAATCCGGCCAAATTGAGAGGGTGTAATCGACGGGAATGGGAAACGAGTTACACAGTCCGACGTCCCGGCCGTTACTCATCGAAGAGACCGTGCCGAACCATCTTGTTGTGCAGGCTCTTGCGGCTGATGCCGAGCAGGTCGGCGGTCTCCTGACGGTGCCCGCCGGCCCGGGACAGGGCGGCGCGGATCAGGTACTTCTCGATATGGTCGGTCAGCAGGGCCAGCCGTTCGGCGAGCGGGGTGTCGAAGTCCTCGGTATCGAGCAGGCTCTGGAGATTGAGCTCGTTGAGGGCGTCGTGGGTGGCGGCCAGCGAGCCGGGCATCGGGGTGGCGGGAGCGCCCGAACCGGTGCCCGAGCGCAGGACCGGCGGCAGGTCGTCGACGGTGACGGTGTCGCCCTCGGCGAGCAACATGGTGCGCTGGATCATGTTCTCGAGCTCGCGCACGTTGCCGGGCCACGGGTAGTCGAGGAACTTCTGCAACGCGCTCTGACTGACTCCACGAATGAACTTTGAGAGGCGCGGGTTATAGTACTGCACGAAGTGGTCGATCAGCAGCGGGATGTCCTCGCGGCGATCGCGCAGCGGCGGGATGAACACCGGCATGACGTTGATGCGGTAGTAGAGGTCCTCGCGGAACTGGCCCTTTCGCACCATCTCGCCGAGGTCGCGGTAGGTGGCGCAGATGACGCGGATGTCGACGGGGATGGTCTTGGTGGAGCCGACGCGTTCGATCTCGCGCTCCTGCAGGACACGCAGGAGCTTGCCCTGCAACGGAAGTGGCATGTCGCCGATTTCGTCGAGGAAGAGCGTGCCGCCGTTGGCGGCCTCGACCTTGCCGATCTTCTGCTGGATGGCGCCCGTGAAGGAGCCGCGCTCGTGACCGAACATTTCGCTTTCGAGCAACGACTCGGGAATCGCCACGGTGTTGATGCGGATGAAGGGCCCATCGGCGCGAGGGCTGTTGTAGTGAATCGCCGAGGCGATCAGCTCCTTACCGGTGCCCGACTCGCCGCCGATCAGCACCGTGACGTCGTTGTCCAGCACGCGCGAGATGAGCTGGAAGACCTCGCGCATGGCGTCGGACTGCCCGACGATGGAGTCGAAGCAGTAGCGCGAGACAGCCTGCTCGCGGATTTCGCGCAGGGTCTCCATGAGGCGCGCCTTCTCGAGCGCACGGCGCAGGACGATGCGCACCTCGTTGATGTCGAAGGGCTTGGTGAAGTAGTCGTAGGCGCCGTACTCGAGGGCTTCGAGCGCGGTGGCCTGCGTGCCGTGCGCGGTGACGAGCAGCACCGTCAGATCCGGGCGCGCCGTGCGCATCTCCTTCAGGGCGGCCAGCCCGTCCATCTTGGGCATCTTGATGTCCATGATGACGGCGTCGAAGCGGCGGGACTTGACGAGGCGGACGGCGTCGAGGCCGTTGGAGCATTCGACGGGTCGGAGTCCCTCGCGGCGCAGCAGTTCGGCGAGGACGAAGCGGATGTTGGCCTCGTCGTCGGCGATCAGGATTTCGCCCTTGGTTTGGATCGCGCCGTCGTTGCCCATGCGTGTGCCGCCCTTGGCCGCCCGCCTGCGCGGCGTGGTCCGGTGTCGAGGTCCGCGGTATTCCTTTCGTCGGGCGGGCCGGCGTCGCAACACCGAACTCTTGACACTGTCGCCGGCGGCTCCGTTGGTTTCCACGCAGCAGCGACGTGGGCGGAGTGACGACAATGCGTGCCCTGCGATTGGGATTCTGGCTGGCAATGTTTTTGGCCGTGGCGGCCGGGGCGTTTGCTCTGCACTTTCTGCCCGCGCAGCGCGACCTTGCCGAAGCCCGGCGCGCTTTTCAGGCGGCGCACGGCGACCTCAAGGCCGCCGAGACCGAGGTCCGCGACCTGGAAGCACGCGTCCAAGGTTTGCGCACCAACGTGGATGCCGTCGAACTGGGCGCGCGCACCGAGTACCGCCTCATCCGGCCCGGCGAGCGCCTTGAACTCGTTCAGGTGGGCGGACGCCCTGCGAACCGTCTGCCCTGAGCGACGAAGCTGCGGCACCGGGCAGTTGCCTGCCGGGCCGCCGATTCCGGGTTGGAGAGACAGCGAACCATGAAGATTCCGCGGGGATTTCGCGGCGGCGCCGCAACGGCCGGGCTCAAGAAGTCCGGCAAGAGCGACATCGGACTCATCGTGTCGGACACCCCATGCGTGGGAGCCGGCCTGTTCACCCGCAACAAGTTCGCCG
>JAHCAW010000021.1 GCA_019634695.1 Candidatus Sumerlaeia bacterium
TCGAACTCGTCGCGCTCGTTGTAGAGCCCGTCGATGGCGAGGTCGCCGCCCATGAGGGCGAGGTCCGGTTTGCGATCCAGCGCGTTCACATGGTCGATGCACGCGCGATAGCCGACGTGGCCCTGGCGCTTGCGGCGCACGTGCATGTCGGTCAGGTGGACGAAGGTGAATTCGGGCTCGGGACAGTCGGCGGCGCTGGCCGCACGCGGCGACCGCGTGCGCGCGGCGCACCCGGTGGCGGCGAAGGCGGTGCCGGCCGCCAGGACTTTCAGGGCATCGCGACGGGACAGATGGGTCATGGGTCTCTCCTCCGGAGATGATGGGGCCGGACAGGAGACGGACTCGGGACCGGCAACGGCTGCCATTGCGGCGCACGCTGGCGGGTGGTGCAAGCAGACTCGGGGCGAGAATGAGTGCGTCGGACGCGTCGGACCGGTCCGACGTGTCCGATGCGGGGCGTGTTGCAGTCCCCGCCAGTCTTGCGAACTGAAAGATCCTTTCAAAGCCCGGCGGGCTTTGAAAGGAATCGGCCCCTTTCTTTCAAAGCTTCGACGCCGCGCCCCCCTTCCCGCTTGCGCACGGCCGGCGTGGCCGCTTGAAGGGCCCATGGGTGGCTCCTGTCGGAATCGCCCGCAGTCCTGCCGGAGTCCCTGTCATGAGCCGTCTCGTCCTCTTGCTGATCGTCTGCCTGCTGGCCTTGGCGCCGGTGCCGTCCTGGGCATGGGGGCGCGACGGGCATCGCATCGTCGCCGCCATGGCGGAGTCGCGGCTGACGCCCACGGCGCTCGAGCGCGTGCGGGCGATTCTCGGCGAGGACACTTCGCTGGCCTCCGTCTCGACGTGGGCCGACGAGGTGCGCCCGCGCCGCCGCGAATCGGCCCCATGGCACTACGTCAACATTCCCATCGAGGGCGTCGGCGTCTTCGAGCCCGAACTCTGTCCGAACGACGACTGCGTGACGATGATCATCGGGCGCATGGCGGCCACGCTGGCCGACGCCCAGATGTACGATCCGCTCGAAGTCGAGGAGGCCCTGAAGTTCATCGTCCACTTTCTCGGCGACCAGGCCCAACCGCTGCACAACGCCAACGAGGCCGACGACCGCGGCGGCAACGCCAAGCGGCTCGTCTTCTTCGATCGCGAGACGAACCTGCACTCGTTGTGGGACACCGGACTGATCCGTCGCGAGCTGGAGTCGCGCGGCATCGACGCCGCTGCATTCGGCAACGAGCTCAACGAGGAGATTCGGCCGGAGTCGCTGCGGCGCTGGGTCGCCGGCACGCCGATCGACTGGAGCAACGAGGCGCACGCCGTGGCGCAGGACTTCGTCTATCCCGGCTGGGCACCCGAGCTGGGCGAGGACTACTTCCGCAAGTCCATCGGCCCCGTCCGCGTGCAGTTGCAGCGCGGCGGCGTGCGCACCGCCCACCTGCTCAACAGCATCTTCGACACGCAGTACGACGGCCTGCCGACGATCCGGCGCCCGTTCGTGCTCGAAGATCGCCCGGACGAGGGCGTGCGCCCGCAGCTCGCCCCGGTCTTCGAACAGGCCCCCGAGGCCGAAATGCCCGTCGCGCCTTGAACCCCCCGATGACTCTCCCGACACCTTCAGTTCACGACGTCACGTATCGCGAGGCGTTGCGCGTTTGGGTGCGCGTGGCGCTGATGTCGTTTGGCGGGCCGGCAGGACAGATCGCCGTCATGCACCGTCTGCTCGTCGAGGAGAAGCGCTGGGTCAGCGAGAATCGCTTCCTGCACGCGCTCAACTACTGCATGCTGCTTCCCGGGCCGGAGGCGCAGCAGCTCGCCACCTACATCGGCTGGCTGCTGCACGGCACGCGCGGCGGGCTGACGGCCGGGCTGCTGTTCGTGTTGCCCGGCTTCCTGTCGATTCTGGCCCTGTCGGTGATCTACGCCACCATGCAGGATGCCCCGTTGGTGCAGGGGCTCTTCTTCGGCCTCAAGGCGGCGATTCTGGCGGTTGTGGTCGCCGCCGTCGTGCGGATCGGTCGCAAGGCGCTGAAGAACTCCACGATGGTGACGCTGGCGGCGCTGGCCTTCGTGGGCATCTTCTTCCTGCGGCTGCCGTTCCCGGCGATCGTGCTCGGGGCGGGTGTCGTGGGCCTTGCCGGCGGTCGGTGGCGTCCCAAGGTCTTTCAGGTTCTGGAGCCGCACGGAGCCGCCTCCGGCGGAGACGACGTGGCGATCCGGGACGGGGGGGCATCGGCGCGCCCCAGCCTGCGGCGGTCCGTCCTCGTCGGCGCGGGCTGGCTGGCGATCTGGCTCGCCCCGGTCGCCGCACTGATCGCCCTGTTGGGCGAGGACCATGTGCTGGCCGAGGAGGCCGTCTTCTTCAGCAAGGCCGCCACCGTGACCTTCGGCGGCGCCTACTCGGTGCTCGCCTACATCGCCCAGCAGGCAGTCCAAGCCTACGGCTGGCTGGCCCCGGGCGAGATGCTCGACGGTCTCGGCATGGCCGAGACCACCCCGGGACCGCTCATCCAAGTGGTCCAGTTCGTCGGCTTCATGGGCGCCTGGCGCAACCCCGAGCCCTTCAGCCCGATGACCGCCGCCCTACTCGGCTCCGTCGTCACCACTTGGGTCACCTTCGCCCCCTGCTTCCTGTGGATCTTCCTCGGCGCGCCCTACATCGAGTACCTGCGCGGCAACCGCATCCTGACCAGCGCCCTGTCGGCCATCACGGCCGCCGTCGTCGGGGTGATCCTGAACCTCGCCCTCTGGTTCGGGATCCACGTCCTGTTCGCCGAAGTGGCCGAGCGGCGCCTTGGGCCGATTCACGCCAGCGTGCCGGAGGTGACGAGCCTGGACCCGGCGGTCCTGGCGATCTCCGTGCTGGCCTTCGTGGCGTTGTTCCGGCTCAAGTGGGACGTGCTGCGCGTGCTGGCCGTAGCCGCGGCGGTTGGCGTTGCATGGGGAATGATCGTCGGCATCTGAGGCCGAAACCCCCTTGCGATTCGCCGCCCGCCCGGGGCAGGAAACCGCCGGACAGAATGGCGACACAGGCGAGGTCAAATATCCATGAAGCTGCGCATCCAAGACAACTCGATCCGGTTCCGCATGACCCTGAAGGAACTCGACGCCCTCGGCACGACCGGCCGGCTGGAGCGCATCTGTCGCCTGCCCGACGGCGGCGCTTGGCACTACGCCGTGGTGGTGGACCGCGCCCTCGAGGCCAGCCGGGTCGCGTTCGGGGCGGGTCGCATCGAGCTGACGCTGAGCGCGGCCGATCACGCCACGCTGGCCGACCCATCGCAGGAGGGCGTCTACATTCGCCGCGAGTGGACCGACGCCGCCGGCGCCTCCCAGCGCTTCATGGTCTTCGTCGAAAAGGACCGCCCGGGCTCCACCTGCACCAAGCCCGAGGCGTGGATCTACGACGGGCATCACGGCGGTGACAACGTCGTCGTGCCGATCCCGCCGCAGGCCTAGTGCTTCTGCTGCAAGCAGGCCACGCAGACGCCGCGGTCGGGCGCCGCCAACAGGCGCGCCATCGGCAGCTGCCCGGCGCACACGCCGCAGACATCGAAGTTCGCGTCGTCGATGCGGTCCAGCCGCGCGTGCAGGCGGGAAAGCTTCTTCTCGGCTTGGTCGAGCGCCATGCGCGCCGTGCCCGCGTTGACCATCGAGTCCATGCGGCTCAGGCGGCCGATGGCGCTGTCGGGGCTGACCGGGGCAGCGCGCGTCCGCAGGTCCTCGATCATCGCCTCGGCCTCGACGATGGCGGCCTCGATGGCCGCCTTCACGGTCTTGCGTTCCTTGGGGGTGAGCATGAGGTCTTCCTCGTGGGCGGGCCGGCGGTCCACGCAACGCAGACCGGGCACACCTTCCCTCCGGGCGTCTCGCCGAAATCCTGCCGATTGTCCCTCCAGTTTCGGCCCGGGGGCTGAAAAGGCAAGCACAACCGCGTCCGCCCCCCGCATCCCGACCGTCCAGCGCCCGGCGGGCGTGAATCTCGGCATGGAATTCCCGCCCGAATACCGGATGGTGGTGTCCTCGAATCCGGCGAAAGTACGGAAAACACGGGATATTGCTTGCCCCATGCGGAAACGGCGGAACATCGTGGCATGATTGTCAGGATCGACTGGAAGTCCCTTCTCCAGTGGGGGTTTTCTCGCGTTGAGATCATCGCAGCAACTCGCGGTCGCCGCCGGTTTCAGCGTCGCGGCGCTGGCGATGATCGCGCTTGCCTGGAGCACCCGCGGCGTGCTGCCCCCCGCAGCCCCGGTTGTCCCGGCACGCCAGCATGTTGCGCCGGCATCCGAGACAGCAGACCCGCCACGGCCGCAGGCACCCCTCTCCCCCGCCATGCACGATTCGGGCGACATGTCCCCGCCTGCGCCGCCTGCAACGGTCGAGCGCGTGTCGGCCGACGGGGATCCGCAGGTGATGGCCCGGGCCCGCAACGTCCCGCTGATCCGGCACGCCTGGCAGCCGACCGGCGACGGGGCCTGCCAGCAATGGCACGTCTCGCCGCACGGGCTCTATGCCGGATGCTCGGCCGAGGTCGTCGCGCTGCTCGAGCGCGCGCTCTCGCGCCGCGAGCAGGATCGCATCGAGGCGATCATGGATGCCGGGCTTCACCCGGACCTGGATTTCGACGCCATGCTGGTGGGGATGTTGTTGCGGGATCCTTCGGCCGATGTGCGGGCCGCCGCCGCCGAGGCGCTGGCAACGACGGAGAATCGCGCCAGCATCGACGCACTGGTGGCCGCCATCGCGGACACGGACCCGCTGGTGCAGGAGCACGCGCGCGCCAGCCTTTCCATGATTCGCAGCGGTTACGCGCGCCGGCGCCTCGTCGAGCAGCGCGCCCGCCTGCGCGACTCCGAGCAGATTGCCATCGTCGACCAGATCTTGCAGCAGGCCTACGAAGGACCGTGGGACGACTTCGATGAAGATGTCGAGTTCTAGAGGCGTCGCGGTGCTTGGAGCGCTGTTGGCCGCGGCAGCCTGCGCCGCGCCCGACAACGAACGCGCCGCCAATCGACAGGAGGAGAAGAAGGAGACGTCCGCCGTGATGCAGCCCGAGGCCGACGACACCGCGACGGAGATCTACTTCGTTGCGATCCTGTGGAACCCGGGAGCCGGTGGCCTGCCGTTCGAGATGCGTGTGCTGCGGGCGGGATCGGACGGGACGTTGCAGGTTTCGGTGGAGACGAGCGAGGATACCATCGTGCGCCTCGCGGAAAGGAGGCTGGAGTCCGGGGAGTTCGACGGTGCTCTGGCATCGTTGGAACGGCTGGAAACGCCGACGCTGCCCGATCCATCCGAGATGGTGGATGCCGTACCGAAGGCAACCGTCGAGTTCTGGTGGAGGAGCCCCGGAGGGCAAACGAGACAGGCGATTCTCGGCCTCGAGGAATTGCCTGCCCCGTGGAAAGAGTGGTTCGGAACAGAAGAGGCTGCAACCGCGGTGACCGGTCAGGAGCAACGTTGGATTCGGGCGCTCCCGCTGGCACCGGAACAGGCAACTTGGCTGGAAGCGGATGAGGTGGCAGCACTGAACGGTGGCGTGGGGATCGTGCCGGAACTGACAGCGGCCGTGGCGCAACCCGGCCTGCTGGTGCCGGTGCCACCGGGCTGCGACCCGCTCGATGCGTTGCCCGAGAAGAGTCGCGAGGAAACCGTCGGCCGGGTCAGCCGGGCGGGCACCATCTATCAGGTCCGATTGCTCGAGGCGCGACGCTGGGCAGCGTCGGACCGGAATTCCCAAGGAGGTTGATATGATGACACGATCGAATCGAGGACACGGCGGTGTCGGCGTTGTTCTGGTCCTGCTGCTGGCGTCCGCGACACTGGCATGGGCGGGCGGCCATTGGCTGTCCAACTCGACGCTCGACGGCGATCCGGCCAAGACGGACAAGGCGGCACGGACGTTCGACATCGTGATCTCGCTGCACAGCGACCCGGCGGGCGACAACGACCGCGCCACCGTGGACGATCGCACTCCCTACGAGGAGATGATCGAGCACTTCGCGCGCGGCGTGTACGAATCGACCAACGGCCAGCACAAGCTGGGCAAGGTGCGCGTCTTCACGAAGGGCCGCTTCTCGGCCCTGGCGGACGTGCGCTGGACGGCCAGCGGCCACCCGAGCGCCTCGCCCGGCGGCATCAACAAGCCCGGCAAGACGATCAACATGTTCGACACGTTCAAGGACGGCAACGGCGCGGGCAGCGACCTGGTCTTCAGCAACGACCGTGTCGGGGCCGGCTACACGCTCGCCCACGAGTGGGGCCACTACGCCTACGCCCTCTACGACGAGTATCGCGGCGGCAGCCCCCAGCACAACAGCATCCTCTACTTCCCGCACACCACCGACGTGGGCACGAACGTCGCCATCATGAACAGCCAGTGGAACGCCCGCGGCGGCGACTTCAACTGGCTCAACTTCTCCACCTCGACGCGTCCGGGCTACACGCAGCGCAACGCCCAGTACCGCGTCTACGAGGCGGCCGCGTGGCAGACGCTGGCCCGCAATCCGTCGCGCGATCCGCGCCGGGGCAACCGCGTCCCCTTCTCGCGTCCGTTCTACTCCGAACTGGCCACCGCGGCCGGCGACCTCGCCACCACGCCGCTGCCCTCGATCGAACTCACCGGCATCAACGACGCCACCGCGATCTCCGGCCTGGAGATCATCTGGATGGGCGACTCGTTCGTCACGGTCATCGTGATCGACCGGTCGGGCAGCATGAGCGGCACGCCCTTGAACAACGCCAAGGCCGCCGCCCAAACGCTCATCGATCTCGCCGAAGTGGACCGCACCGACATCGGCATCGTGATCTTCGACGACATCGTCGAGACCCTCGTTCCGATCACCAAGATTGACGGCGATGCCACCCGCACCGCCCTCAAGAATGCCATCGGCACGATCACCGCGCGCGGCCTCACCGCCATCGGCGATGCCGCGGCGCGCGCCCTCAGCGAGATCGTTCCCTACGGCGCGGGCGACGAGAACAAGGTCGTCTTCCTGCTCTCGGACGGCTCCAACAATGCGGGCCGCGCGCCCCTGAGCGTCGTGCCCGATTACGTGGCCGCCGGCATCCCGATGTTCAGCTTCGCGTACGGCGCCGGCGCCGACCAAACGACCCTGCGCGCCCTCGCCAGCCAGACCAACGGGCAATTCTTCTTCTCGCCCACCACGCTGGCCGAGCTGAACGGCGTCTTCACCGCCGCCAACGCGGTCGCCTCCTCGCGCACCACCATGTCGAGCGGCGCCGTTCCCACCTCCACCGCCCAGACCACGATCAAGACGCTGCCCGTCGATTCGACAATCGCCGCCATCGACGTCACCGCCGTCTGGACCGGACAACCCACGGCCGTCGATGTCGTGCTGCGCGATCCGCAGGGTAACGTCGTCACGCAGGACTCCGTCCAGCAGTCCGGCGGCGAGACCCTTGTCCGCTACGCCGTCAACCCGGCCGCGCAGGGCAACTACACGCTCGAGCTGACACCGACAGCGGACATCAACGTCTCGGTCGATGTCGTCGCCACGCCGGCCGACCAGATCACCTTCACGCAGACGCTCTCTGCCGAAACCGGACAGACCGTCGTCTCGCCGACTCCGATGATCATGGTCGCCTCGCTCCAGAAGGAGCTGCCGATCACCGGCGTCATCCTCAACGCCGAGGTCGAGGACCCCAGCGGCAACATCCAGATCGTCCAGTTCCGCGACGACGGCGTTGCGCCCGACGAGATCGCCAACGACGGCTTCTACACCGCCCTGGTGAACTACGACCGCAACGGCGTCTACATCGTGCGCGTGACGTCGGACAACTCCGCGGGCACCGCCCGCATGACCGGCGCCGGTCTGCAACCGACCGCCGACACCACCGGGACGACACCCGTCGAGCTTCCGGAGGTCCCGATCCCCGGTGCCTTCCAGCGCGCCGCCACCGTCCAGGTCACCGTCACCAGCTTCCGTGCTGACGACCATGGCAACGACAGCACCGCCGCCACGCCGATCGCGTTCGACAACACCGACGTCGCCGGCCGCATCGAGATCGCGGGAGACGTCGACTTCTTCTCGTTCGACGTCCCGGCCGACACCACCGCCGCCACCGTGCGCGTCACCGACTTCGCCGGCGGCTTCGAACCCAGGGTGTTGATCTTCGACACCGACGGCACCACCGTTCTGGCCGACGTGGACCTCGACTCCGGCTTCGCCGAACGCGGGTACCTGCTCGCGACTCTCGGCAGCCTGACGCCGGGCACCTACTTCGCCTCGGTGCAACACATGCTGGCGACGGGCACGGGCTTCTACAGCTTCAGCGCCGGCCCGGCACTGGACAGCGACCGCGGTGGCGTGCGCGTTGCCGGTGGCTCCGCCCTGCGAGTCGATCTGTGGCGCATGCTCCTGCCCGCACGGGGCCTTGACGCCCTGCACATGCGCGGAATGATCAACGGCGCCAACCTCCAGCCCCTGACCGATGGCATGACATTCTCGAGCAGCTCGCCCACGGCGATGGTGACCGAGATGTTCCTGCCCGGCGACTTCCGCCGCGGACGCGGTGCCTTCCATGGCGCCCGCTCGGCCGATGGACAGCGCGTCGGTCGGTTCATGGTCAACGTGGGTGGCTCGTCGCGTTCGCTCTTCGCGATCGGCGCCCGCAACACCTACCGGCCGCTGCAGGCCGAACCTGCCATCGACGCCGCCGTCACTACCGGCGCGCTCGCCGATGTCAACAGCCTCAACGTCCGCGGCATTGGTCCGGCCGGACGGGCCGGCTCCGTCTACATCGCGGGCGTGCACCCGCTGCTCGCGCCCGAGCTCTTCGTCGACTCGCTCGTCCTGTCGTCCGTCGGCTCGGCCCCCAACCGCGACTCCGCGCGTCTGGTCGCCCGCATTCCGGGCGGTCCGCGCTACAACGCCGCAAACGACACGCTCCTCATTCGCATCGGCACCTTCGAGGTGCAGGTGCCGCCCGGGGCCGCCGCGGGCAATCGCCCCGGCACGCTGTTCACCCATGTCGTCGACCTGCCGGACCGCGGGCGCGTGATCGTGCGCATCCTGCCCGACCGGCGTCAGGTCAGCCTCCAGGCCGTCAACGTCAGTCTGGGCGCCCTCACCGCCGACGTCCCCGTGACCGTCAGCTACGGCGCCTTCGGCAAGACCAACATGCTCGGCCTGCAGGAACGCGGCCGCGGACAGAACCGGGTCTTCGTCTACTGATCCGGCCCGACAAGCCACCCTCGACCCCCGTGCCTCCCGGCCTTCGCCGGGAGGCACGCTTCTTTGCGGCCATCGCACGCGAATACCTCTGGTCCCAGCCCGCACCCACAGGCGACACAGGAGGCGATGAATCGCACACCCGGCCCGCCGGATTCGCCGCATGACGCAGGACACGACCCCCGCAACCTCGATCAAGCCACGAGTGCTCTTCGCGGCACTTCTTGTCGTCGCCATCGGCACGCGCGCACTGGGCCTCGCCACCGATTCGCTCTGGATGGATGAGATTCTGCTCTGGGGCTCCGCCCGCGAACTCAGCCTGCCGGGCCTGCGTGCCACCAGTCATCCGCTGACCAACATCCTGATGGCACTGATGCTCCAGCTCGGCGACTCGCCACTGTGGGTCCGTCTTCCGTCGGCTTTGTTCGGCACGGCCACCGCGCTGATCGGCGCCTGGTGGGCATGGAAGCGCCTCAGCCTCCTGCACGCGGCCTGCGTTGGCGGGCTGCTGGCCTTGGCGCCCTTCGCCATCTGGTACAGCCAGGATGCCGGACACTATGCGCCGCTGATGCTTGCGGGCCTGCTGGCGGTGGTCTCGGTCGACGGCTTGCTGGCCGACATGTCCGCTCCACGCTACCGACTCTTTGCGCTGGCAGCGCTCGCGTGCTTTGCCGCGCCGGGCTTCCATCCCGTGGGGCTGATGCCTGCGGCGGCCTTGCTGTTCGTGACGGCCGCGTGGGTGTTTGCGAATCCCACGCGCGTGGGCGTGCCCGAACGTCATCGCGACTGGGGCCGGCTGGGCGTCATCCTCATCGTTGGCGGACTCGCCGCCGTCGTGGCACCGATCGTCTGGCAGCGCATGGCCGATGCCAGTGGCTTCACCGGCCGCGAGGATGTTCCCTTCTCCTGGACGCCGAGGTTCTGGAGCCGCGCTCTCGGCGACTTCTTCGGCGCCTGCTACCACAGCGGCCCGATCGACAGGGTGCTCGGGATCATGGGCGCCGTCGGCGCGCTCGCCGGCCTCGTCGTACTCGCTCGCCGCGGACGCCCATGGGCCGTTGCCGGCCCTCTCCTCGTCTTCGCGCTGGTCGTGCTCCCGTTCACGGTCTTCTCGTTCAACCACTACTTTTCGCCGCGCTACATCATCGCGCTGCTGCCGGTACTGCTTGTCGGCGCCGGAGTCGCTTGCGGCGAAGCAATCGCCGGGTTAGCGCTCGCGCCTGCACGCCGCGCCTTGGCGGTGCTGGCGTGCATGTGGCTCGGCCTCTTCGTCGTCCAGTCGGTCCGCTGGAATGCATGGCGCCTCGGCGGCGAGCACCAGCAATCCCTCCGCGCGCTCGAGTGGATCGCGCGCGAGACTCCGCCCGACGCCCGCGTCTTCACGCAACTCCACTACACCTCGCGCGCCGTGCGCTTCCTCTGGCGCGCCCATCCGCCCGGCACCCGCGAGCACCACGCCACCAGCTACATCCGCTACTTCCCCTCACCGACCATCCACCAACTCGAGGAGGCGATGCATCGCGACACGCGACCCGCCTACTTCATGACCTTCTCGGATTTCGAGCTGCGCGAGAGCGAGGATCTCCATCGCTGGCTCCAGGCCTATGGCCGGCCCGTCGCGTTCCTGCCCAGCGGCACGCCGCGCGAGCCCTGGCCCATCGACCGCAACATCCGCATCTGGCAACTCGTTGCACCGGCGCGGAATCCTTCGGCGCTTCCGCGCGCCGGCGAGGCCGTCAGCAGCCTGCTCGGCGAGGAGCACCTCCACCGCAGCGGCCTGCCCGGCATCGGTCTGCGCGCCCGCACCAGCGGCGCCTGGAACATCGAGACGGAGGACGCCGTCGAAGGGCTGCTGCTGAACATCTGGATCGCGCCGCGCGAGGAGAACGCGCGCGTGTGGTTGCTCGGTTCGCTCGACGACGAGCGTTACTTCCTCTGGGAAATCGAACGCACCGACAGCTATGTCGGACACACGTTGGCTTTCGAGGAGCCGATCGCGCCCGGCCGCCATCGGCTCGAACTCTGCGTGCTGGCGCACGGTGCGCTCGGCAACGCGGAGCTGGCGCCGCTGGTCGGAGTCGAATGGTTGGACCTGTTGCGCGGCGATCGGCCAACCGAGGCACACACCGGCACGCCCCTCGATCGTCTCGCGGCTGACTTCGGAGAGGCGGTGCGGCTCGACGTGCGACCGGACGAACACGGACCGGTGCGCGTGGACCGCGCCACGGTGGACTCGGCGCCGGCCTCGGCCGAGTGGTGGATCGTCGCGCGCCGCGTGCGCGTCGGCGGACTGGGCGACCGCGAGGTCTGGATGCGCGCGCGCACGCCGCGCGGAACGAGTTCCATCGTCGCCGCCGTCGAGCGCACCCGCGACTGGGTGCTCGCCGCGGGCATCTTCCCGGCCGTGGCGGCGGGGGAAGTCACACTGGAAACCGAACTGCGCCCGGTCTATGGCCGCCGGGTCTACGAGCCCGTGATTGAATTGGAAGCGCCCCGCGTGCTGGTGCCGCGCACCTCACCAGACCTTCTTCTCCGCCAGTAGCCCCTCGATGACCTCCGGCGGTACCGGGCGCGAGAAGAGGTAGCCCTGCGCGTAGTCGCACTCGAAGCCGCGCAGCACCTCGAGGTGCTCGGGAGTCTCGACACCTTCCGCGACAACCGGAATGCCCAGGTTGTGCGCCAGCACCAGGATGACGCGCACGATGCTGCCCGAGCGTTCGTTGTCGAGCATCTCCTTCACGAAGCTGCGGTCGATCTTGAGCGTGTTGACCGGGAACTGGTGCAGGTAGCTGAGCGAGGAGTAGCCCGTGCCGAAATCGTCGAGACTGATCTGGGCGCCGAGGGCATGCAGTTCCTGCAGCAGCGGCAGAACGCTCTCGGTCTGATCGAGCAGCAGGGACTCGGTGATCTCGAGCTTGACCTGTCCGGCCGGCAGCGGGATGTCGGCCAGTGCCGCGGCAATCTGGGGAAACGCGTCAGTCTCGAAGTGCCGCGCCGACAGGTTGGTGCTCAGGAAGTACTCCGGCACGATGGCGTCCGTGAAGTGCTCCTGCCAGCGTGCAACCTGTCGGCCCGCCTCGCGCAGCACCCACAGGTCGATCGCCATGATGAGGCCGCTCTCCTCGGCGATCGGAATGAATTCGCCGGGCGAAATGAGTCCAAACGCCGGATGGTGCCAACGCACCAGCGCCTCGAAGCCTACGATTCGCCCCGTCGCCACCGAGACGATCGGCTGGTAGTAAGCCCGCAACTGGTCGTGCTCGATCGCATTATGCAGGTCGATCTCCATCTCGACGACCTTGAGCGTCTCGTCGAGCATGGGCCGCTCGAACACGAGGCACTTGCCGCGTCCCTTCTTTTTCGCGCGGTACATGGCCGTGTCGGCGTCGCGCAGCAGGTGCTCGGCGTCCTGGTAGCGGCTCTCGGCGAATGCGATGCCGACGCTGGCGGAGATGTGGAACTGGCGCCCCTGGATATCGAAAGGCCGGTCGAACACCTCGAGGATGCGCCGCGCCAGCAGGAGGGCCTCGTCGGAGTTCGCGAAGTCCTCGACGAGGATGCCGAACTCGTCGCCTCCGATGCGACCGATGATGTCGGACTCGGAGACGACGTCGCGCATGCGCCGGGCGAGCTCGATCAGCATGTCGTCGCCCGCCAGGTGACCGAGGCTGTCGTTGACCGCCTTGAAGCGGTCCAGGTCCACGAACAGCACGGCGAACTGCCAGTTGTTGCGCCACCGCGCACGCGTCAGCCGCTGGCGCAACCGGTCGATGAACGTCGCCCGGTTGATCAGGTTCGTCAGCCCGTCGTGCCATGCCTGATGCAGGAGCTGCTCCTCGGAGACCTTGCGCTCGGTGATGTCGGTCATCGAGCCGGCAATGCGCTGTGGCCGCCCGGTCTCGTCCCGCCATGCCAACCCGCGCGCGAACACCCAGCGAAAGGAACCCTCGTGGTGGCGCACGCGGTGTTCGCACTGGAAGTGCGTCGTGTCGCCGAGCAGGTGCGCGGTCAGGCCGGATTGCAGGTTGGGCAGGTCGTCGGGATGAACGCGGCTGTACCACTCGTCGATCCGCGGGGCGAGGTCCATGTCCTGGCAGCCCAGCATCTCCTTCCAGCGCGGCGAGACGTAGAACTCGTCCGTCTCCAGGTTCCAGTCCCACAGGCCGTCGTGCACGGCGCGGGCCGCCAGCGCGTAGCGCTCCTCGGAGCGCCGCAACGCATCGATCACGCGCACCTCTTCCGTGATGTCGCTCTTGACCGCCGCGTAGTTGATCACCCGGCCATGCACGTCCCGGATCGGAAACACCGTCGCGTTCTCGATGAACTCGCTGCCGTCCTTGCGCCGGTTGTAGAAGCGCCCCTCCCACACCTGCCCCGACCGCAACGTCTCCCACATCTGGCGGAAGTCCGTGCCCACGCCCGTCCGCCCCTTCAGCAGGCGCGGATTGCGGCCCGCAACCTCCGACATGCCGAAGCCCGTCGCGCGCTCGAATCCGGGGTTCACATAGACGATCCGCCCGTCCAGATCCGTGATGACGACGCTCTGGTCCGTCTGGTTCACCACCTCGGCCAGGCGCGTGACCTGCGCATCGCGCTCGCGACTGACCGTTACGTCGTGCAGCGTCAGAAGCAGCGCCTCGCCCCCTTCCATCCCGCACCGGCTCGCCCGCAGCTCGATCCAGCGAATGCGCCCCTCCGGGCCGGCCGGCACGATCACGTCGCGCGTCTCGCCCGCGCGCACCGAGTAACCGAACACCGTGCCGGCCAATCCCGTCGACCGACCGGTCAGCAGCCGCGACGCCGCCTCGTTGGCGAACACCACCGTCCCGTCCGCGCGCGTCACCACCATCCCCTCCGCGCCGCCATCGAGCAACTCGATCACCTGCCGACGGCCCGTCTCCCGCAAACCATCGGGCAACTCGACCCGCGCCGAGGACGCCAGCCGACCGCTTCGCAACGCATTCTGCAGGCTCTGCTGCAAGAGGCGCGCCGTCAGATGCCCGGCCGACACAATCGCCACCACATGCGGCAACGACTCGTGCCCGTCCGGATCGTCGGCTTCCAGTTCGCCAATCAATATCGCCGGCGGCGCCGGTTCCGGATGCGCCCTCAATGCCTCCGCGAGATCGGCCCGCGACAGGTCCCCCGCGCACACCACGATCAGATCGAACAGGAACACCTGCGCCCGCACCGCCACGTCGGCCGCTCCGCTCGCCTCCTCGACCAGCACCCGCGGTTGCTCGACGGCCCGCAGCAGCGAGGCAACCTCCGGTCGCCGTCCGCTCTCGGCACCAATCAGCAGGGCTGTGATCTCACTGCTCATTCAGTCGCCCCCAGAGGCCACCCACGCTTGCCGGACCCCGCCGCCCCACCTCATCGTAGAAAACACGAAACCAGGACCAGAGTGGTCCAGCACAACCTGCCGCACACCCCGAGGGAAACGCAATCACAAGGTCCCGCCCAATCAAACTCCCATCCCTCGGGTCCAATCCCTGTCACGAAACAGATTGAGACCCTATGCCCCTTCGGGCCACCCTCGGGGTGATCGGGACGCACGCCCGCGCCCCCGACATCCGCACAACGAGGTTGGCATCGTGGGAATCTACGCCCATTCCACCCACCTGTTCCTGCCCGACAAGGACCATGGCCGCCTGCTGGCCGGCGCCCTCTTCAAGAGCCCCCACTCCCTGGTCCTCAGCACGCCCTACGGCAACTGGATCAACGTCTACCTGCAGATGGGGCTCTCCTGCAAGGACATCCCCCAACTGCCCACCACCACCCACATCGAGCTCAACTGCTACAACAGCGAGGGACTCGACGTGCGACTCTACGCGCGCGACCGCCTCGCTTTCCTCTTCGAGAGTGGCTGCAACGAGCTGGCCGAGCAGGAAGACCAATTGATGGAGCTGGCCGCGCAACTCTGGCAGCTCGACCCCGGCCGCCCGATCCCCGAAGTCCCGACCCGTCCCGAATCCGGCGACGACCTGCCCGCGCCCTCCGAACCCTCGTTCTGGGACCTGACGCCCGCCCAACAGGAGGAGTACCTCGCGCAGGCCCGCCGCAGCGGCGAATTCCAGGAAGTCCTGCGACGCTCCACCGACAGCGAGGACCTCGTCCCCGATCCCGAAGCATTCGGCCCCTACCTGCCGGCCGACCGCACGATCGACGAGTTCCGCGTCCTGCTCGCCGCCACCAGCCGCCGACTCCTCGGGCCCCCGATCATGGGCTCCGAAGTCGCCGCGCTCCAGCGATGGATGGGCACCGACCACTCGACCCGTGCCGAGGACTACGTGGCCGCCATCGCCTCGTTCCTCGGCGTCCGCGGCGCCCTCTGGAGCCTGGAGTCCATTCAGGAGCATCGCGCCGAGCAGATCAATCGACGTATCATCCCCATCGACCAACTCGACCAACCCCCGCCCCGCACCTGAAGGGAGAACGCACCGCCATGAGCACCCTCGAAGCCAAGCTCAATGCACTCGGACTTGCCCTGCCCCCGGTCGCCAAGCCGGTTGCCGCCTACATTCCGGCCACGCGCTTCGGCAATATCGTAATGACCAGCGGGCAGCTCCCGACGGTCGAGGGCCACCTGCCCACCACCGGTCGCGTGGGTCAGGACCTCCTGCCCGAAGAGGCCGCCGGACTGGCTCGCATTGCCTGCCTGAACGGCCTTGCCGCTGCCGCCGCCGTCGCCGGCGGCCTCGACAAGCTTCGCCGCGTTGTCCGCATCGTCGTCTACGTGCAGTCGGCCGACGACTTCCACGGCCAGCCGGCCGTGGCCAACGGCGCCTCGGAGTTTCTGCTGGCGCTGTTCGGCGACGCCGGCCGCCATGCCCGCACGGCCATCGGCGTCAACGCCCTGCCGCTCAACGCGCCGGTCGAAGTCGAACTCGTAGTGGAAGTGGAAGACTGATTCGACGTCGCGGAGTTGATGGCAGCGCCTGTGCGGTCGGCTTTCGACGGCCGGCCGCGCAGGACTGCGAGACGCTGGATGGGTCATGGGGGACCCAGGCGTCCTATTGCCGATTCGTGGTGACCTTCACACCAAGGCGCTGCCGCCCACAGAAGACTGCCAAGCGCTACGAACAGCCTCGACCTGAGACTTGCCGTAACTGCCTATCCGATATCGCCTGATACGGTCTCGGGGAATTGCAGACAGTCCACAGACGGGCTGCCCGCCGAGGGCCCGCAACGTCCTGTCCGTGCCGTTTCATGACTGTCGTGACACTCAAATTCCCCTCGGCTTCCTGTAGTATGAATTCTGAAATGGGGGATTGTCGAAACAAACAACCCCAACGGGGTTGCATATCAAAGCCCGGGGTTGCGAGGAACGAGCTACCCCGGGTAACGCGCGCATTCGCCTCAACCCCAACGGGGTTGCGTCAAGAGCGCACAGCCGGCCAGAAGGCCGACAGATGCTCCGGAGCATTCGTCCAATCGGCAACGATGCGCGCGAGCCGGCCGGCGATCAGTCGTTGACGCAACCCCGTTGGGGTTGTAATGGATATTTCCTTTATCCCGGGGTAGCCTCGTTCCTCGGCAACCCCGGGCTATTGGACGGAACCCCTTCGGGGTTCTCCGGACCGGGGTCTTGCTGTCACCATCTTTCCGAATCCGGATGACACGCCGGCACCCACTCAGGCGTCCGGCAGTCCGAAGACCTGATTGAGCCGGGTCATTTCGAGGACGTGGCGGACCTTCGGGGATGGGTCGGCCAGTTCAAGGGCGATGCCCTTGGACTTCAGGTGCGCGCGCAGGCCCACGAGCACGCCGATGCCGCTCGTGTCCATGAAGGGCACTTCGGGCAGGCGCAGCAGGATGCGCCGCGGCTTGCGCGAGACGTTCTCCATGATCGCCAAGCGCAGGTCGCCGCAGGTGTCGGCGACCACTTCGCCAACGATCCGCACGTTCAGGGTGTCGTTGTCGTGGTCGATGAAGAGTTCCACCGGTATTCCTCGGGGGGCATGCCTGGTGCCTACCGACCGGAAGCCAAGCCTCCGGCCGGGGGGGCGGTCAATCCTTTGTGCGGGGGCGGGGTTTCCAGGCGGGATCGAGGATCGCCCGGGCCGCCTCGCTGTCCGTCATCGGCAGCGACGTCCGGTGCTTGCCGTCGAACTTCTCCAGCGCCCCGGCCACCGCCGGCGCCGTCGGCACCAGCCCGATCTCGCCCACCCCGCGCGTCCCGTACGGGGTCTCCGGGTCCGGCACCTCGACGATCACCAGCTCGACCTCCGGCATGTGGTGGGCCCGCAGCACGTTGCAGTCCCGCATCCGCGGCGTCTTAATCTCACCGCCCTCGACCACGAAGTTCTCGCTCAGCGCGTACCCCAGTCCCATGTGGACCGAGCCTTCGATCTGCCCCTCGAGCATCGTCGGGTTGACGGCCCGTCCGACGTCGTGCGCCGCGATGAACCGTGCCACCCGCCCCGAGTCGTCCACGATCGCCACCTGCGTGGCGAAGCCGTACGTCAGGTGCGTCTTCGGATCCTCCACGTCGGCTCCCAGCTTGCTCGTGTACGTACACGCGTAGTCGCCGCGGTACTCGGTGCCGACCAGGTCGGCGACCGTGCGGCCGGCGTCGAGGTCGGCCCGCAGCTTGCGCGCCGCATCCTGCACCGACGCCGCTCCGAGCACCGTCCCGCGGCTCGCCGTCGTCTGCCCGCAATTCAGATCCACTGCCGTGTCCGTCGTCGCGACGAACAACTCGGGCGACAGGCCGGTCTCCTCCACCGCCGTCTGGATGCAGACGGTGAACAGACCCTGGCCCATCTCGGTGAAGCCCGTGCGGATGACGATGCGGTCCGGCGCTTCGATGCGCAGGCTCGCCTTGCCCAGGTCCGGCATTCCGTTGCCGATGCCGACGTTCTTGATGCCGCACGCGATGCCCGCGTACTTGGCGGACTTGTAGGCGTCCTTGACGGCCAGCAGCGTCTGCTCGAGGCCGAAGGGCTTGTCGAGGCGCTGGCCGGTGCAGAACGTGTCGCCCTGACGCAGGATGTTCTTGAAGCGAATGTCCCAGCCGTCGAGCCCGACGCGCGCCGCGAGCAGATTGATGAGACTCTCGATTGCGAACGCGGCCTGGTTGGCGCCAAAGCCGCGCATCGCGCCGCACGGCGGATTGTTCGTGTAGACCGCCTTGGATTCGATGTCCACGGCGGGGAAGTTGTACGGCCCCGTCGCATGGCCGGCCGCGCGCTCCAGCACCTTCGCGCCCACCGACGCATACGCTCCCTTGTCGCCGATCATCCGCGCCCACAGGCCCGTCAACCGGCCCTCCGCGTCGCAGCCCACCTTCACGTGCATGCGGATCGGGTGCCGCTTGACGTGCAGACGCATGCTCTCCTCGCGCGTCAGCGTGCACTTGACCGGCACGCCGCACACCGCCGCGCACAGCGCCGTCTGCCCCTGGATGCTCATGTCCTCCTTGCCGCCGAACGCGCCCCCGTTCGAGACGAGCTCGACCGACACCCGCTCCGCGTCCCAACCCAGGACCGACGCGATCTGCCGCTTGTCGTCGAACACGCCCTGGCCTTGGCTGAAGACATGCAGTGCATCCGCGCCGTTGCCGGTGGCCGACGTCGGCACCACCAGGCACGCCTCGGGCTCCAGGAACATGTGCTCGATGAACTGCGTCGTGTAGACGTTCTCGACGACGTGCGCCGACGCTGCGAGTGCCTTCTCCGCGTCGCCGCGCCGGATCGCGGAGATGGATAGCAGGTTGCCCTTCGGATGAATCTTCGGCGCGTCGGGCTCGAGGGCCTTCTCGGGATCGACGAGTGGCTCGCGCACCTCGTACTCGACGTCGATCAGTTCGGCCGCCCGTCGCGCGAGTTGCTGCGTGTCGGCCACCGCGAAGGCGATCACGTCGCCGACGTAGCGTGTCTCCTCGCCCTCGGCGACGAAGATCGGCCAGTCCTTGACGATCAGCCCGACGATGCGGTCGCCCGGCACGTCGCGTGCCGTGACGATGCGATGCACGCCGGGCAGCGCCAGCGCCCGCGTGGCGTCGATGCGCTTCACCAGCGCCCGCGGGTGGTCGCTCAGCCGCGGCGCCCCGAACTTCATCCCCGGCACCGTCATGTCATCGACATACTTCCAGTCGCCGAGCACGAACTGCCGCGCGCGGAAACGGTCCAGCCGCGACCCGATGCGCCCGTCCGCATCGTTGGCGTCCAGCGACTCGCCGCGCTTGGCACGCGCCATCAGCGCGATCGCGTCGACGATCTTCACGTACCCCGTGCAGCGACACAGGTGCTGCTTGAGCGCGTTGAGGATGTCCTCGCGGGTGGGCGCGGGGTTGCTCTCCACCAGCGCCAGGCCGCGCACCGCCATGCCCGGAATGCAGAAGCCGCACTGCAGGCCACCCGTGCGCGTGAAGCACTCGGCCACCAGCGCCCGGTCCTCCTCCGGCACGCCCTCCAGCGTCACCACGCTCTTGCCCTCGATCTTGCCGATCTTGAGCGCGCACGACAGCTTCGCCTTGCCGTCCACAAGCACGGTGCAGCAGCCGCAGGCGGCCTGCGGCGCGCAGCCGTTCTTCGGCGAGATCAGCCCGAAATCCTCGCGCAGCACCTCGAGCAGCGTCCGCTCGGGATCGAAGGCGCCGACGACTGTCTGGCCGTTGAGCTGGAAGGAGACGGTCTGCGCGGCCGCGCCGTCGAGGGTGCCGGGAGAGGAAGGAGTCACGATGCCGGGGGTCCTTGCACAGGGGAGTGATGCCAAGACCCTTGTGTTAGGGACCGGCACGGGGGCGTTCAAGCAAATCTTGCGCGCCGACGCCCCGAGTCGGGCCCGAACCCCGGTGCCCGGCCCGCGTCGTCCGTCCCGTCCATCCGCTTCATCGGGTCCATCTGGTGCGCCCCGAACCCCTACCAATCGAACCCGCGCCCCAGCAGTTCGAAAAGCGCGCGGTTGTGGGGCCGGAAGTACTCGGCGAGGTACTCGGTCACCGCGGGCGGGATCTTCGAGTCGCGCGTGCCGACGTTGCGCGCCTCCACGTTCGGAATCCGATACTCGGGATCGACCCCAAGGAACGCGAAGAGCCCGCGCAGCACCGCCTGCGGATCGGCGAACATCTCCTCGCTGGCCAGCACGTGCACCCGCTCGCGGCCGAACACCGTGAGGTAGCGCTCGATCTGCTCCTTGTAGAGGCTGCGCAGCTTGTACGAGTGATGGATGAGGTCCGGGTCGTCGTAGTCCTTCGCCTGAAGGGCGCGGCCGATGCGGGCTTCCTCCCGCCGCAATGCCTCCTCGAGCGGCAGGTCCTCGCGACCCTTGCGCTTTTCGTGGAAGTACTGGGACACGCTGCGCTCGACCGGATTGCGCAGCAGGGCGATGAGCTTGACGTCGGGCAGTTGGGACGCGATGCGGGCAGGCACCCGGGGATCGAACAGGTACAGCGGAGTGGCCTCGCCGGTGATCCTGTTGGGACGCAGCTCCGAGCGCATCGGGAAGTGGGCGCGATACCAGGCCTCGCCCTTCGCGAAGTTGTCGATGCCTTGGTCGAAGCCGCCGTCGAAGTAGTGGATTTCCTTCTTCACCCCCGCCTTGCGAAGAATCTGGGGGTGCTGGCACAGGTAGTTGAACAGGCTGGAGGTGCCGCACTTCTGGCCGCCGATGATGATGAAGGCGGGCAGGGCGCGCAGGCGCCAGGTCAGGCGACCGGCCAGCGGGGCGGCGTTGCGGCGACGCGCGGCCGTTGAGTCCCTGAGCGCGACGCGCAGCGGTTCGGGCAGGATCGAGGAAATCGGCATGGGGCGAAGGTCTCTTTGGGTCGGGGGCCGACGGGGCGCCGTTGCTCGGCGCTGGGGCTGACGGGGTCAAGGGGTACCGCGGGATTGACCCGGTCGGCAGTCATGCCGCCACGATGCCCCGGTCGGGGGCAAGAGAGGTCCGGAAACCGCCGAGGGGCACGCGTGCATGGCTCGACGACGCCGACAGCGCCCCCCGGCTCCTGCTGCTCCTGCCGTCCACGAGCCCGCCCCGGCCCCGTTGCCCCCGGGCGGTCTGAGTCTCGAGCGACAGGCGTGGACCGACCTCGGCCGCGAGGTCTGGAAGCACCGCCTGCTCGTCCTGGCCTTACTGGTCGCAGCCTTGGCACTCCGCTTCTTCCGCCTCGCCCATTCCGAGGTCTGGCTCGACGAGGTCCTTGTCTTCGAAGATGCCCTCGCCGGCACGAACCAACACATCAGCAGCAGCCACCGTCTCCACCTGACCGCCGTCGGCTGGTTCCTGAATCACTTCGGGGCGACGCCGTTCTGGTTGCGAGCGTGGGGGGCCCTGCTGGGCGGCCTGGCAGTGCCGGTGCTGGCGGTCGCCGGGCTCTGGCTCGGCGGCCGGCGCATGGGCTGGGCCTGCGGGCTGCTCGCCGCCGCGCACCCCTTCCTCGTCTTCTACAGTCAGGACGCGAACTACTACGGCGGCATGACCTTCTTCGCGGCCGTGCAGATCGCCTGCTTTGCGGCGTTCTTCCGCGGGGCGCCGCTCGCCGGCATCGCCGGCATCGCCGCCGCGGGGGCGCTTTCCTTCCTGAACCACCCGTTCTCGATCCTGTTTACCGGCTTGGCTGCCGGTGGCTGCGTGCTCGGCAGCCTCATCTACCCCACGTTGCGCCGCGCGATCTACCGGCTGGACCCCCGCCAATGGCTGCGCTCCCCCGCCGTGCCGCTCGTGGCGGTGGCCCTGCTGCTGGCCGGCCCCGCGCTGTCGGGCGGTCTGACCCGGGCCCTCGATATCTTTCAGGCCCGCCTGAGCGTCGGCGACCCGCCCGGCAACGTCGAGTTCACCTGGCGCTTCTTCAACTGGGTCGCCACCTGCTACGGGGTGACCTACTTCCGCAACGAGCTGCCGGTCGCCCGGGCACTGGCCTGGATTCCGACGCTCTTCTGGCTGGGCGGCTTGGTGGTGCTGGCCGCGCGCACCCGGCGCGACCGCCCCAGCCTGCCCATAGCCGGCCTCTCCCTGCTCGCCGTCGCGGCCGGCCTTCTCGCGGTCTTCAACCTGCGCCATCATGGGTTCTACCCGCGCTACCTGACCTTCGTGATCCCGGCCGGGATTCCGGTGGTGGCGACCGCCTGTCTGGCGCTTGGAGATACCCTCGCCCGCCGTCGCCAGATGCTTGCCGTCACAGGGTTTGTGATCCTCCTCGGCGTTCAGGTGCCCTTTCTGGGCTGGTATCTGTTCGCCGACCGTGCCAACTTCCGAAGCTTGGCAGAAACGCTTGAACGCGAGCACCAACCCGACGACGCCGTCTGGGCGATTGCCCGGGTCGAGAGCTACCAGACCGACTTCTACTTCGGCCGCGCCGGCACCGGGACGCCTTCCCCCCGCGGCGTTCGACTCTGGGGATTCTATGGCCGGTACGACGCCATGATCCGCGGGGCGCTCGCCAGCCAACTCCTCGGCCGGGACAACGTCTGGCTGATCTCGAGTTGGCGCTGGGCGGATCGGCCGGACCTGTGGAGCTTCCTGAACAGCCTCGGTCCGCCCCGCTTCGCCGGACGCTCGCCCCACGGCGCGCGGCAGGACGCCCTGCTGTACCGCTGGACCACCGGCCGCCGCGTCTTCCACCCGACGGCCGCCACCTTCCCCGACGACGCTTCCGGCCCATGGTACGTCGTCGGCCCGGGACGCTGGCGCGTCGTCGAGACCGGCCAGGAGTTCAGCTTCGCCCGACCCGGGTTCGTGCAGCCAAACCTGCCCGCCCGGCCGCTGCGCATCGAGCCCGTCTACGACGAGGTCGTCCGCATCGGCCCTTTCGACCAGATCGACCTGCCCGACGACCAACGCCACGAAGAGACCGAGTTCGACGGCGTGCCGGTCTTCCGCCGTCGCTACGACGGGCCGGTGAGCCACCTCGTCTGGATCCCCGAGCAGGGCCCACACCATCTGGTGCTGAAGGTGGGCCAGCGGTCGGCGGCTCGGCTGGCCGAGGAGACCGGTCGTAGCGACGCGGACCCCGACCTGCTGCTGGCGGTCGCCGCCAACGGGGTGCATCTGGGCATCTGGCGCCTGCCCGGCGGACCGGCAGAACGCCTCGTGAGCCTGCCGCTCGACATCGCCCTGCCGCCGGGGAACAACCGCATCGATGTCCACGGCACGACGCAGCGGCTGGGCTACACGCCTGACAACCCGTGGATGTGGGCAGGACTTGAGGTGCGCGCGGGCGAGCCGGCCGACCGCTGGCCCCGCTGGGACGAACTCGATGCCATCCGCATCGTCCCGTTCCCGCAACCCCAGCTCGAATGGGGCTGGCCCGGCACGACGGACCTGGACCCCCGCGTCGCTGAATCCGGCGCCAGCTACAGCCGCTCGGTGCCCGGCAACCTGGTCGGCCCCTCCGGATCGCCCGCCCTCGTCGTGGATCTGGATGCCCCGCCCGTCGGCCGCGCCAACGCCTACCACTTCCTGCTGGCTCCCCGCGTACCCGCCGACGGCAACGTGCTGGCCTTCTCGACCTACCTGCGGCTCGAGAACACCGACACGCACGCGGTGGCTCTGGCGGCAGGGTGCTTTAACGAGCACGGCGACCTGGTCCATCTCGAGATCGGTCACCAGCAGTTGATGGTGGCGCCGCTGACGTTCGGCTGGCGACGCTTCGTGGAGGTGATCCCGGTGCCAACGGTCGTCTGGCGCGACGGCATGGCGGTGCCGGTGGCCTCGGTCGCCCCGGGCGTGCTGGTGTTCCCGCCCGACCCGGAGGACGCGCGCCCGGCCGGCAAAGTCCACGTGGACGCCATCGCCCACCTGCTCGACGCGCGCGGACCCTTCGTCGAGCCGGCACTCGCGCCTCTGGACGTGCAGCCTGCCCTTGGCACCGGCACTCCCCCGCGCTGAGGATTCGCCATGGCGTTTCGGGCACTGCACATCGGCGACCTTCATTTCTGGCGCGTGCCGGCGAACCCGATGCACTACTGGGGCAAGCGCCTGCTCGGGAATGCCAACCTGTTGGTGCGTCGCCGGCACCAGTTCCGCCGCGAGCTCGCCGGGCCGCTGGTCGAGCGACTGATCGCACTGGAGGCCGACTGGCTGCTCTTCAGCGGCGACTTCACGACCACCGCCCTGCCGGCCGAGTTCGAGATGGCCGCCCGGGCCCTTGGGCCCGCCGCCACGCGCCATGCCGGTCGGCTGCTTGCCGTGCCGGGAAATCACGACCGCTACACGGCGCGCGCGCTCGTCGACCGCTCATTCGAGCGCCATCTCGCCCCGATCCTCCCCGAGCGTGGCTGGCCGTGGTTCGTCCCGCTCGACGACGACGTGTGGGCCATCGGTATCGATGGCGGGACGCGCAACGGGCTGAGTTGTCATGGTCGGCTGAAGCCCGGCGATGTCGTGGCCATGCGCACATGGTGGCGAGAGCTCGAGCAGCGTCCGCGCGAACTCGTCGTGCTCTGCCACTTCCCGGCCGAAGACCCCGGCGGAGCCTGGACGCACAACCGCGGGCCGCAGTTGCACGAAGCCGGCGCGTTGCTCGACTTCCTGGGCGAGTGCGGCCTGCCCACCTGGTTTCTCCACGGCCACCACCACCATCGCTGGCTGTACGGCAGCCCGCGAGTGCCATCGCTTGTGTACCTGAACGCCGGCGCGCCGCTGATGCGCTGGAAGGGAGGCGACCCCGATTTGGGTTTCCTCGAGTTGACGCACGATGCGACCGGTAGCCGGGTGACCGTCCACTGGCGGCCGTCCGGCGCCGACTGGCAGCAGCGCCAGACAACCCTCCCGACAGCAGGGGAAGTCATTGATTTACAATGCTTTGTGCACACATGACGATCCGGGAAAATACTCTTGACCCCGGAATATTAGGGGCACTAACTTCCAAAAGGAGATGAAGGTGCTCCCATTTGTCTCTATGCGAGTTGCAGCATTCTAGTTGAGCAGCACTTCGGCCGACGTGTAGGCATACCCTTCCCCGTCAGGAATCCTGCCCAACCAGACTCGACTCTAACCTCCAGGAGTGGCAACGTTCATGGGCTTCAACCTCGCGCAACACGGAATCTGTGGTGGCATCGCCGACCAAGTTGTCGTGCGCAATCCATCGGTGGCGGCCCTGTACAAGCTGGCCCTGAGGGAATACGGCAAGGAGATCGCGAGTACGGGCGCGCTGATGTCCGACTCGGGTGCCAAGACCGGTCGCAGCCCGAAGGACAAGCGCGTCGTCGAGGAAGAGACGACAAAGGCCGACGTGTGGTGGGGCAACGTCAACATCCCGATCTCGGAGAACTCGTTCGCCTACAGCCGGGGTTCGGCGCTCAATTACCTGAAGGGACGCAAGCGCCTGTTCGTGATCGATGCCTACGCGGGCTGGGATCCGAAGTACCGCATCAAGGTGCGCGTGATCGTGACGGACCCCTACCATGCGCTGTTCATGTGGAACATGCTGATCCGCCCGACCCAGCAGGAGTTGGCGACGTTCGGCGAGCCGGACTGGGTCATCTACAACGCAGGCGAGTTGTACGCCAACACCTGCCTGCCGGAAGTGACGGTGCCCACGAGCGTGGCGCTCAACTTCAAGACGCGCGAGTTCGTGATTCTGGGCACGATGTACGCCGGCGAGATGAAGAAGGGTGTCTTCACGGTGCTCAACTACGTGCTGCCCAAGCAGGGCGTGCTGTCGATGCACTGTTCGGCGAACGAGGGCGCCAAAGGGGACGTGGCGCTGTTCTTCGGGCTCTCGGGCACAGGCAAGACGACGCTGTCGGCGGACCCCAAGCGCGCCCTGATCGGCGACGACGAGCACGGCTGGTCGGACGACGGGGTGTTCAACTTCGAGGGCGGATGCTACGCCAAGACGATCAACCTCTCGCGCGAGGGCGAGCCGCAGATCTGGAATGCGATCCGCTTTGGCTCGGTCCTTGAAAACGTGGTCTACGATCCCGAGAACTTCGAAGTCGATTACGCCGACGGCAGAAAAACGGAGAACACGCGCTGCTCGTATCCGGTCGAGTTCATCGACAACGCCAAGATTCCGTGCGTGGGCGGGCATCCGAAGAACATCGTGTTCCTAGCGTGCGACGCGTTCGGCGTGCTGCCGCCGGTGGCGCGACTGACGCCGGGACAGGCGATGTACCACTTCATCAGTGGCTACACGGCCAAGGTCGCGGGCACCGAGGTGGGCATCACGGAACCGGAAGCGACCTTCTCGGCCTGCTTCGGCGCCGCGTTCCTCGTCTGGCATCCGACGAAGTATGCCGAGATGCTGGCCGAGAAGATGCAGAAGCACGGCGCGCGCGTGTGGCTGGTGAACACCGGCTGGGCCGGCGGCGCATACGGTGTCGGGTCGCGCTTCAAGTTGAAGTACACGCGCGCGATCATCGACGCCGTCCTCGACGGCTCGCTCGACGGCGTCGAGTTCGAGACCGATCCGATCTTCGGGCTGGCCATGCCGAAGTCGGCCCCGGGCGTGCCGACCGAACTGCTCAATCCGCGCAACGCGTGGAAGGACAAGGACGCCTACGAGAAGACTGCCAGGAAGCTGGCCGCCATGTTCGTGGCAAACTTCAAGAAGTACGCGGACAAGGCGTCGAAGGAAATCCTGGAGGCTGCGCCGAAGGCCTGATGCCGTGAGCGACGGACGCACCAATCAGAACCCGGAGCGTGAGCGACGGACAGGCGACACATCTGTGCGTGAGCGACGGGCGAACACACGCATCAAGCCCGGAGCGTGAGCGACGGGCACGGATCTCCGTGCCCGCGCTACTCGTCCGTCTTGGTCAGATCGAAGGCGCGACGCAGAGCGCGGAAGAAGCCGGAGATGCGCGCCGGGGACTTGATTCCGGGCGAGACCTCGACGCCGCTGCTCAGATCGAATGCATAGGGCAGTGCGCCCGTCAGGGCCAACCGCTGGATCACTTCGCCGATGTTCTCGGGGGTCAGCCCGCCGGCCAGGAAGACGGTGCCGCGGCGGATGTGCGGAATCGCGAGATTGTGGTCGAAGACCTTGCCGGTTCCGCCGAGCAGGCCTTCGACGAACGCGTCGAGGACGACGGGCCCCTCGGCCAAGGCGCGCGAGACTTCGGGATGGGTCTCCGGACCGCGCATCTGGATCGCCCGCAGGACAGGGACGCCCAACTCGGCCTCGAGTTCGCGGGGGTTGCCGGAGCCGTGGTACTGGACCGCCGACAGGCCGAGCGACTCGACCGTCGAGCGAATTTCGGCGAACGATTCGTCCACGAAGACCCCGACAGGTCGGATCAGGCGGGGGTCGCTGACGGCATCGTAGAGGCGCCCCATCAGATCGGTCGCCTCGGCCAGAGCCAGCCGGCGCGGGCTCTGGGCGGCGAAGATCAGGCCGATGTAGTCGGCTCCGTGGCGGATGGCGAACGCGGCGTCTTCTGCTCGCGTCAAGCCGCATATCTTGACGTATGGAAAATCACCAGGGGGAAGCAGATCGCTGCGCAGGGCCAAGGTTTCACCGCGGAACTGGGGGGAGTGAGGGATACCGCCGTAGCGGGGCAGGTGGTCCCACAGTCTGGCCGACAGGGACAAGCGTAAACGGTCGCATCGGAGCGAGCGGTCGGCGGCGCGGGCCGATTTCGGGCTTGCCTTCCGGCCCGCGCTGTCTACCGTTTGTCGCTCCCTGCCGAACGGCAGGCCGGGAGCCCCATGATTCCGACGGATTTGCTCAGGATTCTCGTCTGCCCCGAGACACGCCAGCCGCTCCTGATGACCCCGGACGGCAATCTGGTCTCGACGGACGCGGCAAGCCGCCGGCTCTACCGGGTCGAGGACGACATCCCGATCCTGTTGATCGAGGAATCGACGGTGCTCGACGCCGGGACGCATGCGCGGTTGCTGGAAGAAGCGAAGAAGGTTCCCGCCAACAGGGACGCTGGAAAGGTGTGAAGGCCATGAAGAAGGACACGCATCCGACATACGGCGCTGTGCTGTTCCGCGACATCAGTTGCGGCGAGCAGTGGATCGGCGCCTCGACGAAGCTGGACGGCCCGCGCGAGGTGGTCGACGGCGTCGAGTACCCGGTGGTCGCCCTCGAGATCAGCAGCTTCAGCCACCCGTTCTACTCGGGCAAGAAGTCGTTTGTGGACTCGGCCGGTCGCGTCGAGAAGTTCCAGAAGCGCTTCGGGCAGACGGTGCTCTCGAAGAAGGCCCGCAAGAAGGCCGAGACCGAGCAGCCGGCCGGCTAAGGCTCCCCCGCCCACCGATCGCATGGTGCATTCCCACGGCTCCCCGCCGCCCGCCGGTGTCGGGGCGCCGTTGGCGTTTTGGGGCGGCGTGAGAACTTTGTTAGCCTTCACAATCGGCTTGCCGAGTCTGCGCAGGGGCCCTTCTGCTCGCGCGCGTCCGGCCCGCGGGGCGCTGCCCCCGGCCGGCGAACTCTCCTCGCACGAGGCCCCCTATGAGCGCCCGCACGGTGCTCGTCGTCGACGACGAAAAGGACATTCGCGACCTGCTCGAGCACTCGCTGACCCGCAATGGATTCCGCGTGACCAGTGTGCCGACCGGCGAGGACGCGCTGCGTGAGGCACGCCGCAACCCGCCCGACTTGGTGTTGCTGGACCTGATGCTGCCGGGCGTGGACGGGCTCGACGTCTGCAAGGCGCTCAAGGGCGACGAGCGCACGAGCCATGTCCCGGTGGTGATGCTGACCGCGCGCTCGGAGGAGAGCGACCAGATCTTGGGTCTGGAACTCGGGGCCGACGATTACATCGCCAAGCCGTTCAGCACGCGGGTACTGCTGGCCCGAGTGCGGGCGGTGCTGCGCCGCGACGAGCGGGCCGCCGCCACCGACAAGAACGCCCTGATCGATTACGGCCCCCTGCGCATCGACCGAGACCGCCACGAGGTCTTCATCGAGGACAACCCGATTGCGCTCACGGCCCTGGAGATGCGCATCCTGTGCGTGCTGGTGCGTGCACCCGGCCGCGTCTTCACGCGCCACCAGATCGTCGAGGCCACGCAGGGAACGGGCGTGGGCGTGACGGATCGCTCGGTGGACGTGCATATCGTGTCGCTGCGACGCAAGCTGGGGGCACACGCCGAATTGATCGAGACGGTGCGGGGCGTGGGCTACCGCTTCCGGGAGTTGAAGGATTGAAGCCTCGTCCGCGGCTGGTGTGGCGCGTGTTCGCCCTGTCGCTGCTGCTCGCGGGCGCCTGTTGTGCGGTGGTGTGGGTGTTCGCGTGGCGTGCGGGCGAGCGGGCGACCGTGGCGCGGCACGAGGCGGTGCTGGAGACACTGGCGCTGGCGGGCGCGCGGGACGTGGCCGCAGCGCTGGCCGAGCGGCGAGAGCCTGACTGGGAGATCCTCGAAACGATCCTGATGCTGCATGGCGACGTGCGGCTGACGGTGGTGCGGCCGGATGGGCGGGTGCTGTTCGACTCGCGCCGCGAGGCCACGGAGTTGCGCGACCATGCGGGTCGGGCCGAGGTGCTCGAGGCGTTGGCGGGACGGGTCGGCTTCGCCCAGCGCTTCAGCAACAGCGTGCGCGAACCGCTGCTGTACTGCGCCGTCCCGGTGACGGTGGACGGCGAGGTGGTGGCGGTGTTCCGCGCGAGCCGGCCGACGTCAAGCTTCGCCGCGGAGCTGGCCACCGGACGGCGGCGCGCGGCCCTTGTGGGACTGCTGGCGCTGGCGCTCGCGGCCGGGCTCTCGTTCCTGTTCGCGCGCCAGTTCGCCGGGCCGATCGAGCGCATGCGCCACGGCGCCGAGTCCTTCGGCCGCGGACAGCTCGGTCGACGCATCGAGCCAATGCCCACCGTCGAGCTGGCCGACCTGGCCGAGTCGCTCAATCGCATGGCGATGCAACTCGACAGCCGCATCGCCGAGATCACGCGCCAGCGCAACGAGCGCGAGGCGATCCTGGAGAGCATGCGCGAGGGCGTGCTGGCCATCGACGACGAGGAACGCATCCTGAGCATGAACCGCGTGGCCGAGTCGTTCCTCGGCGTGTCGGCGGCCGAGGCGCGCGGCAAGCTCGTGCAGGAGGTGCTGCGCATCGTCGAGTTGCAGCGCCTGATCCAGGACTCGCGAAGCGGAGCGACGCTGCCGGGCGAGATCGCCTTGCGCCTGGGTGAGAACCTCGTGCTCGAGGCGCGGTGCCAACCGTTGCGCGACGGAGCGGGCCGGCGCGTCGGCCTGCTCGTCGTCCTCGCCGACGTGACCCGCATCCGCCGCCTGGAGACGATGCGCCGCGACTTCGTGGCCAACGTCTCGCACGAGCTGCGCACGCCGATCACCTCCATCAAGGGCTTCGCGGAGGAACTGGTCGACGGCGCCGCGGAGGACCCGGCACTCGCGCAACGATTCGCCGAGACGATCCTGCGCCAGTCCGACCGATTGGGCGATGTCATCGAGGACCTGCTGAGCCTGTCGCGCCTTGAGCGTCCCGAGCCGATCGAGCGCCGCGAGTGTCGCGTGGCGGAACTGCTGCGCCAGGCCGAGGAGCTGTGCGAGCAGAAGGCGCGACGCCTGGGCGTGGACGTGCGGGTGGCGTGCGCCGAAGGCTTGCGCGCGCGCCTGAGCCCGAACCTCGTCACGCAGGCCGTGACGAATCTGCTGGACAACGCAATCGTCTACGGCCGCGAGGGGCGCGAGGTCCACGTCGAGGCGACGGGACTGGACGGCGCGATCGAGATTCGCGTGACGGATCGCGGGCCGGGCATCGCCGAGGAGCATCTGCCGCGATTGTTCGAGCGGTTCTACCGCGTGGACAAGGCACGCAGCCGCGATGTGGGCGGGACGGGGCTGGGCCTGGCGATCGTCAAGCATGTGGCGCAGGCGCACGGCGGCGAGGTGGCCGTGGAGAGCCGGCTCGGCAATGGCAGCACCTTCACGATCCGGCTGCCGGATCGTTGACCTGAATCCTTGCGCGACCCGCGGGCCGGGCGCGCGTCCACTCTCGATGGAGGCAGTCGGTCATGTCGGTTCATCTGCAACGCGAGATCGAACGCCTGCGCAAGCAGGTGCTGGCGGAAGCGGCGATGGTCGAGGAGGCGCTCGAGAAGGCGTTGCGCGCGGTGAAGGACCGGAACGCGGCGCTGGCTCTCGAGGTGATCGAGGGCGATCGGGCAATCGACGCGGCCGAGATTGAGGTCGAAGAGGAGTGCCTGAAGATCCTGGCGCTGTATACGCCAGTCGCGCGGGACCTGCGCTTCATCGTCACGGTGCTGAAGATGAACAACGACCTCGAGCGGATGGGCGACATCGTCGTGAGCATCGCGCGGCGGGCCGACTTCCTCGCGCGCCATGAGACCGTGCCGCCGATGCCGCCGGACTTCGACATCATGGTGCAGGGCGTGTGCCAGATGGTGCGCAAGTCGCTCGATGCACTCATCAATGGCGACGACGAGTTGGCGCTGAAGATTTGCCAGTACGACGACCAGGTGGACGAGCTGAAGCGCAAGATCGCCGGCGAGCTGCGCGACCGCATCGCCGAAGACCCGGCGAACCTGCGCGTGTTGCTCAAGATGGTGGACCTGACCCGGCACCTCGAGCGCATCGCGGACCTGGCGACCAACATCGCCGAGGACGTCGTCTACCTCGTGCGCGGCGAGATCGTGCGCCACGCCGTGCCGGAGAACTGACTCCGAAGGTCACTCATAGAGTCGGCGCTGGCGCCAGTCAGGCTCGAGGGGAACGAGCCCGGGCGCGGCGTCGAAGCCCGGGAACGCGCCGCCCTCGACCATGACGGGGATGCGCTTGCGCTCGCGGGGCTTGTCGAGTTCCTCGGCCATGGCGCGTGCGCGTCGGCGCGGGAAGGCTTCGGAGACGACGCGGCCGATGACCGCCTCGTCGACGGCAAGGACCACTTCGTCGCCGGTATTGCGATCCACGAACGAGACGCGCCCGCCGACGCGCAGGCGAAGGCCGTCGCGGTCGATCTCGCTATTGCTGCGGTTCCCGTCGAACAGGATGCCGGGCAGCTTGAGCCCGCCGTCGCGCCAGAGGTCGGGGAAGGCGGCGAGTTCGCGCGGGGTGAGCGTGAGGATCGTCTCGAGTTCGGTGGTCGCGGTGCGTTCGAGGAGTCGGGCGCGGCGGGCGGCGGAGGTATCCGGATAGGCGTTCAGCACGCGTCGGGCGAGTTCGCGCCGCTGCCGCGGGTCCTGCGCGGCGTCGGCTTCGCGCACGAGGGCGCGCGCGGCACGCTCGAACTGCCGCCGGGCCTGGTCGGCGTCGCCGAGCCCCGCGAACAGGCGGCCCGCTTCCTCGTGGCGCTTCATGCGTCGCAAGGCGTGCGCGACGCGCCGGCGTTCGTCGCGCCCCTCGGGCGATTGCAGGAAGTCCGCGGGCGCGGCACGCAGCGCGTCGAAGAGTTCCTCGCGCGGGAAAGTCTCCGAGGGGAGAAGCACCAACGTGATCGAGCGGCCCAGAATGTCGAAGACGAAGAGCGAACGGGCGGACTGGATCCAGTCGCTCTCAATGAGGCGCGCGTCCTCGGCAGACAGGTGGCGCTCGTGCCGGCGCGGATTGACTCCGGCGAGGATGTAGTCGCGATAGCGCGCGGCGATGACGGCGCGCGCCTCGTCGAACGCGACGCGCGGATGGAAGTCCGGGCGCGTGGCGTAGAGGCCGGCGCGCGTGCTCCACGAAGAGTCGCCCTGCTGCGCGAGATCCTCAAGCGTCGCGCGCGCAAGGGGGTCGTTGCCGAGCAGGCGGGCATGAGCGGCTTCCGCGACGCGCGTGGCGGGCACAAGCGGCGAAGCGGGAAAGCGCGCGCGAAAGGCCTGAATCTGATTCAACGTCGTTGGAGCCGCGGGATCGAGCAACAGGGCCTGGAGCAGCGCCCGGCAGGCAGCGTGCTGCGCCGGGTCGCCCAGAACGGATGCGCCGTCGCGCACGACGAGTGCCTGGCGGGCGCGGCCGACATCGATACCGCGCGCCTCGATGACTTCCTTGTGCGCATCGTGCAGGGGGCGCGGCGAGCCGGCCAACAGCATCTCGCGGCGATACCACCAGTCGGCATCGAGCAGGCGCCCGTTGCGGACGGCCTCCTCGGCGTTGCGTCGGGCCTGCAAGCGCGCCGTGGCCATGCGGCGCGCGGTGGCGGTCTCAAGGCCGCTCGCGGCGTTGGCGCGTTCGGCCTGCGACAAACCCTCGGTGGCGAGCACGAGGCGCGCGGTGTGCCACTCGCGGCGTTCCTCGGGCGAGAGATAGTAGCGCTTCACGAGGGCGTAGTCGAGAAGGTCGAGCGGCGGCTGAAGCAGCGGGAAGAGCTGAAGCGTGAGAAGGCCGGCGGCGGCGTTGGTGACGGCATTGACGCGCTGGCGCCAGGCTTCATAGCGCCGGGCGTCGCGCGCGATGCGCAGGCGGTCGCGCGGCTCGGTGCGCTCGATGAGCTGAACGAACGCATCGAACTCGGAGTCCGCGGGACGATCGTCCAGCAACGCGCGCATGTCCCGGGCGCGTGCCAACGGACGACGGCGGGCGGCCGCCAGCGCGGCGACATTCTCGCGCAGCGTCGCCGAGTGCGGAGCGGGCCGGGCGTTGTGGCGTTCGAAGACCTCGCACTCCCACACCAGACGGTCCAGCCGCGTATCCTGGCCGAGCAATGCGGCGCGCAGAGCCTCCTCGACGAGCTTGTCGGGATCGGCGACGACGTCGCGCAGTTCCTGTGCCGGGCCCAGCCGGGGCATCGCCAACATCAACACGGTGCCTAGTATCGCGGCGAACGCTCGTACGGACGTCACGGTACGGCCTCCGGCGACTCGCCACGGGCATGCAGCACGCGGGCGCGGTCGGCATCCGAAAGAAAGCCGGCGGCCACCAGGTCGTCGAGTTCTTCGCGTGGTCGGTCGAGCAACGGAATCAATGTCTCCGGCAGAGCGGGCGACAGCGGGACGGACGGCAACTCCGGTGGCGGTGCGAGAGGCAGGGCAGGCGCCGCGTGCGAGGGCGCGGGCCGAACATGTTCGAGACGTTCGGCCTCGAGCGCGAGTGCCTCGATGCCGCGGCGTCCCTCGGCGAGTTCGAGCTTCGAGCGCTCGTGCTCCTCGCGGCGGGCGAACTGGCGTGCCATCGCCTGGCGCACGCGCGCCTTCTCTTCCTCATTGAGCAATTGCCGGCGCTCGAGTTCCTGCAACTCGCGCGGACTGAGCCCCGGCGTGTCGCCGAAGTCGCTGCGCCGCAGGCGCTTGAGGATGAACAGCAGGATGGTGGCCAGGACGAAGAGCCCGGCGCCGATCAGCAGGACTTCGAGGTCGGAGACCGTGTTCATGTGGAAGACGTCCCGATCGAGCCTGCGGAGCAGACCCGCGCGACGGCCTGGCGGGCGGTCTCGGGGGTCAGCTCGCGTCCGCCATGGTCGCACATGGCCATGAGTTGCTTGTAGGCGGCCATGAGTTCGCGAACGCTGCCCTCGGCCATTTCGGCGATGGTTTCGAGCAGGCCCTCTGGCAGGATGGCGTAGCCGGCGGGGAGCGCCTGACGCCGCAGGATGGCGAGCCGCGTCTCGTAGTCGGGACGCTGGATGTCGACGATGACCCCGGCGCCGAAGCGCGAGACGAGCCGCTTCTCCAGGTGCGCCATCTCCTGCGGCGGGCGATCCGATGTGACGACGATCTGCTTCCCTTCCTGGATGAGCGTGTTGAAGATCTGGAAGAACTCCTCCTGCGCGCGCGTCTTGCCGGCGAGCAGGTGCACGTCGTCGAGCAGCAGGAGGTCGGCGCGGCGATAGCGACGGCGGAGGTCGGCGACGGCATTGGCCTGGATGGCGTCGACGAGTTCGGAGACGAAGTCCTCGGCGCTGGCGTAGAGCACGAGTGCGTCGGGTTGCGTCTGGCGCACGTGGTGGGCGATTGCATGGGCGATGTGCGTCTTGCCGAGGCCGACGTCGGAGGTCAGGAAGAGCGGGTTGTGGGGCGTCTTGCCGGGTGCCTTGGCGACGGCCATGGCGGTGGCCCACGCAAAGCGGTTCTGGTCGCCGACGACGAAGCGGTCGAACGTGTACTCGGGCACCAGGCGCAGGGGAACGCGCACGACGGAATCACTCGACTCGGCGACGGTTGCAATGCGCTGGACGCGCGGGGCAAGCGCGCGCCACTCGGCCAGTGCGCGCTCGGGATCGCCGGACTCCTCGAACAGCTCGGCGCGCAGCGACAACGCGCCCAGATGCGCCGGATCGATGAGAAGGCACTGCTCGCACAGCTCGAGCGCTTCGGCCACATGACGATGCCGGCGGTGGGCGGTGGCCAGCTCGAGCAGGCAATCGACCGCGTCGGCGTTGCGTCCGAGCGCGACAAGATCGTCGATGCAGGCCTGACGCACGGAAGGATCGGCCGGGAAGAGTTCGATGGCCTCGCGGCGAACGGCCAGGCTTTCGTCGATCTCGCCGGTGGCAATGTGGAGACGTGCAAGCACGTCGAGCGCCGCCAGGGCCTTGCGCGGCTGCGGCGCCTTCGAATCGCGATACAACGCGATCTTGCGCCGGTGGAGCGTCGTGTCCTCGGGCGCCCAACTGAGTGCCTCGTCGAGGACGGCGTCGGCTTCGACCAGACGGCTCTCCTCGGCAAGAGTCTCTGCGAGTCGGCACAGCGCGGCCGTGGCCTCGCTGCGAAAGCCCTCGGCGAAGGCCAGTCGCGCCAGACCGCGATAGGCGTCGGCGTTCGTGCGATCGAGCTCGACGGCCTCCTCGTAGCGGCGGCGCGCGGCCTCGCGCTTGTTCTCGCGATAGAGCAACGCGGCCAGGGCCACGCTCTCGCGCGCAGCCCCGACACGGTCGCCCGCGCGCAGCAGCACCCGGATGAAATCGTTTCGGTACTCGATGTCGTCGGGCTGCAGCTTCAGCAGGCCCGGGTAGATGCGGGCGGCGGCGACGAACTCGTTGCGCTCCTCGTGCAACGCCAGAAGGCTGAGAAGCTGGGCGACCTGCTCCTCGGTGCGGCTCAACTTCTCGAAGACTTCGGCGAGCGTCTGCTTGAGGACCGCGTTGTCGGGGTGCTGCTGGGTCAGGCCCTCGAGGAATCCGGCGGCGCGCTCGATGAGTTGCGTCTCGGCGGTGACACGCAGGTAGCGATCCAGCGCACGTCGACAGAGTTCCGGCTCGGCCTCGCCGAACAGCAGTGGCAGCAGGCGTTCGTGGGCGTCGAGATCGTTGGGGCGGCGCCCAAGAATGCCATCGAGCAACTGGCGCTCCGCGACGTGGTCGCCGGCCTCGCGATACAGGTCGGCCAGTTGGCGGCTGGACTGGCTCCAGTTGGTCGTGTCGCCGGTCTTCTCGTAAAGCTGCAGGAGCTTGCGCCGTGCGCCGACGTGGTCGGGCCGCATATCGAGGATTTCGTGGGCCTGACGAATGGCCGCGACGTGATCGCCGAGTCGGTCGGTGGCGTCGAGGAGGCGCTCGGCGATGTCGAGGCGCTGCTCGGCGGGCGCGTCGAGCAGGCGAAGCGCGTCGGCGAGTCGGCGCAGGATGCCGAGGCTGGCCGGATCGAGAGCCAGGGCCTTGTGGAGCAGGTCGGCTGCCTGGGCAACGGCGCCGGTGCCTGCCAGCGTGGCGGCGTGTTCGGCGAGTAGTTCTGCCGCGGGACGCGCGCGGCCCTGCGCGGCCATGGCGTCGGCCATCGTTTCGAAGGCGCCTTGCGGGGGCGGTTGACGATCCAGCAGGTGGGCGACGTTTCGTTCGGCCTCGGCGGCGCGTCCGGCGGCGAGCAGAAGCTGACAGGCGCGCAGGCGGTCGGCGTCGGCGTCGGCGAGGCGGTCGAGGCGCTCCAGCAGGCGCGCGCGTTCCAGCAGCAGGTCGGATTGATCGGGAAGCAGTGAGATGCATCGGGCGGCATGGCGCAGGGTGCCGTCCGGGTCTTCGCCGGGAGCGAGCCCGCGCAGCAGCTCGACCAGGATCTCGATGGCCTCGGCGGTGCGGCCGCGGGCATGGCGCAGACGGGCGACGGCGAGCGGCACGTCGAAGTCGCCGGGCAGCAGGGGCATCAGGCGCAGCAGGACGTCGGCAGCGGTATCGGAGTCGCCGGCATTCTCGTGCGCCTGGGCCAGTCGACGCAGCGCGTCGGCGGCCTCGACGGGATTGCCGGCCCGCTCGGCCAGGCGCACGCAGGCATCAAGGGCGCTGCGGTCGTCAGGATTGACGTCGAGCCGCTGGTGCAGGATCGCGCGGGCCGCGTCGAAGTCCTCGGCTTCCAGGCAGGCTTCGGCAAGGCGATGGCGAACGTGCTCGGAGCGCACCTTCTCGTTGGCGCGTTCGAGCAGGTCGGCCAGTTGGCGCAGAAGGTCTCGGTCGGCGGGCTGGGCGCGCACGAGCGTCTCGAGCGCCTCGATGGCGGGCGCGAGTGCGTGACGTTGCTCGAGGACGGCGACGAGGGCGAGCGCGCGGTCACGCCAGTCGGCATGGTCGGAACGGGTGGCGTAGAGATCGAGCAGGCGCTGGGCGAGGCCGAGATCTTCGGGTTCGAGTTCGCGGGCGGTTTCGAGGGCGGCGGCGGCTTCGTCCAGATTGCCCACCTCGCGGCACCGGTAGGCCTGCTGCAGGAGTTCGGCGGCGGCCTCCTTGTGGTTCTCGGTGGCGAGCAGAAGCTGGGCCAGCATGGCGCCTGCGTCGAAGCCGACATCGCCGAGCGACTGGATGCGGCGGTAGGCCTGGATGGCCTGTCCGAGATCGCCCTGCGACTCGGCGAACTCGGCGAGCACAAGATACTCCTGCAGGGCCTCGTCGGTGCGGGCGTTGGCGCGGTACCAGTCGGCGAGGCGGCGGCGGACGAGCAGGTTCTCGCCGCTGCGTGCGAGTTCGCGCCGCAGCGCCTTCTCGACCCCCTCGGGGTTGCCGGCCTTCTCCTCCGCGTCGGCCAGCAGCAGCACCCACTGCGGGATGTCGTCGCGTTTGCCCGAGTCGGTCAGCAGGCGGACGGTCAACTGGAGGGCCTGGACGTTGCCCGAGTCGCCGTCGAGCACCTGATCGAGGCGTTCGCGGGCGACGCGCAGGTGCTCGTCGCGCTGTTCGGGATCGGTGCGCGCCAGTTCGAGGCAGTTCTCGGCCTCGACAAGCGCGGCGTTGAGGGCGGCCTGATTCTGCGGCAGGGCGACGGAGAGCTGGAACTCGTCGACGAGGTGGCGCAGGGCGGAGTCGTAGTGGAGGCGCCGGGTGCGGGCGACCAGGTCGATGAGGTCGCCGCCCGCGTTGCCCGGGCATCCCGGGTGCGAGCACTCGTAGTGGCGCTTGTCGAGGGTGACGGTCAGGGTGCGGTCATCCACGCCGCCATGGATGGGGCAGAGCATGCGGACCTTGTGGCGGTCGCGCACGAGGGACTCGGGCCGGTAGTCGAGCGACTCGAGCACGTCGAGCGGTTCGAGCTGGCGGAGCACTCGCTTGATGAGATTCTGTGGGTAGACGCTCTTCATCCGGCCTGGGTGTCCGCCCCCGGGGTGCGCCCGGGCCGGGCGCGGCATCGGCTTTGGCCTACGTCCCGGCGGGGCGCATGTCAAAAGGGATGGTGGCGGTTCGGAAAGGGTCCTTGGGGCTGGGGGGCCGTCGTTCCAGTTGAAACGGCGGGGGGAGCGGTCCCATACTAAGGCGGTGCGGAGGAGAAACCGTCCCGTGAACTTGCGTCTGTCCGTGTTTTTTGCCCTGCTGGTGATGTGGGCGACCGCCCTTTCGGGAGCCGGCGTGCCGCAGCCGCTGGCCCAGAATGCCCAGTCGCTCGGCGCCGTCGAGCGCGTGCCGATGCCCAAGATGGACAACTCGCTGCTCGAGGCCCGAGCCCAGGTGCTCGACGCCGCCGGGCCGTTCCACTTCGCCGAGGCCATCGAAGTGGCCCTGACGCCCTGGGACTCCGGCACGTGGGAGTGGCTGCCCGACGGGACGGCGCTGTGGCGGCTGCTCGTCGAGTCGCCGGAGGCGCGGTCCCTGAATCTGGGCTTCACACAGTACGCCATGCCGGCGGGCGGGCAGTTGTTCCTCTACAGCGCGGACTACAAGTCCGTGCTCGGGCCCTTCACGGACGAGTACAACCAGCCGCACGGGCAGTTGTGGACGCCGCTGGTGCCGGGCAGCGAACTGGTCGTCGAGGTGCAGTTGCCGGGCGAAGAGATTGGCAACCTCAAGCTGGTGCTCGGGGCGGTGAACCATGGCTTCCGGGACATCGGCGGGTCGGCAAACAAGTCGGGCTCGTGCAATGTGGACGTGGTCTGTCCGCAAGGCGACGCTTGGCGCGACCAGATTCAGTCAGTGGCGGTGTACGGCACCGGCGGCACGAGGTTCTGCACCGGGGCGTTGGTGAACAACACAGCCCAGGATGGCCGCCCCTTCTTCCTGACAGCGAACCACTGCGGCATCACGGAGAGCAACGCGGCGTCGGTGGTGGTGTATTGGAACTACCAGAATTCGACCTGTCGGACGCCGGGCAGCGCAGCCAGCGGCGGCGCGGGCAATGGCTCGCTGACCCAGTTCAACTCGGGGGCGGTGCTGCGCGCGCGGAACGCGGAATCGGACTTCACGCTGCTCGAGTTGAGCACGCCAGTAGCGCGCGCCGTGAATCCCTTCTTCGCGGGCTGGGACCGATCGGGAGCAAACGCCCTGACCTCCGTCGCCATCCACCATCCCAACGGCGAAGAGAAGCGCATCAGTTTCGAGAACGATCCAACGACGATCACCAGCTACCTGCAGGCGGCGGTGCCGGGCAACGGCACGCACCTGCGCGTGGAGGACTGGGATCTCGGCACGACGGAGCCGGGTTCGTCGGGCTCGCCACTGTTTGACCAGAACAAGCGCATCGTCGGGCAGTTGCACGGGGGCTATGCGGCCTGCGGCAACAATCTGGACGACTGGTACGGTCGTTTCTCCATTTCGTGGACGGGCGGAGGCACAAGCTCCACGCGGCTGCGCGACTGGCTCGATCCGCTGAACACGGGCGAGACGGCGCTCGAGGGGCGCGGGCTGTCGGATTTCGCCTCGGGCGGCGCGATCATCATCGATGACACGCACGGCACCGGCGACGGGGACGGCATCGCCGAACGCGGCGAACAGGGCATCCAATTGACAATCCCCATGCGCAACGTCGGTTCGGCGACCGCGACGGGCATCTCGGTGACGCTGACCAGCCTGAGCCCGGGCGTGACAGTCGATTCGGCCGTCTCGACCTATCCCGACATCGCCGCCGGACAGAGTAGTTCGAACACGACGCCGTTCGCGATCTCGGTCGGGCCGACCCACCCATGCGGGACGTCGATCAGCTTGGTCCTGCAAGTGACGAGCGCCAGCTCGGACGGCAACTTCCAAGTGATCGTGCCGACGGGCCCCGTGTGCAACGTGATCCCGGACCTCGCCTCGGGCGGGACACCGGTTCTGGTGGACTCGACCGGCAATGGCAACGGCAACGGCGTCGCCGACCCGGGCGAAACGGCGCTGCAGGTCTCCTTCCCAGTGAGCAACGCGGGCGGCGCGGCCGAAGGCGTCTTCGCGATCTTGCAGTCGATGACGCCCACCGCCACCGTCGTGCAGGACACGCGCTCGTATCCCACGATCCCGACCGGTCAGATGCGGCTGAACAGCCTGCCCTTCGTGGTGGCACTCGATCCGTCGCATCCCTGCGGCGAGCCGGTGGAACTCGAACTGCATGTGAACAGCGGCCTCGAGGTGCGCACCATCCCGCACAAGCTGCCGACAGGCGCCGTCAATACCGGGCAGGTGGTTCCAGTCTCGAAGACGGTGACGCCGGGCACGGTCTTCGGCGCCAACCCGGAGACCGTCGTCACGCCCATCGTTGTGCCGGAAGTCGGCACCGTGACGGACGTGGATCTGACCGTGACGATCCCCCACACCTGGCTGGAGGATCTGGACATCTATCTGCGCAGCCCGTCAGGCACGACGGTGCACCTGTTCAATCGCCTCGGAACAAGCGACGACAACCTGACCAACACGACGTTCGACGACGAAGCCGCATTGCCTATTTCCAGCGGCTCGGCCCCGTTCACCGGACGCTTCCGACCCTTCCAGGCGCTGTCGGCATTCGACGGCCAGCCCGTTCAGGGCATCTGGCAGGTGATCGTGGTGGACAACGCGAGCCTGGACAGTGGCGTCATTCAGTCGCTGACGCTGGCCATGACGATCCATCCGGTGACCTGCGCGCCCCCGAAAGCGGCAAAGGGCGACGTCAACAAGGACGGGAACGTGACGCCGGCCGACGCGCAAGCGGCGTTCGAGTGCTTCCTGCTGGGCGATTGCGGTCCGGGCAAGGACCTGCTCGCCGCCGACGTGGCACCGGACAACGGCGACGGCTGCGTGGGCGAGGGCGACGGCAATGGCATCATCACGCCGGCCGACGCCGAACGCATCTTCCGCCTCGCGCTGGGCATGGAGTCGCCCTGCCCGTGAGGATCGTCGGCTAGTCGCCGCCGGGAAACTGCCAAAGGTGATTCACGGGCCCGATGCCGCCGCCGATGGGCCAGGCATGGGCGATGGCGCCGCGGAGCCATTCGCGGGCGGCGTCGACGGCAGCGGGCAGGGACAGGCCGCGGCCGAGGTTCGAGGCAATGGCCGCGCTGAGCGTGCAGCCGGTGCCGTGCGTGTGGCGCGCGTCGAGCCGCGGAGCGCGGCTGAGCCGCAGGCCACCGACGGGCTCCCAAAGGACATCGACAACTTCGTCGGCATCGTCGAGATGGCCGCCCTTGACCAGGACGGCACGCGGGCCGAGGGCGGCGAGGTCGCGCGCGGCAGCCTCGGCGTCGGCAAGCGTGCGCACGTCGCGGCCGAGCAGCACGCCGGCCTCCTGCGCGTTGGGCGTGATGAGCCGGGCCATCGGGATCAGAAGGCTCTTGAGAGCGGCGACCGCGTCGTCTTGCAGCAGCTTGTGACCGCTCTTGGAGACCATCACCGGATCGACGACAAGATTGGGGACGGCGTAGACGGCGAGTTCGCGGGCAACGGTGACGATGATGTCGGGACGCGAGAGCATGCCCGTCTTGGCCGCGTCGCACCCGATGTCGGAGAGGACGGCGTCGAGCTGGGCGGCGACGAAGTCGGCCGGCGCGTCGTGGATGGCGGTGACGCCGCGGGTGTTCTGGGCGGTGAGGGCGACGATGACACTCATGCCGTAGCAGCGATGCGCGGCGATGGTCTTGAGGTCGGCCTGGATGCCGGCGCCGCCGCCGCTGTCGCTGCCTGCGATGGTGAGGATGCGGGGAGGAGTCATCGTGCGGGAACGTTGTCGGGTTGGAAGTCGAACTCGAGCCCGTCGTAGGCGAGCTGCATGCCCTTGGGCAACCGGGCATTGGTCTCGTGGTGCTCGAGCAGGTGGGTGATGTGGACGAAGTAGGTGCGCTCGGCGGCGATGTCGCGGGCGATGGCGACGGCTTCGTCGAGCGAGAAGTGCGTCGAGTGGGGCTCGGGGCGCAGGGCGTTGAGGACGAGGGTTCGGCAGTCGCGCATCAGGGCAAGCGTCGAGGCGGGGATGGCGTTGGCGTCGGTGACGAAGACGAAGTCGCCGAAGCGATAGCCGAGGATGTCGAGGCTACCGTGTTTGACCGGCAGGGGAACGATGCGTTGGCCGAGGAACTCGAAGGGCCCCGTGACGGGGCGAAGGTCGAGCGAGGCAACGCCGCCGCCCTGCTGGGGCGGGTCGAAGATGTAATGGAAGCGGACGCGGATGTCGTCGAGAGTCCCTGCGTTGCCGTACATCGGCAGGACGTGGCGCTGGAGGAAGTTGTACAGGCGGAGGTCGTCGATGCCGGCGACGTGATCGAAGTGGGCGTGGGTGAGCAGAACGCCGTCGAGGCGATCGATGCGGTGGTTCAGGGCCTGCTGGCGGTAGTCGGGTCCGCAATCGACGATCAGGGCGCGGGCGGTGTCGATCGGGACGCCAGGCCCTTCGCGCAGGAGCAGACCGGCACGCAGGCGCTTGTTCTTCGGATCGGGGGACAGACAGGTCGGATGCGTGCATCCGATGGGGGGGACGCCCGTGGAGGTGCCGGAGCCGAGGATGGTGGCGATCATGGGAGGGCGCCGGGCGGGGGTTGGCGGCGGGCTCGGCCGCCGACCTGCTGTGCCCGGAAGCCGGCGGCGGTGCAAGCAGTTCGCGTGGCGGGCCGAGTGAGGCATTGACCCGCCGGAGCGGTTCGCCGGATGAGAGGGCGGTCCGGTAGCAAGGAGCCGGTTCGCGCCGATGTGGTCGACCATTGAGAATACCTTCGGGCGGCTGTTCGCGGTCAGCGGCGGCGTGTTGCTGCTGTTCGGGCGCAGCGTGGCGGACGTGCGCATTTGCCGGCGCGATCTGGGCCGACTGCTGGGGCAGATGAACGCCATCGGCGTGCACACCTTCCCGCTGGCGGTGATGATCGGGTTGTTCACGGGTATGATCTTCGCCCTCAATATGGGCCTGCCGCTGCGGGACTACGGGGCGCAGAACAACATCGGCGGAATCCTGGGCGTGGCACTGGTGCGCGAGCTGGCACCGGTCTTCACGGCCTTTATCCTGGCGGCGCGCGTCGGGGCGGCAATCACCGCCGAACTGGGCACGATGGCCGTGTCGGACGAGATCGACTCGCTGCGGGTGCTCGGCATCCGACCGACGCGCTATCTGGCGACGCCGCGCATCGTCGCGTCGCTGGTGATGAACCCGATTCTGACGACGTATTCGTGCGCGGCGGGCATGCTGGGCGGAGCGCTGCTGGCGCAAACGTATCTCGGCGTCGGCCCCTCGACCTACTGGGAGCACCTGTTCCGCGTGATGGACCTGAAGGAGATCAACACGGGGCTGACCAAGGCGCTCGTCTTCGGCGGCCTGTACTCGTCGATCTGCGTGTACTATGGCCTGACGACGACCGGTGGCGCGCAGGGTGTCGGCCGCTCGACGACACGCGCGGTCGTCGCGTCGCTCACCAGCATCCTCGTCGCCGACTTCCTGCTCACGCGGGCGCTGTTCGGCTGACGCGACCACTCCCCGCGCGAGGCCCCGCCCCATGAGTCGCATTCCGCATCGAAGCATCCTGTCGTGCGCCCTTGCGGCGCTGGCCATTCTGTTGACGTCGTGCGTGGCCCGGCCGGTTCCGCTCGACCTCAACGGCTTCGAGCCGCGCGGCCCCTTCCGCGAGCGCACGCGCGTGCTCGCGCTGCAACCGGGCGTGACCGCCACGCTCGTCACGCCGGAGGAACTCGACGGCCGGCGGCGGATCGACCTGATCCTGTACGCGCTGCCCAACGGCAACACGACGGCCGAGACGATGGGGCGGCGGCTGGGCGAGGGGATCGGCTGGCGCCACGACATCCAGCACATCGCCGCGCAGACGCGGGCGCTGCGCGCGCGAGGCATCGACCAGGCCGTCGTCGCCTACCTCGAAGCGGACACGAAGAGCTGGCCGGCATGGCGTCGCAACCTCGGCTACGAGACGGCGAACCCGCGCATCGTCGCGATCGTGGACGAGATCCGTGCGGCGCTGGGCAACCCGCCGCATCTGGCCGTCACGCTGACGGGCCACAGCGGCGGTGGGTCGTTCGCATGGGGCTTCCTCGACGGACAGGAGGCGCTGCCCGAGTGGCTCGACCGCATCGCGTTCCTCGACAGCAACTACAGCTTCGAGCCGTCGCACGGCGACAAGATCGCGACGTGGCTCGAGGGCAACCGACGCCGGGTGCTCGTGGTGCTCGGTTATGACGACCGCGAGATCACGCTCGACGGCAAGAAGGTCGTGTCGGACACGGGCGGAACATGGCGCGCGACGCACCGGATGCTCGACAGCCTGCGCCCGCGCTACCCGCTCAGCGAGGACACGTTGAACGGGTTCATCCGCTTCCGGCATCCGCAGATCGAGATTCTGCTGCACCTAAATCCGGAGAACAAGATTCTGCACACGGCGATGATCGGCGAGATGAACGGCTACATGCACGCGCTGCTGGCGCGGCGGCCGGAGTACGAGCGCGGCAAGTCGGTGCTGGGAGCGCCGCGCGTCTACGAGGCGTGGATCGAAGGGGACGTCGAGGCACCGACAGTCGCCGCGATTCCGACCCGTGCACCGGATGCGCTGACGGGCAGCGCGTTCATCGACTCCATCGCGGACCTGCCGCGGCAGGAGCGCGAGGCCGCGGTGGAGCGCGAACTGCTCGCCGGCAACATCCCGGACTTCCTGCGGCGATTGCGCCCGATCACCGCCGAGGCGGTCGGCATCGACGGCGTCGCACGCACGGTCGTCTACGAGGTGATGCCGGACTATCTGGCGATCGGCTCGGATGAGGACTTCGTGCGCATGCCGATGAACCCATACACCGCGCAGGCCTTCTGCGACGCATTCGGCTTCGTGATGCCGACGCGCAAGATGGTGAACGACATCTGGGCGGCGGCGGAGGTGCACGTGGACCCGCGGCCGCTGACCGAGGAGCGCGATGCGACACGAACCTTCCATCAGCACCATCGCATCATCGAGGAGCAACTCGATGGCCAGCCGCGCGGTGTCTTCGTCGCCGGCACAAAGAAGGATGTTGTCGTCTCAAACCGCGTCCAGGAGCGCCCGAATCGCGTGGCAATCTACGGGTGGCACTACCGCGACGGCAAACCGATCCAGCCGCTGACGATCGTGCACGTGGACTGGTACGTGGACTACAGCCATGGCATCCGGCCGGTGCGGCGGATGATGCGCGTGGACGGAGCGGAGATGAGCTACGAGGCAATCCTGTCGGACCCGCATCGGAGCAACCTGCTCAGCGACGAGGGCGAGATCGGCGTGGCGAGATACTGATGGGGCGGTGTTCGTGGTTCGTGGTTCGCAAGCAGTGAATCGGGCGGAGCGGACGCGCCAGAACAATGCGATCAAATGCTCTCGTTCGAACAACGAACCACGAAGAACGAACCACGAAAGACGAACCACGCACCCCTCACCCCTTGAGGATGAGATTGTCGCGGTGGACGACTTCCTCGTGGGCGGCGACGCCGAGGACTTCGGGGATGCGGGCGGCCTTGAGGCCCTTGATGCGCTCGACCTCGTCGGCGGAGAAGGCGGCAAGGCCCAGCGCGATCTCGACACCGGCGGAGTCCACGACGGCGATCGTGTCGCCGCGCGAGAAGGTGCCGCGCACGCCCGTGATGCCGACGGGCAGCAGGCTGCTGCCGTTCTCGACCAGCGCCCGCCGCGCGCCGTCGTCGACAACGACCGCGCCCTTCGGCCGACGCATGGAAATCCAATGCCCGCGCGCCGAGGCGCGGCGCCTGTCGCGATCCGGCAGGAACAGCGTGCCGACGAAGGTGCCGCCGGCGATCTCGCGCACGATGCCCGGCCGGCGTCCGTTGGCCACGACGGCCGTCACGCCGTAGCGCGTGGCATGGCGTGCGGCAGCGATCTTCGAGAGCATCCCGCCGCGACCGAACTTCGAGCCCGGCCCTTGCGCCAACGCCTCGAGCTCCGGCGTGACGCGCTCGACGACCGGCACCAGCTTCGCCTCGCGGTCGCGCTCGGGGTGACCGGTAAAGAGCCCGTCGGTGTCCGTCAGCATCACGAGCAGCGGCGCGGCGAGCTTGGCGGCCACAATGGCCGAGAGCATGTCGTTGTCGCCGACGCTCAACTCCTCGGTGATGACCGAGTCGTTCTCGTTGAGCACGGGAACGGCATCCATCGCGAGCAGGGCGTCGAGTGTTGCCTGGATGTTGAGGTAGCGCTGGCGATCCTCGAGATCGGCGCGGGTGAGCAGTATCTGGGCGACCTTGCGGCTGTGCGGCGCGAACGCGGCGCCCCAGACGCTCATCAGGCGACTCTGGCCGATGGCGGCAAGTCCCTGCAGGCGCGACAAGTGACGGGGACGACTGGTCTCGCCGGCCTCGCCCATGCCTGCGGCGACGGCGCCGGAGGAGACAACGACGACCTGCGCGCCGCGCGCCTTGAGCCACGCGACATCATCGGCCAACGCGGCGATCCGCGCTGCATCCAGCAGCCCCTGCGGCGTGGACAGCAGGTTCGATCCGCACTTGAGCACGACGCGGCGGGGGACTTTCTCGAATGGCCAAGCTTGCTGAAGCGAGAGGGTGGAGAAGCGGTGCGGCATGGGGGGTGGAAATCCAACGCGAGCGTTGCGACGCGTCAGTAGTCGAGCTTGAGCGGCAGGCGGTGGGCAATGGCTTGCTCGACGACGTCGAGAAAAACCGCCATGCCGAAGCAGGCCGCCACGGCGAAGGGGCCGCCGGGCTCGGGGGCGATGGCGCGCCAGGACTGCCGCGCGGCGGCGTCGCCCTTGTAGGTGCGCTCGTTGAGCAACCGGAGCTGGGCCAGCAGGCGGGGGGCGGAGCCGATGAAGAGCTCGTGGCCGGTCAGATCGACGAAGCGGAAGGTGAAGCCGAAGTCGATGGGCAGCCAGAGTTCGGGCGCCAGGACGTGGAGGTACTCGGTGTTGGTGAAGTCGGCCTCGAGGACGGCTTGGTAGGCGGAGTCCTGACGCCACTGGGGGGTGATCGTGGCGGGCGGATCGAGTTCGGGGCGTTCCTCGTGGGCGGCAAGCAACAGGAGACCGGCGTAGCCGTCCCAGTGGGGGCGGTCCGTATAATACGGAGCGAGCGGGTTCTCCTCCCAATCGAGCGGCGTGGTGAGATTCTCGCCGAGCCCCTCGGCGATGACGTCGCGCCAGTCGCAGACGGCGGTGCGGACGGTGTCGGGATCGAGGGCGGTGCCGGCGTCGGGTTCCTCGTCGCCGGGGCGAACGATCTTGTACGGCACGCCGTTCTGGCGCGCCCATGCCTGGCCGACGTTCTCCCAGTCGCCCAGATAGTATCGGCTCAGGGGTCCGACGTACAGATCGACCGCCATCGTGCGCCTCCACGCGCCTGCGGCCCCTGTGTGGCCCAGCAGGACCGGCTTTGTCAACCGGGGGCGGGAAGAAACAGATGCGTTGCGATGGAGGGCTTGCGCCCGGCGGAAGGGCGCGGCGTCAGCCGTCCTTGCGTGCCCAGTCGTAGGGGATCGTTCCGTCGTGCGGGGCGACGCGGAACTCGTCCGGATTGGCGTAGTTGTACGTGTTCGTCGTGGTGTTGACGACGATGGCCTCGGAGTCGCCGATGCACTTGAAACCGTGGTAGACCAGCGGGGGAATCTCGACGATCAGGGGGTTGTGGTCGCCGAGGAAGAACTCGTTGATCTCGCCCTTGGTGGGCGAGTCCTCGCGGGCGTCGTAGAGGACGACCTTCATCATGCCTTTGACGCAGACGAAGTGGTCGGTCTGGTGGCGGTGGTAGTGCCATGCCTTGGTGACGCCAGGCCAGGCGGTGGTCATGTAGACCTGGCCGAAGGTGACGTCCATCTCGGGGTCGTCGCGGCGCAGCATTTCCATGAGGCGCCCCCGCTCGTCGCAGTGGACCTTGAGCTTGCGGGTCTTGACGCCGTGGATCATGGGGTCGGCTCCGGGAATCGGGTGTCCCGGACACAAGCAGCCGGGCGGCGGGGCGTCAACGCCGGGAAGGGGGGCGCGGTTAAGCCTTGCCACGGTCGAGCGGGGTGGGAGAAGCAGCAGGAGCACCGTCGGAAGGCCTTGGGCCTTGCGAGCGCCCCCACAGTTGGCCGGCGCCGCGACGAGTGCCCCCGCAGGAACGTTTCGTGAGGAAATACTCATCCACGCACGGTTTTCGCGCTGGAAGGCGCCCTGCCCGCCCCGGGCAGTGGAGCGGCCTTCTGGCTGCGTGCCGGCGAACACAGAAGGGACTTGTCACCACTCTCCATGCAAAAGCGCGTCATCGTCAATCTGGGTGATACGGATGTCCGTGTCGCCTTTCTGGAAGATGGAAAACTCGTCGAGTACCATCGCGAGTCGCTCACCGAAAGAAGCATCGTCGGAAACATCTACCGGGGCCGGGTGCAGGACGTCATCCCGGGGCTGCAAGCGGCCTTCATCGAAGTCGGCATGGGCCGCAACGTCTTCCTCCACTTCATGGACGTGCGGTCCGAAGCGCTGGTCCTGACGGCGGAGAACCTGGACGAGGCGCTGCTCGAGGCCTCCAAGACGGTGATCCCCGGCCGCATCGTGACCAAGGGCCGGCGCCCGCGGCCCGACCCGCGCGCCCACGACGTGCCCCCGCCCCTCAAGGCCGGCGACACCATCATCGTTCAGGTCATCAAGGCCGAGATCAAGGACAAGGCGCCGCGCGTGACGACCAACGTCGCGCTGGCCGGCCGCTATATGGTCCTGCTTCCCTACCCGAGCCAGACCGGCGGTGTGTCGCGCCGCGTGGCGCTGGGTGCCGAACGCGTCAAGCTCAAGAAGCTCCTGCACGAACTCAAGTCCGACAAGGACTCCTTCATCGTGCGCACCGCCGGCGTCGAGGCCGAGGAGGAGCAGATCCGCGCCGACGTCGAGAATCTGCGCGAAACGTGGCAGGGCATCCTCCAGAAGTTCCGCTCCATGAAGGGCCCGGGGCTCGTCTACAGCGACCAGGACTTCATCCAGCGCCTCGTGCGCGACGTCTTCACCGAGGACATCGACGAGATCGTCTGCGACGACGCCGACGTGGCCGAGGGCCTGCGTCTGGGCCTCGAGACGACCATGCCCAAGCTGGCCGACCGCGTGATCGACTACGACGGCCAGGAGCCCATCTTCCACCACTACCTCGTCGAGGCGCAGTTGCGCAAGGCCCTGCACCGCAAGGTCTGGCTGAAGAGCGGCGGCTACCTCATCATCGACGAGATGGAGGCCCTGACGGCGATCGACGTCAATACCGGGCGCTACATCGGCACGAAGGATCAGGAGAAGACGACGCTGCGGACGAACATGGAGGCCTGCGAGGCCGTCGCCCAGCAAATCCGCCTGCGCGACATCGGCGGCATCATCGTCATCGACTTCATCGACATGCTCACCTCGGAGAATCAGAACAAGGTCAACGAGGAGCTGCGGCGGCACCTGCGACCGGACCGCGCCAAGATGAGCATCGGCCGCATTGGCGACTTCGGGCTGATGATCCTGACCCGCAAGCGCAAGCACGAGTCGCTGCAGAAGAACGTCTTCAACGCCTGCCCGTACTGCGAAGGCGACGGCATGGTGCTGAAGGCCAGCGAGGCATGGCGCCGCATCCGCGACGATCTGGCCGTGCTGCTCGGCGGCGGCCGCAAGAAGTACGCGGCGGTCGTCGTCACCTGTGCCCCGCCCGTGGCCGCGGCCCTGCGCGGCGACTTCGCCAACCACGTCGCCCGGTTCGAGCACCTGACCGGCGTGGCGATGCTCGTGCGCGAAGTGCCCGATCTGCACATCGAGGACTACACGGTCACCGGCGTCGAGATGCCGCGTCAGGCCGGCGTACGCATTCCGCTGCGCCGCCTGTCCGAAGAGGAAACGATGGCCGCGGATGTGGCCTTCGAGGAACTGCCCGACGAGGATGTGGCGGACCTCCTGAACGAACCCGAACCGGTCGCCGCCCCGGCGCCCAAGCCGCAACTTGCACGTCCGGCCGCACCGAGGCCCGAACGTCCGGCCGCGCAGAAGCCCGCGGTCCCGGCCGGCCGGCCGGCCCGCCCCGCGGCCGTCCAGCCCGTCGAGCCGGTCGCCACCCAAGCCGTCTCCCCCGCCGAGCCCGGCGAGGCCCCGGCCGGCGAGACCCCGACCGAAGCCGAAGAGCGCCGCCGTACGCGACGCGGTCGTCGCGGCGGACGCCGTCGCCGCCGCGGAGGACGTCCCGAAGAAGTGGCAGCAGCCGCCAACGGCGCGACGCCCGCAGACTCCGACGTCGAGGGCGACGAGGCCGAGGAGTCGGTCGAGCAGCCCGCTCCGACCACCGCCACGATCGAGACCATCGAGCCCCCGACGCCGGTGGCAGCCACTCCGGCGCGCCCCCCGCGGCCCCCGCGCGAGCGCCCGGCACCCGCGGCTCCCCCGCCGCCCCGACCGGTGGCGCCGGTCATCCCCGTCGCCTCCCTGCCGGCCAAGCCGCGCAAGGTCCAGATTCTCTCCCAATGGGGCAACGGACAGCCCAAGACCGGCGAGGCGCCTGCCGCCCCGCCGCCGCCGGCTGCTCCCAAGTCTGCCCCGCCCGCGGCTCCGGTCACTCCCCGGCCGGTGCGCAGCATCCAGATCGTCTCTTCCTGGGGCGGAGGTTCCAAGCCGCAGGGGCAGGGACAGCAGGACGTGACGAAGCCGGGCGGAACGCCCGTCGTGGCCCGTCGCGCCCCCAGCCGCGCCGAACGCCGGCGCCAACGCGAGGAGTCCGAGGCAACCGCCGAGGCACCGTCGATTCTGGCGACCAGCCCCGATCCGGCAGCGGTCCCCGCGCCAACTCCCGAGCCGCCCGCCGAGGCACTCGCCCCGGCGGCCGAGAAGAAGTCCGCGCGACCCCGGCGTCTGGCCCGCAAGGCCCCCGAGCCGAAGAAGGCCGATCCGCCTCCCCCGGCCCCAAAGCCGGTCGCCGCGAAGCCCGCAGCGAAGAAGGCGGCTGCCAAGGCTGTGAAGAAGGCCGCTGTCAAGAAGGCCACGCCGGAGCCCAAGCCCCAGCCGGCCGCCAAGAAGGCCGCGGCGAAGAAGGCGGCTGCCCCCCCGGCAGCAAAGAAGGCGGTCAAGAAGGCCGCCGCCAAGAAGGCCGCGCGCAAGTCGAAGTAATCAATCCGCGGGGCGGCGGACCGGTCCGTCGCCCCGCACCCGATACCTTCCTCCACGGGAGAGCCCGCCATGGACGTCACGATCGACAACAGCCCCGCGCACACCCGCAAGGTCGCCGAGAAGGGGGCCGCGCTGCGCGAGCAGACCGCTTCCGCCATGGGTCTGGCCTTCTGGACCGCTCTGGGCATCGGCGGCCTGACCGCCCTCGTCCTCGTCGTCACCTGGATGCTCCACCACTCGCACTGACCGCCCGGCGGTCCCGGAGCCCCGGCCATGCCCGCGACCCGCTTCCCGGATGGATTCCTCTGGGGATGCGCCGCGTCCTCCTATCAGATCGAGGGCGCCCATGACGCCGACGGCAAGGGGCCATCGATCTGGGACGATTTCGTCTCGCGCCCCGGCGCGATCCGCGACGGCCAGACCGGCAACGTCGCGTGCGACCACTACCATCGCTGGGCGCAGGACCTGGACCTGATGCGCGAGCTGGGCTTCCGGGCCTACCGCTTCTCGGTCTCGTGGCCGCGCGTGCAGCCCGCCGGAACCGGAGCGGTCAACCCGGCCGGTTTGGACTTCTACGAGCGGCTGGTCGACGGGCTGCTCGAACGCGGCATGACGCCCGTCTGCACGCTGTATCATTGGGACCTGCCGCTGGCGCTGGAGCAGGGCCACGGCGGTTGGCGCCGGCGTGTCACGGCCGAGGCCTTTGCGGACTACGCCGGCCACGTGGCCGCGCGGCTCGGCGACCGCGTGGCGCTGTGGACGACGTTCAACGAGATGCCGGTCTCGGCGATCAATGGCTACAAGATCGGCGACCATGCGCCGGGCGCGCAGGAGCCCGAACGCGTGGTGCGTCAGGTGATCCACCACCTGTTGCTGGCGCACGGGCTGGGCGTGCGTGCCCTGCGGGCGGCGCTGCCCTCGGGCGCCCGCGTCGGGCTGGTGACGAATCCATGGTGCTGCGTGCCTTTCTTCGATGACGAGGATTGCGTCGATGCCGCGCGAGCCGTCTTCGAGCGCCGCAACGCCTGGTTCCTGGACCCGATCTATCGTGGCAGCTACCCGGCCGAGGAGTGGGCGGCGCTCGGGCCCGACGTGCCGACCATCGAGCCGGGCGACCTGAAGACCATCGCCGCGCCGCTCGACTATCTTGGACTGAACATCTACTCCTCGGCGGCGGTTGTCGGGGGCGACGGCAGCGAGCACGACTACGAGCGCTGGTTTCCGCGCACCGACAACGACTGGGCTGTCACGCCGGAGGTGCTCTACTGGGCGTTGCGGTTCGTGCATGAAATCTACGGCGCGGGCGACCTGTACATTACGGAGAACGGCTGCGCGTATCCCGACCAGATGGGTCCCGACGGCGCGGTGCGCGACTACGCGCGTCTGGAGTACCTGCGGGGCTACCTGCGGGGCGTGGCACGCGCGGCGGCCGAGGGGGTGCCGGTGCGCGGCTACTTCGCGTGGTCGATCCTGGACAATTTCGAGTGGGCGCACGGCACGTCGAAGCGCTTCGGCATCGTGCACGTGAACTTCGAGACGCTGGCGCGCACGCCGAAGGCAAGCGCGCGCTGGCTGCGGAACGTGATCGCGGCGAACGGATTCTGAGGGCGGCGACCACCGAAAGGCGGAGGATGGCAATCGTGGCGCAGCCGGACACGCGATCTGGGCGCCGACCCGTTGCCACCCGCAACGCGACATGGGCGCGTTCGTCCGCCATTTGGCTGGCGCGTCGCCGCATCCATCCCAACTCGATTTCGATGGCGAGCGTGCTGTTCGCGGCACTTGCCGCGGGATTGCTCGTTGCATCGGCGAGAATACCCTCTCCGGGCGCGGCCTGCCTGGCATTGGTGCTTTCGGCGATCCTGATCCAGGCTCGCCTGATCTGCAACCTGCTCGACGGGCTCGTGGCGGTGGAAGGCGGACTCGGAACGAAGGCGGGCGAGATCTTCAACGATTTCCCGGACCGGGTGAGCGACACGCTGCTGCTTGTGGCAGCGGGCTACTCGATACCCGGCGCGGGCTGGGCACAGACGCTGGGTTGGCTGGCGGCCGCGTTGGCGTTGTTGACGGCATACTCCCGGGTGCTTGCCACGGCGACGGGCGCTCCATCCCTGTTTCTGGGGCCGATGGCGAAGCAACACCGTATGGCTGTACTGACAGCGGCATGCCTGATCGGCGCAGTTGAAGTTTGGGTTCATCGACCTGCACTCCTGCCGGCGGCGGCTCTCGCGATCGTCGCGGTCGGCTGCGTCGTGACAACGACTCGGCGATTGTCCCATGCCATCCGCCATCTTGGCTCCTGAGGCGGCACCGTGATAGATCAGGATTCGACCAGGATTCTCGCCGGCATCTGGATCCTCCTGGGAGTCTCCTGGATCGCGGGCGGCGTGTTGAAACTTCAACGCCGCCATCGGGAACTGGCTCTCAATGTAATTGCACGGACGCGCGCATGGACCCTGATGATCGCGCTGCTGACCGCTGCCGTCTTTCTGGGTTCACTGGGCGTGACGCTGTTGTTCGCCGGCGTGTCGGTGCTGGCATTGCGCGAGTACCTGTCGGTGGCAGGCGTGACGAAAACTGATCGGCGTGCAGCCGTGTGGATATTCGCCCTCTTCCTGCCACTTCAGTATGCATTGATCGTCTTCGACTGGTACGGCCTCTTCAGCATCCTGATCCCCGTCTATGCGTTTGCTGTCCTGACGATTCGGCAGGTGCTGTCGGGTGACGTTGCCGACTTCCTTGCCCGTGCCGCGAAGCTCCACTGGGGACTGATGCTGTGCGTCTACTGCATTAGCCATGTCCCTGCCTTGGGAACTCTTGTTCTCGCCGAACAGGAACGGAGCAGCGCGATTCCCGTGTTGTTTCTGCTGGTTTGCGTGCAACTTGGAGATGTCTTTCAGTATGTGTTCGGCAAGTGGCTGGGCCGACGAAAGGTGGCGCCGTCGATCAGTCCGGGGAAGACGTGGGAGGGACTCGTGGGCGGGGTCGGCGCGGCCACGATCATTGGGGCCCTCCTGTCGCCGTTCACAATTTGGGCGCCCACCACGGCCGCAGCATTAGCCTGCGGACTTGCCCTGTGCGGCTTCTTCGGCGATCTGGCCATGTCGGCAATCAAGCGCGACCGCGGGGTCAAAGACTTCGGCACGCTGCTCGAAGGCCATGGGGGTGTGCTGGACAGGATCGACTCGCTCTGTTTCGCCGCTCCCGTCTTCTTCCATATTGTACGCTACTTCTGGACGTAGCGCCGGCACTACAGGAAGGCGCTTGCTCCCACTCGGCGTGCCGGTGCGAGGGTGGCGACCATCATCGTCGGGGGAGGACGTTTCGCATGGCGCGCAAGAAGGTGGACAGGGGACACGCCGATCATTCGCAGGCCGCGGGTGTGCCCGGCATGCACGGGGCGATGCCGCGGCATCTGAAGGTGGTGATGCTCGGGGCGGGCAGCGGCTTCACGACCGTGGTGCTCAACGACATCCTGCTGATTCCGGGGCTCGAGAGCATCGAGATCGCCCTGGTGGACATCGACCGCAAGCGGCTCGACCTCGTCACGAAGGTGATGCGGCGCATCGCCGAGTTGCGCGGGCACAGCCCCGCCATCGTGACGGCGACGACGAATCGCCGCGAGGCCCTGCCCGGCGCCCACTACCTGATCAACTGCATCGAGGTCAGCGGCACCGAATGCGTGCGCCACGACAACGACATCCCGACGAAGTACGGGGTGGACCAGTGCATCGGCGACACGGCGGGACCGGGCGGGCTGTTCAAGGCGCTGCGCACGATCCCGGTCTGGCTCGACTTGTTGCGCGACGCCGAGGAGCTGTGCCCCGAGGCCCTGGTGCTCAACTACACGAATCCGATGAACATGATGTGCCTGGCGGCGGGCCGCACGAGCGCCATGCAGGTGGTGGGGCTGTGCCACTCCGTGCAGGGCACGAGCCACCAGTTGGCCGAGCGCGCCGGCGTGCCGAAGAGCGAACTCGAGTTCGAGTGCGCCGGCATCAACCACCTCGCGTGGTTCACCAAGCTGCGCCACAAGGGGCGCGATCTCTATCCGAAGCTGATGGCGCAGGCGCGTCGCGAGCTCGACGAGCGCCGCGTCCCCAAGACCGAGGAGGAGTTCTGGGACCTCGTGCGCAAGGACGTGATGCTGCACTTCGGCGCCTTCGTCACCGAGTCGTCCGGGCACCTGAGCGAGTATCTCCCCTACTACCGCAAGCGCAAGGATCTGCTGAAGAAGTACATGGTGCCGCGCTATGGCGGCGAGTCGGGCTTCTATGCGCGATGCTGGCCGGGCTGGCGCCAGGCGTCGGACGACTATCGCCGCGGGATGCTGACGGGCGAGAAGCCGCTCGATCACCCGCGAAGCTGGGAGTACGCCTCCACGATCGTCGAGGCGCGCGAGAAGGATGTGCCGCTTCGCATCCACGGCAACGTGATGAACCGCCATCGCGGCGGCGGACCACTGATCGGCAACCTGATGCACGACGGCTGCGTCGAGGTGGCGTGCATGATCGACCGCAACGGGGTGAACCCGACGGCCTACGGGCTGCTGCCGCCGCAGATGGCCGCGTTGTCGGAGGCGAACATGCGGATGTTCGACCTGGGCGCGCGCGCCGCGGTCGAACGCTCGAAGGAAGCGGCGATCCACGCGTTGATGCTCGATCCGCTGACCGCGGCCGTCTGCGCGCCGGCCGAGATCAAGGCCATGACGCTCGAACTCTTCGAGGCCGAGAAGCGGTTCCTGAAGGGATACAAGTAGGGCGGTTGCGCAGAAGTCGTATCGGAACCTCCGCCCGCCGTCTTGTCCGTCGAAGCCTCGGCGAAGACGGAGGCAGTGCGAAGGCCCCCCCGAATCGCCGGGAAGCGCTCCGATAGGTCGCATGGGTCCCATATGACCCATCGGTCCAGTTCGCCACGCCTCACGTCTTTCTTGACATGGTGGCGGGTGGGCGGGGATGCGGGTGGAGACCTTCCGGCCGGTGTCCGTCTCGGCCGCGCGCGATTGCCATGGAACGATTCGTCCATCTGGGTGCCCGCAGCGATGCCAGTCCGGGCCGGAGCCTTGCCCGGATCGACGCATTGGTGCGGCTGGCGCACAAGGACGGGCAGCCGGCGCTGGGGCTGTGCGACGCGATGTCGCTGGCCGGGGCGCCGACGTTCTGCCGGGCCGCGCGGCGGCTGGGCGTGCGACCGGTGCTGGGCGCCGAATTGCGCATGACGGCACTGCGCGACTGGCCGGCCGGCACGACGTTCGGCCTGCGGGTGCTCGCCGCGACGCCGACGGGCTGGCGGCGCTTGGTCGAGGTGCTCAACGGGGCGGCGGACCAGACGGCCGAGCCGGGCTCCGGCGTCGTCGAGTGGGACACCCTGTTCGAGAACCTCGACGGGCTGGTGCTGCTGTGGGGCGGGTTGGATTCGGAGTTGTCGGAGGCGCATCGCCGGGGCCGGGGCGAGGAGGCGGTGCGGCTGCTTGAAGTGGTCGGGCGCCAGGCCGGGGCCGAGCGCCTGTTCGTGGCGCTGCCGGCGCCGGTGGACGAGGCCGGCCGGGCGCTGACCGAGTTCCTGGCGCAGGCCGCCACGCGAGCCGGCCTGACCGCCGTGGCCGTCCCGGAGGTACACTACGCCGCGCCCGAGGACGAGCTGGCCTGGCGCATCTGGAGCGCCTCCGAGAGCGAGGCGTTCGCACCGGGAACGCGCCTGGGCGACCTCGCGCGACCCGTCGAGCAGCGCACGCACCTGCTGACGGCGGCCGAAGCCCATCGGCTGTACGCCGACTACCCGGGCGCGGTCGAGGCGGCGATCGTGCTGGCCGGGCGCTGCGAAGCCGAGGTGGCGAGCCCGGCGCGCCGGTTCCCGCGGCAGGAGTTCGCCCGCGGCGTGGACGCGGATTCGCTGATCTGGAACGAAGTCTTCGCGCGCGCCTCGCAGCACTACGGCGATCTGCCGGCGCGCTGGCGCGAGCGGCTCAACCGCGAGTTCCGCGACCTGATCGAGGCGGACCTTGCGGACGCGCTGCTGTGCCTGGGCCGGCTGGACGGGGCGCTGCGCGATACCGACATCCTGCGCGGTCCCGGCGCCGGCTTCCTGACCAACAGTCTGGTGGCGTCGTTGCTCGGCGTCACGCGGCTCGATCCGTTGCGGCACGATCTGGCGTTCTCGCTGCCCGAGGGCGCGGGCCAGCGTCTGCCGCGTCTGGAGATTCGCTTGGCCGAGGGATCCCTCGACGCGGCCGGGCGCCTGCTCGACGAGCGCTTCCCCGGCCACGTGTGCCGCGTGGGGCGCTGGCAGCGGTGGAGCAGCTCGTCGGTGCTCGACCGCCTGCTGCGTCAGGTGGGCTGGCAGGGCATGCCGGCGGCGCGGCTGCTGCGCAGCAAGTCGTGGGAGGAGGCGGCGCGCGAGGCGAACCTGGCGCCCGAGGGCAAGGACCCGCCCGCGGAGTGGACACTGGCCGACGTGCGGACGCTGGCGTGGCTGGTGCCGCGGCTCGAGGGGCGCCTGCGCCGGTTGCGGGTGCTGGGCCACGAGCATGTCTTCACGGCCGTGCAGATGGACCGCGAATTGCCGCGCGCGCCGAGCGCCGACAAACTGCCGGTCACGCAGTGGGAGGCCAAGGACCTGGAGCGGCTCGGCTACGGACGCGTGGCGTTCGCGCGCGACCGCACGCTGGACCTGATCGAGCAGGGCCTGCGGCATCTGCGCGAGCAGGGCCGGCCATGCGCGGAGCTGACCGGTCGCCTGGCACAGGACGAGACGACCTTCGAGTTGTTGCGCGAGGCGCGCACGCAGGGCATCCGCCTGTTCGACCCGCCGCCGATTCGCCGCCGGCTGCGCCAGCTTCAGCCGTCGGATTTCCCGAGCCTGCTACGCGTGGTGCAGGGCCGTCGGGCGGGCGCGCTGCAGGCCGAAACCTTCGAAGAGGTGCTGGTGGCCGTGTGGGCGGCGGCGCTGAAGGCGCACGAGGCGGAGGCCTTCTACGCGGCGGCGTTGACGCTGGCAGCGCCGAACGCGGCCGAGACGAATGCGCTGCTCGAAGAGGTGCGCGCACAGGGGCTGACGATCCGGCCGCTGGATCTGAATTGCTCGATGTGGCACTGGACGCCGGAGGACGGGGCGCTGCGGCCCGGGCTGGTGACGGTGCGCGGAATGACGCCGGAGGCGGGGCACGAGATCGAGTGGACGCGCCGCGAGCTGGCCTTCCCGGACCTTGCGGACTTGTTGCGGCGCACGGACCCGCGCATGCTGCGCACGGGCCAGGTGGAGGCACTCGTGCGCGCCGGCGCGCTCGATTCGCTCGGGCCCACCCGCGACGAACTGCTCGCCAACCTGCCGCGGCTCGACCAGTTGCTGCGCCCGCGCCGCGCCGGCGCCAACGGCGAGGACCCGCTCCACTTCTTCGGCCATGGCGCCGACTGGTGGCTGGAGCACCATGTCGTGCACAGCGAATGGATCACGACGGCCGGCGACGACTCGGCACAGGCGCGCCTCGAGAGTCAGCGCGCGGCGACCGGTCTGTTTCTCGAGGCCGATCCGCTCGACGTGCAGCGCGAGTTCTGGAAGGCCGCACGCCTGCTGCTGCCGCGCGATCTGGGCAACCGCGACCGCGGCCACGACGTGACGCTGGCGGCGCCGCCCGGCAGCGTCTGGCCGCCGGACCCGACCGGCGGCGAGGGGCCCTGCTCGGTCGAGCTCGCCGGCGTGCAGGCGGAAATCGCCGGCCCATGGACGGCGGCCGTCGAGCAGGCGCTGCGCGAGGGCGACTGGCTGGTGCTGGCCGGACGGATCGACCGCGAGACCTTCCAGTGGATCCTGACCGCCGAGGTCGTCCGCACGTTCGACGAGACGCTGGCGCGCGCGCGGCACGCCACGGTGCTGACGCTGCAACTCTCCGGGCTCGACCGCCGCACGCTTAAGGAGCTGCTGGCGCTGCTGAAGTCCTTCCCCGGCCGCACGCCGGTCGAGCGGGCCGAGGCCGACGGCCAGACCGAATGCGAGCGGCTGGCCGACCGCATCGCAAGCCGACGCGTGCTGGTCTGCCCGGGGCTCGAACTGGGACTCGGGCGCCTGCTGCCGCCGGGCACCTGGCACATCGACGTGCCGCGCAACTCGGTGGGGCTTCCCGAGTCGGGCACTCTCGCCACACAGACCGCCCTCTGACGGAAAGCCCGGTTGCGCCACGCCCGGGCACGGGCCCTGATGACAGGGTGAGCGCGCGCCGCGGGCGCGGGCTCCGAGTTCCGCAAGGACCCTGTCTCATGAGATTGTTCGTCGTCGCCGTCGTCTGCTGCGCCCTGACCGCCGCCCTGCCCGCCCAGTCCATCCCCGAACAGGTGGACGCGATCCTGAGCCGCCCCGAGGTGGTCGCCAACGACTGGACGATCCTGATCGAGAACGCCGACGGCACGGTCGAGTACTACGCGCGCCGCCCCGACAGGGGCCTGATCCCGGCATCGAACACGAAGCTGTTCACGACGGCCGCCGCCTACGGACTGCTCGGGCTCGACCATGAGTTCGAGACGCGCATCTACCACACGGGCACGTTCGCCGACGGCACGATCGCGGGCGACATCGTGCTGCTGACCGAGCACGATCCGACCTGGAACGCCGCCGTGTTCGGCACGGACAACGCGCGCGCGGCGCTGGACCACATCGCCGTGATGCTGGCAACGCAGGGCGTGCGCGCGGTCGAGGGCGCGGTGCTCTGCTACGGGGCGACGGTCTACAATCAGGGCTCGACCGGCACGTCGCACAACTCCTGGTGGAGTGCGCAGGCGGCACGCAACAACGAGGCGGCCGTGGCGTTCCGCGATGCGCTGAATGCCCTCGGTATCGCCACGGGCGAGGCCACCTCCGGCGTGCACCGTTTCGATCCCCCCGAGGGCGCGACGCTGCTCTACACGCACAAGTCCGGCGACCTGACCTTCGAGAACCGGCGCCTGAACGTCGAGATCGTCGCGCGGCCGATCAATCGCCCCAGCCACAATCCGATGTCGGACCTGTTGCTGCGTCACATCGGCTACAAGCTTGATCCGCAACGCCGCGACACCTACACCGCCGGCGAACACTTCGCGCGCATCTGGCTGCGCGACACCGTCGGCCTCGATGTCAACGGCCTCGTGCTGCAAGACGGCTCGGGGCTCGAGTACGCCAACACGTTCAGCGCGCGCCAGACGGTGCACCTGTTGCGTTGGATGAATGCGCACTATCCGCAGTGGAACGACTCGCTGACCGTCAGCGGCGTGACGGGCACGATACGCAACCGCATGACCGACCTGCCCGGGCTCTTCCGCGGCAAGACGGGCAGCCTGCGCGTGTGCATCGCGCTGTCGGGCTATCTGGACAATCCGCACGATGGACGCCGGTACTACATGGGGATGATCGCCAACAACGAGCGGGGCGTCGATCAGGCGGCCACGCGCGGGGCGCTCGACGACGTGGTGCGCGTCTTCGCGCAGCCGGGCATTCCGACGGGGCCCACGGCGCTGGGCGTGCGACGCGAGGCCGACGGCACGGCGCGCGTCGAGTGGAGCGACAACGGACTGACGGCAAGCGACTACCGTGTGCTGGCAGGCACGGGCGGCGGCGGGTTCGTGCCGCTGGCGACGGCGTTCGCGCCCTATGTGATCGAGTCGGCACCCGGCGGCGCGCACGCGGGCGACTACGCCGAGTGGGGCGCGTTCGAGTGGACGCAGGCGCACAGCGCCGCGGCGGGGCTGACGACGGGGATCGGCTCGCGATTCGCCCGCGCGACGACGGGTCCGGCCCGCGCGCGCTTCGCGCCGAGCGGCCTGGCGAGCGGGCGCTATCGCATCGACGTCACCTGCCCGGACTTTCCGAACGCGAAGGCCCCGGGGACGCTGGTGCGCATCTCCGACGCCGCCGGCACGCGCGCGGCCACGTGGGACATCTCGCACGACACGGCGGGCAACCGCTGGCGGGCGGTTGGCGAGATGGAATTCGTCGCCGGCATGGGACACTTCGTCGAGTTCGACAACGCGGCGCAGGTGCTGACCGGCGAGAACGACCGACTGAACGTCGCCGCGGTGCGTTTCGTGCCGCAGTTCCATCGCGACCAAACTGGCGCCCAGGCCTTCCGCGTCGTCCTCATCGGCCCCCACGGCGACGAAAGCGCCCCCTCCAACGCCGTGATGCTGGAACCGTAGCCAATCAGGGCGACGGGCAAGCCAACGCCCTGCAAGCACGCTTGGCTATCGCAGAAGCAAACTGCGATCAAGTCCCGGCCTGTCCGCCGAAGCCACGCGAAGTCGGAAGCGTCGGCGACGGGCAGACCACCTTGGCCGTTGTTGATTGGCCATCAACCTCGGTCCTGCATCGTTGAAGTAAGCGAAGCGTTGCAGGGAGGCGCAGGTCTGCCCGTCGCTCACGCTCCGGGTTCTGATTGTAACCGCTCGAAGCGTCGCAGAAAGGCGCAGGGGTGCCCGTCGCTCACGCTCCGGGTTCTGATTGTGACCGCTCGAAGCGTCGCAGAAAGGCGCAGGGGTGCCCGTCGCTCACGCTCCGGGTTCTGATTGTGACCTCAAACGGCGTACTTGCGGACGAGGCCGATGACGACGCCTTGGACGGCGACGTCGGTGGCGCGCACGTAGATGGGCGCCATGTAGGGATTGGCGGGCTGGAGCCGCACCTGGTCGCCCTCGCGGTAGAAGTACTTCACGGTGGTCTCGTAGCCGCCGACGAGGGCGACGACGACCTGGCCGTTGCGGGCGTCGGTGCGGCGCTCGCAGATGATGAAGTCCCCCTCCTGAATGCCTTCCTCGATCATGGAGTCGCCGCGCACGCGCAGGACGAAGGTGTTCTCGGCGTTGCGGACGAGATCGGCGGGGACGCTGAGGCGGTCGCCGAAGTCGTCTTCGGAGACGTCGAGGGGCTGGCCGGCGGCGACGGTGCCGCGGATCGGGATGGCGTAGCACGCATCGAGGTCCATCTGGACGAGGCGGGGTGCGGCGAGATCGTTGATGATTTCGATGCCGCGGCCGCGGTTCCAGTGGCGACGGATCAGGCCCTTCTCGGCCAGGTTGGTCAGGTGCTTGTGGACGGTGGCGAGGGAGGAGAGGTCGAGCCCCTTGGCGACTTCTTCGAGGGAGGGCGAGTAGCCGTGCGTTTCGATGAAGTTCGTGATGAACTCGAAGACTTCGCGTTGGCGGCGGGTGAGGTACATGGAGCCCTCCCGGGGTTGGGTGCGCAGGATTTCGCCCGAGCTTTGCCGCGAAGCTTGGGCGAAAGTCAAGAGCAAAGGGAAAGCGAAGAAGAGAATCTTGGGTGCGGGCGACACCTGCGCCGAGCCTGTCGGACGGGTGGCGGAAAAACAAAGTCCCCCGTCGGCCGGGCCGACGGGGGACGAAGGGGATGGCGGGAGCGACGAGACTTGAACTCGCGACCTCCGGCGTGACAGGCCGGCGTTCTAACCAACTGAACTACGCCCCCGCAAATCTGTCGGCGCTGGTGTCAGGTGGTGGGCGGAACAGGATTCGAACCTGTGACCCCCAGCTTGTAAGGCTGGTGCTCTAACCACCTGAGCTACCCGCCCATCCGGACCATTCGGCGGACTTGCGGCCCACCCGGTCTCGGGCGGGAGGGGCACGGTGCGCAAGTCCCCCCCGGCCGTCAAGCGCGAAATGCACGCCCCGCGCGGGCTC
>JAHCAW010000022.1 GCA_019634695.1 Candidatus Sumerlaeia bacterium
GGCGCATTCAGGCGGTGCTCGATCGCCTGTTCGACCTGTGCGCGTTCGTGCGGTCGCACGTCTACCACCCGGCCTTCCGCGGCAGCTTCAGCCTGAAGGTGGTCCTGCCGATCCTGGTGCCGGAACTGGGCTACGCTGATCTGGCGATCCACGACGGTCGCGCCGCCGGCGACGCGTTCCTCCGCAGTCTGTGCCCCGACTGCGACGAGGCCGAGCGCGAGCGCCTGCGGCAGGCGGTGGTCGACTACTGCCGCCGTGACGTCTGGGGCATGGTACGGCTCTGGGAGGTACTGCTCGCGCGCACGCGACCGGACTGACGATCACGGGCCGCTGCGCACGACGTTGCCGGCGCTGATGGTGCCGTTTGTCGGGTCATACTGCCAGCGATACGGCGCATCGAGTTCGTCGGCGCCCGGGATGCCGGTCATCGCCGTGCGCGAGAAGTACTTGTCGGGCCCCTTGCTCTGAAGCACCCAAGCGGCCGGGTTGCTCGACCCGCCGTCCGGGAACACCTTCCACGGAAACCCTCGACAGTCGAACCACGCCTTCGTCGAGTAGTAGTAGGAGTCGGTGATCGTGGTCGAGCCGCCGAAAGTGAAGTCGTCGTCGGGGAAGACCGGGCCGAAGGGGTCCGGCGGGATGGACGTCAGGTAGGCAACCGGGGTCGTCAGACCGATGCTGGAACGGACACACACATCGACGGCCCCGAAGTTGCCCCCGCCGGGAATCGAAAACGGCGGGTTGATGTTGATCGCCGGATAGCGCGTGCTGTCGACGCGATAGGCCTCGATGGCCACGGCGATCGAACGCATGTCCGCACGCGTGCGCGAGACCTTCGAGCGCGTCTGCGCCTCCAGGAAGTTGGGCACCGCGATGGCGGCCAGAATCGCAATGATCGCGACGACAATCAAGAGTTCGATGAGCGTGAAAGCGCGGGCTGGGACTCGCATGGCGACGGAGGCTCCTTGCTGGTCGAGGTGGCGAAGCGAACCGACTCGATGCAACAGGCGGAAGAGATGCTGGAGGAGACCCGGAGGCGCCGGCGAAGCGCAAGGGATAAAATTGGTATCTTTAGGAAACATCGGAATATAAGTCGGAGTCCGAAGGTCGGATCGGGAAGGACGGGACGCCCGCGCCCCCTTCAAGCCCCAGTGCCGAGAACCCGCATCCTGATCGCCCGGCATCCTTGGCTTGACAGCACCGGGGGGGTGCCCGACCGTTTGCCCCCCTTGTCGCCCCGGTTTTTCGCCGGGGGCGGGAGGGCAGGGATTCTCCGGTCCGGAATTGTTGTTCATGATCACGTTTCTCATGGTCGTGTTGGGCTTCATCTTCGCGGCCCTGTGCGCCTTCCTCGTGCTTCTCGTTTTGATCCAGCCCGGCAAGTCGTCGGGCGGCGGCATGGGCGGATTGGGCGGCGGAGCCGCCAGTGCCATCGGCGAGACGCTCGGCGCCTCGCAGGGCGAGAAGTCGCTCGCCCGCTGGACGAGCATTGGCATGGCGGTCTTCTTCGGCCTGTGCGTGCTGCTCACCGTGCTGGGCAACATGCAGCACCGCCCGAAGATTCAACTCGACGAGGGCGCCCCCGTCGGCCCGCCTCCGGCCGCGCAGATGCAGTCCGTGCCCGCCGACCTGGGCTCGGGGATGCCGGCACCCGGCACCGCCGAACCGCAGGAATAGAGCGACCCCGCTTCTCATCGCAGCGCATCCGGCCCTTTGGACTTGAACCCTCTTGGGGGGCGGTCCACGATTCGTCGTTCCTGAGCCTCGGCGTCCGCCGACGCAGGCCTCCGGGAGACCGTCGTGACACCACCCGGGCCCACCCCTCGCCGCGCCGCGTCGGCACGCCGGGGAGTCGCCCTCGGAATTGGCCGCCGTGAGCCTGACTTCCCTCGACCGCAAGCTGCTGGCCCGTCTTCAACGCATCGAAGTGCTGACCGAGGAGCAGGTCGCCGAGCTGATCCTGCGCGTCGAGCAGGAGGCCACTCCGCTTGCCAGCCTGTTGATCGCCGATGGTCTGGCCGACGACAAGACGATCGCCCGGCAGGTCGCGCGGCTGTGCGGTCTGGAGTTCATCGATCTGCTCAAGCACCCGCCCCGCGAGGAGGTCCGGCACCTGCTGACTCCTGAACAGGCGTGGCACTTCCGCGCGGTCCCGCTGGCCGAGACCGACGAGTTCCTCGTCGTCGGCGTCGATGACGCCTCGAACCTGCCGCTCGTCGAAGAGTTGCGGCTGGCCACGGGTCGGATCGTGCGCACCGTACTGGTGACCGCCCAAGCTCTGCAACAGACGCTCGAGGAGCTGTACCTGCTGCAACCGGGCGGCGTGCCGGACAACAGTTCGACGGCCGACTTCGGCGCCGAACTGACCGCCGGGCCCTCGACCGACACGCTCACGAAGGATTCGCTGGCCGCGCACCCGACCTGTATCATCGCGCTGCCCGACCTCGCCGAGGCCGAAGACGAACATGCCGAAGCCAACGTCATGGGCGCACGCACGGACGAATACCTCCAGCGCATCGGCACCACGCCCGAGGACCTGATCCTGCGCAGCGGCGTCGTCCGCCGCGTCCAACTTGACTCCTCTGAGCCCGAGGCGACCGCCGAACCGTCGCTCGACCAGTTGCTGCACGACATGATCGACACGGCGTTGATGAACCGCGCCGAGGAATTGGAGATCGCGCCGCAGTCGGCCCGGCGGTCGCGCACCCGCATTCGCAAGGACGGCTACTGGCTGGATGCCACGCCGTATCCGCTGCGGCTGCACACGCCGCTGCTGGCGCGCCTGCGGCTGCTGGCCGGTGTCCTGCCTTCGCAGCGTCTGCCGCTCGAGGTGCACCTGACCTTCACGGGCCAGCGTGGGCGCATCCCGGCGGTCGCCAGCTTCACGAGCACTCTGCGCGGCGACCGCTGCCTGCTGCGCTTCCCCGAAAATGTTCCGCTCCTGCAGGATCCGCTGCGCGTGCTCGGCTTCGCCGACGAGGACGCCCGGACCGTGCGCGCCCGGCTTGGCGCCGAGGAGGGCGGACTGTTCCTGCTGACCTCGCACAAGGCCCGCCTGACCCAGCAACTCTACGCTTCGCTGCTCTTCGACCGGGCGAACGAGGACCTGTCGGTGCTGTCGCTCGACTCGGTGCTCGAGCGCACGATTCCCAATGTCCACCAGATCACCTGTGCGGACGAGGCGGCACTGGTGCAGGGTCTCGAGCATGCGGGCCGGGAGGCACCGGATCTGTTGGGCGTGCAGTCGATCGGTTCGCCGGCGGCGCTGCGGGCGGTGCTGACGGCCTGCCAGCAGGGCCAGTCGGTGCTGGCATGCCAGACGTTGCCGCGCGGGGCGTCGGCGCTGCAGTCGCTGGCCGCCGGGGGACTGGATGCGGACCTGCTGGGCACTGTCCTGATCGCGCACGCCCACGTGACGCGATTGCCCCGCCTGTGTCCGAATTGCCGCGAGCCGATCGGTCGGCGCCCGTCGCCGGCGCCGGACTGGGCGCACGAGATTCCGGAAATGGCCTTCCACGAGGCGCTGGGCTGTCCGGCCTGCGCAGGGACGGGACGTCGGGGAATCAACTGGGTATGCGAAATCTGGCTGCCGGAACCGGGGGCGACGCCGCCATTGCGGCAGATTCGCCGCCGCGAGGAGGTGCTCCAGCGGCTGGTGGAGTACGCCGAGGCGGACGTGCGCGACGTGCGCTGAGGGGCCGGGGGGCTCGTAAACGGCTTATCGTGGGCTGGGGCAGCGGGGCAGTTCCGTGCTTGCCCCCTCGGACCGGCGGGCGCAGACCGACGGGCACTCTGGGCGGGCAGCCGCGTTGCGGCCGCCAGTCGCCGCCCGAAATCCCCGGCAACGGAAGCGGTTCCCGCGCGGGAACCGGAGGACATCATGACATTCAAGATTCTGGTCAGCGACAAGCTGAGCGAGGACGGCCTGGAGGTGCTGCGCGGCGCGGGCTTCGAGGTGGACCACCTTCCCGAAATCACGCAGGAGGAGATCCGCGAGCGCATCGCGCCGTACCACGCCTGGGTGGTGCGGAGCCGGAGCAAGGCGACGGCCGAGATTCTGGAGCGTGCGGACAACCTGAAGGTAATCGGGCGCGCCGGCGTCGGCGTGGACAACGTGGACCTGAACGCGGCGAGCCGGCGCGGCATCATCGTGATGAACACGCCGGGCGGCAATACGATCAGCACGGCCGAGCACGCGATCGCGATGATGATGGCACTGGCGCGCAAGATTCCGGCGGCCGACGCCAGCATGAAGGCCGGCGAGTGGGACAAGAAGAGCTTCACGGGCGCCGAGCTGCGGGGCAAGACGCTGGGCATTTTCGGCCTCGGGCGCATCGGGCAGGAGGTCTGCCGGCGCATGAAGGCCTTCGAGATGAACATCCTGGCCTACGACCCGTTCGTGGCGCGCGAGGCGGTGAAGCATCTGGGCGTCGAGACGGCCGAGGTGGACGAGATCTGCCGGCGGGCGGACTTCATCACGATCCACACGCCGATGTCGCCCGAGACGCGCAAGATGATCGACGCGCGTCGGTTGGCGATGATGAAGAAGACGTGCCGTCTGGTCAACTGCGCGCGCGGCGGAATCGTCGACGAGCCGGCTCTCGCCGAGGCGCTCGCCAAGGGCGTGATCGCCGGCGCCGCGCTCGACGTCTTCGAGAGCGAGCCGATCCCGACCGACCACCCGCTGCGCGGGCTTAAGAACGCGATCCTGACCCCGCACATCGCCGCCTCGACCGTCGAGGCCCAGGAGAACGTCGCCATTCAGGTCGCCGAGCAGATCGTCGACGTGCTGGCCAACAACAAGATCACCAACGCGGTCAACGCCCCGTCGATCGACCCGAAGGTCCTCGAGGTTCTCAAGCCGTACCTGAACCTGTGCGAGAAGCTCGGCGCCTTCGCCTCGCAGTTCATGGCGGGCCGGCCCGTGCGCCTGCGCTGCCTCTACAGCGGCAGCGTGCTCGACTATCCGCTCCAACCACTGACGACCGCGTTCGCCAAGGGCTTCCTCCAGCCGACCACCGACCGACCTATCAACTACGTCAACGCGCTGCCCATGCTCGCCGAGCGCGGCATCGAAATCCTCGAGACCCGCAGCAGCGCGCAATTCCGCTACCGCAATCTGATGACCTTGGTCGTCGAGACCGAGGAGGGCGGCGCCGATACCTTCGCCGGCACCGTCTTCGAGCCCGACTACGGCCGCATCGTCACGGTCAACGACAAGTCCTTCGTCGCGCTTCCCGAGGGCAACCTGGTCGTCGTGGAGAACAACGACGTGCCGGGCGTCATCGGGCAGGTGGGCACCTTCTTCGGCAACCACGGCATCAACATCGCCGAGATGACCTGGGGCCGCGTCGAAGAGGGCGAACGTCACGCCATGACGATCATCAACACCGAGGGCGAAGTCCAACCGGCGATGCTGGCCGAGTTGCGCAAGCTGCCCAACATCCGTTGGGCGCGTCTCATTCGGCTGTAGCCGCGGCCGCGTTCCCAACCATCGCAGTCCCGTTCGGCGTCGCCGCCTCCGCGCGGCGACGCTTTGTTTCCGCCGCCTGCTCCACCAGGGCCCGGAACAGGTTCAGGTGCGGATCCTCGGAGGCGAGCGACTCGGGGTGCCACTGCACGCCCAGCGCAAACGGGTGGTCCGGCAACTCGATGGCTTCGACGATGCCATCGGGCGCCACCGCCGAAACGACGACGTTGGACTCCGGCGACACGATGCAGGCCTGATGGTGCAGGCTGTTGACGCGCAGCGACGTCGTGCCGAGCAGCGCGTGCAGGCGCGTGCCGGGGACCACCTCGACGTCGTGCGCGTGCTGGCCGATGGGCTGGCTCGGGCGATGGTTGATCGTCGACGTGGTCTGCGATGGGATGTCCTGGATCATCGACCCGCCCTTCAGGACGTTCAACTGCTGCATGCCCAGGCAGATGCCGAGCACCGGCTTGCCGGTGGCGAGGGCGCTCTCGAGGAACTTGAAGTCGAACTCCTCGCGGCGCGGGTGCAGCAGGCTGACTGTCGGATGCGGATCCTGCCCGTAGCGCGCCGGCGAAATGTCCGCCCCGCCGGTGAGCACAAAGCCGTCCACCATCTCGATGTAACGCGCAAGGTGCTCGTCGGAGAGCACCGACGGCACGAGCACCGGCAACCCGCCCGCCGCCACCACCGCATCCACATACGCCGCGCCGACCGACATCGACACGTAGTCGGAGCCTTCGCGGCTCGACACGACCACGTTGATCCCGATGACGGGTCGCTCGCCGAGCGCCATGGTGCCGATCAACACCAGCAGAATCAGAAGCAACGGACGAAGTGAGGCCTTCATGGATGAAAACTCCGGGGGATGAATTGGTCAGGCGATGGCGACGGCGGCAAGCGTCCAGCACACCGCGGCCAGGCCGCCCGCCGTGCACGCGGGCGGAATCTGCGTCTTCACGTGATCCATCAGGTCGCAGCCCGTGCACATCGAGCTGAGCACCGTCGTGTCGGAGATCGGCGAGCACTGGTCGCCGAAGATGCCTCCGTTGAGCACCGCGCCGAAGCAGATCATCAGGAACAGCTCGGGGTTGTCGAGCCCCTGCGCGTTGGCGATGGCCCACGCCAGCGGCATCGCCAGCGGGAAGGTGACCGCGTAAGTGCCCCAGCTTGTGCCCGTCGAGAAGGCGATGACGATCGCCATCAGCAGCAACAGCAGCGGTAGCAGCCAGTACGGCAACCGGCCGCCGAGCAGCTCGACGAGATAGAGCCCGCCGCCGGTCTCCTTGCTGATCGTGCCGACGACGACGGCCAGCATCAGGATCACCGACCCGAGCACGACGCCCTTCAAGCCCTCGGTGAAGCCGGTCATGAGTTCGAGCAGCGTCATGCCGCGGATGATGGCCAGGCCCATGGCCACGAGCACCGCGGCGCCAAAGGCCCACCGCACCTGCGGCCCCCCGGTCTTGACGAACGTGCCGACTGCGATGCCGATCAGCACGACGAGCGGCAGAAAGAAGTCGATGATGTGCGGCGTGTAACCGACGGGCACGGCGCTGACCTGCAACTCGCGCGCGGCCAGCGGCGTCGCCTCCGGCGCATCCAGTTCGCCGGTCTCGCGCGCGCGGCGGATCGCGCGCCGCATCCGTCCGCCCAGCACCGGCGCCTTGTCGATGCACAGCAGGAACGTGCCGAACACGGCGAACAGACAGTAGAAGCTGAACGGAAGGCTGCGGAAGAAGAAGGAGAGCCGATCGGCCTCGGTGGCCAGGAAGGCGACGCCGGGCACGAAGAGGAAGGCCTGCACGTAGCCGGGCCAGGCGTTGAACGCCAACAGGCCGGCGATCGGCGACGAGGTCGAGTCCACGATGTAGGAGAGCTCCTCGTGGCTGACGTTGTTCTCATCGGCCAGCGGCTTGACCGTCGTGCCGACGAGCACGGCGCTCATCGTGCCGCCCTGGAAGAAGACGATGCCAAGCATCCAGGCGACCAGCTTGGCGCTGCGCGGGCCGCGCACGAAGTGCCGGCTCATGAACTGGGCGAAGGCCTGTGCCGCGCCCGTGCGCGACCAGATGCCGATCAGGCCGCCGAGCAGCCACAGGTACAGGATCAGGATGCCGACGGCGTCGCGCGTGGTCAGCGCGGTGACGAGCACGGCGTCCGTCAGGTCGTAGCGGCCGAGGACGAACGCGCCGACGACGATGCCGCCGAACAGGGCGGTCATCGGCTCGCGCGTGATCCAACACAAGGCGACCGCAACGAGCGCCGGCAGCAGCGACCAGAATCGCCAATGTCGCGACGCCGTCAGCCGGTAGTAGACCTCGCGCGGCTGGCCATCCACGACGCGGGTCTCCACGACGACCTGCGTCCGCACGGCCGGCTCGCCTCCCTCGACGTTGAGACGCGCGATCTCCTCGGCCCGCAGCGGCGACTCGGCCAGCGGCACGATCGTGTCCAGAAAGACCGGCTTCTCGCGCTGGATCGTGAAGAGCCGCCCGTCGTCGTCGGTCAGCACGTCGAGCGTGACGCGCTCGGCCGACCACGTGGGCGCCACGTGCCGGCCGACGTACCAACTGACCGCCAACGCCAACGCGAAGACCCATGTGGCCGGCGTCTTGAGGATGCGGATGATGCCGCCAATGGGGCCGCGGCCGCCGGGATGGTAGTCCCGCGCCTGGCCCCGCACGCCGGCGGCGTCGTCATGCGGCAGGGGCTCGGGGAAGCGCGGATCGGAGTTCTGGGCCATCTGGGAGCGCCTGCGCGATGGGATGCGTCAATCGGCCGGGAGTCGGGCGTCCCCGCACCTGAACCCGTCCGACAGGGCAGCGCAAGGATTAACGCGGTTGCGTGGAGGGGCCGGTGCTACGCGCGGCCCGAGGCATCGGCGTTGAGGCGGAAGGCGCGCAGGGTGTTGCGCCAGCAGGCCTCGCGCAGGGCGGCGAACTCGATCTCGAGCGTCTCGGCGAGCGCCTCGGCCGTCAGGGCGACGTAGGCTGGTTCGTTGCGTTTGCCGCGGTGGGTCTGGGGGGCGAGGTAGGGGCTGTCGGTTTCGAGAATCAGCGCGGCGACGCCGACGGTGCGCAGGAGGTCGCGCAGGTCCTGCGAGCGCGGGTAGGTGGAGCTGCCGCCGACGCCGAGGGCGAAGCCCATGTCGAGCAGGCGGCGGGCGTGGTCGGCGGTGCCGCCGAAGCAATGGGCGACGCCGCCGATGGTGGGACCGTTCTCGGCCTCGAGGTCGGCGATCATGTCGTCGTAGGCCTCGCGGCAGTGGATGGAGACGGGCAGGGCGTGCTCGCGGGCGAGGGCGAGCTGGCGTCGGAATACGCGGCGCTGGAGGTCGCGGGGGAACGTATCGCGGTAGTAGTCGAGCCCGATTTCGCCCCAGACGACGACGCGAGGGTCGGGCGCAAGGGTGCGCAGGCCGGCCTCGGTGGCGTCGCTCCAGTCGTCGAGGTCGCCGGGATGGACGCCGACCGCGGCGAGGCATTCGGGGTGGTGGTGCGCGAGTTCGACGACGGTATGGGCGTCGGCCAGGCGGGTGGCGAGGTTGAGGATGCGTCGGACGCCGGCGTGGCGGGCGCGCGTGAGAACGGCGTCGCGATCGCGGTCAAATTGGCCGTGCTGCAGGTGGGCGTGGGAGTCGAAGAGGCCGGGCGGGGTTGTCATGACGAGTGGAGGCGGGGCGAAAGAAAGACCGCCTTGCGCGCGGATTGGTCGGCAAGGCGGTCGGGTGTGTCTGCCGTTGGGACTTGGGGCGGCGGATTACTGCTGGTCGCCGTCTTCGCCGATGGCCTCGACGGGGCAGCCTTCGAGGGCGTCCATGCAGAGCTGCGCCTCGGTCTCGTTCTCGGGCTGCTTGGAGACGTAGGAGTAGCCCTTTTCCTCGTCGCGGGCGAAGTTGTCGGGGGCGGTGGCGCGGCATGCGTCGCAGTCGATGCACTGGTCATCGACGTAGAACTTGCCGGGGACGTTTTCTTCGAGTTTGGCGGAGTAGTCGGCCATGGTTGCGGATGCCTTTCTGCGTGTCGCGCCGGGTGTGTTTGGCGGGCGACGGTGATGGTGCCGTGTGGCATTTCGCCAGGTGTGCCGGCGCCGGGGGGCTGAGGTGCCAAACTCGTGCCGGCCCCTCCTCTTGGCTTTCGGCCCTGTGCGGGGGTTGGTGTGCCCCTGCCGACGGGCGGCGTCAAAGTGTTTTCCCCGCGCCGCTCGGGGCGGCACGGGGAAACAGGACGGACGAACAAGGGCGCAGCGGGCGGCGGCCGGCCGGTTACTCGAGGAAGACGACCGGGCGACCGGTGGCTTTGGTGCCGGGCAGGGGGAGGTAATGACCAACGGCCCAGCGGCCGGGGCCGGCAAGCACGGTCGGGAGCATCAGCGCGATCAGGGTCAGGTTGTATTCGAACCCACTGTTGCCGAGGAAGAAGCCGTTCTTGCCGTGCACCATGGCGATGGCGCCGAACATGATGAGGATGTTCGAGGCGGCGGAGAAACGGGTCAGGAACCCGACGATCAGGCCCAGGCCGCCGAAGAATTCGCCAATGGCGACCAGATAGCCGATGGGGCCCAGGCTCTCGACCAGGGGCTGGAGCCCGCCGCCGCCGAACCAGCCGAACATCTTCTGGGCGCCGTGGGCGGCAAACACAATGCCGGCGACGACGCGCACGACGACGAGCGAGATGTCGACCATCAGGCGGTCCTGACCGGGACCGGATTGACTGCTCATGACAAGGGACTCCTTGCGAGGGATTCGGGCGCGCGCCGAGGGGGGCGCGATTGGTTGGGGAGAGAGAAATCCATGCCAGTTCGGGCGGGCTGGCACTGCCGCTCTTGGCTTGCCGCCACGGCGTCCGCTCGCCTCGGCTGGAGGCAGAATCCACCATCGGGGGCATGCGCGGATGAGAGCCGGGATCATCGTGGGGTTGCTGGGGATCGTCCTGCTGTCGGTCGGATGTGCGAGTCGGCAGCCGGCAGTACGCGTGATTCCGGGCGAGCAGATGCGCATCGACGCCGAGGGCGCCACGGCGCGGCGGATCCCGGGCGGGTGGGAACTCACGCTGCCGATGCAGAACGACAACAACGGCGTGAACGGCGAGCCGGCCGGCTTCCGCCAGTGGTGGCACTTCGAGGCGAGCGGATTTCATCCGCGCGGCGAACGGCTCGTCGTGAACATCGCGAACGCGCGCTATCGCGAGTCGATGATGCCGGTGGCCAGCATCAATGGCGCGCCGTACACGCGCCTGCCGGGCATGACGCGGCCGGAGAGGCCCGAAGGCACGAACGACCTGTGGACCTTCTCGTACGACGTGCCGCCGGGCACGCGGTCGCTGAAGATCGCGCGCTGGTTCCCCTACACGATGGCGATGTTCGACGAGTTCCGAGCCTGGTACAACGACCCGATCCTGGAGGACATTGTCGAGGAAGAGGTGATCGGATACTCCGAGCAGGGGCGTCCGATCTACCTGGTGACGGTGACGGACCGCTCGGTGCCCGACGACGACAAGCAGCGCGTGTGGGTGCACACGGCGGTGCATCCGGCGGAGACGACGGCCTACTTCGTCACCGAAGGGTTGATGCGCTTTCTCGTATCGGGGGATCCGTATGCGCGCACGTTGCTGCGCGGCGTGATCTTCAACATCGTGCCGATGGTGAATCCGGACGGCGTGTGGGTGGGCAACTATCGGACGAACGCGAAGGGCGTGAATCTGGAGGACGAGTACTACGCGCCGTACCAGTCCACGGTGGCGGAGTCGGCGGCGATGCGCCGCAAGATCGAGGAGTTCATGGGGACGGAGGAACAGGTGGGCAGCAATCCGATCCGCATCCTGCTGAACCTGCACGCGGCGCCGGGACCGGACTATCCGTTCCACTACGTGCATCCGGGAACGTGGTTCCAACCGGGCGACCCGGGCGCCAAGCCGTCGATCAACGCGCTGGAGTTGCACTGGATCGAGCTGTTCAAGGCGCGGTGCCCGTATCTGGCGAAGAGCGACTACACGCGCACGAGCACATTCGAGCGCAGCAGCAATCCCGACGTCCCGCGTCGTCCCTTCATCGAGGCGATGATGCACGACCGCTACTCGATCAAGGACCAGTGGGAGGACGTGCTGGCGATCTGCTTCGAGGGCTCGTACTACGAAAAGGGCCCCATCGACGGCGTGCCGGCGGTGCCGGACGACTATCGCACGGCGGGCTGGCAAATGGGCCAGACGATCGGCGACTTCCTCGGCATCCCAGCACCCGCGCGATGACTCGCGGGTGCCGGAGAGTGTGGCACTAACCGCCGATCGCCGCGGCCAGACCGTCCAGAATCATCGTCCAGCCCTTGCGGGCCTGCTCGGTGAAGTCGGCCCACTCGGGCGCGATGGCGTGCGAGAGTGTGAGCCTGCACCCGGCGTTTGTCTCCTCGAGTTCGATGGTCACGCGCGTCGCGGGCTCGGTCGCGTCCACCGCGAACGAGAAGACAAGCCGCCGCGGGCGGTCGATCTCGAGATACTCGCCCTGATGCTCGACCAGCGTCTCACCGCGTTGGTCCGCAAAGAGAAACCGTCCCCCGACGCGCGCGTCGATCTCGACGCGCTTCATCGTCCCGTCGGGCTTTGCGAACAGCCAACGGCCCGCTGCGTCGGGATCGAGCCACGCGTCGAAGACCGCTTCGCACGAGGCGGCAAAGTGCCGTGTGACGACCAGCCTCGTCGCGTCCGCCATCACTTCTGCTCCGCGAGAAGGACTTCCAACTGCCTGCCAAGCCGCTCGAGCGTCTGCTGGGCGCCCTCGACGGCACCGTGCTTCTCGATGACAAGACGGCAGGCGTCTGCGGACTCGAAGATGGTCCGCAAGGTGACCCGTGTCCCGCCCGCCTCCTCCTCGAAGAGGACGACCGCGTGGAAGCGGATGTGGTCGAAGTCCTCTTCGCCCGCATGATTGTAGACCAGTCGCTCGGGGCGCACGACCTCGCGGTAGACGATCTTGTTGGGATAGTCGACGCCGTCGGGACCGTGCATGGTGAAGCGCCAGACGCCGCCGGGGCGGACGTCCATTTCGTGCGTCGTGGTGCGAAAACCGTGCGGCCCCCACCAGTTGCTGACGTGACGCGCGTCGGACCATGCGGAGAAGACAAGGTCGCGCGGGGCGTCGAACAGGCGGGTCGTGACGATCTCGCGATCGCTGGCAGTACTCATGGCAGTGCTCCTTGGCGTGTCGAAGGGGGGTGCAGGGTCAGAGGTCGACGATCATCTTGAAGCCGCCGTAGAGCATGCGCTTGCAGTCGAAGGCATCCTTGCAGGTCTCCATGTCGGCGAGCAGGCGGGGGTCCTTCATGACCTTTGCATTCACGCGGTCGCGGTGGGCGCGGGACTTGTAGACGATCCAGGAGAAGACGGCGGTCTCGCCGGGCTTGAGCTTGAAGAGCTTGCCGACCGGGGCCATGCCCTTGATGGCGAGGTCGTCGCCGACGCACTCGCGATACTCCAGGGCGCCGTGCTCGCGCCAGATCTTGCCGGCCTTGCGCGCGAGCTTGCGGTAGGTGGCCAGGTTCTTCTTCGGAACAGGGACGAGGAATCCATCGACGTACGGCATGGTGAGGGCTCCATGGGGGGATTGGGTCGAGGGTGGCTCGTGCGAGCATGGCGGGCATCGTGCGGCGAGGGAGTCCGCGCGCGCCCCGGGACGATCCCCTTCAGCGGCAGCGCCACCGAAGAAGCCTGCGATCAGGTCGGCGGATCATGGAGCGGCTCCGCGGCCTGGAGTTGCTTCAGGTAGAGATCGAGTCGGTCGAGACTGCCTTCCCAGAACTGGCGATAGCGCTCGATCCAGTCGGCGGCTTCCCGCAGCGGGGTGGCCTCGAGCCGGCAGGGGCGCCACTGGGCATTGCGGCCGCGGGCGACGAGGCCGGCGCGCTCGAGCACCTTGAGGTGCTTCGAGACGGCGGGCAGGCTCATGTCGAAGGGGCGGGCCAGCTCGGTGACGGAGGTCTCGCCCAGACTGAGCCGGGCCAGAATGGCGCGCCGGGTGGGGTCGGCGAGAGCGGAGAATGTGCTGCTGAGGCGATCGGTCGGCATGCAAGTCAACCTTCAGGATAAATAACCTGTTGGTTTAGTACGATGAGTGAGGCCCCACGTCAAGGGCGAATCGCGAGGGGAAGCGGGTTGCGACGGCCGCGGGCCCGGGCCACGCTGGGCCGGTGAGCGGGGGGACTGCCGTATGTTTCTCAGACTGGGCTGGATCGGGGCGCTGGTGCTGGCGGCGTCGGTGTGCGGGGCACAGCCGACGGTGCAGGTGCTGCCGGGCGAGCAAATGCGGATCAACGTGGCGGCGGCGACGGCCGTGCCGATCATCGGCGGCTGGGAGCTGACGCTGCCGATGCTGAACGACAATGACGGCGCCTACGGGGTGACCGTGTCGTTCACGCAGTGGTGGCACTTCGAGCTGACCAACCTGAATCCGGCGGGCGAGCGCCTGGTGTTCCGGATCACGCAGGCACGCTACGGGGACACGATCCTGCCGGTGGCGAGCGTCAACGGGGGCCGCTACGCGCGGCTGCCGGCGACGGCGACGCCGACCCGCTCGGGCAGCAGCCCCTACACGTTCACCTTCACATGGGACGTGCCGCCGGGCACGACGTCGCTGCGGGTGGCCAAGTACTTTCCGTACACGCTGCCGATGTACGAAGCCTTCCGGGCGTGGTATCGGGATGAGGCCTTTGCGGGGCTACTGGACGAGGAGGTGATCGGGCAATCAGTCGAGGGCCGGCCGATTCACCTGATGACGGTGACGGACAAGTCGGTGCCGGACGACGACAAGGTGCGGGTGTGGGTGCACACGGCGGTGCACCCGGCGGAGACGCAGGCGTACTTCTGCACGGAGGGGCTGACCACGTTCCTGCTGTCGGGCGATCCGTTCGCCCGGGCGATCCTGCGTCGGGTGATCTTCAACATCGTGCCGATGGCGAATCCGGACGGGGTGGCGCTGGGCAACTATCGGACGAACGCGCGCAGCGTGAATCTGGAGAACGAATGGTACGCGCCGTACAACTCGACGGTGCCCGAGACGCTGGCGATGCGGCTGAAGATCGAGGAGTTCATGGGCACGGAGGCCAACGTCGGCAGCAACCCGATCCTCCTGCTGCTGAACCTGCACTCCTCGCACGGGCTGACCTATCCGTTCCACTTCGTGCACCAGGGGACGTGGTTCCAACCGGGCGACCCGGGAGCGAAGCCGTCGGTCAACGCGATCGAGCGGCGCTGGGTCGATTTACTCAAGGCGCGCAGTCCCTACGTCGCGCTCGGCACCAGCCAGAGCAGCAACTTCAACCACCCGTCGCGCCCCTACGTCGAAGCGATGATGCACGACCGCTACTCCGTGAAGGACGCCTGGCAGGACGTGATGGCGATCACGTTCGAGGGGACCTATCAGGCCGGCCCGGTGACGGGCGTGCCGAACACGGACGACGACTACCGAGCCGTCGGGTGGGCGATCGGCCAGGCGATCGGGGACTACTTCAACATTCCGGAACCGACGCCGACGGATGCGTGGATCGTCTACTGAGAGTCGGTGGCCGGGGCGGGGCGTCCGCCTCCCCACTGGGGAAGAATGACGGGCGGGTCCCAGGGCGGGAGTCCGGCGGCGGCGACGCGTTCGTTGAGCAGGCGGGCGAGGCTCTCGAAGTCGGGCGGTGGGAGTCGGACGACGAGGTCGTCGGCCTCGGCGAGGAGCCGCCGGACTGCTTCGGGTGTCGGCGGGGTGTCGGCGGCGAGCCGTTCGAGGCGTTCGCTCGAGGGGGCGCGGCGGGGCTGGGAACAGAAGAAGTCGACGCCCGCGAAGCTGAGGCGGTGGAGCGTGCAGGGGCCATGGTGCTCGACGGCGGCGCGGTGGGCGTCGGTCGGGTAGCCGCGATTGTTGTCCCAGCCGTACTCGGGGAACTCGAGGTGGTAGTCGTCCATGATGCGATCGCGCGTCTCCTTGGCGAGGATGGAGGCGGCGGCAATGGAGGCGGACTTCTGGTCGCCCTTGATGATAGCGTGGGTGGGGAGGCTGCAGGCGGGGAGCTCGAGGGCGTCGGTGACGAGGGCGCCGACGGCATGGCCGGGGGGCAGGTGGGCGCCGAGGGCTTCGAGGGCGCGCATGGCGGCGAGGCGGGTGGCCTCTAGGATGTTGAGGAGGTCGATCTCGGCGGCGGTAGCGAGCCCGATGCCCCATGCCAGAGCACGACGGCGAATCTGGCAGTTGAGGCGTTGGCGCTGGCGGGCGGTGAGCAGCTTGGAATCGGCGAGCCCGACAGGGCGGCGACCGGCGGGGTCCCAGACGACGGCGGCGGCGACGACGGGCCCGGCGATGGGCCCGCGGCCGGCCTCATCGATGCCGGCGACGAGGCAGCCGCCATTGGCCAAGGCGACGTCGCGCTCGGGGCGAATGGTGGGACGCGGGCGTCGGGATCGGCTCACGGGTGGCCGGTGCGTCCTACTCGGCGTCGGAACCGGTGGCGTCGATGGCGTTGACGGACTCGCGGAAGGACTTGCCGGGCTTGAAGACGACGACGTTCTTCTCCTCGATGAAGATCTGCTCGCCGGTGCGCGGGTTGCGGCCGTTGCGGGGGTTCTTGTTCTTCACGAGAAAGGTGCCGAAGCCGACAAGGGAAACCTTCTCGCCCTGCTGGAGGGCTTCCTTGATGGAATCGAGGAAGATTTCGACGGCCTGGCAGGATTCGGCCCGGCCGAGTCCGGTTTTTTCCATCAGCAGGTTGGCGACTTCAGCCTTGGTCATGTCGGCCTCGGGATGGATCGATGAAGGCTTGATACGACTGTTGTTATTCCTGCGAGGGGGTTTGGCGGGCCGTCAATCCGAAAGGCGCGGGGGGGCAGGAGGGAAGTTGGCGCCGGTTTGGCGGCGGTTCGGACTGGCATCCGTCGGGGGGTTTCGGCTTGCCTTGCCCTTTGCGGCGCCACCCGATGGGGTGCTGCGGAAGCGGGCGGCAGGGGACTCCGGCAGCCGGCAACCACCAACAAGGAAGACGACATGGCGAGCAAGAGGGCTCTTATCACCGGAATCACCGGCCAGGACGGCAGCTACCTGACCGAGCTGCTGCTGCGGAAGGGCTATGATGTCTGGGGCATCGTGCGCCGGTCGAGTACGTTCAACACGTCGCGCATCGACCACATCTACACCGACCCGCACTGGTCGAGCATGAGCTTGCGGCTACTCTACGGCGACCTGACGGATTCCGGCCGCCTGACCCAGATCGTCGAGGAGGTGCGCCCGGACGAGGTGTACAATCTCGGCGCGCAGTCGCACGTGCGGGTGTCGTTCGACGAGCCCGAGTACACCTGCGACACGGTGGCGATGGGGACGCTGCGGATGCTGGAGGCCGTGCGGCGCATCGTGCCGAAGGCGCGATTCTACCAGGCGTCGAGCAGCGAGATGTTCGGCGAGGTGGCCGAGACGCCGCAGACCGAGAACACGCCGTTCCGGCCGCGCAGCCCTTACGGCGTCGGCAAGGTCTTCGCCTTCCATCAGACGGTGAACCACCGGCAGGCGTACGGCCTGTTCGCGAGCAACGGCATCCTGTTCAACCACGAGTCGCCCCGGCGCGGCGAGACGTTCGTCACGCGCAAGATCACGCGCGCCGTCGGACGCATCAAGCATGGCATGCAGAAGAAGCTGTACCTGGGCAACCTGGACGCGCAGCGCGACTGGGGCTTCGCCGGCGACTACGTCGAGGCGATGTGGCTGATGCTGCAGCACGACGAGCCGGACGACTTCGTGGTCGCCACGGGCGAAACGCACAGCGTGCGCGAGTTCCTGGAAATCGCCTTCGGCCGCGTGGGGCTCGACTATCAGGACCACGTCGAGATCGATCCGCGCTACTTCCGGCCGACGGAGGTGGACCTGCTGCTCGGCGACCCGACGAAGGCGCGCGAGAAGCTGGGATGGGAGCCGCGCGTCAGCTTCCGTCAACTGGTCGAAATGATGGTGGATACGGACCTTGCGCTGGCGCACTGGGAGGCCGAGCATGGCGAGGGGCGCCTGGCGCCCGATGGGCTGTACCGCACGCGCCCGGCCAACTGACACCGCAACCCGGAGATGGCAGCCACGCCCTCCCAGACCTCCGCTCCTTCCGGACCCGGCACCGAGGCGCCGCCGCCCGAGACGACGCTGACCGAGACGGTCATCTCGTCGCGGCCGGACCGGCGCTTCGTCCAGGCCCTGCGGGACCTGTGGGCGTACCGCGATCTCTTCGCGGCGTTCGTGCGCCGCGACCTGACGGTGCGCTATCGCCAGACGGCGCTCGGCATCGTCTGGGTGGTGCTGCAACCTCTGGCGACGGGCGGCATGTTCGCGGCGATCTTCCGACGGCTGGGCGTCGGTGGCGACGGACCGGTGCTCGATTCGTTGCTCTTCTTCCTGGCGGCGGTGGTCCCGTGGATGAGCTTCTCGTCGGCGGTGGGGAGTTGCGCGACGTCGCTGGAATCGAACGCGAACCTGATCGCGAAGGTGTACTTCCCGCGGCTGTGCGTGCCCGGCGCGTACGTCGCGGGCAGCGCGGTGGACTACGGCTTCGCGTTTCTGGTGCTGGTGGGCTTCGCACTCGCGGCCGGCGCGTTCACGCCGTGGCTGCTGGTGGCGGCGGTGCCGTTGCTGGCGATGCAGTTGCTGACGGCCGCGGGCGTCGGGACGTTCTTCGCGATCCTGGATGCGCAGTACCGCGACGTGAAGTACGTTGTGCCCTTCGTGCTGATGATCGGGATGTTCCTGACGGTGCTGGTGCGGCCCGGGCAATGGGGCGAGACGGCCGGGATGCTGCTGACGCTGAACCCGATGCTGGCGATCGCGGAGACGTACCGTGCCCTGCTGACGGGCAATCCGGTGGACTGGGCACTGGCATGCAAGGGCGCGGTGGTGGCGTGCGCCGTGTTCGTCGGCGGCGTGTGGTTTTTCCGATTCCGCGAATCGCGACTGGTGGACGTGCTGTGACGAACGGGCCCTCGACATCGCGGGGCGACTGGGCCGTGCAGTTGCGCGGCGTGGGGAAGTGCTATCGCCTGGGGGCGGGACGCGCGCACGACTCGCTGCGCGAGGGCCTGATGGAAGGTCTGCGCGGGCTGGTGCGCGGAAGCGCGACGCCCGGCGAGACCTTCTGGGCGGTGCGCGGGGTCGATCTCGACGTGGCGCGCGGCGAGACACTGGGCATCATCGGCCGCAATGGCGCGGGCAAGTCGACGATGCTGAAGCTGCTGAGCCGCATCACGCCGCCGACGGAGGGCGAGATTCGCTACCGCGGCCGTCTGGCGAGCCTGCTCGAGGTGGGCACAGGCTTCCACCGCGAGCTGACCGGGCGCGAAAACGTCTTCCTGAACGGCGCGATTCTGGGCATGCGACGCGAGGAAATCGCGCGCCGCTTCGACGAGATCGTCGCCTTCTCGGGCATCGAGCGCTTCCTCGACACGCCAGTGAAGTTCTACTCGAGCGGCATGTACGTGCGCCTTGCCTTCGCCGTGGCGGCGCACCTGCGGACGGACATCCTGGTGGTGGACGAGGTGCTGGCAGTCGGCGACGCGGCATTCCAGAAGAAGTGCCTGGGCAAGATGCAGGACGCGGCAACAGACGGGCGGACGGTGCTGTTCGTGAGTCACAACATGACGGCCTTGCAGCGGCTGTGTGCGCGGGCGGTGTGGCTGGAAGAGGGGCGCATCGAGTTGGCGGGCGATGCGGCCGACGTCGTGCGCCGCTACCTCGAACGCGGCCGCACGGACGACCGCGTGGATGTGGACGCCGCGGAACGCCATGGAACGCACGGCGAACAGGTGCGTGTGTGCGCCTGCGTGCTGCGCAGTTCGGGGGGCGACGAAACGACGGCGCTCGCATTCGGCGAGCCGTTCACTCTGGAGGTGACGCTGCGATGCCCCGCCACCGAACCGGTCGAGGACATCAGCATCGTCGTGGGCATCGACTCGTGGGCGGACCAGACACGCCTGGCGAGTTGCGCGAGCGAGGATCGCGGCCTGATCGTGCGAATGGCCCCCGGCGAGCGGCGACGCTTCGTGTTGAATTTCGACGATCCCTGCCTGGCGCCGGGGAACTACGCGATCACGCTGGCGCTACGCACCGGGCGCCAGAGCATCCTCGACCGCGTGCCGCAGTGCCTGGCCTTCGAAGTCATGGACGTGCCACACCCCGGACGCGTGCTGCCGAGCTTTCTGGCCGGCGCGTTTCGCCTGAATCCCGAATGGGAGGAGGGGTGAGCCATCCCATGGGCAAGCGCATCGCCATCGTCGCGACGTATCGCTACTCGATCAACGCGAACGACTTCCTGATGTTCTTCCGGCGCTCGGAGCATCGGGTCGCGGCGCTGCTTGTGCACTATGCGGTGACGTATCGGGATTGGTGGCGAACGAATCGCTTCACCGATCCAGCGCGCGAGGGAGTCTTCGACCCGATAGACAAGGATCGCGATCCGATTCGCTTGTGGTATCACGTCGAGGACCTGATCGAGCGGTTGCGGGAGGCGGACTGCGACGTGGTGTGCTTTGGCAACGGCAACGGCGTGGAGCAGCGCGCGGCGGCCGAGGCGATCGGGCGCGACAATTGCCTGTTCTCCGAGTATGGTTGGCTGCCATGGAGCCGGAACTTCTACATCTCGCGCGGTGGATGCGGATCGGACTCCGAGATCGCCAGCATGTCGGCCGCGGACCTCGCAGGACGCACGATCGACGAGGCGACTCTCGACCGGCTGCGCGCGCCCTTCGCGCAAGGCCGGCCACTCGATGCCCGCGACTTTCTGTACGTGCCCCTGCAGAAGGACGTGAACGACTTCAAGTTCCTATCCGCTCCGTTCCGCAGCAACGAGGAGTTCCTCGACTTCCTGCACGAGACGACGCCCCGCGAGGTGCGGCTGCTCGTCAAGCCCCATCCGCTCTATCCGAAGAAGTACGATCTTTCGCGCTACGGACGCATGACGGACATCACGACGGCGGGCTATCGAAAGGCGGACCTGTATCGCAAGGCCATGGCCACCGTGGCGATCAACAGCACGTCGATCCTCGAGGCGCTGCTGTTCGACGGACGCGTGTTCGCCTATGGCGAGGACATCTTCCTGAACAAGGGGCTCGTGCACTATCGGGTGCGCGAGCCGCAGGCGTTCGCGCGCGCGCTCGAGGAACCGGTGGACGAGGAACGTTGTCGCCAGTTCATCGCGTTGCTGCTCGAGCGTCAGGTGGAACGTGCCCGCTGCCTAGGCAACGACCTCGACTATGTGCGTTCGCACTACTGGAGCCGCGCCCTGTGAACTGCCACGCCTGCGACCATCCCTACGATCCGCCGGAGGGCCTGTTGCATCGCTGCCCGCGTTGCGGGCATGGCTTCCGGCCGTTCGACGGAGACCCGATCGCCTTCCACGCGACGGAGTATCGCAAGTCGTTCCGGCGCGACACGCGCGAGATCGACGAGCACGGCCGCCCGACGCCGCTCTTCCACAAGATGCGCAAGGGCATCGTGCGCAAGCGCGCCCGCCTGGTGAAGCCCTACCTGCGCGCGACCGACCGCTGCCTCGACATCGGCGCCGGTGCGGGCACGTTCTGCGCCGAAATCCGCAAGCGCGTCGCCTCGATCGAGTGCACCGAACTCGATGAGAACCTTGCCGCCGAGTCGCGCCGGCTTGGCTTCCCGACGCGCACCGGCGACTTTCTCGCAATGGACTTCGATGGCCCCTTCGACGTCGTGTTCGCTTGGCACGTGCTCGAGCACGTCGAGGATGCCCGCGCCTTCGTCGAGCGGGCCATGCGCCTGGCCCGGCGACACGTCATCATCGAGGTGCCCTGGAAGCGCCGCGTGCCCGAGGGCTTCGACGGACACTATCACTACTTCAGCGAGCCGTCGCTGCGCCTGGTGCTGCGCGAGCCACGGGTGATCGACGTGCGCGATGGCGTGCAGGCCCCGGCGCTGTTCGCCGTGGCCCGGGGTGGCGCGACATGAAGCCCGTGCGCGGCGTTCATCTGACGGTGCTGAACCGCAATCTCGGGGACAACGCGCTCAACCTTGCGATCCGGCGTATGCTGCGGCCGCACGTGCAACTCGATCACATGGAATTGCTGGGCAACGACTTCGGGCCGGCGACGCTGCGCCGCCTGATGGAGTCGCCGCTGATCGTGTTTGGCGGCGGAGGATTGATTCATTCGTTCGGTCCGTCGGGCAAGCCATGGTCCCGCACAGGAACGATGTGGAACATGGAGTTGGCCGACATCGCGCGGCTGCCGGGGCGCATCGTGCTCTACGGCGTTGGATTCAATCACTTCCACGGCGACCCGCCGCCGCTGCCGCAGATGGAGGAGTTCCTCCACCTGCTGGCCGAGAAGAAGGCCCTCGTGGCATTCCGCAACGACGGATCGCTGGCGCGCTTGCTGGAGCACTTTCCGTCGCTGGCGGACAAAGGCTTCGTCGAGGTGCCCGATCCCGGCACCTTCTATCGCGTGTTTCGCTATCGACGTTGGCGGCCGTACTTCGTCGTGCAGGTGGCGGCGGACCGGCCGCATCTGCGACATCCGGGACGCGACGCGGAGTTCTTCACACTCCTGCGCCGGCTGTGTCACGAGGCGGGCATGGACGGCTTCCTGATCCCGCACACGATCGACGACGCGAAGCTCTACGAGCGGCTCGACCTCGGCTCGCGCGTCCAACGCCTGGCCCTTTGGAGGCACTGGCGCTGGACCTGGCGCACGTTCATGCACTACGCCGGGGCGGACTTCACAATCTCGACGCGCGGACACAGCCAGATTTGCAGCGTCGGGAATGGCACTCCGACCTTCTCGATCGCCACGCATCCCAAGATCACCGGTTTCGCCCGGGCCTGCGGCGTCGAGGAGTGGTGCCACGATTTCGCCGCCGAGGGTGCGACGGGAGCAGTCGAGCGCTTCGCCGACTTCCTTTCCCAACGCGACGCGATCCGCCGGCGCCTGCATGATCTCAACGTGCGGTTCGACGCCGAGATCGCCGAGTTCAACGCCCGCATCCTGTCCGGAATCTGAACGGAACGAGGCCGCCACCATGCCGATCCGCGTCGTCACCTTCTCGACCACCCCCCTGGCGGGCGCCCCCATTCGCATCGTGCGCGCGCTACAACGGCATACTGGCATCGAGGTGCGGCACGTCGATCTCAAGCGCTGGGACATCTTCGAGCACGACCATGTGCACGAGGAGGATCCGGCGAAGACTCTCGAGCTGGCCGAGCAGGCCGACATCCTGCACCTGTTCAACTACCTCGATGCGCGCTCGCAGGAGTTCGCGCCGGTGGACTTCGCGGCCCTGGCTGCGCGCGGCAAGCGCCTTGTCCGCATGTTCGAGAGCACGCCGATGCAGGTGGCCGCGCACATGGGGATCCCGCTCGATGAAGTGCTGTACGATCCGATCCCGAAGCTGGTCATCGCACAGTATCCCGAGCGATTCTTCCCGACGGCGCGCGTGGTGCCCAACATCGTGCCGCAGGACGACGCCGCGTATCTGCCGAACGCGAAACCAACCGAGGGCGCCGGCGTCGTGTACTGCCCAAGTTGGTGGCGCGGCGCCTGGCAGGAGCGGTGGGACACCAAGGGGATGCCCGAGACGGTCGCCATGCTGGAGGACCTCCATCGCCGCACGGGCCTGTCGTTTCGCACGATTCACAAGCGCCCGTTCGTCGAGGCCATGGAGGCGAAGCGCCACGCCGCGATCGTCATCGACGAACTCGTGACGGGCAGCTACCATCTCTCGTCGCTCGAGGGCCTGGCGCTCGGCAAGCCGGTGCTGGCGTACCTCGACGGACGTACCGATGCGGTGCTGCGCACGGTCTCGGGGGCGGACGCGCTGCCGTTCGTCAACGTGCGGCTTGAGGATGCCGCCGACGTGATCCTGCATCTGGCGCGCCAGCGCGACGAGCGGCACGCCGTCGGCGCCGAGGGCCGCGCATGGATCGAATCGTACTGGCGCGATGCGGAACTCGTGCGCCACTACGTCGCCGCGTACGAGGATCTTCTCGATGACCCGCGCCGCATCACGCGCCAGCCCGAGTTGGCTCTCGATCGCCCGGCACGGCGTTTTCGCGCAATCGCGTTGCCGGACCGCATCCACGAGGCACGCCGGCGGCGCTGGGAGATGGCCCTGCCGCACAACATGGCGACCGAGGCCCTGGCCCGCGGCACGGCGGTGAAGGTGCGCCGCGCCATCGAGGCCCGCCTGCCGGAACGCATCAAGCGCCTGCTGCGGCCGGTGCTGGGCATTCGTCCACCGACGAAGTAGCGATCCCTGCGGGGCGTGTTGTTCTCCGCCTTGACTTGCCCGTCCTGCGGCGGCCAATGGGCTGGGCGGGGCGACGTGCCGACCCGCGCCACCCTGCCCGGCGACTCCCGATCCGATGACCGTGCCCTCTCCCCTGCCGACCCCGTCGCGCGGCGCTCCGCCGGCCCGATGGGTGGTGCGCGCGGGCGACCGCGTGCGCGAGCAGGCGTTGGCTCGCCAGCTCGACATCCACCCGGCGGTGGCCCGCGTGCTGGTCGCGCGCCAGTGGCAGGACGACGCGGCGTTGCGCGAGTTCCTCGATCCGCGACTTGCCGCGCTGCGCGACCCGTTCGAGCTGGCCGACATGGATCGCGCCGTCGCCCGCACGCTGCGTGCCGTGGCCACCGGCGAGAAGATAGCCATCTTCGGCGACTACGACGTGGACGGCATCTGCTCGACGGCGGTGATGCTGCTGACGCTGCGGCATCTTGGCGCCGCGCCCGCGCACTTCATTCCGCATCGCCTGCTCGATGGCTATGGCATGAACACCACGCGCGTGGAGGAGCTGGCCGCCTCCGGCGTGCAACTGCTGGTGACGGTGGACACCGGGATCACGGCGGTGACGGAAATCGCCCGCGCGCGCGCGCTCGGCATGGATGTCGTCGTCACCGATCACCATCTGCCCGAGGCCGGCCTGCCGGACGCGCATGCCGTGGTGAATCCGAACCGACCGGACGCGCCGTACGCAGGCGCACGCCTGTGCGGCGCCGGCGTGGCCTTCAAGTTCGCCCATGCGCTGCTGAAGGCCGCAGGTCGTCCGCCCGAGGAGGCACGCGCGTTCCTGCGCGACTTGCTCGACCTCGTGGCCCTGGCCACCGTGGCCGACATCGTGCCGCTGATCGGCGAGAATCGCGTGCTGGTGACGCACGGGCTGCGACAGCTCGCGGCAACGCGCCGGCCCGGCCTGCGCGCCATGCTGGCGGAGAACAAGCTGCTGGATGCCGAGGTGACACCGGGGCACGTGGCGTTCGTGCTGGCGCCGCGGCTGAACGCCGCCGGGCGCACCGAACACGCCGGCATCGCGCTCGAGTTGCTGCTGACGGATTGCGGCAACCGGGCGGTGGCGCTGGCGCAGGAGTTGAGTGCGCTGAACCGCCAACGCCGCGACGAGGAGGCATCGATCGTCGACGATGCGATCGCGCGCGCCGAGGCCCAGATCGCGGCCGGCCTGGCCGACGTGCTGGTCGTGGCCGGACCGGACTATCATCTGGGCGTGGTGGGCATTGTCGCGGCGCGCGTGGCCGAACGCTTCCACCGGCCCGCGATTGTGATGCGGCTGGAGACCGATCGCGCCAAGGGCAGCGCCCGCTCGATCCCGGGCTTCGACGTGCACGCGGCACTGGGCGCCTGCGCGGACCACCTGCTGACCTTTGGCGGTCACGCGGCAGCCGCCGGCGTGCAGGTCGCCGCGTCGGCGCTCGACGACTTCCGCCGCGCCATCAATGCCCACGCCCGCACGCTCTTCGCCGTCGCCGAGCCCGCGCCCGAGCTGCACGTCGATGCCGTGCTCGACGGCGCCGACATCACGTGGGAATTCTACCGCGACCTGCAACGCCTGCAGCCCTTCGGCGAGGAGAACCCGGCGCCGCTCTTCCTGCTCGAGGGCGCCCGGTGCCCGGTCCCGCCGCGCTTGGTCGGCAACAACCACCTGAAGCTCACCCTGCGCGCCGACGGCGAGTCCTTCCCGGCGATCGGCTTCGGCCTCGGGCACCTGTTGCCGCTGTGCGAGTCGCCCGGCCACGCCGTCGATGTCCTCTTTCGCCCGAGCGAGAACACCTGGCAGGGCCGCACCAGCCTGCAACTCGAGGTGAAGGACCTGCGCCCGGCGCGTGAAGGCTGACCCCCGGGCCACTTCTCCGTTGACCGGTTTCGCCCTCCCTTCGCAACCTCGCGCCTTCGCAGGCAGACCCCACGGGCCGAGCCGATGAACTCCCAGTCGTTCCTCTACCAACTCCTGACGTTCTATCCGGTCTTCCTCTTCGCGCTGACGATCCACGAGGTCGCCCATGCCCTGACCGCCAAGTGGGCAGGCGACACGACGGCCGCGTACCAGAACCGCCTGTCGCTCAACCCCGTGGTGCATATGGACCCGTTCGGGACGGTGCTGCTGCCGATCCTGATGCTGACGCTGCCCGGCGCGTTCCTGTTCGGGTGGGCGCGGCCGGTGCCGGTGGTCGAGTCAAGGTTCCGTTCGCCGGCATGGAACGTGGTCGTCTCGCTGGCCGGGCCATTCTCCAACGTGCTGCTGGCGATCTTCGGGACGCTGGTGCTCAGCCTGCTGCTGCGGGTCGGGCTCGTGGGCCACCAGGCCGGCTGGTGGACGATGTCGGAGAACTTCGTGAAGATCATCCACGATCTGACGATGAAGTACGTCTATCTGAACTGGCTGCTGGCGTTCTTCAACCTGGTGCCCGTGCCGCCGCTGGACGGCTCGCACGTGCTGCATCACTTCGTGATCCGCGGGCGCCAGCAGTTCTACGCCTTCTGGGAATTCTACAGCCGCTTCGGATTCATCTTCTTCCTGTTGCTCCTGTTCAACTTCGGCTCGTTCCTGTGGGTGCCTGTCTGGTTCTGCACGAAACTCACGTTGTCCCTGCTGGGCTTTCCGACCTCCATCCAGTTGTAGCCCAAGGAGTTTGCGCTTCCCATGACTTCGTCCCCTGCCGGCCGCAAGATTCTGCTGAGTGGCAGTCGCCCGACCGGCCGCCAGCATCTGGGCAACTACGTCGGTGCGCTCGCCCAGTGGCTCGACCTGCAGGACGAGCTCGAGTGCTTCTTCATGATTGCCGACTGGCATGCGCTGACCAGCACGTACCGCGACACGACCGAGTTGCGCGAGAACGTGCGCCAACAGATGCTCGATTGGCTGGCAGTCGGGCTCGACCCGACGAAGGCGACGATCTTCGCCCAGTCGGCCGTCAAGGAGCACGCCGAGCTGCACCTGCTGCTGTCGATGTTCGCGCCGCTGGGGCTGATGGAACGCTGCACGAGCTGGAAGGATAACATCGTCGAGGGCGGCAACGAGATGCTGCGCACCTACGGCTTCCTCGGCTATCCCTGCCTGCAGTCGGCCGACATCCTGATGTACCAGGCCCACGTCGTGCCGGTCGGTAAGGATCAGGTCGAGCACATCGAGAAGACGCAGGATCTGGCGCAGAAGATCAACCACCTGTACGGTACGGAGGCGGACCCGGTGTTCCGCGTGCCGGAGTGGCGCCTGGGCAACGCGCCGGTGCTGCTGGGCAACGACGGCCGCAAGATGAGCAAGTCGTACGGCAACTGCATCTACCTGAGCGAGCCGGCCGCGGAGGTGGAGCAGAAGGTCTCCGTCATGGTGACCGATCCGGCGCGCGTCCGGAAGACGGACCCAGGGGACCCGGACAAGTGCAGCGTGTGGAGCTACCACAAGGTCTTCACGGATCCGAAGCACTACGACGGAATCCAGGAGGGATGCCGCAACGCGACGATCGGATGCCGGCAGTGCAAGAAGCTGCTGGCCGACGAAATCAACGCGCGATTCGAGCCGGCACGCCAGCGACGCGCCGAACTCGAGCGCGACCCGGACCACTGGCGCGATGTCCTGCGCGAAGGCAACGCCGCCGCGCGCACCCGTGCCGTCGCCACGATGGAACGCGTGCGCGACAAACTGCACCTCTACTCGGAATAGAGCCTCGCCCGTGCTCGCCATCCTCCTCGTTACGGTCGTCTCGGTGCTGCTCAGCTTCCTGTGCAGCATCATGGAAGCCGCGTTCTATGCCGTGCCGCCGAGCAAGATCGAGGAGCTGCGCGCGGCCGGTCATCCGGGCGGCGAGCGGCTGGCACGTCTTCGCGCCAACGTGGACGAACCCATCGCGGCGGTTCTGACGCTGAACACGGTGGCAAACACGCTCGGCGCCACGCTCGGCGGCGCGCTCGTCGGGCGCCACTTCATCGAGCACGGCACCATGGCCCCCGCGGTCTACGGCATCGCCTTCACGGTGATCGTGCTCTACTTCAGCGAGATCGTGCCCAAGACGCTGGGCGTGACGTATGCGGCACGGCTCGCGCCGGTGCTCGCCTGGCCCCTCGAGCTGCTGATCGTCGTACTCAAGCCGTTCGTGCTTTCCAGTCAGGTGCTGACGCAGACGATCCGCAAGGGGCACACGGAGAAGTCGCAGGCGCCGAGCGAGCGCGAGATTCTGGCACTCGCGGAGATGGGCGCGCGCGCCGGCACGCTGCTGCCCGAGGAGGCCCGCTGGGCCATCAACGCGCTGCGCCTCAACGACGTCGTCGCCCGCGACCTCATGACGCCCCGCACGGTAGTCTACGTCCTGCCCGAGAACCTGCCGCTCTCCGCGATCACCCAGCACAGCGAGCATTGGACCTACAGCCGCCTGCCGATTGTCCACAACAACGACCCGGACCAGGTCTCCGGCATCGTGCACCGCCGCGACGTGTTCGACGAACTGGTCGCCCGCGACGACGAGGAGCTGGCCGACAAGACCCTCGCCGACCTTGCCCAGCCCGCGCACTTCGTCCCCGACAGCCTGCCCTGCAACGAACTGCTGCGCATCTTCCTCGAGAACCGCCAGCAGCTCCTGATCGTCACCAACGAGTACGGCGGCATGGAAGGCGTCATCTCGCTCGAAGACATCCTCGAGTACCTTCTTGGCGAGGAAATCGTCGATCCACACGACAAGCACGTGGACATGCAGGAAGTCGCGAGGAAGAAGGGCGAACGGCGGCTGCGGCGCTGAGTGCAAACGATGGTGGAGAACCATCGTGTCATTTGTCAGGGAGGGGCGGTAAGTGGCGGGAGCGCCCGAACCCGGATCCCATCGGCCTCGACAATGACGAAACGCCCTTCGGCGAGGACCCTGACCTCGTCCCAACGGGCGATCCACTTTGCCAGTAGGTCCGTCGGACTGTCGGTTGCGAGGCGAACCAGGACAACACCAGTGGCCCGCATCCGACGTCGAAAGACGAGTTCTCCGAAATCCTTGTCCAACGTCAGGACCACTCGTCTCTCGAGTGTTGATGTGCGCAAGACTTCCGAATCCGCAGCCCCGGGAGACTGCTCGCGGACCCAAGTCACGTCATGGCCATCGTCCCTCAGCCATCGCACCAACAAGGCAGGAACATTCTCGTCTGCAGCAATCCGCATCGGTCATCCCGAACGAATGGTTGGTTCATCCAGCCGCATCCATGCCGCCGCGAATCCTTGAGCGGCACGGACTTGCTCGGGGGTCAGTCCGTAGTTGTCGCGCAAGTCCTCAACGAGCCAACCATTGGAGAGCTGCTCGAGCACGAAATCCACCGTAAGCCGTGTCCCCGCGATGCAGGGCTTCCCCAGCATCACAGTTGGGTCCTGCGTGATGTACTCTTGCCAGTTCATTCCGATTCTCCAGCACCGACACAAGCATCCTGCCAAAGCAGGGAACTGATGGCAATCCCATTTCGGTCGACTGCGGCGGGCTCCGTGTCTATCGCCGCCGCACAGTCCAGAGCGACGCATTGCCTTCGGTGGCCCCGTGTGCGATGACCACGCTGAGAGCCGCCGCAGTCGCGGCGAGGGACCCGCGTAGTGCGGCCTCGTCGCCGGCGAAGTCGAGCTCGATGGTCACGTTGGTGCGGTCCACGGAGAAGCGGGCGATGGTGGAGCCGGCCGGGAGGTGCTGCTCGAGCGCGGCCCGGAAATCGGCCGGCGTGCAGGCGCGGCGCTGGATGTCTAGGTGGAGGATGAAGCGCCGAGCGGGCGCGGCCTCGACGGGACGCGAGAGAAAGTGCGCCGCGGCCGGCGCGATGAGTGCGTCGCGCAGCGTGGCGGCGCCGAGAAAGAGCACCGCCTCCTTCGCGTTGTCGGCCGTCTCGTGGCGCTCGACCTTCACGTCGAAGGTGCGGCGCGCGAGTTCCTCGCCCGACGCGACCGAGACGATCGTGCCGGCCACCGTCGTCGAGGCCGACCACGATAGCCCCGTGGCGGACGTGGCCTCGATGGGCCGCAGCAGTTGCATGGCCAGCAGATAGTTCGCACCGACAGCAGCGGCATGGCGCAGCGCCTCGGCTTCGTCCCGCGGACGCGCGCCGCCGAAACCAACCACCGGCAGGCCCGCGTCCAACATGGTCTCGCGCAGCAGGCTGCTTGCGACCTCGTGACGCGCGCGCGCCTGGGTGTCGGTGGTCAGCGTCCCCGCATCCGGCGGCGTCACAAAGAGCGCAAAGCCAGGCAACTTTGGAACGAGCTGCGCCAGCGCCACCGGACGAAAGTCGTCGGAGGTGGCAGGAGGCACGGCGCGGCCAAGAGCCTGTTTGCGCGTGAGCAGCACCTGCGTGGCCTCCTCGCGCACGAAGCGCTGACCCGCCTGCACCGGTGCGAGAGCCACATCGACCGGGGCATCGAGAAACGCCGAACGTTGGGGAACCTGTCGGTCGAGCTCGAGGCCGAACTCGGCGATCAACGCCGCGATTCTGGCGGTGGTCCAGCGGTGCAACTCGCGCGAGGTGAGGGCGCCATCGCCGTCCTCGTCCGCTGCGCGCGCGCGCAGCGCCTCCAGCACGGCGTAGGCGAAGAGGCCGTGGCCGAGCGCATCGACCTCGAAGACGGGCTCGTCGCGCGAGCCGGCGGTGACGACGAACTTGGCCGGCGCGCGTTCTCCGGGCACGAGGGGATAGCGCGCGTCCTGCGGCGTCACGCCGCTCAGGCCGCTGTAACACGCGTCGATCAGGAAGAGCGCGCGCTCGGCGGGCAGGTTCTCGACGGCGTACTTCCGCAGGTCGCGCATCGGCACGGCGGAGAGGAAGATCGTCTGCTCGTCGCCCCGTGCCTCGATGGGCAGCAGATAGCCATCGGCGCCAAGGGCGGTGAAGCGCGAGAGCCCGTGCCCGGAGAAGAAGAAGACAAAGAGGTCGTCGGCTTCGAGGAGGCCTGGTTGGCCGAAGACCGCGTCGAGGGCATAGAGGATGTTGTCACGCGTCGGCGCCCCGTCGACGATCTCCGGATGGGCGGCATCGTCGGCAAGGTAGACGATGTTGCGCGGGTCGAAGCCGTAGTGCTCGACGAGCGCCTGGCGCACGGCGCGCGCGTCGCCGACGGCGAAGTCGAGCGACTCGACCTCGCGGTAGCCGTTGACGCCCACGACGAGCGCCCAACGCGCCTCGGGCGTGGCAGGCTGTGCCGACGCGAGCGACGTGCCCAACAGGAGCAGCCAGCATGCAATGAACGCGCGTCTCATCACGACGGTCTCCATCGACAGAGTCAGCGCCGCGGCGTCACGGCGATCGGGAAGGGCGGTTCGGATGGAAAGAGAATCGGCGTCTGCTTGTTGGCGGACTCGCGGGCCACGCGTTCGCGCGCGAACTGGTGCAACTCCTCCACCGTGACAACGCCGTCGCCGTTGCTGTCGGCCTCGCCGGCGATGCCCTTCACGAGATAGTGCGTGTAGAGCGAACCGTTCCAGCGCGCGTCCTCGCGGCTGACCTGATTCGCCTGGCTGGCGGCCAGAACCACGACGGCGCGGCCGGCGCCGGAAGTGGCGGCCTCGTCCGGCACGAAGCGCACGACGTAGTCGTCCACCAGGTTAAGCGCCTTGAGGCCCGTCGTGCCCGTGTTGCGGAAGTACTTGCCGCCGGCGTCGGCAACCTCGGCGATGTCCCCCGCGTAGCACGAGTCCACCATGAGGACAATGCGGCGGCTGGCGAGGTTGGCGAGGTCGCGCTGGAGCTCGCTCATGGCGAGCCCGCTGCCCGTGAGAGCGGACGGATCGGCGTCATGCGGCAGCAGGAACTTCTCGAATCCATCGTGGTAGTTGCGCGCTGCGAGCGTGTCGGGGTCGGCGCTGCCGTGGCAGGAGAAGTACAGCAGGACGGTGTCTTCCTCGAGGGCCTGCCCGAGATGCGTCGAGATGCCGGAGCGGATGGCGCGCAACGTGGCTTCCGAGTTCGTCAGCGTGCGGATGTTCGCCGCCGGGATGCCGCGGACAACGAGGGCTTCCTGCATGGCACGCGCGTCGGAGGCGGCGTAGCGAAGCGCCGGGATCCCCGGATTGGCGTAGTCGCCCACGCCAACCAGCAGGGCGTAGACCTTTCCGCTGTCGGAAGGAGCAGGCAGACGGGCAAGCCCCTCGTTCCTGCCGGGCATGGCCCACTGCGGCTGGCGATTGCGCAGGTAGTCGTCGCACGCCTGCGCCACCTCCGGAGAGGCCGCGGCCTTCTCGACAAGCTGCTGCATGAGCGCGGCAAGGGTCTCGGGCACGATGCGCGGCAACTCATTGGGGGTGAAGGGGCCGAAGCGATCGACCGAGGCGGTGGTGCTCCAGACGCTCTGGTTGCCGCCGCGGTCGTCGAAGATGGTGAAGCGTGCATCGGCACGGTACTCCGCGCCACCACTGCGCAGCACGAGTTGCGAGCGATAGATCTCGAGGTTGCCGGTGAAGACGTCGCGTGTGCGTGCACCGGGATCCGCGAACACGGAGTAGACGTTGGCGCGTGCCGCCTGATGGACAAGCTCGGTGATATCGTAGCGATACGTCTCGGTCTTCAGGCCGGCTTCGGAGAGGAAGCTCTGCATGGCGGCGGTGTTGCGATGCGTCTCCGGCCGGACGCGCAGGCGCAGCCAGGTGCGCTCGAGGGGGCTTCCCTGGGCGTTGGCAATGGCCTTCGCCGAGGTGGCTCGTGCCAGATCGACATGGTCGCCGGGCATGTAGAGGTCCGCCTGGCGACTGCACGCGGCTCCCGCGATCACGAGTGCAACGAGCAGCGGGAGCATCCGGAGGGTCTTCATCGGAATCATGATTTCCTCTTGGGTGAAGTGATGGAGTTGCGCGGAATGCCGGGGCCGGCCGTGCGACCGCCCCCGGCGCCGCGTTGGCGTCAGGAGTGGCGGCCGCCTCGTTCGAGGTTGATCGCCGTTCCCTTGGTCTTTGCGATGTAGACGTTGATCAGGTAGAAGAAGAGGAGAGTGTAGTCCTGGGAGACTTCGGTCAGGGCGTTGCCTCCGCCTCGTTGAACAGCCCGCTCCTTGCTCTTCTTCGAGAGCGATTCCGGGAAGATCGGAATCAGGAGCAACTGCACGCCGTAGGCGGTCCCATAGGTGGAGCCGAGTTCGGTGTACGTGTCGTCGGCGGTGATGGGAGTGGTTGCCGGGGCGACACCGGTCATCGTGGTGATGCAGGCGGTCGACGAGAGGCCGACAGCCAGCGCAAGAAAGAGCGCCAGCGCCCGGAAGGCACAGGCGGAACGGGACGGGATTCTCATGAGTTCGGCCCGCCTTTCGTGAACTGGATGCCCTCGCCCTTCACCTGAATGGTGTGCCAGGTGATCAGCGGGAAGATCAGCGTGAGCCAGACGACCTTATTTTCGGCGGTGACGTTGATCATGCCGTCGACGCCGTTGACCTCACGGGCGTTCTTGATCGCGTCGTGGGCCGAGTAGGACCAGATCGCGAAGTTGAGCAGCCCCAAGGCGCTGTCCTTGCCCATGACCTCGCCGGTCACCACGTACTCGTCGTAGGCGGTGATGGGAAGCGTGGAACTGGTGACGCCGGCCGGCATGCGCACACAGGACGCCAGAAGGAGCTGCGAGCCCAGAAGGACAACTGCCATTGCGCGCATCATCATGTTTCTCATGGCTCATCTCCCTTCACGGAGGCTGCGAGGGCAAACGCGACAAGCTTGTGCTCCTCCGGCGTCGCCATGGAAACCGACTCGGGTGGACTCTCCGGCAAGGCCGAGGACCGGCCCTCCAACGCTCCACCTCGCGAGATCCTCACCGGTGTCCCGTGCGTCTTGGTGATGTAGAAGTAGAAGGAGAGCGGCGTGACGAGGGTCGGCACCCAGATCATCGTGAGATCCTGCGCGACCTCGACCAAGGCATCGGCATTGGACTTCCTCAAGGCGTCCTTGAGACTGTCGTCGGAGGGATCGTGCGGGAAGATCGGGATCGAGAAGAAGAACTGCACCATCATGCTTACATTCTTCCCCGTCACTTTGGAGCCGGAGATGGAGTAGGTGTCGTTGGCAGTGATGGGAACGGTGCTGGGAGCGATGCCGGTCATCGTGGTCATGCAGCCGGTGGTCGTCATCACAAGGGCCACCAGGCCGGCAACGAGAAGGGCGCGAAGGCCCGCGACTCGGGTTGTCATGAGTCGGGTCCTCCTGTCGTGAACTGGATGCCTTCGCCCTCGACCGAGATCTTGTGATAGGTCACGAGCGGAATGATGAGCGTCAGCCACCAGACCTCATTCTCCGCGGTCACGTCGATGAGACCATCGACGCCGTTATCCTTCTTGGCGTTCTGGATGGCGTCGTAGGCACCGTAAGGCATGATCGCGAAGTTGAACAGCCCGATGGCCCAGGAGCGCCCGCTGACACGGCCCGTCTGCACGTACTGGTCGCGCGCGGTGATGGGCAGCGTCGAACTCGTGACGCCGGCCGGCATCCGCACACAACCGCCCGCGACGAACGCGGCCAGCGCAAGCGCACCGGCAAGTCGTCGGATCGAACGATTCATGGGTGACAGTCCTTTCGGAAGGTTGACACGACGGCAAGGCGACTTCACGGCGTTGTCTTCGGTCGCTACCCCCTTTCGTCCAGTCTGCCCCCTGCAATCAGTGCGCGAGCGCACCCCCACTATTCAAACGTCACGATCTCGAGCATGCCGGCGGCCCACTCGAGATGATCCAAATCCCTGTCCAGCAAGGTGAACGTCTCGGCGTCTTCCACGCCGTAGAACCTCTCGCCCGCCTCGTGTCGACGGGTCATCGTGCCCCAGTCCAAGGGCTTGTCCGTCACGATCGCCCAGAACAAGTCGCGCCCGACCGGAGATTGGACCTCGACCTCCACGCTGCGGGTCTCGACCTTGATCTCCTCGCGTCCCTCCCGCACGACGCGCGTCGAGGAACTGAATTCCATCGGGAAGACGGTGACGACTTGTCCGGCGGCGATCCGGTACTCGCGTGCCTGCGTGTTCGGAATCAGCAGGGCCGGGTGGCCGGCAGGGTCGATGTTGAAGACATTCAGATAGCCTGCCATGTCGCTCCGGACGCGCAGGCCGACGCGCTCGCCAACGCGGTAGCGTGGGGGCGACTTGTCGGGAAGCAGCAGCACCGTCGCAGAGCTCGTCGGCCGGCGACTGAGAAGTCGGGCGACCGTGGCCGCGATCTGCTTGCGACGCTGAAGGGTGTCCGCATCCAAGACGAAACCGACATGAGGCGGCAATGCGGTGGCCGGTGCACTGCCCGCCGCGACGAGCGCCGCCGGCACCGTCGTCTGCGCCACGGCCAGAGTCTGCCCCTCCCAGTCCAGCAGGCGCACCAAAATCGGCACGGGGTCGCCTTCGCCAATGGTGGTCTGTATGCGATAGAAGCACTTCCTGCCGCCATAGTACTTCTCGAAGATGGCGTTCTCGTTCGTCGGGTCCACGTCGTCGCCCAGAAAGAAGTTCAGGCCCATCTCGCGACGGACCATGTCGGCGAACAAACCATTGGCCCACTGGGTGCCAAACACGGTCACGCGGCCTTGCGCATCGTGGGCGAGCAGGACGACGGCATTCCCGCGGGGCGGGCGGTCGTACTCGCGAATCGCGGCCGCCATGCGGTCGGCAATCTCGCGCGTGGCCGAAGCGAGCGGTTCGGCACCGCGCTCCGCGGTCGGAACGGCGGGCGCGGCCGTCGCTTGGTAGGATGTCTGCGACGACGTTTGCCGCGACGCGCATCCCGCGAGAAGGATCAGCAGCGTTGCCACGCCGGCACCACACCGGAGCATTCCGAATGATCGCGCGGGAGCGTGCGGGTAGTTCATCGGATGCGACTTCCTCTGTTCAGCGGGTGCCCTTGCGGACCGCTTCGATTTCCTCGGCGCCGATGACGGCGACGAGCGGATTGGTCGGCACGGCGGAGCCGAACTGGCGCTTCACCGCCGAGTCTTCGCGCCGCAGGATCTCGTCGCGACGCAGCAACTGGTCGGGATTGGCCAGCTCGTCGGCCACACGGGCGCTGTTGCCTTCCTGCTGGGCCACGATCGTCGTGCCGGTGGCGCGCATGGCGAGACGGCAGATGCCGATGACCTCGCCGCGCATGTTGAGCAGCGGCGCGCCGTTGGTCAGCTCGTCGAGCACGGCGGTGTGAACGATTTCGGAAACGACGCCGCGCTGGATGCGTTCGACGCTGCCCGCCCGCCCGCGCGCCGTGGGATAGCGCGCCGTGCGCGGCGCCGCGGCGTAGACGGGATCGTGCTCCTGCACCTTGTCGCTGTCGCCGAGCGGAAGTGGCTCGACGCCTTCGGGCAGCTTGAACTCCCCGTCGACCTGCAGGACGAGCAGTTTGCTGTTGTCGAGCGTGACGACCGCGCTGGCCAGGGCGACGACCGCGGGACGGTCCGCCGTCGCCGGGAAGTGAACGCGGAACTGGCGCGCGCCGTCTCCGATCGTCGAGTCCGTGACCACGATGCCCGAGTGCGTCAGCAACACGCCGGCGGCAGGCTGCGTGTCGGTGCCGACGGCCTCGACAAGGACGGTCCCGCGCTCGGCCAGCCGCGTGATCTCGACGACGGACAGCGGCCGCGCCTCGCGATCGGCACGCGCCTGCGCCGCCTGCGTCGCCGCCTGGTTTGCCGGGTTCAGCGCCGAGCTGCTCCAGTTGCCGCCGCGCAACTCGTCCAGCAACTCGATGACCAACGTCGTGCCGCTGCCGGAGAAGTTCGCGATGAAGCGATCCTCGAATGAGTTGGCCACGACGAAGTTCGTGTACAGGAAGTCCTCGAGTTCGTCGACGGTGCCGATGTCCTGGATGGCGTACTCCTGATAGGCCTCGCCATTGGCGGCGCGGGATTCGCGGCGGCGCACGTTGCCGGACTCGTTGATCTCGCGCGAACGCAGCACCTCCGACAGCAGGCGCCCGATCGCGATGGGCGAGGGATCGGTGCCCTGATAATAGAGGCCAACCGTCACCATGTCGCCGCGAGTGCCCGCCCGACGGCAGAAGCGCAGAACGTCGCGCAGCACCTGGATGCCGAGATCGCCGTCGAGGCCAACGTCGACGAGGCGCTGCATGTTCTGGTAGTGCGCGTCCTCGAAGTCCACGTCGGAACGGCCGGCGGCGCGGAAGGGACGCCCCGAGACCCGCAGGCCGTCGGCAACCCGGTGCATTTCGTAGATCAGCGTGTCCTGCACATCGTGCCAGTTCTGGGCCGTACCGGAGTAGCCGACGTCCTTGAAGTCCACGTAGTAGATGAAGATGTACTCGGCGTTGTAGGTGAGCGCGGCGGAGCGTGCGCGCTCGTAGAAGGCGCGCTCGGAGGCGATGGCTTCGCGGCGGGCCGGTGAATCGTAGAGGAGCTGGGCCATCTCGGGGTTGGCCACGACGGTCAGACCCGCCTCGAGGAAGATGTTCGAGAAGAGGCTTTGGGCGATGTCGATCAGGCGAAGGTACTGCTGGTTGGCGGCACTGCGGTCGCGGAAGGCGGGGGCGGTGGCCGATTGGTCGCCGACGATCAGGGTGCGGCGCTCGCCCTCGGGTGCGGTCTTGCGGGGCAGCTCGATCGGCAGGTTGAGGTCGCCGGCCTTGGCGACATTGTAGACGAAGAGCACGCGCGCACCATCAAGGTCGCACCCGGCGATCTGACCCAGGATGTCGGGCGCCTCGGGCCTGCCTTCGGGCGCGTCGAGCGGGATGGGCCGATAGGGCCGCTCGTTGCTCGGGGGCGACACGTTGCGCTCGCCGGGCGAGAAGGGGAAGGGCGTCGGGGCCGGCTGGGCGGAGACGAGTCCACCAAGCACGACAAGCAACGCGACAAGCGCGGGGACGATTCGCTGAATCATGATGGGACTCCCGTGAACAGGTTGGCGGACCATGTGGCCGTGGCGTCGAGGATGCAGGGCTGGACGTCTGGAGGAACTCATTGGGGGTTCTGCCATTCGCGGCGTTGGATGCCCGGATCGGAGAGCGTGAACTCGGCTGTCTCAATCATCCAGACGTCGCCGTTGGGGGCACGCAGGCGGGCGGTGAGCACGACCTGATCGTCACGCAGGATCGCGTTGCCGACGATGCTGAGCTGGTAGTCGCTGAGGAGTTGCGGACGTCCTGTCTGGCGGCGGCCGGCGTCGAAGCCCAGGTCGGTCTGCTCGTGGTGCTCGGGAACGGGCAGCATCAGGCCGCGCGAGTCGGTGACGATGCGCCGCTCGACCTCCTCGCGGACGTACTTGCCCCAATAGGGCGGCGCGGACTCGAAGTCGGCGAACTTGACGTTCACGCGCTGACCGCCCGCACGGATCTCGTATCCCTCGAGCAGCTTGACCGCCAGACGGTTCGCCGCGGTCTTGACCTCCTGGCGCAGCGGCGGCGGTACGTAGACTTCCGCCTCCGCATACATGCGCTCGAGTTCGCGACTGGTCGCCACGTTGGCGGCGTAGGTCAGGGTCTTCGCAAACGTGGTCAGCGTCGCGCCCGACTGCGGATCGATGACGAAGGTCTCGAACTTGTAGAAGGGCGGCGTGCTCCCCTCGCGGCGGACCCGACCGACGAGGATGATGTCGACGCCGAGTTGGTTGGCATAGAAGGCGAGATCGTCGCCGGTGCCGAGTGCCCGGGCCCCGAGGCCCTGGTCGTTCTCCACGAGGTAGCGACGCACTTGCGAGAACTCGAGCTGGCGGGGCCGATAGCCCATGTCGCGCTGGAGTGCGAACGACAGGTGCTGGGCGAAGCGCTTGCCCAACTCGTTGGATTCCATCTTGTGATCGACGTACGGGAAGATCGCGACGGACTGGAGACCGCGCGGCATCGAGGAGGAAATCTCGCGCGAGTACTCCTCCGCGAAGCTCCGCAGCATCTGGTCAACCGTCGGCGCCAGCGAGAAGCGATAGACCGGCTGCAGATTGCCCGTTCGGTGAAGCCACTGGAACGTGATCACCTGCCAGAAGTTGAGGCGGCGCCGCACGAGGGCTTGCTCGAGCGTGTCGTGGTCCGTCGAGCGAATGCGCACGACGTGGTGCTTGTTCTGCTTGAGTCGGAAGTTGGCGGGTGTCGTGTACTGGGTCCCGTAGTACTCGGGGTACTCGGGGTACGCATCGTTCTGGACGAGCGAGACTTCGGCGCCCGGCGGTTCGGTGTCGATGCGCACGTCCTTGCGTCCGCAGCCGGCGAGTTGCAGCGCGGCGAGAAGCACGACAAGGGCGGGCACGAGTGTGTGCGACCGGAGACCTGCGGCGTGACGGGTGGGGCTCATGGCAGCTTCCTCACAAAGAGTGGCGTTCACTTCCAGACGCAGCGGAATCCGACGGAGGCGTTCTGCGTCTCCGGGGGCAGTCCGTCGCGGCGGGTGGATTGCAGGTTGAAAGGCCGGGTCATGTCGAAGGCACCACCGCGGATCGTGCGGGGTCCGTCGGTCTTCTCGTTGACCGGATCGACGGCTCCATCGGTCAGGCCGTCGCGATACCAGTTCGGGTCGTAGACGTCGCGTGTCCACTCACGCACGCCGAGGGCCATGCCGTGCACGCCGTCCGGAGTGATGTCCCAAGCGGCCGCCGGTACGAAGGCGCGCGATGCGAGGTCGCGTCGCATCTCGGGTGTCAGGTCCTCGCCCCACGGGAAGAGGCGCGCATCCGAGCCGCGCGCGGCGGCCTCCCATTGGGCCTCGGTGGGCAGCATCTTGCCGGCCCACGTGGCATAGGCGCGCGCCGCATGCCACGAGACACCGCGGACCGGTGCGTTGGGCGTGCGGCGCTGATCGCTCCATCCGTTGGGCTGCAATGCCGCGGAGCCGACGCCTTGCAGGATTTCGCTGCCGACCTTGCCGGCGCGCACCTCGTCGAGGAACCGCGCGTAGTCGGCCACCGAAACCTCGCGCGCATCGATCGCGAAGCTGGTGACCGTGACGCGACGCACGGGGCGCTCGTTGCGCTGGTCCTCGCTGCCCATCGGGAAGGTTGTTTCGGGAATGCGAATCATGCCGGGAGGCGTGAGGCCCCGGAAGCTGTCGGCAATCCTCGCCCATGCGCTGCCGGCGCGCAACGGCGCCCACGAGTCCTGCGAAGAGCGGCGGAAGTACTCGCGGCGCGCGAAGTCCGAGGCAGGATCGCCGGGCCAACCCTCGTTCCATGCGGCGGCAAGAAGCTCCTCGGCACGGCGAAGCTGCGCCGCGTCGTCGGCGAAGTGCTTCAGGAGAACATCGACCGCGAGCACCCGCGCGGGAGCCACGTCGGACGGCGGCGAGAAGAGTGCGGCTCCTTCGATGCCTTCGAGAAGGCGCGCCACGTCGGCGGGACGGGGCGCCGACGAACGACGCACGAAGCGCCGGGCAAGATCGAGCGCGCTGTCGATGCTGGGATCGAGGGCGGCGGCGCGCGAGAAGTCGCGGTCGGCGTCGTCGGCGCGACCGAGCAGCGTGTAGATGCGGGCGCGAATGCGCAGGACGGAGGCGACGGCGCGGCGCCGGTCGAGCGTGTCGTTGGCGAAGCCCGCCTCAAGGCGCAGTCGATTGAGATCCGCGGCGCTGGAGTCGGGCGCGGATTCGGCGAGGCGCTCATGCGTGGGGGCGCCGAGGGCGCGGGCCTGCGCGGTGGTGCGGGCGAAAGTGGCGTAGGTTTCGGCCTCGCGCGAGAGCAGGTCGAGATCGACCTTGGACAGCGCCTCGTTGCACGTCTCGAGTGCGGCGTCCTGGTTGTCCAGAGCGAGTTGCGTGGCGGCCTTGCCGGCCCAGAGCAGGAAGCTGGAGTCGTCGCGATCGAGCGCGGTGTCGAAACGTTCGAGCGCCTCCTCGAGGTCGGTGCGCGAGCCGTCGGACTCGTGCCGCGCCAGCAACGCGATGCCGTACCAGTAGATGCACTCGGCCTCGAAGGAGCGCAGGCGCTCGAGCAGCGGGAAGCGGCGGTACGTCAGGACGAGTTCGCCGCTGAGCCGCGAGAGGTTCAGCAGGCGCTCCTGGTCCTGGGCGGTGAGCCGCGCGAGTTGGGCCGACGCGTCGAGGTCGCCGGTGGTGCGCTGCGACCCGAGCTCGACCAGCAGCTCGTTGTAGCGTTGGTCGGTCGCGTCGAAGGTCTTGTGCATCGTATCGATGATTTCCTGCACCTGTCCGGTCTGGGCGGCGCTGGGGTTGAAGTCCGACAGGAAGCGCAGGTACGAGCGCAGGCGCATCTGCGACTGCATCCATTCGTCGCGGCGGGCCTCGGCGATCATGCGGGCGTTCTCGCGCTGCTGGGCCTCGGAGGCGGCGGACTGGCGCAGTTCGCTGTCCATGCGCAGCAGCGAGGTCTCGGTGCTGCGCAGAATGCGCATCATCTGGCCGGTGATCTCGGCGACGTGCTCGCGCAGGGTGGAGATGCTCTGGAGGCGGTTGATGTCGACGACGCCCATCTCGTTGTAGCGGATGCTGGTGCGGGGGGGACGGGAAAGGCGGGTGAGGCGCTCGACGGCGGCCATCTTGCGGTCGCGCGAGAGCAGGTCCGCGACGCGCGCGCAGCCGGTGGCGATGCGCACGAGTTCCTGCTGCATCGCGTCGGATACGGCGCGCTGCTGGATCGACTCGGCGATGCCCCAGGCTTCCTGCTGGGCGCGGGCGAAGTCGCGGCTGTCGAAGGCGCCGCGCATCGTGGCAACCGAGGACTCGATGCGGCGGGCCTTCTCGGCGCCGGGCACCAAGGTGCTGGAGAACGCGTCGGAAGTCTGGTTGCCGGCGACCTCGCCGATGCCCTGTCCACGACGCCGGCGAATCCCCCAGCCCTTCGTCTGTTCGATGTTGCGCTGCAGCTCGCGGATATCGTTCTCGATGCGGCCGCGCAGGTTGTCGATCTCACGCTGGAGGCGTGCGTCCTCGTCGCCGGTGGTTTGCGCGCGGCGATAGCCTTGGCGATTCTCCAGCGACAGCAGCGATCCGAAGGAGTTGCCGAGCGCGAGGGCCAGGTCGCGCACGCGCCCGAGCGTCTCGTTCAGCTCGGCCGAGAAGACCGGAAGCTGCGACAGGAACTCGAGCCAGAAGAGGGCATCCTCCTGGTCTCCGCGTTCGATCAGGCGGAGTATTTCGCGCAGGGTCGCCTCGAAGTTCTCGCTCTCCCAAAGGTTGACGACCTCGATCGAGGTGCCGGGCTCTGTGAGCCGGCGCAGGATGGCGAGCGAGGTGTCGAAGTCGCCTTCGTCGAGCAACAGGCGCGCGCGCCGCAGTTCAAGCATGAAGTCGAAGATCTTGGCATCGACGGTGGCGGAGAGCAGTTGATCCTGCGCGCGCTGAAGTCCCTCGCCGAAGGCCTTGGCGGAGGCTTCGTCGTACATGGTCGAGAGAAACGCGCGGGCGTTCTCGCCGGCGCGCAGGGCATCGCGCAGCGCCTCGACCCGCTGCTCCATCAGGCGGTGGAGCAACTCGGACCTCGCGTTGAACGGCGTCATGGCAACCGGGGCCTGCTCGATGCCGAGTTCGCGCTTGAGCCGATCGATCTCTTCGCGCGTCTGATCCGCCTTGCGCATCGCACGGTCGAACTCGGCCCGCGTGGCGGCGAAGCTGACCCGCATGCGGATGCGGCGAATCGCTTCCTTGTTCTCCGTCAGGTCGAAGATTTCCTCAAGCAGCGCCTCGGCATCCTCATAGCGTCCCTCGGCCTCGGCCTGCTCGGCGGCCTCGAGGTTCAGCGAGACCCGGTCCTGCTTGATGCGCTCGCGCAACTCCGGGTCGTCCACCGTGAGCAGCCAGAGCGCATCGACGACTTCGCGCGCCTTCTGCCGGCTCGCCAACGACTCCTCGGCGCGCTTGAGGTATTGCCAGTACTTGAAGAGCGTTTCCTTCTTGAGGCTGCGAACGCGGCCGGCGTCGCGCGCCTCGGCCAGATCCTCGGCCGCGGCCAGCAACGTCAGCGCCGCGTCGTAGCGCTGCGCCTCGTGCGCCGCCGTTGCCGCGTCGAGGTTCTTCTCGACCAGCGCCTGCCGCCGCGCACGGCGCAGCCGGTTGAGCGACTGGATGTCGGGAAACAGGTCGAGCCCGAGCGCACTCGCCTCGAGGGCACCGTCCCAATCCTTGACGCCCACGGCTTCCTCGGCCGCGCGCACCGCCGCTTCGAGCTCGTCGGTCGTCCCGCTCCACACCGCTTCGGCGCGCGCGCGCACCTCGCCGCTTCGCACATCGATCGCCTGCAGGAAGAGCGACGACTCGCGCACGCCCTGAATCAGCCGCGTCGCCAGCACGACGTCGGCCTCGGCCGCTCGCAGGGCTTCGGGCACGGACTCCGGCGCCGCGGACGGATCGGTCCACGCCATCAGTTCCTGCCGAATGGCGGCCGTCACGCGCGCCGTTGTAGCGGATCGGAACTGGAAGCGCGGCGGCAGGAAGGCCTCAAGGTTGCCCTCGACGCGTCGCACCATCCGCTCGGGCAGCGCGCCCTCCGTGCCGGCGGCCAGCAGGTACACGCGCACCTCGCCCTCGGGATACGCGGACTCCAGATTCTGGGCCACGCGCTCCAGCGCCACCGAGAGCGACCGCGAGGGCTGCGCGTCCAGCAATGCCGGCATGCTTGCCAGCATGAGGCCCAGAAGGAGGGCGACCCACGAAGCGCGAAGGATGGAAGGCATTCCAAAAGTGAGGTTCATAGACCGGACCTCCCCGGCAAACGGCACCCGGATTATCCGAGATTTCCGCGCCCGCGTACGCCGCGGGTGCGCGGCTCCATCATCCTACCCGAGCCCCCCGAATCGCCCCCTCGGCCGATCGCCAATGACGGGCACCTGTCGCCACGGCCCCTTGGAGGCCGTTCTTCAAATGATGCACAAGTCTGATGACCGGACTGTCCGACGGCAGGATGCTGCGGTCAATCGGCAAGTGCCTGTCGATTGGCGGTTGAAACAGGAAACATGGACTGGTGGTGCAGTTGTGTCTCTACGTTGGAAGTTGGATTCTGGTTCGCTGGGCATACCGCGCCACGGGGAGCGGGCCCGGTCGGGATGTGTGATGAACCTTTGACCATCCCGACCCGGTCAAAGGTTCCCGGGTGCCCCGGGCGCCGACAGGATTTCCGACCCCCCGGGCGCACTTCCAACTTGAGCGTGTGCGCCCGGCCGGGGCAGGCAGGAGCGACGGAGGCACGACGACCATGGCCCGCGCACCCCACGCCGAGCACGCCCTCGAGGCTTGGGCCACATGGCTGCGCGTCGAACGCAATCTCGCCCCCCGCACGCGCAAAGCCTACGTCTACGACCTCACGCGCTTCCTCGAGTGGATGCACGCCAACACCGGCAAGGATCGCGTGCCGCTCGACACGATCACGCGCGAGCACCTGCTCGCCTATCTGGCGTTCCTGAAGGACGACGGCGGCTGCAAGCCGGCGACGCTCGGGCGCATGACGGCCTCGCTGCGCGGCTTCTTCGCGTTCTGCCTCGAGGAGAAGCACCTCGACGTCAGCCCGGCGAACGACCTGCAACGGCCCCGCCTGCCGGGCCGCCTGCCGGTCTATCTCGTGCGCGAGGAACTCGAACGCCTGCTCGACGTGCCGGACCGCTCCACACCGCTGGGCCGGCGCGATCACGCCATCCTCGTGCTGCTCGCGTTCGGCGGGCTGCGCTTGCAGGAACTGGTCGGGCTGGACACGAACGACCTGGACTTCTCGCGCGGAACGATTCGCGTGTTCGGCAAGGGACGCAAGGAGCGGCTGGTGCCGATGAACGGATCGGTGCGCGCGACGCTGACGACGATGCTCGAGGACGAGGAGCGGCGCGTGGCCGACGGCGAACGGGCGCTGTTCGTGAACCGGCACGGGCGGCGCCTGTCGGGGCGCGCAGTGCAGTACCTTGTCGAGCGCACGGTGGAACGCGCGGCCATTTCGCGCCCGGGCGTCTCGCCGCACAAGTTGCGCCACACGTTCGCCACGATGCTCTACGGCAACGAGATCGAACTGGTGGACATCCAGGCGCTACTGGGGCACGCATCGCTGTCGAGCACGCAGATCTACACGCACACCAACACGAGCCGCTTGCAGTCGGCGATCGACCGACTGCCGGCACCGGAATGAGCCAGCCGCGCCGACCCGACGCGAGTGCTTGCGACAAGCCGGAGTTGGAAGAACTGCCGTTGGAGGCTGAGACGGTGGAACGGATCCTGCCCGTCGCTCGCGCTCCGGGTTCCGATTCTCGCCCTACTTCTTTGCGAGGCGTTCGACGCGTTGCAGGACATCGCGGTAGCCCGCGTCGATCTTCATCAGTTGCTTGAACAGCCGACCGGCGCGCTCGAACATGTGCGCCTCCTCCAGAACCTCGGCCGTGTTGTAGAGCCACGACATCATGGCGTCGAGCTCCTCGGGGTCGTCGTCGATGCTGAGCGTGAGTTCGGCGAGGGTCTCGCCGGCGAGGTCGAACATGCGCTTGCGGGCGAAGGCGTAGGCGAGCTTGACGCGTGGGATGCGGCCGGCGCCGGGCTGGCGCGCCGCGCGCTGGAAGTAGGTGATCGCCTGGTTGTAGTCCTGCTGCTGGACGCACAGGTCGCCGAGTTCCTCGAGCGTGTTGCCGTCGGCCTTGCCGGCCTCGATCTCGCGCTTGAGGAACGCGAAGCGCTGCTTGCCCAGCGCCTCGTCCACCTGCATGCGCAGCTTGCGCGTCTCCTTGTCCGTCGGGTCCATCAACTCGAGGCGCTTCTGGTATTCGGCGGCCTCGACGGCGTTGCCGGAGGCGGCGGCCATCGGCACGATGCGCTTGAGCATCGCCTTGTTCTTCTCGGCGGCCTCGTCGCCCGACGACGACGCGAGCAGCGAGTTCACGAAGCGGCGCGCGTTGGTATAGTCGTCGAGCGCGATGTAGGCCTCGACGAGCGAGCGGTCCATCTCCTCGCTCTCTTCGCCGCCGTTGGCGAGATAGAGCGAGAAGGCATGGATCATCTCGGTGAACTGGCCGAGTTCGCGGTACAGCTCGCCCATCGTGCGCAGGGTGCGGAGGTGGTGCGGGCTGCGGCGCAGGATCTTCTGCGCGCCGTCCCGGATCGCAGCCGCGGGATTCAGCGAGCGCGCCGCCATCAGCTTCACCGTCTCCAGCGCCTCGTCGTAGGCCGACTCGGCCACTTGCAGGTCCGCCAGATAGTTGAGCAGCGGGAAGCCGCCCTCCTTCATGCCGGCGACGATCGTGCGCACCTCCTCGATCAGGCGTGCGCGCGCCTGCGGGTTGTTCGTCAGGATGGCGTCGGCCTGGCCGACGGCGCGTTCGGCGTGACCGGTCGAGGACAGGCGCCGCAGCACCTCGAATTGCAGGTCCAGGTCGCTGCGTCGCTCGCCCGCCTGCTCGATCAGTTCGGCAAGTTCGGTGGTGAGCATGGCGCGCTCGATCTTGCGACGCAGCGGCTTGAGCGGCGCGAGCGCCTCGTCTGACAGTTTGTCGAAGGCGTCGGCGATGACGTCGCGCGCCGCCTCGAAGCGCTGCTGCTCGAGCAACGCGGTGCCGAGCAGCTCGTAGAGTTCGGCGTGCTCGAGGCCGCGCTGGCGCAACTGCTCGAGGTACTCGGCGGCCTCGGGCAGCTTGCCGTTGCCGTAGACGACGCGCGCGTAGCGCAGCGCAAGATCATGGTCCGCCGGGCGATCGGCCACCAGCGTCGCCAGCAGGTCCTCGAGCCGGTGCGTCAGCTCGGCCTCCTCGAGCAACTCGGCCAGGTGGAACGCGCGCTCCTTCTGCCGCGGCGCGATGGCCACCGAGCGATCGAGCCAGCGGATGAGCTGGTCCTTGCGCCCCATGCGCTCGGCCCAATCGGCCAGCAGGTTGACCGCCTCGAGGTGGTCCTCGTTGGCCGCCAGCACCCGGCGCACGAGCGCGTCGGCCCGCCGCATCGGGATGCCCTCCTTCTCGCCCAGCCGGCGCGCCAATTCGACCGCCTTGTCCAGCCGACCGGCGTCCAGCAACAGGCTGGCGTGGCGCTCCAGCGCCTCCTCGTCGTCGGGAGCCCCGTGCTTCTCGATAATGGCCAGCGCCTCCGCGCCGCGCCCCTGCTCCACGAGTTCGGAGACATAGGTGTCGCGCAACTGCTCGTCCTCGGGAAACTGGGCGAACAGTTCGCGGAGATACTCGAGGAACTCGTGCGGCTGCTTCTCCTCATTGGCCAGGCGGCAAAGCAGCTCGAGCAGTTCGGGCGCGCGATTGCCCTCGCGATAGGCCGCGCGCAGGTGGGCGCCGACCTCGCCACGGGCGCCGCGGCGGAAGCGCTCCATGCTGACGGAGAGCAGCAGGGCCTCCTGGCCGGGACGCCACAGCAACGCCATGCGGCTGACGATCAGGGCCGCGCCGCCCATGTTGCGCTTGTCAAGTCGCAGCACGATCGACTGCCACAGCCAGCGATTGAAGAACTCGAATCCGATCAGCAGGCCCGCGGCGGCCGTGCCGATGCCGGCGGCGCTGGCCCATGCAAACGCGCCGGCGCGCTCGTTGGCAAAGCAGTACAGCGCCGCGCCCGCCACCCAGCCCGCGCCGAACGGGCCGACCACCAGCCCGACCCACGGCCGACGTCGCGCCCGCGCATCCAGACTGACAAGATAGCCCAGCAATACCCCGCCCGCCAGCACCGACGCCACCACCGACACGAAGAAGAAGGCGAACTGTCCTTCGTCCACCGAGTACGTGCCCATGATGTCGGCGCGAAACGCGGCGTCGCCATAGAAGCGCGCCAGCAGCCACGAGCAGATGCCGGCTGCCACCACGGGCAGCCAGAAGAGGAACGTCGTCAGGGCCTTGCGCATGCTGGGAAGATTCCGGACTTGGAATGGCTAAAGGGTGCTCCCCCACGGCAGCCGCCCCACCGCCCGCCACCCCACAGGCAGGCTGCCACGGGGCAGTCTCGGGCCGGAGCACGCACTCTGGCAACAGAAAGAACCGCCCTTGTGACCCGTCCCACGCCCTCTGCCTTGTGACCTCTGCCTTCGGGCCTCACTCGCATCGCGGCGTGGCGCCCAGCCAGTTCAGGAAGATCGCCTGCACGTCGGAGGGGGTCAGGGCCCCATCCCCGCCGCCGGGCGGGCAGAGGTCTCCCGCCGCCGTGTCCGCTCCCGACGGACAAGCGCCCAGGAAGCACTCGAATGCCCACTGCGCGTCGGCAGGCGTGACAACGCCGTCGGCGTTCACATCACCTGTCTGCGTGGACCGGCCGGGGCCGTCGGGGTCCGCGCCAAGCACCAACCAGCCGGCGTTGCCGAAGGCAGACTCGTCGAGGGTGGCGACGATGCGGTTGCGCTCGGGCATGACGAGCGACGCGGCCGCCAGCGTCCAAGGGCCCTCGATCGAGGGCGCATGATACAGCACCAGATTCGCCTCGCTCAGCCCGGCCGCTTCGGAATCGACATACTTGAGATGCACGTCCGCGGTGCCCCAGCCGCGGCGATCGGTCTCGAGGTGCCACGCGACCCCGGCCGTGCGATGAACGAGGCGCTGACGAACAAGCCGGACAGTTTCGAGACTTGAGCGGCTGCCCGACTCGCCCGCGCCTCCAGCGGCGAACCCGATCCAGAGCCTCGAGTCCGGCGGCGTCAGCGTCTGGTCGCCCAGAATGCCGATTCCCGCCCGCGGCGCAAAGCCGACGCGCGAGTAGGCCCGATACGTCGCCGGCGCCGGCGCCGTGAACGGACTGAACACCACGTACGCCGCGCCGGGTTGGTCATTGGTGAGACATCCTCGATCACCACAGGACATGGTGGTTGATACGGAAGGCAATCCAACAATCACATCCGGCAGTCCGTCCCCGTTGACGTCGCCCGCACCCGAAACGGCGACGCTGATGTAGCTCGAGTAGATGCCCGGGCCTTGCAGCATGATGCCCGAGCCGTCTCCAGCCAAAACCTCGCCAAGATCGACAGACACCCCATCCGGCTTCCCAAAAACAATGTAGGCATCGCCCTCTGGATTCGCTAAAGGAGATAGAAAGGCCATACCAACGAGGATATCCGCATATCCGTCACCATTCACATCACCCACACCTGAGACCGAGCCACTCGGGTAGTCCCCCCGCGGTGACCCGTGGATCAGGAATCCGCCCGGGTTGTGGTCGAGGACGATGTCGCTCAGGTCAACAGGCTCCTGATCGGCCTTGCCGAAGACGACTGCGAAGCCGCCATTCACGGCCACCGCGAGGTCGGCCAAGCCGTCGCCGTTCACGTCGCCCACTGGTGCCACCCCCGCATCCGCAACGAAGCCTGCACCCATGATGCTGTAGCCATGGGCTCCGTCGTCGGGAAAGCCGGCTGTGATCTCTATCCTCCTCCTGCCAATTCCGCCAAATATCACTCTAGGTGTCGCCAGATCGGATGTGCTCGGTGTACTTACCATAATAGCATCCGGAATTCCGTCTCCGTTGACATCGCCGGCTCCCAAGAAGCCTCTGCTTTCCGCAACAAAGTCTGGCAACTTGGTCTCAAGTGTTGCCATGCATTGGCCATCAGTATCCGAGTAGCAACTCAGATCCAGCTCGGCCTCCGGCACTCCAGCAAGTGGTATCGCCACAGCCAACGTCCGGAGCGGCTCCTGGCCTATCTGTTCAGTGCTACCTGTAATTAGCACATCCGAGCCCGGTTCACCCAGGAATCCCCCTGCGCCACTTACCTCCCGGGCGAAATCGCCACGCCATGTGCTGCTCGGCAGGATCGCGAATCCCAATCCTGGATCAAAGAACAGGCTGCTGAGATTCACTCCTTCCTTTCGTGCCGATCCAAGAATCACAAGCGCTTTGCCGCCTTCGGCGTGCCCCGGGGCTCCGACAATGAAATCGTCCAGAAGATCCCCGTTCATATCTCCAAGTGCACCGACGCCGCGAAGAGACGTGGACACTTGTGGATAGACAGCATAGCCACGAGCGTCGGCATCGCGCCGCACTTCCGAAATCTCGACCCGTTCTCCGCCAGCACGTCCATACAGAATATGGGCTGTTGATGGGCCATAGGGGCTCGGGGCATTTGCCATGACGCAAACGTCGGCGAGTCCGTCGCCATTCAAGTCTCCCAAGCCCCGGACAGACCTACCTGCTCGATCTCCAAGTGGAAAGAAGAGGGGGTCACTGATGAACGAGCCATGGATCAAGAATCCCCGCGCATCCGAGTCTCGCGCAATCTCGCTGAGCAGAATGGGCGACTCGGCGAAGGCGACCGCACCGCCCCCAACGATGCTGCCCAAGAGCAGGCCCATGATGCGCCACTTGTACCGGAGTTTCATCCGTGAGTCCTTGGGCCTTGCCCGGTTCCGAAACACGACGGCCGTCCGTGGAGACCGTTACGGGGAGCAACTGTGACGCACAGGAAGCGGGCGCCGCACGATGTACGTGGTCGAAATCGGGTGGTCCCTCTCGATGGATGGCAGCCAAGCAATTCGGATGATGGGCGTCTCCAAATCGTCCTCCTGCCGGCACCGCGCAGTATCACTCCCCCGGCTGTTCCCGTCAACTCAATCGCCCCGCGAATCGGGGCGGCGGGGCACGCGAGCGGGAGTCGTTTCCGCGCGCACGGCGCCGCTCAGTAGAGCGCGGTAAGCGCGGGCGGGTGGCCTGCCCGTCGCTCACGCTCCGGGTTCAGATACTGGCTTCACCGCCAGCGCGGGCGGGTAGGTTGCCGCCAGGGGCCGCGGGAGAGAGCGGAGCGGGCGTCGGGCGAGGTGGTGCGCCAGTCGAACAGCGCCTGGCCGGTGGCGCCGGCGGCGCGGGCTGCGGCGACCTGATCGATCAGTTGCTCGGCGCTCAGCCCCAGGTACGGCCCGAGGCCAATGACGACGGGACGTCCGGCCGGCAGCACACCGTCGAGTTCGCGCACGGCCGCCTGCACGCTGGCTGCGTCGGTGACGTAGGCCATCGGCACCAGGGCGTCGATCGTCCCGGCGCGACCCCATGCGGCCCAGTTCTGACCCTTGACCGCGATGGCGTTCTCGAGATCCGGGAAGACGTCGGCGCTCAGCACGATCTGGGGCCGGCGCGCCCGCAGCGCGGTGGCCGCCTCCTCGACGAACGAGGTCACGACGCGCTCGCGCCAAGCCAGCCAGCGCGCCCACTCGTCCGGGTGCGTGTCGGGAGCGATCTCGAGTGGGTCGAAGCCCTCCTGCTCGACGACCCACCCGCGCGTCGCGTCGCTGTAGTCATAGCCCGATTCCCACGTCTCCGCCTGCCCGTAGCGAATGTAGTCGAACTGGAAGCCGTCGATCGGATAGGCGGCGGCAAGCGCCTCGTAGGCGGCGATCATGCGGGCGCGCAACTCGGGCTGTGCGGGGTTGAAGAAGAGATAGCCGGGCTCGATGGTCGAGGCCTGTTCGCCCCGGCGATTCGTGGCGAGCCACTCGGGATGGCGCCCGGCCAGCAGGGGCGGCTCCTCCTCGTTGCCCACGATCCCGATGAAGAAGCAATGCACCCAGGCGTGCACCTCGATGCCGCGCACATGGCACTCCTCGACGAGCGCGCCGAGCAGGTCGAACCCGTCGAGCCAGGGGAACATCGGATAGAGTCCGGTGGGGTCGGGGTAGATCGCCTGCGAGGCGTAGATCGTTTCGGGGAAGACGACGTTGACGCCGGCGGCGGCCCAATCGGCGGCGAGCTGCGCGACGCCCTCGCGGGTGGTCTCGCGCACGCGGTGCCAGACGGCCCGCACCTCGCCGGCCGGCGAGGGCATGCGTTGCAGCTCCATGGTCCAGACCTCCGATTCAAGCGCTGTGGCGCGCGCGTGCAGGCCCTCGAGCGCGTCGAAGGATTCGCCCGCCTGCACCTGCGCCAGTTCCGCGGCGAGTGCGGCACGCCGGCGCTCCGGCCCCGTCGCCATCGCGTCCAATGCCCGCGTGCGCGGCTCGAGCGCCCGCATCCGATACAACAGCGCCCGCACGCGCGCCGGCGGCGAATCGTCCACGCGCAGCACACCCTCCGCATGCAACACCGGCGTGCCCGGCACCAGCACCCGGGCAATCCAGCGCGCCGCCTCGCCATGGCCCGAAACCACGAAACCATCCGCCGGAATCGCGCTGTCGTTGCCGCCTGCGGCGACGACGACTCCTCCGCGAACGACTGCCTCGGTGCCCCAGTTGTTCGTGCCCGTGGTCGCGCGGCCGCCGGCCGGCGTGTAAACGACCAACTCGTCCGCGCCACGGTTGCCCGGATACGGGCCGTCCACCGAAGGATCGACCTTCGCGACGACGAACGACTCCTGCGCGCCCAATGGCAACGCGATCACGAGCATCAGGCAGGCAAGCAGGACGGCACGCATGGCGGAACCCCCCAAGGAGTTTCCCAACCAGCGTGGCCGTCGGTGCGCGATGGGGCAAGGGGGACAGCGGCGCGATCATCGGGCGGAGTGCGATGCCGCATTCGGATATCGCGCCCGGAACAGGTCGGTTGCGGAGCCCGACTCCGGGCCGATGGTTCGGTGCTGACGCCATCAATACTGAAACGCGTCAGTACAGGCTCCACGCATCGACGCCGGCGGGGGGCGGGGTGTAGTCGATCGTCAGGCGGGGCCGCTGGCCGGCTGTGGCGGTGGTGTGTTCGGAGGAGTAGAACCGGATGGCCGTCTGGAGAACCGACTCGTTGCCGACCAGAATCCAGCCGTGGTTCGCATGGGTGCCATCGATCCAGTCCTGAACGTCCTGAGTCAGGGCAGTGCCGGTCCATGTGCCCTTGTTGTTCAGCGCGGCGCTGGAGACGTTGGCCGTGGCGCTGGGGGTTGCGATGAAGTCGCCGCCCGGCGTGCTCCACGTGGAGGTGCCGTGGAAGCTGGAGACCCAAGTGGCATCTCCCGCAGCCGGCGGGGCGCCGCTGCCGCCGGGTTCGCCGGAGGAGGCGATGCCCTCGCCCCAGCCTCCGGTGAGTCGGTGGAGCGTGAAGGGATCGGTGCGCGGCACGGTCGGTTGCAGGGATACCGTGAGTTCGAGTTGGGCGGAAACGATGGTGGAGCCGGCCGGAATGGCCGAGAGATCGTAGCGCAGCAGCGCGCGCCGATTGGCGGCGCCGGCCGTGCGCCCGCTGAACAGGTGCGGCCCGCCGCCGTTCGTGTTGGTCGATTCGGAGAAGATGCTGGTGTCCTCCGTGCCGGCATAGCTGGCGACGCCCTCTTCAAGTACGAGGACCTCGGCCGATGCCGTGGCGGAGCCAAGCGCCAGAGCGAGCACCACAGGAACCGCGACGAATCCTGCGCTGATGGTTTGGAGTGTCATGGGCGGTGTTCCTTCATGGGGGAGATGTCGCGCGATGCTTCGCGAGTCGATGGAGAGGAAGGCACATCCGCCGCCCGTTCAATCGGGAAGTCGCCCCCGCGAGGGGACCTGTCCGAATGCGGACGGGGAGCCGACGGTGGCGCTTGCGGCGCGCCGGCCGATGCGCTGGCATGCCGCACATGAGCACGCCCCGTCCCCCACGCGCAGAACTGTTTGGCTTCTACTGGCTCGGCTTCGCGCCCGATGGCACCTACAAGTTCCCGAACGCGAATCATCTGGCGGCGCATTACCGCGTCGGGCCCGAGGCCGTCATGGGCTGGCTGGAGCAGTACGGCATCGACCCCGCGACGGTGGCGCGCACGGCGATTGAGCTATCGGCCTTCAGCGTCGACATCCAGCTCGACCTGCCGAACCTGACGCCCGAGGGCGTGCATGCGCGCGTGGCCGAGGCACTGGCCGCATTCGACGCCGCGCAAGGCGGTCGCCGCCCTTGGATCGACGGCCCGATCCGGTGAGTTGCGGCCTTCTGGCGATGCGGGGGAAGTGGTAGGCGCACCAGGGTTCGAACCTGGGACCAACGGATTAAAAGTCCGCTGCTCTACCGGCTGAGCTATGCGCCCACGCAAAGGCGGCGGGATTACGCGCGGGGGGGTGCGGACCCGTCAATCGCGAAGTGTCGCGTGTGCGGCTTACGGTGCGGCGGGCTTCTTGGGCAGCGTGCGCTCGAGTTGGCGGCCGATTTCGACGAAGAGTTGCTCGCGCGTCAGCTCGCCCAGGATTTCGCCGACCTTGTTGCCCTCGCGGTCGTAGAAGAACGTTGCGGGCAGGGCACCCTGCCACTTCGACGAGAACCACGGCACCGTGACCGTCGTGTCGATGTTGAGCTGGAAGACGGGCAGCATGAGCCCGGCCTCCTTCACGGTTGGGTGCGTGAAGTCGGGCCACTCGTCCTCGTAGGCGTGGAAGTCCATGCTGAGCGCGACAATCTGCACGCCATTCCTGCCGAACTCGTCCTGGGCGGCTTGGAAATAGGGCAGCTCCTCGACGCACGGCGAGCACCAGGTGGCCCAGTGGTTGACGACCAGAAGGCGGTTTCCGTGGGTGGCGACGAGCTTCTCGACGCCGGCCTGATCGAGGAAGGGCACCTCGCCGGGCTTGGGCATCGGGAAGGCGGTCGGCTGGGTGTCGCCGGCCAGCCAGGCGGCAAGCAGCAGGATGGGCAGGAGCGGGGCGACGATGCGCGCGGTCTTCATGAGGCGGGATCCATGCGGAGAGTGGGGAAAAGAGTGCGCGCCCGCAGTGAAGGACGGCGGGCGCGCGTGGGTAGGTTCATCGCATCGTGCCGATTGTCGGCTCAGACCTCGGGCTTGGAGCCCGGCGCCCACTTGATGGTGCAGCCGGTGCCCTTGGCTTCCTTGACGGCGGGCTCGCGGCCGGCGATCACGTCTTCGACGGCCTGAGCGGCGTAGTCGGCGTAGGAGTCGCCGCGACGCACGTCAAACGCTCCGCGGTAGACCAGCTTCATGTCCTTGTCCAGGATGTAGGTCTGCGGGGTGTAGGAGGCGTTGAACTTGGCGGCGATGGAGCTGTCGCGGTTGGCGAGCAGGGTCAGGTTGTGACCGGCGGCGTGGCCCTTGATGGACTCGATGGTGTTGTCGATGCCGGCGTCGATGGCGATCGTGTTGATGCCCTGCTCCTTGTACTTCGCGGCGAAGGCCTTGATGCGCTCCTCGGCGCCACGCGGTCCGACGACCCAAGGGCAGGACTGGTTCCAGAAGATGATGACGGTGCCCTTCTCGCCAGCCAGCTTGGAGAGGGCGACTTCCTTGTCGGAGCGGATATCGACGGCGGAGAAGTCGGCGATCTTGTCGCCGAGCTCGTAGAACTTCTTGGCGGACTTGACGGCCTTGTCGGCGGCGACCATGTCACCACCAACCAGCTTCTCGGCCGCAGCCTTGGCAACGGGGCAGCCCTCGGCCTTGTCACCGCCGCAGCCTGCGGCCATTTCGGCCGTGCAGCCAGCAGCCTTCTCGGCCGAACAGGCAGCCGCTTTCTCGGCGGAACAGGAGGCGGCCTTGTCGGCGCCACAGGTTTCCGCCCACGATCCGGTCGTCAGGGCCAACGCGAGCCCCAAGGATGCTACCACCACTGCGAACTTGCGAATCATCGGAACGAACTCCTGAGGGGTGTACCCATGAATTTGGGGGCGTCGCCGGGGAGGGGATGGGTTGCGACGCCGCGGAACAGGGTAGCGATTCGTGTGCCGGTCTCGCCGGGGACGCCCTCGCAGAGCCCCAGTCCGTCGCCACTCAGGGGGGTGTAGGGGGCAGAAGCCAAGAGATTTCAGTCTGATGAGCTGCGGCCCGGGAAGGCGCCGGCCATGCTCCCGGAAGGCTTTCGCGCCGCCGAAACGCGCACGCGCAAGGGGGACAAATCGTCACAAGGCGGGGTGTCCGACGGGCGCGCCGTGCCGCCTCTCCTCCGTCCATTGGGTGCGCCCGGACGGCACGGCGCAGGAAAGGGGTTGGCTTCGGGCGGGGTTTGCGGCGAAAGCAGCGTCACCGCCCGGCGGGCGGATCCTTGCAGGGGACGAGCGCATGGTCGGCAGAGCAACCTGGGGCTGGATCGCGGCGGCCGGGCTGGTCCCGGTGGCCGCCTTGGCGCAGGACGCCGCCGAGGACGAGGCTCTCCAGCAGCCGCTCGATGTCTCCTTCACCATGGCCGACCTGCCGTGGCTGCTGCTCATGCTGGCGCTGTTCGCGGTGGGCATCTTCTTCCTCGTGCGCAGGTTCCAGTCGGGCTACGGCGCGCAGGAAATGGGGTATCAGGAGGAGGAGCTGCGGTTCGAACGCGAGGTGCTGGAGCAGGCCACGCGCGGGTCCATGGCCGGTACCCCGGCGACGCCCCCGGCCGAGCCCGCCGTCCCGAGGGTCGCAGCGCCGCCTTGGGCGCCCCCGCCGGTGCCGACAGCGCCCAAGCCCCCCGAGACCGGGCCTGCCCCGGCGGCGAGCGTCGAGGAGCTGGCGCGCCGGTTGCAGCAGCTCACCGTGCTGGGGGATCGGGAGGGCGCGCTGCGCATGCCGATCCCGCCGGACGCGCCGATCTATCGCCTGCGGCGCGGCGGCGTGGCGGTGATCCTGCCGCGGTTGGAGTCGCAGGCCTTCGTCGAGCATTGCTGCCGGCGATTCGACCTGGTGCTGGTGGCCGACGGCGGCGGAGGCGAGGCGCTGGCGGTCTCGCGCTTGCAGGGACGGCTGGCGGAACTGATGGAGATGCCGGTGGACGGCCAGCTCGGCCGGTCCTCGTGACGGGTGGGAGACGCGGAATGCGCTGGGTGGTGCTGACGATTCTGGTGGCGACGGTGGCGTGCGGCGCGCGCGCGCAGGTCGGCGGAGCGGCCACGGCGCTGGAGTTGCTGGTGCGGCCGGATTGGGCGGCGGGCGCCGAGTGGGACGACGGCCGGGCCGAGGTGGCCACCTATCGGGCCGAGCGTCCGGTGGACGGCGAGGCGCTCGCGCACACGCAACACCTTGTGACGCAGGTCGAGGATTTCAACAAACAGTATTGGACCCGCGCCGACTGGCCGCATGGACAGAAGCCGCTCATGGCGGTGCTGGCGCATCATCAGATCGCCACCGTGCCGACGGCGACGACGCCGCTGCAGACGATGACGAGCATCTTTTTCGAGCGTCGGGATGTTGGCCGTGCGGTGAAGTTGTTGGTCGGCACCATGGAATGGCGGGGCATGACCTTCAAGGAATTCGAATTCTGGCGGGAACCACCTGTTTTCCGCTATTCGAGTTTTCGCGACGGCGAAGGCACCGGCGTCGTGCCGCTGGCGGGATTCGACAACAACGCATTTGTTGAGGAGGAGTTGCACCTCCTGGTGCGGACGCTGCGATTCGGCGACGGCGCGGAGGCATGGCTGCGCGTGACGACGCCGCAGGCGACGAGCCGGGCGACTGTGCCGGAGGCGGTGCCGGCGCGGTTGGTGGTCGAGCGCGAGACGGAATCGGTGACCGTGCCGGCGGGGACATGGGCGGCGGAGGCGCTGTGGCGCGTGACGCTGGAGACGCGCGACGGGCGCGTGTTGCGGTGGCGCGTTGCGGTCGAGCCGCCACAGGCGCTGATCGAGTTCACGGCCAGCGACGGGCGGCGGCTTGAGCTTGAGTCGCTCGAGCGACGGGCCTGGTGGCAGCCGGGCGGATGACGGCCCGGCCGGGAGCGGTGCGTCATGTTCGAGAACGAGTTCGGCGGCATCGTGTGGTTGCCCTTCGCGTTGCTGGGGCTGGTGCTGTGCGTTGGGTATGTGGTGTGGCGGATGCTGGAGGCGCGCGGTCGGGCGCGGCGCGCGGAGCGGGCGCCACGGGGCGATCGGCTGGAACGGGAGCTGACGGAACAACTGCGGCGCGCGCGCGGCGAGATCGGCGAAGACAAGCGCGAAGAGGGGGTGCTGGAGCCCCCGCAGGCGGAGCGCGAACGGGTCGAAGCGCTGCGCCGAGCGGCCGAAGAGCCCGACCGGAAGCCTTGAGTCGGCCAAGGGGACCGGATTTTCCTTTGCGGGGCAGGGTGCCGTTGTCTTGACTGGTCGGACGGCGGGCATGGCGCCCGGCCAATGTGGAGGAACCCTCGGGGGCTGACGGACGGAATGCTCGAACGATTGCGATTCGCAGTGGCGGGCGTGGTGGCTTGGGTGGTGCTGGCGTTGCTGGCACCGCTGCCGGCCGGCGCGCAGAATTTCCATCGCGGCGAGATCCTGTCGTTCACGCCGGACAACTACCTGCTCAACGCCACGTCGACGGGGTTGCTGCGCGTGCGCAACACCGGCGTGGCGGGCTACCTGGCGGCCGAAGTCGTCAGCGTCCCGAGCGGCTGGACCGTTACCCCCCGCAAGACCGAGCCCCGCATCCTGGCCAACAACGCCACGTTCAACTTCCCCTTCCAGATCACGACACCCGAGTTCCACCCCACCGTCGATGTGCCGATCACGTTCCGGCTCTACGTCTACGAGGCCGACATCCTTGAGAATCAGGCCGACCAGAAGACGTTCCAGATCAGGACGATGCCGGCGCCCGGCGCGTTCAACCTGCTGACGCCGCCCAATCGCGCCACGGGCTACGACCTGCCGATCACCTTCGACTGGGAGGACTCGCCGGCGGCGACGTCGTACCGCGTCGATTTCTACGCCGACAACGCGGGCTTCCCGCTCGAGCCTCCCTTCTACACCGCCAACAACGTGACGAACTCCGTGTTCGAACTGAACAGCAGCATCCTGATCGACGGCCAGAACCTGCGCCTGCCGCCCAGCCAGCCGATCCACTGGAAGGTGACGGCGCTGAACGCCGTGGGCAGCCGCGTCAATACCGGCGGAGCGTTCTCGTTCATCGTGAGTGACCGACCGCCGCTGGGGCTGTTCGACTTTGTCCTGCCGGCCACGGCCAACGAGGTGATGCCGATCCAGCCGTCGTTCCAGTGGACCGCCTCGGAGAATGTGGTGCTGTACCTGTTCGAGGTCTATCGCGAGGAGAACGGTCTGCCGGCGGACCCGCCGCTCGTGCGCGAGGAGGTCGGCAACACGTTGCGATTCGACTGGGGCGCGCGTCCGGCCCTGGCGCCGGGCAACTACTTCGTGCACGTCTCGGCGTTCAACGAGAGCTGGGGCCGACCGATTCGATTCGGCCCGCGACCGTTCACGACGACGAACCTGACGGCCTTAGTCTTGCAGGCACCCGCGGCGAATGCCACCGGTCTCTCCGATGCACCGTTCTTCCAGTGGCAACGCTCGAGCGGCGCGCTGGAGTACCTGCTCGAAGTGGTGCTGGAGGCGGGCGATGTCTACGTGCCCGTGCTGTCGCGGCGGATTGGCGGCGGCGCGGCATCGTTCCAGTGGACCGAGGCGCCGCTGAGCCGGGGCTCGCGCTACTGGTGGCAGGTGACGGCGATTCGCAACGAGGAGCGCCGACTGAACCACGATGGGCCGCGGTGGTTCGAGGTCAGCCCACTCGGCGCCTTCAGTGCGCTGGTGCCGGTGAGCGGGGAGACGAACGTGGCGCGGCGGCCGACCTTCGAGTGGCACGCGGCAGCCGGCGCCAGCAGCCATGTTGTCGAGGTGGCACCGTCGGATGATGGGGTGCCGGATCTGGCGAACTTGCGGACTTCGGGGTCGCTGGGCGGCACGACGTCGCGTTGGACGGCGACGTTCGCCGAACTCGATCCGGACAAGGAGTACTTCTGGCGAGTGCGCGCGCGGCAGGCCACCGTGTCGGTCGAGACGATCAACCGCGAGGGCTGGCAGTCGTTCCGCACGACGCCGCTGACACCGTTCGCGCTGCGCGAGCCGGCCAATGGCTCCACGGACGTGGGCCGCACGCCGACGTTCCGTTGGGACCCGATCGCCGGCGCGTTGCGCTACCGCGTGCGGGTGACGGCGCAGGGGCTGGGTGAGTTGCCGGCGGTCGAGACGACGCTGAACGTGGGGTCGCTGGCCTGGCCGGCTGCGGCGGCGCTGACGGGCGACCGGGATTACTCGTGGACGGTCGAGGCAATCGGCACGGACGGCGTGCAGCCCGCCGCGCAGACGTGGACGTTCCGCACCGCGAGCCATGCGCAGGCCGTGCGGGCCGACCTGATCGACGCGCTTGTGGGCCGCAAGGTTCTGGGGCCGGGCGAGCGCCAGACGCTGGGCCTGGCGCCGGACGAGGTGCTGTCGGTCTCGACGCTGGTGCCCTTCTCAAACTGACCCCTTCGCGCGTCGAAGTACAGGTGTGAGCGTCGCCGAAATTCGTTCGGCGGCGTTCTTTTTTTTCTTGCCGTGGTGCGGCCGGCGGGCGCACCGAAGCGAAGAAGAGCCTGAAAGGGCCCCTGGACGCATCGCCCCGCACCGGCCGGCGGGGCACAGGCATCCCGTCCCGATTCCCGGCCGGAGGACCGCGACCCGAAGGAGGCAACCGACCATGCGTAACACCCTGACGAGCCTGCTGGCCGCCACCGCTTTGGTGGTGGGGCTGAGCGGATGCAGCACCGTGCAAAAAGGAACCGCTGCGGGCGGCGCGCTCGGCGCGCTCGTCGGCGGCGTCGTCGGCCACAACGTCGGCTCGGTCGGCACCGGCATCGCGATCGGCACAGGCGCCGGCGCGGCGACCGGCGGTCTGGCGGGCGAAGCCTATGCCCGCACCACCGAGGACGACATCCACCGCGAAATCCAGAACCTGCGCGCCGAACTCGAGACCGCCGAGCGCGAGCTGGCGATGCTGCGCGAGAACAGCGTGAGCCCCGAGGTCGCCGCCGAACTCGAATCCGCCCGCGGCGAACTCGAAGCCCTGCGTGCCCAGCTTGACGAAGCCCAGACCAACGCCGCCCGCGCCCAGGCGCAACTGACCTCCCGCCAGGCCGACCTGGCCCAGCGCGACGCCGACCTGAGCGCCACGCGCACGTCGCTCGACGACGCGCGCCGCCGCCTGGACACGGCCTCCGCCGAACGCGACGAGATGGGCCGCCGTCTGGCCTCCGCCGAGACCGACCTGGCCGCCGCCCGCAAGCAGCTCAACGTCGTCCAGACCTCGCTGGCCGAAAAGGAAATGGCCGTCAACTCGATGCGCGACGAGCTGTCGAAGCTC
>JAHCAW010000023.1 GCA_019634695.1 Candidatus Sumerlaeia bacterium
CGGTCGCCGCTTCGCCTTCGCCGGCGACGAAGCCTCCGGCCTGCCCTTCATCCTGGGCGGCACCGAGGCGCTCACCGCCGATCCGGGCGAGACCGTCGCGCTCAGCGTTCATCTCCTCGAAGGCATCGATCCACTCGAGGTCTATGCCCAGATCGTTCCGCCGGATCTCGACCTCTCGACCGCCATCACCACGCTCGACCGCATCCCGCTCACGCGGACCGGCCCGAACTCCTGGACTTGGTCCGCCACCATCCCCGCACCAAATGAGCCCGGCGAGCACACCCTCGTCTTCCATGCCGACTACTCCGACGGCGAAGAGACCAAACCCAGCGAACCACACTTCGGTTCGCTGACCGTCCTGAGCAACAACGCCCTGCTCGGCGACGTGAACGGCGACGGCCTCGTCACCCCGGCCGACGCGATGCTCGCGTTCGAGTGCTGGCTGAACGGCATCTGCCCGGTGGGTGGCAGCTCCCTTGCCGCCAACGTCTGCGACCCGGCCAGCACGGGTATCACGCCGACCGACGCGCAGGCGATATTTGGTTTGTATATGGGGCTGAGTCCGGTTTGCGCTGGAGAATTGGGTGTCGGCGATAGGCGATTGGCCCCCGAAATCTCGCACTTTGGGGTTGGCACGGCTTCGCCGTGGCGTCATCCATGAGGTGATTCCGGCTTGCTGGAAGACTCAGTAGGCAATTCATGTCAACACTCGGAATGCTCGCCATGCCAAAGCTCCTGAGGCACCTCCGTTTGTTCCGTGGAGAGGTTGGGCCGATTGCTGAAGGCTTGGTGGCATTGTCAGTCGTGTGCTTCCTGCTTGTCGGAAACGTTGGGAGCTCCTTCAGTCCACCCGATCCTCCGGTGCTGCATCCTGTACATGCGATACCCGGGCAATCGGGCCTTTCCGTTGTCCGGTTACTGCCCGACGGCGAGGCCTTTCTTGTGGGGCTTCTAGATGGAACGTTGCGGCTGTTCGACACCGAGTCGCGCACGGTCATCAGGACTCTGGATGGCAGCGGGCCGTACTTGCAGGATGTTGCAGTTTCGCCCGACGGTTCGTCGGTGATCGTGGGATACGGAAGCCCGGCGGGGCGCACGGACTTGAATGTCGCGATGATTCGGGACCTGACGTCGGGCGCGACCGTACGAGAGTTCGTCGGCCACTCGAACTGGGTCGTGCGGGTCGCCTACTCGCCCGATGGTTCAATGGTTGTGACAGGGAGCAATGATGGGACGGCGCGCCTGTGGAGTGCCGACACGGGCACGCACCTGCGGACTCTCAGCCATGGAGGTGAGGTCCACTCGGTGGGGTTCACCCGGTTTGGCACGGAGGTGCTCACAGCTTCCGGGACTGGTGCCCGCCTGTGGGACGCGTCGAGCGGGAACTCGATCTGGAACGCCCCGACAGCGGGTGCGTACTACTTGGCGGCAGGTGCCTTATCGCCATCCAGCCGCTTCGTTGCGACGGTTGGGTTGGACGGATACTGTCGTCTTCTGGATATCGGCACGGGAACCTTGGCCAAGGATTGGTTCTTTTCGGTGGAGGGTGCTTCGGGAGTGTTCTACTCGGCGGGCGATAGTCGCCTTCTGACAGCCGATCTGGCGATGACGTATCTTTGGGACACGCAGCAAGGCTCGAAGCTCGCGGTGCTGGAGCATTCTCCAGCACCAACAACGGTGGCGTTCTCACCAGATGGTCGCCTCGCGGTTACTGGCAGCTGGGACGATCTTGTGCTCCTGTGGAATCTGCCGGCGGGGGCGGGTCCGGACATCTACGAAGGCGAGCCGTACCTTGACAACAGTCCGGATACGCGGAACGAGATCGGTACGAACAGCGCCCGGCAGGATCACACGCTGCATGAAGTGGCAGACGAGGACTGGGGGATCGCAGATTGCTGGAGCCTTGATCGGGCTGGCCAGATTGCCGCCACTCCGCACGAGTTGGCCTTCGAGGAAGTGTTCGTCCCGCCCGGAATCAGCCTGATGGTCGAAGTGTACAGGAACCGTCGGCCGGAGCCCGAGGAGATCGGAACGTCCTGCGTCGATTCGACGGCCGACGAGTGTATCCTGCTGGACGAATCTGGCTACGTCTCTTGGCTCACCAGCGGAACACAGATGACCGAGAAGGTTTGGTGGCGAGTCAGGTCCGTTGGTGGCCTGGTGCCAGTGGGCGAGGAGCCAAGGTATTCGGTGAAGCTGTGGCGGACCGCAGGCGTCAACAATGGCATCGTCGCCTCGGTGGGCACGATCGAGAAGGGCGCGGGCACGGCATATGCGGGCATGATTCGCTTCGGTTTGGATCGTGAGGTCAACGACCACAGCTTGGCGACAATCACCGGAATGCGCGTGCTTCGATTCGTTCAGCCGTTAGGAGGGCTGGCCGATATCCGCCTTGTCGGCGACGATTTTCTACCCGAGCCCTCGTGCAGTTCGTGCAACGACGAGTTCGTGGTTTGTGGTGGCCAGAATAACCAGCCCTTGGATTCCGAGAGTTGCTTCCAGATTGTCGACGACCTGTCAAGCGTGCCGGGCATCGGACCGGGAACGCTTGTAGCCTACATCGTGCAGTCCTTCCGTGAGGATGAAGAGGGCCTCCAGTCGGAGGAAGAGTGGGCTTGGGGAGCGGCCGTCGTGGGTTCGGAGCCCTGTTCGCTCGCGGTGCCTCCGTGTCTTGCGTCGGAGGCGCTGCCGCGCCTGGCTCTCTCGCCGGCATTGGTCGAACGGAGGGTTGTCGTGGGCCACGACGCGATCGACGAGACGATCACGCTAACGAACGTCGGAGCGGGAACGCTCCAGTTCACCACACTCACGCCGTCGTGGGCATCCGTCGTCCCGGAATCCGGCAATGTGACAGGCGAGTTGGAGCTGAGTCTCTCCTTCTCGACCGCCGATCTTGCCCCCGGCACCTATCTGGATGCCGTACGTGTGTTCAGCGGGAACGCCGACAACTCGCCGCAGCAGGTTCCGCTGGTGTTGACGGTCGAGGAACGTCCACGGATCGGGCTGTCCACGGCATCAATCGTGGACTCTGTCATCGAGGGAGAGGACCTGCCGGACCGCAGTCTCATGCTATCCAATCTGGGTGGCGGCGTGCTGGAATACGAAACACAGACGCCCGCTTGGATCTCTGTTGCCCCAGCCTCCGGCAGCGTCAGCGAAGAAGTGGAGCTGACACTCTCGTTCGCGACAAGGTCGTTGGGGGTTGGCGTGCATATCGGGGCCATGGTGACTACAAGCCTAAACGCCGACAACTCGCCGCAGGAAGTGCTCGTGCAGATCACGGTGCAGGCACCTCCGCCGGCGCGGGGTGACGTCGATGGCAGCGGCCAGATCACGCCGCTGGACGCACAACTGGCGTTCGAGTGCTGGCTGTGGAGCCTCTGCCCGGATGGGGCGGATGCGACGGCCGCCAACGTGTGCCATCCTGAGAGCACCGGCATCACCCCGGCGGACGCGCAGGGGATCTTCGAATTGTACCTCGGCATCGAGCCCGCCTGCGTCGGGCGATAGAGCCGCATGGCGCTTTTGGGTTGCCATGTGTTGCCCCGATACGCATGCACTTCCCCAAGCTGGGGTGGGAAGCCGCATGCAAGGGGGTAGCGCATGTTCGTTCGTCAGGGTGCAGATCGTGGCATGTCTTCGGCAAAGGTTCTCGCTGCCGGGCTGGCGGCTGTATTGGCCGTCGTGCTCGTGCTGATGCTGCTTCGGCCGTCTGGTAATGGGGCCGGCTCAGGCCCGGTCGCATCCGACGCGGTGCCGGATCTGGCGACGCCAGCGGCGAGTGACGCTCCCGACGAGGCAGTCGTGCCGACGGCCACGCCAGCAGCGGAGGTTGCTGTGTCAGCGACGGCGCCCGTCGGCGAGGTCGCTGCTGCGACGGCGCGGCAGCGTTGGAATGGCAGTGTGCTCGCGGCGGCAAACAGGCTGCCCGTCGCCGGCGTGCGGGTGAGCGTGTCGCTGTCCTCAACGACATCCGACGGATTGCGCTGGTCGGGACGGCCGGTTGCGTTGGCCGAGACCGAGACGAATGCGGACGGGAGGTGGGCAATCGATGCACCGGTCCCGCGAGATGAGGAACAACTGCTGTTCCTCTTCGAAGCAGAAGGCTTTGCGGGCCGCGCCGGATTCGTCATGGCGCCGGACGGTTTGCGGGGAGGCTTCCCGGACGTCGAGTTGCTGGCGGGTGGCACGATTCGCGGGCGCGTGGTGGACGAGGGCGATTCGCCGATCGCAGGCGCCGGTATTGGCGGCATGATTCGCGTGGGCGACCAAGCCGCCGCCATGGGCCGCAGCGTCATGTGGCTGCACGCGGCATGGGCGGACAGCGACGCAGCGGGGGAGTTCGCGATGGCGGGCGCGGTGCAGGGGACGGTGTTGCCCGTCGCCGCGTGGAAGCGGGGCTATGCGAGCGGGATGAGCGAACCGGTCGCGGCCGACGCATCAGGCGTGGTGATCGTGCTGCGGCATGGCGGCACGTTGGCCGCTCGCGTCGAGGAGCACGACGGTCAACCCGTGCGCGATGCGCGCGTGACGTTGAACCTGATGGCCGACGGCGCGCAGCGGACGGTGCGCGGTCATCATGCGGCCGTCGCCGACGCGGACGGGCGTTTCACGATCGAGGACGCGGCGGCGGGTTCGTGGGATGTGGTTGCGACGACGGGAGTGCGCATCGGGCGGAGCATGCATGCGCCGCGGCGCGTGTCGGCGCGGGTTGCGGTCGAGGCCGGCGAGCGCACGGAGGTCGTGTTGCGATTCGACGCGCCGGCTATCGTGACCGGCCGCGCCTTCGACGAGGAGACGGGGTTGGGCCTGCCGGGTGTGCGGCTGGCCGACTTGCAGTTCCAGACATTGAGCGCGACCATGCCGACAGTGGAGACGCGCGGCGCCGCGCCGCCCGTGGTGACGGGGCCGGATGGCAGCTTCCGCATCGCGATTCACACGCCTTTCATGGCAAGCGGATTGAACCTCTTCTATCAGGCGCCCGAGGGTTGGGTGCGCTCGGGGCGCGCCGCGCGCGAGGGGAATGAGACCGTGCAACCCGGCGGAGCAGTCCTTGATCTGGCGTTCCGGCGCGGCGTGTTGGTCGAAGGTGTGGTGCTCGACGGCGAGGGTCGTGCCGTCGCCAATGCGACGGTCGAGGCGGGCGGATCGGATCGGCGCCTGCGCGGCGGTGTGTTCACGCGCACGGGCCCGGACGGACGCTTCGTGCTGACGATCGCGCCGGGTGTTGTGGTGCACCTGTTCGCGGATGCACCGGCGGGTTGGGCGGAGCAACGCGTCGAGGTGCCCGAGGAGGACGCACTGGAGAGCGTGACGCTGACGCTGGAGGCGCATGCCTCGGTGGCGGGCGTGGTGCGTGGTCCGAATGGCTCCGCGGTCGCTGGTGCGAGTGTCGAGTTGCGCCGCGGTGCGCCGCATGCGGATGCCATGCCCCGCACGGCGCGCACGACGACCGGCGGGGATGGATACTACTTCATCGAGCGACTGGCCGCGGGGGACTATGACGCCTCGGCGCGTGGGCCGCGGGGCGGGCCGTACATCGATGCGCCCGCCGAGCAGGTCGCGTTGCGCTCGGGCGAGCACCGCGAGCCGATGGACTTCACGCTCGCCGCGGGCGAATTCATCCGCGGCGTGGTGCGCACGCGCGAGGGCGAACCGATCGCCGGCGCACGCGTCGAGTGGATGATCATGGCCCGGGAGTTCACTCAGGACGTCGTCACCACGGGCCCCGACGGCACCTTCCGCATCGTGGGGCTGACGGCGGGCGTCGTGGTGAACCAGGTGACGGTGCAGCACCCGGACTTCCGCCCCGCCGCACGGCAGAATATCACCATGCTCGATGGCGATCTGGAGTTCGTCCTCGATCGCCGCGGGGGCGTCACGCTGGTGGTGGTGGACGGCGCGTCGGGCGCGCCGGTGCCGCACTTTGCGTACTTGCTGTCGCGCGATGCGTGGTCGGTGGGCCCCGCGGCGTGGAATCGAACATCGACGGTGGTGCGCGATGCGTCGGGCCGCGCGGCGCTGACGGTGCAGGGCACCGGGGGCCAGCGCGTTGAGGTGATCGAGCTGGACGATGCCGGTGGCTTCACGGGTCGGCGGGGCGCGTCGTTGTTCACGGCGGGCGGAACGCAGACCGAGGTCGTGGTGAAGCTGGACGGCGGGCGAACGATCCGCGGCGTGGTGGTGCACGCAGACTCGGGCGATCCGGTGGAGGACGCCGTCGTGGCCATCGCGATCGACGGCATGCGGCCGGGGATGATCGTGCCGGGCCGCGGGGCGTTGCACGAGGGCTTCACGTATCCGACGGCGCGGACCAACAGGCGAGGCGCCTTCGAGATGACGGGCCTTGCCGTCGGCACCTATCGACTGACTGCGGGCAAGGAGGACCTGGTGCCGGTGGCGATGGCCGAGGTGGTGATCGAGCCCGAGGGCGAGCCCGCCGAGGCAACGATCCGCATGGCGCGGATGGCGGCGATCTTCGGAGCCGTTCGCAATTCGGAGGGCGACCCGATTGTCGGCGCAGCGATCAATGTTGCCGACATGACGTACACGCGCCAGCAGCGGGTGCTGACCGATGCGCAGGGACAGTACCGCGCCGAGCGGATGGAGCCGGGCGACTACCGCGTCGAATTGTCCGTCGAGAACTCGCCCGAGATGAGCGAGGTTCGGCAAGCGTCTGTCACGGCGGGGGAGGACACGGAGGTCAACTTCGACTTCTCCAGTGCCGTTCGGGTTCGCGGTCGCGTCTTTGTGGATGGCGCGCCGTGGACGGCCGGCATGACCGGCATGCAGTTCCTGCCGGCGACGGGCGCCGAGGGCCATCCAGCCGCGGCCGTCCGGTTTGCGGGCGTCGGGCGCTACGAGGCGCTGTTGCGGCCGGGGCGCTGGGTGTTGGCCGCTCGCGCGGAGGGCATTCCGCCGGCGTACATGGGCTGCACAGAGAGCATTGTGGTCGCGGCTGATCTGGCCGAACAGACGTTCGATTTCGACTTCACGACTACCTCGGCCGACGTCGTCATCGAGTTCCCCGAAGGCACGCCGTTCGTCGACGGCACCGCGATGCTGTATCAGCACGTCGACGGCGCGGAGGCCATCGACCGTCCCCGCGGCATCCGAATGGACGAGCGGCGACGGCATGTGCCGCGACTGCTGGCGGGTACGTGGACGGCACGCTATACCAGTCGCGACCAGTTGCACGAAGCCGCCACGGAGCCGACGCGCATCGGGCCGGGCGAGGAAAACGTCTTTGTCCTCTTCGCGGAACCGGCCCGGTCGGACCGGGCACAGCTTGCCGACGTGCAGCGGCGCTTGCAGGCATTGGGTTTCGAGCCCGGCCCGATCGACGGACTGATGGGGCCGATGACCGCGAACGCGGTGCGGCAATTCCAGACCGCCCACGGCCTGCCCGTCACGGGCCAACCCGACGAGGCGACGGTGGCGAAGCTGCGGGAGCTGAAGCCGTGAGGCAGCGGCCCGCGTGGGCGGGCCGGCAACACAGGGGATTGTTTCGCCCACATGTCCAGTCGGCGCCGCAAGATTGCAGGCATGATCGCGACGGGAGTGGCGGCTGTTCTTGTCGTGATGGTGCTGCTCTGGCATCGTCCCTCACTTCGCGTGCCGGTCTCCGTTGAGCAAGGCATCCCTTCTTTGGCCGAGGGGGTTCAGGCGCGACGGCCGGAGCAGGAATCCTTGGCGCTGACGGCGGCGACCGTGCTGCCGACGCTGACTCCGACTCCGCCTGTTGCGAGTGCAATTCTCCCCGCCGGCACCGCCAGCGTCTCGGGCACTGTGCGCGACACAGCCGGTGGACCGATCGAAGGCATCAGGCTGGTTGCTGCGGCGGGGCTGGACACGAGCATGCCTCAGGTGTGGCTTGCACCGGTCCGGACGGACCGCGACGGAGCGTATCGAATCGACAGCCTCGTGGCCGGCGAGGCCGCCATCTCCATCTTGCTCGATCAGGAAAGCATTCACATGCACGTTCCGGCTGAGCACCTTGTTCTTCGGACCGGCAGCCACATCGAGTCGGTGGACTTCGTGCTCGAAGTCGGTGATGTCATCGACGGCTTCGTGCGCAGCCGTCATGGACAGCCGATTGCGGGTGCACGCGTCGAGGGTCAGGATGATGTTGCCGCCATGGCAGGGTTGCGGACCAGGCACCTTGCGTTCTCTCGTGAGGATGGCTCGTTTCTGATCCCGGGGGTCGGCGACAGGGGTGTGCTCAACTCGGTCACAGTCGCTGCGGACGGGTACAAGTCCGCGCGGCGCACCCATGTGGCCGTGCTGGACGGAGTGCAGGTATTCGTGCTCGATCCTGTCGAGCACGCGCAGGATGCGCCGGACGCGACGAAGCGACGCTTGCCTGATGCGACTCCGCCTAATGACGCGCAGGTGACCTTGTTCGGCCACGTGATCGATCCCGAGGGGCACGCAGTGACGGGCGCCAGAATTGGAGTCGCTCAGCGCAACATTGGCAGGACAACTGAGGTTCTTACCGACCGCGCAGGCGAGTGGCGAGTCCACGGGCTACCAGCCGGGGCACTCGATGTTCGTCTCCGACTTCGGGACGGATTCAGCCAGACGCGCCAAGTCGATGTTCTGCCTGGCGCCGAGCAGCAAGTCGACTTCGACTTCACCGGTGCCGTGCGGCTCACTGGCCGTGCCACGATCAACGGAGCGCCCCCCGAACGACTTGCGCTCATGATGAGTTTCGCCCCGCAGTCGTCGGATGAGCGTGCGGCCGTGTGGGTCCTTCCTGCCCTGGATGGCAGCTACGAAGCATGGTTGTTCGCGGGCAAGTGGTGGCTCGAGGGCGGCCCCGCAGGATCGCGCATGCCTGTCCTCAGGAGCTTCTTGCTCGACCCCGAACCGCCTCGTCAGGTCCGGGACTTCCATGTCGAGACTTGTGCCGTGGATGTTTACGTGGACTGGACGGATGGGGGTCCTTTTCGAGTAGGTCATGCGAGTCTTTTTCAGGTAATCGATGGCGTGAAGCAGACGTACTCAGTCTGGTCGCTTGAGATGGCTTCTGCTCGACGGCATCTGCCTGAAGTGCCAGCCGGGGATTGGATCGTCGACTACGTGAGCGTGGACTGGAAGCACCACTTCCAAGGTGCACCCGTGCGCGTTCACCGTGGCGGAGAGAACGTTCTTGTTGTCGTTCCGAAGCCAACATACTAACGTCGGCTGGGGCAGGTCCGCTCGTCGCCGCCTGCCCGCAGCGCCGGTAGTCCGCAGCCGGTGTCAGGAGCCTTGCCGAATCCGAGTCCGCGCCGTTGTTGAAACTTCCGCCCATGTCCACTCGCGCTTCTCGCGAACGATGGCCAGCTTGATATCGGTCAAGAGTCTGTCGCCGCGCAGGCCACGCTCGGGTGGCTGTCTACTTCACATGCCAGACCGTGCCGGATGGATGCTGGCATTCGTCGGGGATCCCATTGCGGTTCACGTCCTGGCTGGTACCGTTGGCGATGTCGCACTCGTCGGGAATCCCGTTGCGGTTGCAGTCCTGGTCCGTTTCGCATTCGTCGGGGGTGCCGTTGCGATTGCAGTCCATGCTGGCGGGGGGTCTGCCGATCGTCAGGGCCAGCGAGAATCCGGGGTTGCTCCATGAACTGCTTCCCGGCGCGGGCTGGAAGTCGTGCGCCGAGCCCGGTAGACCAAGGGTGGGATCAGTAGCGGCCGATAGCCAAGCGAAGCCGTCATTATTGGGATTCTTCTCGTTGGCTTCAATCCAGTAGGTGCCGGGCGGCAGCAGGAGTGGGGGAATCGTGAAACGGACCGCGTACTCGATGGCGCCGAAGCGGGTGTTGCCCGTCGGGGTGATGACCGGCGGGATGCCGTTCTGGCTGTAGAGGAGCATGCCCGGGATACCGCCATTGTCGGCGCGGATGTGAATCGCGAATGTGGTGCCTGCAAGGTTGTTGTTGGGCAGATAGATTCCAAGAATGCTGAACGTGTCGAGCCAGTAGGGCGTGGTCAGTTGAAAGTTCTCGGCCGCGGTGCAGGCGTAACCATAGGCGAGGGCATCGCTGAATCTGCCGCCGACCAGGTCTGCCGGCGACTGATCGAGGATCACGGTGCCGACGAAGTCCAGATGGTCGGGAACGCCGTTGCCATTGCAGTCCTCGATTTCCTCGCACTCGTCCGGGATGCCGTTGCGGTTGTGATCCGTGCTCTTGCCGGAGGCGATGTCGCACTCGTCGGGAAGGCCATTGCCGTTGCAGTCGGGCAGGTCCTCGCAGTCGTCGGGGATGCCGTTGCGATTGCAGTCGGTGCCGGATGGTGTCGCGCCGATGATGAGTGCGAGGGAGTAGGAGAGCGGTTCCCAGGCGGGTATGGGTGAATTGCCGGTTGCCTGACGGCATCCCGGGTCTCCCGCGATCGGATCGGTGGGGGCGCTCAGCCAGACGAAGCTGCTGTTGTTCGGGTTCTCCTCGAGCAACTGGATCCAGTACCTGCCTGGAACCAGGAGCTGTCCGGGGATCGTGAAGCGCAGGACGTACTCCTTGGAACCGAACAGCGTGGCACCCGTGGGCATCAGGACCGGCGTGACTCCGGCGAAGCTCTGGATCAGGTTGCCCGGGTTGCCGCCGTTGTCGGCGCGCACGGCGACCGAGAAGGTGCTGGCCGAGGCATCGTCGCCGATGTAGTAGATGCCGCGCACGATGAACGATTCGAGCCAGTGCGGGGCGAAGAGGCGGAAGCTCTCGGCGGCCCAGTTCTGCGTGTTCGTGAAGAAGACGTTGATCTCGCCGAATGCGCCGGTGATTCCGTCGGCGGGTGATTGGTTGATCAGCAGGGCGCCGTTGATGTCGCACTCGTCGGGCACTTCGTTGCGGTTGCAGTCCTGGAATTCCTGGCACTCGTCGGGAATGCCGTCGCGATTGCAGTCATGCAGCGCGCCGACGGCGATCTCGCATTCGTCGGGGATGCCGTTGCGGTTGCAGTCGGGCAGGTTCTCGCACCCGTCGGGGATGCCGTTCTTGTTGCAGTCGGGCAGGCGCTCGCATTCGTCGGGAATGCCGTTGTCGTTGCAGTCCCGACTGGTCGGAGCGGTGCGGATGATGAGCCCGAGCGAGCTCGAGCCGGGATACCATGTAAAGCCTGGCGCCATTCCTGCGGCGCTCAGGTGCCCCGGATCGCCCGCGGGGGAGTCCGTTCCGGCGGCCAACCAACCATAGCGCCCGTTGAGCGGATTCTCTTCCATGGCCTCGATCCAGAATTTCCCGGGAGGCAGGGTGATGCCGCCCGCGATGGGGAAGCGCACATAGTACTCCGGCACACCGGCGAACGAGCCGCCTGTCGGCGTCAGGGTCGGCACGACGCCTGTCTGGGTGAAGAGAGCGGTGCCGGGGTGCCCGAAGCCATCGTCCTTGCGAATGGCGATGTAGAAGGAGGTGTTCGTGCTGTTGTTGGAGACGAGGTAGCAACCCAGTTGGATGAAGGAATCGATAGTGCTTGTGGCGGAGACGCGGAAGCTTTCGGCGGCCGAGTTGGAACTGCCTCCTGCAAGGCCGTTGTTGATGTCGGCATAGGTGGCCGTATTGCCGGTGCGGGGCGACTGGTTGATGATCAGGGCGCCGTGGATGTCGACGTCGTCGGGCACGCCGTTGCCGTTGCAGTCGGTGCTGGTGCCGTTGCGGATGTCGCACTCGTCCAGCGCGCCATTGCCATTGAGGTCCGCGGCGCTGCCGTCGGCGAGTTCGCACACGTCGGGGATGCCGTTCTCGTTGCAGTCCTCCAGGTCCTCGCAGTGGTCGGGAATCCCGTTCTGGTTGCAATCCGTCAAGCCCTCGCACTCGTCGGGGATGCCGTTGCCGTTGCAATCGGGCAGGTTCTCGCATTCGTCGGGAATGCCATTGTCGTTGCAATCGGGTAGGTTTTCGCACTCGTCGGGGATGCCGTTGTGATTGCAGTCCCTGCTTGTGGCCGGCGTGCCGATGGTAAGGGCCAGGGAGAAGCCCGGATTCTGCCAGGAGGTGCCGGGCGCGGCTTGCTGGGCATGGCGGGACCCGGGATTCGGCGCCGTGGGATCCGCCGGTGCACTCAACCAGACGTAGCCGCCGTTGGCCGGATTCGTCTCGAATGTTTCGAGCCAGTAGGTGCCGGGTGCGAGCGTGGGGCCGGCGATCGAGAAGCCGAGTCGCTGTTCCGCCTCGCCGAACAGGACGTTGCCCGTCGGAGTCAGGACCGGCACGACGCCGGATTGGCTGAAGAGAATGGCACCCGGGATTCCGCCGTTGTCCGCCCGCAGATGAACGGAGAACGTCGTGTTCGACGAGTTGCCGCCGGGGAAGTAGATGCCCGACTGGGTGAAGGTCGTCAGCGCATGGGGCGCGGAAAGCGTGAAGCTCTGTGCCGCGCTGCCGTGGGTGCCGAAGGCGTTGATGTCGGAGAACCGGCCGTCGACTCCGTTGGCGGGGGATTGGTTCAGGGGCGCGAGATTGTCCAAGTCGCACACGTCGGGAATCCCGTTGGCGTTGCAATCCGGCAGGTTCTCGCACTCGTCGGGGATGCCGTTGTCGTTGCAGTCCCTGCTCTTGCCCGCGGCGATGTCGCACACGTCGGGCACGCCGTTGGCGTTGCAGTCGGGAAGTCCCTCGCATTCGTCGGGGATGCGGTTCTTGTTGCAGTCGGCGCTGGTCGGCGCGACGGCGACGAGCAGAGCGAGCGAGTCGGGCAAGACGCTCCACGTCGAGCCCGGCGCGCCTTGATTTCTGGCCACGCGGGCTCCGGGCTGGCCGGTCGCGGTGTCCGTTGCGGCCGACAGCCACACATAGGGGCTGTTGTTCGGATTCTCCTCGAAGGTCTCGATCCAGTACATACCCGGCGCGAGGTTGACCTCGTCGGAAAGGACGAACTCGACGCGTTGCTCCGGCACACCGGCGTACTCGCTTCCGGTCCGCGTCAGGTTCGGCACCAGACCGGTTTGGCTGAAGAGCACCGGCCCGGGGTTCCCTGTTGGGTTGGCCGCGCGCACGAAGACCGAGAACGACGTGTTCGATGCGTCGTTGCCGGGGAAGTAGATGCCGAGTTGCTCGAACGACGTCAGCAGTGCATTGGCGGAGACGGTGAAGCTCTCGGCCACCGAGTTGCTGGGCTCGCTGAGCGATCCGTTGTTGATGTCCGCCGCGGTGCCCGAGTTGCCGGCGTGAGGATACTGGCCGAGCAGCGGCCTGCCTGCCAGGTCGCATTCGTCGGGCACACCGTTGGCGTTGCAGTCGGCGCTCGTCCCCGCGGCGATGTCGCACTCGTCCGGCACGCCGTTGCCATTGCAATCGTTGCTCGTTCCAGTGGCGATGTCGTCGTCGTCGCTGCGGCCGTTGGAGTTGCAGTCGATGATGGTGTCGAAGGGGACGTGGATCGGAGCCTGCTGTGCCGTGGATGCCGTCGGGCAGAGGGCCAGCAAGCCCCCCAGAAGCAACCACAGCCCGTGTGCGTGGGTGCGACGGCGATTGCAGGACTCGGTGTGCGGCGTGCTGGTTGCCATCGCGGTATCGTTCCTCAGGTGCTGCGTTTGGGCGGGGCGCCGCCGCCTGCCACATGAGCGCCAATGTCCCGCGCCATGCCGCCGTTGCCGGCATGGACCCAGTCGCCCCTACCCGAACCGAACTCCCGACGAGTGGGAGTCGAATCCGGCATCCCGCTTGGGAGTGCCCGCCAACGTTGCCTGAAGAGAAGCTGGGGGGCGCGATTCGCGCGATCAGCTCTGACAATCGGAGTCCCAGGAGGGAAAGGCTCCGCAACTCTTCGTTGCATGACCCATGGCCGAAACCGTGCTCGAACACAAGAGCTTTTCGGTGGTAAGCGGACACGAGGATCCGGAATGCATGGCGCACTGCCCGCGGCATGCACTCGCGGCTGCGAGTGGCACGGGCGGGCTGCACTGTCTGGTCAGCGGGGGAAAATGGCGGAGAGGGCGGGATTCGAACCCGCGGTAGAGGAAGTCCCCCTACGACGGTTTAGCAAACCGTTGCCTTCAGCCACTCGGCCACCTCTCCGGGCAACGACGGGGCGACATAGGGGCCGAGCCGGGCCGGTCGCGTCAAGCACGAAGGGCCGCGGAATCGCTCAAATCGAGTAGTTGAGCGGCTCCTGCGAGGTGTGGATGCCGCACTCGATCTTCTGGGTGCCGGACCAGCGGCCCGAGCGCTCGTCGTCGCCTTGGGCGGGCAGGGTGCACGGGGCGCAGCCGATCGACTTGTAGCCCTCGGCCCACAGTTCGTGGACCGGGATCTCGTGGTCGTGGATGTAGCGCCACAGCGCCTTCTTGTCCCAGTTGGCCATGGGGTTGACCTTGACGGTCGGCTCCGGGCGGTCGGGGCGCTGGTAGAACTCCAGAATGCGCGTGCGGCGGCGCCGTTCGGAACCGCCGTCGCGGCGCAGCGACGTGATGTAGGCGAGGCGGTTGCGCAGGGCACGCTCCAGCGGTTCGACCTTGTTGTGCCAGCAGCACAGGTCGATGCCGGTGTGGACCTTGCCCGCGGCGGCCTCCGGGATGGCGAGCCCGTCGAGGGTCTCGAGCTTGTTCAGATCGTCGGGATAATGGGCGAGGAATCGGGGCCGGCCGCCCCAGACCTCCCAATTCTCGACGGTCAGCCCGAAGCGATCGGCGATCTCGTCGCGCAGCTTGAGGGTCTCGGCGAAGTGGTAATGGGTCTGCAGGAAGACGACCGGGACGGTGCGGTCGATTTCGCTGACCATGTGGAGGATGGCGCCGGAGGAGGCGCCAAAGGAGGAGGTGACGGCGATCCGGGGCCGATAGGTCTCGATGGCCCAGCGCAGGATCTCCTGCGGGGTGGCGGCTTCGAACTCCTGATTGAGGCGCTCGATCTCTTCGAGGTTGGGGATACTGGGGGGTGCGGCGAGCATGGCGGGGCGTCCGGTGTCTTATTCCTACCTTCTGGGTAGGAGTTAGAGGCAGGCGGGCGGGGGAACGCAAGGGGGATTTTGGGTGGGTGGGAGGGGCGGAAGGGCCGCAAAGGGCACAGATGGGCGCGAAGCGGGCCGCCGGGTCAGCCCTTCTTCGTGGTGGGCGGGGGGGTGTCGGTGGCGCTCTTGATGATGTCGAGGGGGATGCCGAGCTTCTCGATCTTGTCGTAGATGTTACGTCGGCTCATGCCGGCGGCGCGGGCGGCTTCGGTGACGCTGCCGCCGCAGGAGCGCAGGAGGGCCTCGAGGTACTCGCGTTCGAAGGTGTCGCGGGCGACGCGGAAGTCGGGGACCTCCTCGACGATGGCTTGGGCGGAGAGGGCGAGCTTGGTGATGCCGTCCATGCTGCTGCTGACGGGTCGGGGTCGGCCGAATTCCTCGGGCAGCAGTTCGGTGGTGATGATGTCGGTGACGGAGAGGACAACGAGGCGCTCGACGAGGTTCTCGAGTTCGCGGACGTTGCCGCGCCACTGGGCGCCGCGCAGGGCGTCGACGACGGCTTCGGAGAAGCGCATTTCGCCGCGGCGATGGCGGCGGGCCTTGAGGCGCAGGAAGTGCTCGGCGAGCACGGGGATGTCCTCGCGGCGTTCGCGCAACGGGGGCAGCTCGACGGAGATGACGTTGAGGCGGTAGTAGAGATCCTCGCGAAAGCGGCCCTCGCGTGTCAGCGTCTCGAGGTCGCGGTTCGTTGCCGAGACGACGCGGATGTCGACCGGGATGACGGCGAGGCCGCCGACGCGGGTGATCTCGTGTTCCTGCAGGACGCGCAGCAGCTTGGCCTGCAAGTGCAGGGGGAGTTCGCCGACCTCGTCGAGGAACAGCGTGCCCCCGTCGGCGACCTCGATGAGGCCGATCTTGGTCTGGTTGGCACCGGTGAAGGCGCCGCGTTCGTAGCCGAAGAGTTCGCTCTCGATGAGCGACTCGGGGATCGAGGCGCAGTTGATGGCGACGAAGCGGCCTTTGTGACGGTGGCTGAGATTGTGGAGGCTGCGGGCGGCGAGTTCCTTGCCGGTGCCGGATTCGCCGGTCAGCAGGATGGGGCTGTTGGACGGGGCGACCTTCTCGATGATCTCACGGACGCGGCCCATGGAGGGGGATTCGCCGACAAGTTCCCATCCCTTGGGGCGGTCCTTGCCGTCGGGGCCCTTGTTGAAGGCCTCGGACAGGGCGTTGTTCATCTCCTTGAGGCGCTTGGTCTCGAGCGCGCGGGAGATGGTCAGCAGCATCTCGTCGGTCTTGAAGGGCTTGGTGACGTAGTCGAAGGCGCCCAGTTTCACGCACTCGATGGCCCCTTGGATCGTGCCGAAGGCGGTCATCATGATGACCTCGCAGGCCAGGCCCAACTGGCGGATGCGGGCAAGGACCTCCTGTCCGGAGAGGCCGGGCATGCGGATGTCGCTGAGGACGAGGTCGGCGGGGGTCTGGGCGAGGTACTCCAGGGCGGCCTTGGGATCGGTGAAGACGACGACATGGAAGCCCTCGAGGCTGAGAACCTTGGACAGGATCTTGCCCATGTTCTCCTCGTCGTCGAGGACGACGATGTTGCCCCGGAAGGCTGCTGGCTGCGGCTTCTTCATCGGTATCGTTGACGGGTGCCCCCAGGCGGGCACTAGGATGGGACGGCTGAACTCTGCCGTCAACTTCCCGGGGGGAGCAAGTGCGCATTATTTCCCGTCGGAGGGATGGGACGCGGCGGCGGGCCGGGCCGGCTGCGTTTGACCCCGGGCGGTGCGGTGCGTTCCCGTGGCGGCATCCCCTCGGGAGGGACCCGCATGCGAGCACCTGTCGGATTACTCTGCTGGATCGCCGTTCTGGGAGGGCTGCTGCTGGCGGGGAGTTCGCCGGCGGGCGCGACCGACGAGGTGCGGTTCGTGGTGCTGGGGGACAGCCAACTGGTGCGCCCGGAGCAGTTCGAGCGCCTGGTGCACGAGGTCAACCTGCTGGCGCCCGACTTCGTTGCCTGCACCGGCGACATGATCCATGGCTACACGGATGACGTCGAGCGGCTGCGGGAGGAGTGGCGTCGCTATCGGCGGCAGATCGAGCCGCTGACGATGCCGTTCTTTCCGATGCCGGGCAACCACGACGTGGGGACACCGCGGGCGCACGATATCTACGCGGAGACATGGGGGCCGGATCGGTTCTACTACACGCACGACCACGGGCCGGTGCGGTGCATCGTGCTGGACTCGTATCATGCCGGCGTGCGGGACCGATTGCTGCCGGACCAGCGCGCGTGGCTGCGCGAGCAGTTGGACGACTTCGCCCGGGCGCACGGGGGGCTCGGTTCGCCGGAGCTGGCGAATCGGTCGATCTTCATCTTCGTGCACAGCCCCTTCTGGCGCTACGACCCCGCGCGCGAGGAGGGGCACGCGGACTGGTTGGCGGTGGAGGAGTTCCTGTCGGACTACCCGGTGCGGATGGTGATCGCGGGCAACACGGACCGACACCACGAGACCATGTGGGAGCGCCGGCGGGGCATCGACCATGTGGTGCTGACGAGCACGGGTGCCTTTCCGCAGGACAACGAGCGCGCGGGGTACTTTCATGGTTTCCTGCATGTCCGCGTGGCCGGCGGCGATGTGCGGGCCGCGGTGGTGCGCCCGGGTTCGGTGCTGCCCTTGGACACGGTGAGCCCCGCGGATCGGGAGGTGGCCGCGCGTCACGGGTTGCGCGACGGGGTGCTGCGGATTGCGGAGTGGACTGCCGGAGAGCCGCTGAACCTGGAAGTGGCAGCGGCGGTCGAGAACACACTGGCGGAGCCGCGGACGCTGCATCTGCGTTGGGCAATCCCGCGGGACTCCGGCGTGGCGGTGCGGCCGGCGGAGTTATGGCTGGATCTTGCCGCAGGAGAGATCGCCCGCCCGCGATTCGTGCTCTCCGCGGAGTCGGCGCCCGCCCGCGATCTGATGCCGACGCTGCATGTTTCCGCGACCAGCATCCTGCGCAGCGGCGTGGTGAGTCGCGACTGGGAGGCCCGGTATCGTGACGAGATTGCCCGCTCGCTGGCCGGCGAGGAGGTGCCGACGACCAGTATCGCGCTCGACGCGGAGTTTCGATTCGAGGCCCGCCACACGCTCTTCGTGCCGCCGGAGTTGCGGGTGGCGCGTCGCCGGGGCGCCGTCGAGATCGACGGCCGCATCGACGAGGAGGCCTGGGGCGCAGCCGCCGTGCTGGACGGCTTTCGGCAGTCCGGCGGAGAAGAGGCCGCACCGATTCGGACGGAAGTGCGCGCGCTGTACGACGACGAGCACCTCTTTCTGTCGGCATGGATGCACGAGCCGAATCCGGCCCAGTTGAAGGCCGATGCGGCGGGCGAGATTCCGCTGACATGGAACGACGACGACATCGAGTTCTTCTTCGATCCGGCGCAGACGGGGTTGGACCACACGCGCATCTTCGAGAATCCGGCCGGCACGCGCTTCAACGGCAAGCCGATCGGCACGCCGGATCGTTACGCGCGGATGGCCTACGAGAGCGCGATTCATGTGGGCCCGGATCACTGGTCCATCGAGATGCGGATTCCGTGGAGCGACATCGTCGGGGCGGCTGCTCCAAGTCCGGGCGAATCCTGGGGATTCAACGTCTGGCGGCATCGCCCACAATCCTCGCCCGCCCGATTCTACTGGTCGGTCGATGCCTACCATCAGGGGCGCTACGGGGTGCTGACGTTCGATTGAGTGGCGCTACGGAACGGGCTCGGTGGGCTTGGGCGTCCAGAAGACGAGCCAGTCGCCGCGTTGGGCGGGCGTGTAGTGTTCGACCAAGGCGGCGCGCAGGCTGGCGGGCAACAGCGGGATGCCGTGGTACTCGGCGCGCGCGGTGGCGAAGCGATTGGCGATGACGACGCGGAAGCGACGCTCGACCAGCGCGTCGGCGAGATCGGTCAGCACGAGCATGCCTTCCTTCTCGAGCATGGCGGCGTGATAGGTATCGGCGAAGGGCACAGGGACGCCTTGGGGTACGCCCCAGACGGCGTCGAGGACGAGGAGACGTTCGGGCGGAAGGGCCTCGACAACCTGGCGCGCGTGATCGAGTTCAAGCGGAGTCGCGAGCAGAATCTCCGACGCGAGGACGCGCGTGCGGGGGATGTCCAGCACGAGAAGCAGCACGATGGCGCAGGCGAAGAGCGACGCCAGTTTGGCGTCGGGCAGGCGGGGCGAGTGCCCGCGAGGGAAGGCATCGGCGACAGTCGCGAGGCCCCAGAGTGTCAGCGAACCCATCAGGTAGTTGATGTTGCTGCCTGCCTTTGTCATCAGCACCAGGTCGAACAGGATGGACAGCAGGAACGCCGCGAACAGGGGCTGGTGTCTCAACCTCCTGATGGCCCAGACGATCATCAGCAGGATGATGCCGACTCCCCCGAGGAGCACCGGCGTTGCCGGCGTGAGTCGATAGAGCAGAACGGCGGGGCGGAAACTGCGGAGGCTCTCGAGCACGAAGGCGGGATTGAACTCGCCGCGTCCCATGGCGTCGATGGCGTTGAGTTTCCAGAACCCCCCGGTGGCGAGATTGAGAGCGAACGCCGTGGCCACGGCGCCGACTAGCAGCGCGACGGCCGCAGCGACCACAAACAACACGCAGCGCCTCGCTCGCGTGGATCCCCCGAGGGCGCGCGTGCCGCAACGAGGCGTTCGATTCCGAATCCCATCGGCCCGGCGAGGACGGTGGGCTTGAAGTGGAAGGCCAACGTCCAAAGGAGCACTGCGCCGACAAGTCGTGCAGGGAAGCGCCCGGATTGCTCGCGGTCCGGCGGGCCGAGGAGTGCCCACCCGGCGAGGCTGAGCGCGAGCGCCGGCGCATCGGGCGTGAACTTGACCCACCACTCCGCGAGGTAGGGAAACCAGAACATCGGCAGACAGGCCAGCCCGGCCCAGCGCACGGAAACGCCGCGCTGGAACGCAAGGAAGGCCAGCAGCAAAGTGACCGCCAGCGTGCCGAACAGCGTGATCGCGCGACCGACGCGCATGACCTGGCGGGGCTCCGTGCTGCCGATCAGGCGCGCCGACTTGCCGGTGATCCAGTAGGGGAGGGCGCCGTAGGTGAGCGGGAGGACGGGGCGCTCTGCGAAGAAATCCCGATAGAGGATTTCGCCGCGGGCGACGCGCAGGGCACCGGCTACGGGTTGGGGCTCGATCGCGGAGATGGCGGTCGGTGCCGCAAGGCGTGGCGGCAGGAGGGCGAGGAAGAGGACGGCGTAGACGAGGGACACCAGACCGAGCGCCGCAGCGGCGACGCGATGCAGTCGGGTGCCCTCGTCGTTTGGCGTCGTCACGGAGCGAGGTCCCGTTCGGTCATGGAGACGCCATCGCGGCGCGGGTCTGCGGCTCCTTCGATGTTCCAGGTGCCGTCGGCCGCGGGGTCGAGCCATATGCCCTGCGCGCCGCCGAAGAAGCGGTCGTAGTCGCCGCGGGGCTGGAGCTTCCAGGCGCGGCCGTCGCCGGCGAGCTGGCTGCCGACCTGGGCCATGGTCTCCTCTCCGAGACGCGCCTCGAAGGCGATCTCCGCGCGGGCGGCCTCGACGTGCAGCCGCGGGGCGTCGAGCGCCTCCTGCAACGTGGCGCCGAAGTCGATGCGGTGGATGAGAATTTGCACGAGGGCCGACGGGATGCGCTTGCCGCCCGGCGTGCCGAGCGTGGCAACCGGTTGGCCGTCGCGAATGACCAGCGTGGGCGCCATGCTGGAGCGCGGAATCTTGCCGGCCTCGGGGAAGTTGGCGTTCCCCTGCGTGAACGTGAAGTCGTACATCTCGTTGTTGAGCACGATGCCCATGCCCGGCACGGTGATGCCGGCGCCGAAGAAGTAGTTGATCGTTTGCGTCAGGGCGACCATGTTGCCTTGGCGGTCGATGACGGACAGGTGGGTGGTGTTGCCGATGGGCTCCTTGCGTGCGGGCACAAAGGCATAGGCGTTGTCGGCGGCTTCATCGCCGCCGAGGCCCGCGGTGACGAGGGCGGCGTCGATGCGGGCGCGCGCCTGCGCGGCCCACTCGGCGGAGAGGAGTTGCTCGACAGGCACCTGCCGGAAGGCGGGGTCGGCGACGAGTTCCTCGGTGGCGGACTGGGCTTCCTCGAGTGCCTTGACGAGCAGGGCGAGGAACCGCGGCGAGCGGGGGCCGAGGGCGGCGACATCGTAGCCATCCAGAATCGACAATGCCATGAGAACCTGCAGGCCGCCGGAGCTGGGCGGCGGGATGGTCAGGATTTCGTGTCCGCGATAGGTGCCGCGAATGGGAGCGCGGTCGCGCGGGCGGAAGGCGGCGACATCGTCGGCGGAGAGCGGCCCACCGGCATCCTGCACGGCTTGGGCGATGCGGGCGGCGGGCTCGGGGCCGTAGATGGCGGTCTCGCCATTCTCGGCGATGGCACGCAGGGTGGCGGCGAGCTGGGGCTGGACGAGAGTCTGGCCGGCATCGGGAGGAAACAGGCCGCCCTCGAGGAATATCTCGGCGGAGGCGGGATCGTCTCCCAGCCGATCAAAGTTCTCATTGATGGTTTCGGCCAAGGCCGGCGTGATCTCGAAACCCTGTTCGGCGAGCCGGATCGCAGGCGCGAGCAGGGAGGCGCGGGGCAGGCGGCCGTGTCGCTCGTGGGCGAGCAGCAGTCCGCGGGCCATGCCGGGCGCGGCGACGCCCTTGCCGCCCGAGCGGAACGAGGGCCCATCGACGCGTCCGTTGCGCATCACATGTTCGTCGGACAGCGCGGAAGGCGCCACCTCGCGGTAGTCGAGAACGTGCGTCTGGCCCGTGGCGGCGTCATAGTAAACCAGAAAGCCGCCGCCGCCGATGCCGCTGGCGTAGGGTTCGGCGACGTTGAGCGCAAAGGCCGTCGCGACGGCCGCGTCCAGCGCATTGCCGCCGGCGGCCAGCGTGGCAACGCCGGCGCGCACCGCTTCGGGGTGGGCCGCGGCGACGGCGCCGGCCGCGACCTGTGGGCTCGTTGCCTGCGCCGATGCGCTGGTCGCACAGGCCGATGTGGTCAGCACGATTGCCGCCATCGCCAGCAGGCTGCCCGCTCGTTGCACGAGACTGCTCATCATGTTGATTGCTCCGGTTCGGAATCTTCGTGCCGCCCACGCAAGGGTCGGCTTCCCAGTACTGCCGCCAGAAGGGTCACACCCAGCAGTGCGGCCGCGATTCGCCATGGTCCCGACAGTGGGCCCGCGGGGATCGTTGCGGCGTGTTGGCTGTGGACCGCGCCGCCGTGGTAGCCCATCCCGTGGCGGACCATCAGGTCGCGAATCCCCAAAAGGTTCACCACCGGGACGCCGTTGCGCAATGCGCGAATTGCGACGCTGTCGCCGATGTGGGCGGCGGTGGGTGGAAAGAGCGTTGAGGCTTGGGCCGCGGGGATGAGGCCGTTGGGCAGTGCCAGCGCCGATGGCCCGACCCCGTAGTTGGCGGCGTGGCCCCCGACGGTGACGAACAGGACGACGGAGGGATCGCTGCCGACGCCGTTGGGGCCGAAGAAGACCTCTTCGCGGCGGGCGATGCTCTCGAGGCGACTGGCGGGCATCAAAATCTCGGGGGCGTCGGGTTGCGCGGCAATCGTCGCCAGCCGGGCAGCGACCCACTCGCGTTCCTCGTCGAGGCCCGCGAGGCGGTCCTCGTCCCCGCCGGGTGAGAGCAGGCGCATCGGAGTGTGGAGCACTCCGGCGTCGAGGAGGGTGCGGTGCATGTCGTGCAGGTCGAACGTCGGGATGGTGGCGCCGAAGTTCGAAGCGCCGAGCGAGCCCGCGACGATGGGCTCGGCACCGAGCGATTCGGCGGCGATTTGCGCCGCGAAGGCGAGTGCCGGAAACGAACCCGACGCGCCGATGGCCACGCGCGTGCCGGGGCCGACGCCGGCCTCCCGCATCCAGCGCACGAGCAGTCCGGCCCAGCGTGGATCGGTCGATGCCTGTTTGGCATCGAGCGTACCCGGCGTCGTCACCAGCGATGACCACTCGATGCCCACGAGTCCGGTGTCGGCAGGATCGACTCGCGCAAGTTCGCGCGCCGTGGGTGCATCGATGCGCTTGGCACGGGCGGCCGCGAGCACCACGCGCGCGTCGGTCATGCGCTCGACCGCGCGAATCTCCGCGTCTTGAGACTCCGTCGTGGTCGATGCATGCCGGCGCGCGGCCCACTCGAAAAGCAGGCCTGCAGCCAACGACACGGCGGCGAGCAGATAGATCGCCCGGCCGGCGAGAGGCGAGGACGCGCCGTTCATGGCCATACTCCCAGAATCGCCGTCGCCAGCAGACGTGTCGCGACTGTCGCGATGACGAGCGCGGCTATCGTCTTCGACACCCCTTGGCGCGCGCAGGTCTCGGCCATCAGTCCGGGGATGAGGAACCCGACGATCAGCAGGCCGTACGGTGCGATGCCCAGGCCGGGCAACGTCCAGGCGAGGAGCTGCTTGATAACGACGCCGGTGACGATCGCCCAGGCGAAGCGGCGCCGGCCGTAGAGGAAGACGATGCGCTGCATGCCGAGCAGGAGTGCGTAGACGACTCCGGCGGCGGCGAGCGTCGCGAGCAGACGCGTCGGATCGTTCCAAGCCATGGCAAGGAAGGCGGGCACGATGATGCCGCCCGGCACGAGGCCGGTCCACTCCTCAACGAGGAGGGCGACCAGAATGCCGACGACGAAGATCGTCACCATGCGCGGCGCTCCACGAGGCCATGCCCGCCGCGCCAACGCGCCGCCGCACCGCCGGCATTTCCGATCAGGAAGATGCGGTCGGCGTCGATCTGCTGCACATCGTCGGGCGAGGCGAGGAAGGGCAACGGCAGGCGCCGGCGCCATGTCAGCGGCAATGGATCGCCCGCAAGGAAGGATCGATGGCGCGCCAGCAGCGGCAGGAAGGCTTCGAGGCGCGCGGGTCGGTCGCGGCGATGCAGATAGACGAGAGCGGACGAGCAGCCCGTGGGGAGATGCTGGCGGATCAGCGCCTCGGTGGTCTGGGGATCGTTTGCGCTGAGGAAGTCGTGCACGGCGCGCGGGGCGTTGGATTCGACCGCAGGAGAGCGCAGGTCGAGGGCGAGTTGCTCGACGGTGGGCCGGGCGCGGTTCGCATCGAGTCCGGCGACTTCGAGCGCGGCGAGAGCGGCTCCCGCCAGCGCGGCCAGATGCGATGGCAGCGCCGGATTGTCGAGGGCCTTGGCGCGGACGAGCACGCGGCCCGGGGCTGCGAGTGCTTCGGCAAGCGGCTGCTGACGCGGATCGTCGTGTCCATCGGTCAGGACGACCGGACAGTCCGGCGGTATCGTCGCGGCGACCTGACTCGCGCGGGCGATCGGATTGGCGGCGAAGTGTTCCAGATGATCCGGCGTGTCGTAGCCGTGCAGGCAGACCGTCGGGCGGATGCAATGCGTCGCGACGAGGCGTGCGAGGTCCGGTGCGATGGCCATGTTCTCGACGCACAGGGCACGGCAGCGCAGGCGAGCCGCAAGGCGCACGACGCGTCGCATCTCGCGAATGTTGGCGGGGCCGATGCGGCGCCACGGCCGGGTGCTGTCCGGAAGATGCAGCATCGGCGCATCGCCCGTGGTGCGTCCGAGCGCGGGCAGGTCCAACGCCAGCAGGCCGGTGTGGAGCAGGCGCGTGGCGGTGGTCTTGCCGCGCATGCCGGTGATCAGGAAGCGATGCGGAATCGTGGCGAGGCAGCGGCGGTGCCATGCCTCGCTGGCGAGCAGTGTGGCGGTCCAGCCTGCCCAGAGCGCGATGGCGGGTTCCACGATGCGGCGCGCTCCCTCGTGAGTGCGGGCACTACGGACGACCGGCCGGCGCCTGGCCATCCGGGCCATGCAACCACGGACCCAGTCCGTTTGCGAGCAGTTCGTTGTACTCGGGCAGGCCGTCGAGTCCGATGGGATTCTCGGGATGATCGTCGTTGTAGGCCTCGACCAGTCGGCGCGTGGCGGTCACATGGCGTCCGACGCGTTCCTCGATCGGCACGCCCTCGGGCGGAATCTCCACGTAGAGAATCTTGCGCGACCGTTCTTTGACGGGGCGTCCCTGCTCCTCGGCAATGCGGGCCCGTTCGGCAAGGCGCTCGTTGAGGCGCTGCTGGATCATTTGGACGCGGGTGTAGCCGCCGTCGCGCCCGAGCGTGATCTGCTCCTCGGTCGTCTTGCCCTTCAGGCGTCCCTGCACGGGATTGGCGGTCTCGAACAGGACGGACATGGCCTTGCTGGCGTCGCCCCACTCGCGATGCGACATGCCGCGCAGGCGCAGGCTGGAGGCGTCGGTGGCGATGCGAATGCCATCGTCGGAGAGCAGCAACTCGGCCCAGGAGGTGATGGCCTCGGCCTTCTGGTGGGCGACCATCACGTTGATCGTTGGGTACTCGGGGCTGGCCTCGTGGAAGTCGATGGCAAGGTCCACGCCTTCCTCGCGAATCAGCGTCATGATGGCATGGGCAACCTGCTCGGTGATAGTGCCGTCGGGATCGCCCGGGAAGGCGCGGTTGAGGTTGCGCGAGTCGACTCCGGCGAGGACCTGGCCACCCGGGCCGGGGTTGTTGATGGAGCAGTCGGGACAGGTCGAGATGAACTCGTCCCAGTAGGTGCCGTGGGGGTTGATGTAGATGTTGGGATCGGGCCACTGGCGCACGGGATTGGTCAGGCGCGAGCCATGACGGAAGACGCGCGGGCCGTGCGCCGTGTGAATGCGATAGCGCTGCGGCATGGCCTCCTGGCTGTCGTTGTGGCTGAAGCCGGCCTTGTTCGAGCGCGGGATCAGGAACACGCGGCCCTCGGTGACGCGCAGGTTCTCGAGGATGGTGACGGCGGCCATGTATGCGGCCGGTTCGTTCGGGTGCGTGCCGCCGCAGATCAGAAGCGTGCCGCCGGGCACTCCGCTGTCGAAGAGGTAAACGTCGGTTTCGGCGGCGGTGCCGGCCAGCGGCGGGTGCCACTTGCTGAGCTTGAAGACCTGCGTCACATGGGGCGACGGGAAGAGTGGCTCGGGCGTCCAGTGGCGCACGAAGCGCGCGCCGGCGATGGCGCTGATCGTCAGGCCGATGACGAGAAGGATGGTCGCACGCTGGCGTGGGGTCGGTGGGCGCATGTCACTTCACTCCGACCAGCCGCAGCAGCAGCGGGATCATGACCATCACCGCGGTGATCTGGATGCCTGGCGACTCCTCGCGATAGAGGTTACAGATCGTCATGGCGGGCAGGTACGCCACGATGGCCACATAGATGAGGGTGATCATGGGTTCACCTCTAGCTTCCGCCGATGAAGACAAGATATCGGGCGAGGAATTCGGCGTGCTGGATCGCGAGCAGGGCCATGATGGCAATGAGGATCCCGGGGACGACGCACCATCGCAGAACGCGCAGGTACTTGGGCTCGCCCACGACCTGCGCGGCGAACAGGCCGGCAAGCGCGGTCGGCGGCATCAGGTCGCCGAGCGAGGCGATGACCGACAGCGCCGCGGTGTTGACGATGATGACGCTGGAACTCGTCGGCAGCGACAGCACGAACGGGACGCCGAGAACCGAGGCCGCGCCGAAGGAGGAGACGGCACCGAAGAGAGGCAGCGAGGTGCCGATGACGGGGTACAGACCGGTCCATCCGCGCGGCAGGCGCAGCGCCTGGATGACCACCTCGCCACGCGCGCCCGTCAGCGTCATTGCCTGGATGAACATGCCGACGCCCATCAGGATGCCCAGAATCGGCAGGGCGGCTCGGAAGGCATCGCGCGAGACCGGCAGCAATTGGACCTTCTCGCCCGTGAGGGCACCGGTCAGCGTGCCGATCATGAAGATCAGCGGCAGGCCCAGCGCGATGCGTCCGGGGAAGAGGCGCTCGCCCACGAGCAACACGACGACAAGGACGAGCGGCAGGAAGAGGCGGGCGCCGTACTTACCGGCAACCGAGCGGGGGAGATCGGCGTCGGACCCGGCGGTCGAGCACTTCCAGCAATGCGGCAGTCCGAGCGCCCACGTGCACAGCAGCGCCGGCACGAGCGTCAGGACGAGCAGCGGCAGATCGAGGCCGATGTAGGGCAGGTCCACACCGGCACCGATGATCAGGGCGGGGATGTTGACCGGCGGCGCGGCCATGCCAAGCAATGCCGCCATGGCGATGATGGCGCCGGTCTTGTCGCGCGGCACGCCCATGTGCATCAGCACGGGCGCCATGAGCGCGCCGGTCGTCAGCACGGCCGCCGTCGAGGAACCGGTGAGCATGCCGGGCAGCATGATGACGATCGTGATCGCGGCGAGCAGGATGATGGGGACGCGGCGGAACGCGCGGATGGTCCAGTGCGCCAGCGTCGAAAGCAGGCCGCTACGCTCGATCGAGAACATGAACATCGTCGCTGTGGCGATGATCAGGATCGGGTCCAGATAGGAGAACATGCCCTCGACGAGATGGCGAATCAGGTCGTCGAGCGGGAAGAGGTATCCGCCGACCAGGACGCCGGCGAGCGCCCCGCACATCATCGAGATGCCGATTTGAAGACGCAGGAAGAAGGCGCCGGCGCAGAAGACGCCGACCATGATGAAGAAGGTGAGCAGCTCGTGGGTGCCGACGGAACTCATCGTGTGCTCGTACCGGTGCTCGCGGGATAATGGTTCCGGGGATGCGGGCATCCCGCCGACCGGAGGGCAAGCAAGATGGCGCCCACGTCAATCCTCGCTGGCGGCCTGGGGCGGGCGCACCTGGGCGGTGGCCTGGCGCAGGGCGGCGAGCAGCCGTGCCTTCTCGGGGACGCCGGTCAGGCGACCGATCTCCTGCCCTTCGGGGGTCAGCAGCACGAGTGTCGGGGCCTCGCCGATCTTGAAGAAATTCTGGGTGTTCTCGTCCGAGCCAAGCTCGAAGCGGTACTTGCGGGTGCGCAGCAGGGCCCGGTGAATGACCGGATCGTCGAACAGCGCGGCGAGCTGCTGGCTGGCCGGGGTCCGGTCGGAGGCGAGAATCAGCAGCGGGCGTCCTTCCTCGCGAGCGCGGCCGATGGCGCTCTGGAGCGTGCGGAACCAGTAGAGCGGCGTCCTCGAGGCGCCGGCGGCGCCCGGGACGATCTCGAGCGTGACTTGGGCTGCCCCGTCCGAAACGCCGATCGCCGTGCGCAGGGTTTGCTTCATGGCGATGGAGTTGTCGCCGCGGTCGAGGATCTCGACGGAGACATCCATGCTGCTGCCGTTGGGGCCGACGATCCGGCCGGCCATGCCGGGATAGCCGCCGAGTTCGCGCATGGCGGCGAGGCTGATGCCAACGGCGTCTCCGTAGTCGAGGAACGCGCGCGGGGGACGCTGCACATCGGTGAACTGGAGGGTCTTCTTTTCGGTCGGTCCACTCCCCCATGTGATGGGGCGAACCTTCAGCAGCACCTGCCCGTCCTCGAGTCCGATGCGGTCGCGGATCGTCTTCTTGGCGAACAGGTCGCTGTCGCGCGTGCCGTGCACTTTGGTCTGGAAGGCGAATCGCTTGCCCAGCGGCGTCTCGATCTCGATGAAGTCTTCCTCCTCGATGCCGAGGCGCTGGAGCAGCGTCGGGCTGACGCCGACGACGTCGCCGTGCTCGAGGAACTCGGTCGGCGGCCGTCGCAGGTTGGTGACAAGCATTTCGCGGGACTGGGCGTGGGTGGGCGCAGGAGCCCACACCGCCAACGCCAGCATCAGGATGGCCGCGGCAAGTATCGGACGCATGATCGGAAGCTCCTCAGGGAGTGGTTGGGGTCAGGGTGAGTCCGCCGGCGACGCCGTCGCGTCGGCGATCCGCCGCACCGGTGAGCATGCCGGTGGCGGGATCGCGTTGAACGGCATGGACTCCGCCGAAGAAGAGGTCGAAGTCGCGATAGACGCGCACCTGATGACCTCGCGCACGCAGCTCCTCGATCGCCGCAGCGTCATGGCGCCCCTCGAGGGCGACCTGCGGCAGCGTCTCGCGCGCGGAAAGGCGCGGGGCGTCCAGCGCCTCGAGCAGCGGCATGTTGTAGTCCAGAACGTTGACGAGCATCTGGAAGACGGTGGTCAGGATACGGTACTCGCCGGGCGACCCGATGGCGAGCACGAGTTCGCCATCGCGCAGCACGATCGTGGGGCTCTGCGTGGAGTTCATGCGCTTGCCCGGCTGCAGGTTGTTGGGCGAGTTGCGCCGGGTGGAGAAGTTCTTCAACTGGTCGTTCAGCACGATGCCCGTGCCGGAAACCATGACACCGCAGCCGAAGAAGGCGCCGAGCGTCTGGGTCAGCGAGACGGCGTTGCCCTGCGCATCGACGACCGTCAGGTGCGTTGTGCTGCCGTTGGGATCGTGCAGGCCATCGAGCGGGCCGGGGGTGACGGTTGCGGTGGCCTGCTGGATGTTGAGTTCCTGCACGCGGCGGCGGGCGTAGGCATCCGACAGGAGCCCGCGCGTGGGAACGGAGACGAAGCGCGGGTCGCCGCAGACGGCGGTACGGTCTGCCGAAGAGGCCTTCATGGCCTCGATGAGCAGGTGCAGGTTTGCGGGCGATTGGGGCGGGGCCGTCGTGTCGAATGGCAGGTGCTTGAGGAGTTGCAGCGACTCGAGCACGGCGATGCCGCCGAACGGCGGGGGAGCGCTGAAGACCGTGTAGCCGCGATAGTCGATGACGAGCGGATCGGCGCGCTCGACGGTGTAGGACCGCAGGTCGTCGAGCGTGATAAGGCTGTTGTGCTGGCCGGCGAAGGCGGCAATGCGCTGGCCGAGTTCGCCGCCGTAGAAGGCCGCGGGGCCGTGCTCGGCGATCAGGCGCAGGGATTCGGCGAGGGCCGGATTGCGCAGCGTCTGGCCGGTGTCGGGCGGCAGGTCGTCGATGAGATAGGTGGCCGCGAGATCCGGATTGTCGGCCAGCGTGTTGTACATGTCGGTCAGGACCGTGGCCAGGGTGCGGCCGACGGTGAAGCCCTCGGACGCGTAGCGGATCGCGGGCTCCATGACGGTGGCGAGCGGAAGCAGGCCGTAGTCCTCGTGCATCGCACAGGTGCCGGCAACCATGCCCGGGACGGCGGCGGCGCGCGCGGTCTTCAGCCACTCGTTGCGACGGGCGTAATCGACGGTGCTGGTGTTGGCCGTCAGCGGCGCGGCGCAGCGATAGTTGTAGGCGCGGACCTTGCCGTCGGTGACCGAATAGACCAAGGCACCGCCGTCGCCGCCGATCGAGGAACCGAAGGGCTCGACAACAGTGACGGCAAAGGCCACCGCGGCGGCCGCGTCCACGGCATTGCCGCCCTTGGCGAGAATCTCAAGCCCGGCCTGCACGGCAAGCGGATGCGCCGCGGCAACCATCCCATGGCGCGCCGTGTCCGTCTGGGCGGACGGAATGGGTGGCTGGGCGATGGCAAGGCCGCCACCTGTCAACCACACCGCGACAGTCGCCCGTCGCATCAATGTCCTCATGCCTGGGTCTCCACGGGGCGCCGGCACGCCGACGTCCCGATGCGTGGGGTCCGCGCGACGCTCACTCCGACGTGGGCGCCTCGTCCTTGTCCTTGCCCGCCTTGGCCCCCACACCCGACTCCAGCAACTTGAGCAGCGCCGCACCGACCTCCGGCTTCGTCTCGGTCACGACCAGCGGAATCTCGCGGTCCTTGGCAATGCGCGAGAAGAACCCGTCCTCGTCGCCCTCTTTCCACACGATGAAGGCACTCGAGGCGCGCATGACGAAATCGTTGAAGCCGTCGGAGAGCTCGCCGCGTCGCGGCGTGCCGCCGATGTGGACCCCGATCACCGGAATCTTCTTCTCCTTGGCCGTCTCGACCAGCGCCTTCGTGCGCTCCATCTCCTGATTGGCGTCGAGGCCGGCGGCGCCGAGGCCCTTGGTGCTGGCACCCACGCCGATGACGAGCGTGCCGACGCCTTCGAGCTTGTCCTTGGCGGCCAGCGCGTCGGTCTCGAACTTCACGCCCTGCGCGCGGCGCAGGATCGCCTCGATCAGGCGCGCGTTGTTACCCTGACCGACGTCGGTCACGAGCAGCGGTTGGGGGAAGGTGATGGCTTCCTTGACTTTCGCCTTCACCTGCTCGGTCGTCTCGGCGACGGCCTGCTGGGCGGCGGCCGCGGCGGTGGCGGGCAACTCGGGCATCGCGGCGCGCATGTCCTGCGCCGGCAGCATGGCAGGGACGATCAGGGCCGCTGCAAGGGTCGCGCAAACAAGAGTCTTCTTCATCCGGTAATCTCCTTTGTCCTCGTGATGCCGGGGGTGTGTTGCAGAACGGCCTTCGGCACCTTGTCGGCCGTGTTGCGCCCGTGGATTCCCCCGGTCAAGTCCAAACGGTCTCTGGTGTTGGGAGTGCGAGAGTGCAGTCCATCCTTGGCGTACTGCTGCCACATAAGACTTGGGCGCCGAAGCGACCTACTGCACCTGCCATGCATCGCGTCGCGTGACCGGCGGCGCCTCCTGGAAGAGCGCCAGCACCTGCCCGGCCGTCAGCGCGGCATCGTGGAGGGCGAAGCCGTCCAGAAAGGCAGGCTGGCCGCCGGGGTGCGCCATGAAGCGCGCCGGCAACAGGTCTGACCGCGCGCCGAGGAAGATTGTTCCCTCGGGTTCGAAGGAGGCAAGCCGGTGGCTGGCGTCGGTGCCCACCGGTTGCCCATCGATGTAGATCGCGGCGCCTTGGGTGGCCGACATCGTCAGGGCGAAGAAGTGCCATGCGCCATCTCCCAGACCCAGTGGCCCGTCGAAGTTCCAACGGCGTCCGTTGCCGAGCGTGAACCGGCTGCGCACCTGGCCCGTGTCGCCGACCAGATAGATGTGGAGCGAATGGGGCAGAGTGACTTCGCCGTTCGCGCCGATCGATCCGTGGCTCACCATGTACTGGAAGCCGGTGCCCGTCGAGGTCGCGCGGAACCAGAAGGAAAGCGAAAATTCGTAATCCGGGCCCATGTAGGGGAATTCGGGAATGGTGGCGTAGCCGGCATTGTCGAGCCGCAGCGCCATGGCGGGTCGGCCGAAGCGATCGGCGGCGGGGTTGACGGCGCCAATCGGATCGCCAGGGTCCTGACCGGTCTCGGGCGTCAGGTCGCCATCGAGCGGGAAGGAGGCCAGCAGATTGCCGCCCTCGGGTGGAGCGGGCGAGACGGCGGGGAACTCGGCGATTAGGTCGTTGTAGGTCGTGACGACAAAGTCCCAGAGGGAAGGCGGGCCGTTGCGCACGGAAGGGGCCTGCTCCATGTGCAGGAAGCGCTCCGGGAAGAGGGCGGAGGCGCTCAGGGTGCACGGGCGATGCGAGCCGTTGACGTAGCGGCCTTGCGTGTTGGTGGAACCCGACAGCGCGGGCGATTCGCCCGGCTCCTGATGGCTGACGGCGTAGCGGGAGTCGCTCTGCGCGGTCAGAATCTGGTTCATGCGCTGGGCCACGCTGCGCGACAACGAAGGGTTGGACGTTGAGGCACTGGTGCCGTTGCTCATGACGAGATCGCTGGGGTCGCTGGTGGCTGCCATGCCGTGTACGGAGAGGCTGATCGTGTCGGTGTGGTGGCGATGAAGCTGCTCGTGGGCGGCCTGAAAGAAGGATTCCGAATTGTGGGCCATGTCGGAGAGACGATAGGGCTCGCCGCTGGACTGGGTGCCGTCGCAGGGGGAGAGTTCGGGGCTATTGTTGCGATGGGTGCCCGACTGCATGAAGGCCATGGAGGCGGTGCGGAAGAAGAGGTCGATGGCCTGCACGCGCGTGCCGTCGAACAGGGGATGCGGGCTCTCGGTGACGAGCTTGCGTTGCGGGGCGAGGGCGAAGGCATAGACGCCGCCCCACGCGGTATTGGCGTTCTCGCGCTCGCGCAGCACCGCGACGTCGCGACTGCGCGGCGTGTCGCGATAGACGATCAGATCGTAATTCACCAGACCGGCCTTGTTGGCGGCGGCCTGAAAGCGGCCGCGGATGATGTCGTCGACGGCCGAGCGGAAGACGAGCAGTTCATCGGCGGTTGGCTGGCGGAACTTGTCCGTCGAGGCCGCCACCGGAATCGGGACGCCCTCGAGGTAAGCCTGCAAGTCGCCGGTGAGCGTGTTGATGGGCGTGAACGGGAAGGGCTCGATCCGTCCGGCGCCGGTCAGTGGCGTGCGATTGGGGCCGAGCTTCTGGAAGGCCGGGTTGCCGACAACGAGAAAGCCGGGATCGGCGGGGTCGAAGGTGCGGAACTGGGGAGAGAGCCCGGTGAGTCCAACGCCTTGCTGGACGGCGCTGCCGCCGTCGATGCCGGTGATCGCCTGTGCGGCGGCGCGCTGCCACGCGACGTTCAGGGAGGTGCCGCCGTGCGAGAGGTCGATGCAGGTGCCATCGACGGTGAGTTGGGCGCCGGTGCGCATGACGATGAGATTGCGGGCGGTACGCGGGCCTTCGCCACCGTCGCCGGCGACGATGCAATTGACCATCGAGATGCGCGAGGAGAAGTCGAGCGGCCCGGAAGCGGGGAAGGTGCCCGACTGCGTGGCGTTGGAGGCGACGGTGACGTTGCGCCAGCGCTGAAGCGCGGTGCCGGTGTAGCTGTCGAGGACGCCGGGCACGTCGGAGGTCAGAGCGTTGCGCGTGACGGCGACGTGCTCGAAGCGGTCGAACGCCCGCGCCGAGGCGGTATTGTTGCGGATGCCGTAGGAGTTGCATCCATGCACGAGGATCGGGGCGGCGGCCGTGCCGAGCCATTCGACGATCATGTTGTTGGCGGCGCTGAACAGCACGCCACCGCCGTTCGACCAGGAGAAGACGCACCCTTCGCCAATTTCGGCGGTGCCGTTGTCGGTGAAGACGCGCACCAGGGCGCCGGTCCCGCCGCTCGCACCGGTCAGGATTGTACGGCGCAGGACGACGCGGGAGTTCGAGTTCGTGGGCGTGCTGTTGAAGTCGAGCACATCGGCTTGATAGCGCACCGTGCCCGCGGGCGGCGGCGTGCGCCCATCGGTCGAGCAGGGTTGGTCGTTGCCCGCGTTGCCGGCGACGAGCACATCCTCGAAGGTGACCGTGTAGCCACGCCCCGCACTGTCGGTGAACTCATCGAACGTGAAGCCGCCGAACGGGGGATCGTTGGCGTCGGGAAGGAAGACCAGCCGGCGCAGAGTCACGGCCTGGTCGGTATCCACGCGGACGGCGAAGCCATTGGGGTTCGCGGCGGCCTGGGCGCTCGAGGTGATGATGCGGGGGCGCGTGGGTCCGGTGCCCTCGATCGTGATGCCGAAGCCGTCCACGCGCAGGGCCTCGCGATAGACTTCACCATCCTCGATCTGGACAACGTTGTTATTCACGTTGCCGTCGTCGCGCGAGCCGCCGGGCGCCAGCGAAGCAATCGCCGCCTGGATGGTTGTCTCGTCGGCGGTCTGGCTCGTCTTCGAGACGCGCACCGTCTGGCCGAGAGCCAGGGCAGGCCAGAGCCCCAGCATCGGGACGAGCAGTCGGAGCAGGAATGTCGGGCTCAGGCGTTGGCTCATCGAATCACTCGGCACACTTGCAATGGGTCTACCGCCCACCGGGGAGCAGGATGCCGCAGGGTGAGCATTCCGAAAGAGGCCGCGCAAGCGCGAAAAGCCCGCCGTGTCGAGAATGCGAATCGCCCCTTGCCCGATTCGCGGCATGGGGAGTCCTTGGGAGCAGACCACCGGATGGAGGCGCTCATGAAATCGGGACGGCTGCTGGCCTGGATTGTGGCGGGATTGGCACTGACGAACGGCGCTCAGGCGGGCGACCGGCTGCTCTTCCTCACAGAGGGCGGCCTGCTCGAGAACCACGGCGTGGTGCGGCGCCAGCACGCGCCCCGGGAGCGGGGGATCGCGTTGCGCTTCGATGCCCCATGGGAGGGTCCCGAAAGTGGCTACGCGACCGTGATCGCGGTCGAGGGTGGCTTTCGCCTCTACTATCGCGGCGGGGGAGAGAACGAAATCCCGGAGGTGACGTGCGTCGCGTTCAGCACCGACGGCGTCCAGTGGGAACGTCCCAACCTCGGGCTGTTCGAGTGGAACGGCATCGCGGAGACAAACATCATCTGGAAGCCGGAGCGTCCTTCGTATGCGGAGTCGCACAACTTCTTCCCGTTCCGCGACGACGGGGCCGGGGTGCCGGAGGATGCGCGCTGGAAGGCCGTGGCGCTGCATGTCTATCCCGCAGCCGGCGAGCGTCATAAGATGCTGGTGACATTGGCATCGCCGGACGGTTTGCAGTGGAGAGCGGCCTGACCGAGGTCGGCGATCCAGCACGGAAGCTTCGACTCGCTCAACGTCGCCTTCCGCGATCCGTGGACCGGTGCACTGCGCTGCTACAGCCGCATCGGTTTGCACGGCGTGCGCTTCATCCAAGTGTGCGAGTCATCGGACTTCGAAACATGGACGGCACCGGAGCCGCTGCAATTCGATCCGCTACCCGGCATCCAGTTCTATACGAACGGCATCATGCCGCTGCCAACCTTGCGGCCGCAGGACCGCGGCGCGTGGTACATCGGCATGCCAATGCGGTTTGTGCCGGAGCGCAAGGCGGCGATGGGGCGCCAGACTGACGGATTGTCCGATGCGGTGCTGATCGCCAGCCGCGATGGGCGGGCGTGGGAATTGGTCGCACGCGAGGCATGGATTCGCCCGGGTATGGATCGCGCCAGTTGGGGCAACGCGCATGGCAACCAGACGCCCGCGCATGGCATTCTGCCGACTGGCGATAAGGAATGGTCCGTCTACTGGGCGGGTCAGGACGATGCGGGAACGCTGCTGCACCATGGCACCCTGCGACCGGAGGGCTTCGTGTCGCTGGGTGCCGGTGCCGGGGGTGGTCGCGCGACGATTGGTCCGGTGGCCGCGGCCGGCGGGCGCGTATTGCTCAATGCGGCGACCTCGGCGGTGGGGAGTATTCGCGTCGGGGTGGTGGATGCGCAGGGCGTGGCGATCGAGGGCTTCGGCCTCGAGGACTGCGCGCCGATCTGGGGCGACGACCTGTTCCTGCCCGTGAGCTGGACGGGCGGCGCGGTGGTGCCGGCCGATGCCGCGACGCGCGGGCCGTTGCGGCTCGAGGTGGAGTTGATCGACGCGGATCTGTGGGCCGTGCGGTGCGACCCGGCGACGCCGTAACTACACGACCTCGCCGAGGCGACGGTCCGGCACGAGATAGTTGCGGACGTAGTCGGCAACCGCGTCCTCGAGCGACGTGACGGGGTTGCGATAGCCGGCGCGCCGCAGGCGGGTGATCTCCGCCTTGGTGTAGTACTGGTACTTGCCGCGCAGGGCCTCGGGCATGTCGATGTAGGTGATGGAGGGCGGCCGGCCGAGGGCCGCAAAGAGCGCGCGGGCAAGGTCGTTCCAACTGCGCGCCTCGCCGGCGCCGGCGTTGAAGAGGCCGTTGGCGTCGGGGTGCTCGAGCAGGAAGATCGTCATCTCGACGGCGTCGCGCACGTAGAGGAAGTCGCGTTGTTGTTCGCCGTCGGCGTACTCGGGGCGGTCGGACCTGAACAGGCGCATGGTGCCGGTGGCGACGATCTGCTCGAAGCCCTTGCAGACCATGCTGCGCATGTCGCCCTTGTGGGCTTCGTTCGGGCCGAAGACGTTGAAATACTTGATGCCGGCGATGTGTTCGAGCATGCCGCTGCGTGCGGCCCACAGATCGAAGGCCTGCTTCGAGAAGGCATAGCCGTTGAGCGGCCGCAGGTGTTCGATGGGCCCCTCGTCGTCGTAGCCCTGCTCGCCGTCGCCATAGGTTGCCGCGCTCGAGGCGTAGACGAGCCGAGCCCCGTGGCGGCGGGCGAAGTGCGCCACGTCCATCGTGTAGCGCGTGTTGTTCTCCATCAGGTAACCGGCGTCGCGCTCGGTCGTTGCGGAGCAGGCGCCCAGATGCGCGATCCAGCGGATCGACTTGCCGGCCAGCGCACTGCCGTGCAGCACGTCGCGGCGGAAGGCCTCGAGGTCCATGAAACCTTCATAGGCGAGCCCGTTCAGGTTTCGCCACTTGTCGTCGGTACCGAGGTGGTCGACGATGAGGATGTCCTTGTGCCCCATCGCGTTGAGGCGATGGACGAGAGCACTGCCGATGAAGCCTGCTCCGCCGGTGACGATGATCATGGTGAGGGGCGTCCCGAGGTTGAGTGGTCCACGTGTCCTGCCCCGGTTGGGGCGGTGCAACGCCGATCAGTCGGCACGGCGCAGCAGTGCCAGGAAGAAGCCATCCGTGCCATGGCGATGGGGGTAGAGCTGGAGGTCGCCGCTGCGCAGGATCATGTCCTCGCGCAGGCCGGCCCGACCGGTCAACGGCACGCGGGTAAAGTCCGGGTGCGTGGCGAGGAAGTCGTCGATGCGCGCACCGTTCTCCTCGTGCAGCAGGCTGCATGTGGAGTAGGCGAGCAGCCCGCCGGGCCGAACCCAGGCGCTCCATCGGTCGAGGAGTTCGCGCTGGAGCACGACGCGCTTCTGCAGCAGCGCGCGGTTCAGGCGCCACTTGAGCTCCGGGCTGCGCCGCAGGGTGCCGGTGCCCGTGCACGGCACGTCGAGCAGGACGAGCTGCGGGCGTGCCGCGGGATCGTCCGGCGGCGCCGGATCGCGTCGAGTCTCGAGCGCCTCCACGATGGTGATGCCGGCGGTGCGGGCGCGCTCGAACAGGTTCTTGAGGCGGCCGGCAGACACATCGTGCACGAGCAGCCGCCCCTGGCCGCCCATCAGAGCGGCGAGGTGAAGCGTCTTGCCGCCGGCGCCCGCGCAGGCGTCCAGCACGGTCCAGCCCGGTTCGGGCGCGAGCACTTCGGAGACCAGTTGAGAGCCCTCGTCCTGGAAGACGGCGTGGCCCTCGCGGAAGCCGGGGATCATGTCCTGCGGCAGGCGCTTGGCGGCGAGGACGCAACTGGTCGCAAGTGTTCCGGGCTGGAACGCCACCTGGCGACTGGCGGCCTCCGCGAGGAACGCGTCGCGAGTGGTCCTGAGCGTGTTGACGCGCAGCGCGACCGGGGCCGATTGGTTGAGCGAGCCGCCCGCGGCGTCGAGTTCCTTGGGGCTGACGCCGAAGCCCACCTGCCCCCAAAGCCATTCGGGCAGAGAGTGCTTGACGAAGAAGCGGATCTGGCGCTGCTCGGCGGCGAACTGGGCAGCGAGTTCTGGGACGCGGGTCAGGTGCCGGGTCAGGCGCGCCTCGGAGAACTCGCCAACGCGGGTGGGCCAGAACTTGATGAGGTTGGGCAGGACCTCGGGGAAGGTGCCGGGCCGCATCTCTTCGGCGGCGACGGCGGCGCGCAACTGGTCGATCCAGCGGTCGGCCTTTTTCCAGGTCGTCTTGTCCAGCGGGACCGGTTCGGTCCAGGCGATTGAGGCGGTCGGGTCGTAGACCGGGAACCCGGTGCGGAACTCGAGGTCGTCGGTCAGGGGGACCCCCTCGAAGGCGCTGACGATGGCCTCGTCGACGCGCAGGAGGTGGCGCAGGAGGTGGTAATAGGTGTCGCCGAGGGCGGCGCGGTCGCCCGAGCCGAGGTTGCGGCGGGCGTGGCAGTAGTTTCGGAACAAACGGTCGGCCGGTTCACTCGAATGGCGGACGGATCGCAGGAGTTCGGCGACGTGGTCGACCAGGGTGTTGGGGTGCATGCCGGGGGGTCCTTGGGCCGAAGGGGGATTCCGGTTGCTCGGGGCGCGAGGGGCCGGAATCGTGAGGGCGCCGCAAGGAGTGCTGGGCGAGCGCGGGCGGGGAGGCAACCCCGATGAGGGGCCCGATGGCGCGCGGCGCGACAATGCAGGGGCTGTCGGCAAGGGGGCTTCGACTCGAATGACGGGAATCTGGCGGCTGCTGGTGCTGGGGTGGCTGGTGCTCGTGGCGGGCGCCGGTGCGCAGGACCTTTCCGGTCTGGCGGGCGACGACGAGGTGCCCCGCAACCCCATCCGTGTGGACGGCATTGTGCGCGGGCCGATGGGGCCGGCCGAGGGAGTGCGCGTGCTGCTCGAGCTGAGCGACATGCGCATCCGGCGCCCGATCGCCTGGCTGGAGACGCGCACGGATACCGCGGGCGAGTTCAGCTTCGACCTGAGCCCGTGGGACTTGCCGGAGTACGGCATGGAATTCAACACGGTCTCGCGCCGGTTCATCGAGACGATTCGCATCGTGCGCGTTCGGCGCGGCGAATTGCCGGCGAGCGTGGAGCTTGAAGTGCAGCCCGGCTCGGTTGCGCGGGGACTCGTCGTGGACGAGGAGGACAAGCCCCTCGAGGGCGTCCAGATTCGGGCGCCCGGCGTGCGGCGCCAGACCTCCGACGAGGAGGGACAGTGGGAGTCCTTTGGGCTGCCCGCATTCACCGAGCTGTCGTTCTACAAGGAGGGCTACACGGAGGTGCGGTTGCCGGTGCGCACGGCCGGGCCGGAAATCGTCGAGGGCTTGCGGGTCGTGCTGGAGAGCGCGCGGGCGCTCGACGGCGAGGTGGTGGACTGGCAGGGGCGGCCGGTGCCGTTTGCACTGGTGATGCTCAAGACCGGCCGGACGTTCATGCAGCGCCAAGCCGACGCCAAGGGCGCGTTCCAGTTCCGCGGGGTGCCCGAGGATCTGGATCGGGTGATCCTCGAGGTGCTGGCGCGCGGCTACCTGCCGACGATCCATCGGTTCACCGACGAGGAGAAGGAATCGCAGCGCATCCGTGTGGAGATCGATTCGGGCGTCTTCGTGCGGGGCACGGTGGCGCTGCCCTCGGGTGGTCTGGCGGCCGGAGCGCAGGTGATGGCGGGGCGCGGAGGCGGGGCGGCCAGCCCGCGATCGGTGGCCGATGCGGAGGGCAACTGGCGGCTCGGGCCGTTCCGACCGGGCGAGGCGGTGCTCTTCACCGTGCTGCCCCCGGCCACGGAGGGCACTTGGGGCATTGCGGACCTGGTGTTGCGGCAGGATCGCACGAACCCGGGCGCCTTCGCGGGCGGCGTGGAACTGTGGCCGAAGGGCTTCACCAGCACCTTCACCGCATGGGTGCAGGATTCGACCGTCACGATGTCGCGGCGGGACAAGGGACCGGAAGGCATGGCCGGCGAGGTGCGCTACTCCGGCACGTTCGATCCGGACGCGAAGCGCATCGAAGGCACGCTCGAAGTGGTCGGGATGATGCAAACGGGCACGTTCACGATGCGCCAGAACGCGGGCAGCGGCCGCGGGGTCGAAGGGGAGTGGGAGCTGCGCGAGGAGATCGGGCCATCCGGATTGGCGTTGGCGCCGGCGCAGGAGACAGTGGCGATGCCGCTGATTGCGGGCACCACGACGGCGCACCTGCAACTCGACGAGCCGCTGACCCTGCGCGGCGAAGCACTGCGCGCCGACGGTCTGCCGTTCATCGATGGCACGGTGTACCTGCACGACTGGGAGGGCTCGGGGGTCTACAAGCCGACGGCGCGGATTGGCGTCGGCGGTCGCTTCGAGTTCGACCGGATTCCGCGAGGGACTTTCGTGCTCGTCGCCGTCAGCGGCGATCAGGCGCGGCAGACGGAACCGATGGTTCTGCGGGGAGGGATCGAGGGTGTGCGGCTGTATGAAGAGGAACCGCCGGACCCGTTCGACGACTGAGACGAGCCCGACGCGAGGATTCGGATGAGCAGTTCCTTCACGCAGGAATGGATCGCGGGTTTCGGCGCAGGCGATGTCGAGGTCCGGCGGTGGTATCGGTGCGGCCCGGAAGGGCTGGCCGACGTTGCCGTGCAGCGCCTTGGCGGAACGGATGTGCCGCTCGGCGCGGCGGAGCGTCTGGAGTGGCGCGTGTTCCTCGAACCCCACGCGCCGCACGAGGCGGTGCTGAAGAACATCGAGCGGCTGGGCGATCCCGGAGCGTTGACCGTCGTCACCGGCCAGCAGGCCGGGCTGTTCGGGGGTCCGCTGTTCATGCTGTACAAGGCCGCGGGGGCGATCCTGCACGCGCGCCAGTTGCAGCGCACCATCGGGGCACCGGTGGTCCCGGTATTCTGGGTGGCGTCCGACGACCACGACTTCGACGAGGTGGCCACGCACGCGTGGATGGACGGAGCGGGCGAGCTGCGGCGCTGGACGGCGCCGGCGAGCGACCCGCGGCCCGGTTGCCCGGTGGCCGACCAGCAACTGACTGCCGAGGCGCTGCGTGACTTCGCCGAGACCTTCCGCGCATCCGTGCAGGACAGTGACTTCGTGCGCACGATTCTGGACCAGATTGAGCGCCTCGCGGCCGAAGCGCCCGTGACCTTCGAGTACCAGTTTGTGCGCCTGCTCGTGCGCTGGTTCGGACGCGCGGGGCTGGTACCTCTCGCGCCACGATTGAGCTGGGTGCGGCGGCGGGCGGCGGGCGTGATGCGTGCCGAGGTGCAGGCGCGTGGCGCGACGTCGCAGGTGCTGCGCGAGCGGGGCGAACGCCTGCGCGAGTTGGGCGCGCGCGATGGCGTGCTGCACCGAACGGGTTCGGAAGCGAACTTCTTCGTGCTGCGCGACGGATTGCGTCACAAGGTGATGTGGAACGGCGGGGCGTTCGAGGCGCTCGACTCCGCCACGGGTGCGGTGGCGGAGAGTTGGACGCAGGGAGCGCTCGAAGGCTTGCTGGCTTCGCGGCCGGAGGATTTCAGCCCCAACGCCGCCCTGCGTCCGATCGTGCAGGACGCCGTGCTGCCCAACGTGCTCTACGTCGCAGGACCGGCCGAGTTCGTCTATCACGCCCAGATCGGCGCGTTGTACGATCGGTTCGGCGTGTTCCGGCCGGCAGTGCTGCCGCGGCCGCGCGCGTTGCTGATCGAGCCTCGTGTGCGGCGCCTGCTCGATAAGCTCGGGCTCGATGTGGCTGCCTGCCTCGAGTTGGGGCCGGAGGGCCTGCGACGCGAGGCGGCCCGACGCGCCGACAGCGCCGGCGTGCAGGAGGAAATCCAGCGCCGACTCGACGAGGTTGCCGGATCCATCGCGCGTCTCGAACAGACGGTGGCCGACGCGACGGGCGACACGGGCCTGCGCACCGCGGCAGAGAAACTGCGCCAAGGATTCGAGAAGGGGAGCGAGAAGCTGCTGGAGCGCGCCGATCAGTTCCTGCAACGGCGCCATGCGGACATCGCGTCGCAGGCGGATCGTGTGGCGGCATCGCTGTGGCCGGGCGACGAACCGCAGGAGCGCGCCATCGGGGCGCTGGCGCCGTTGTTGCGCCTCGGCGGGCCGCACGCGCCGGTAGCCGTCATGGAAAGACTCGACCCCGCGCGGCACGATCTCCAGATTCTGCCCGCCGAGCACCTGACCGACGGCGACGAAGCCAGCACCGAACCAATCCATCCAGGCGAGAGGACGACATGACCCTCGAGAAAAAGCTCGCGGAATTGGACCGCAAGCTGCACGGCAAGTTCGGCATCTGCGTCGAGTGGCTCGAGACGGGCGAGCGCTGGGGCCTGCGCGCGGACGAGGCCTTCGCGACCGCCAGCGTCATCAAGGTGCAGATCATGACCGCGCTGTTCGAGCGCGTGAAGCGCGACAAGCTCGACCTGTCCACGCGCATGGTGGTGAAGCGTCGCCCCGGCGTGACCGGCGCGGGTGTCCTGCGCTTCATGACCGTCGGCACCGAGATCACCCTGCGCGACCTGTGCATCCTGATGATCATCCTGTCGGACAACGTCGCGACGAACATGCTTATCGAGTTCCTTGGCCTGAAGGCAATCAACGCGAGCATCCGGTCGTGGGGCTACGAGAAGACGGTGCTCAATCGCCCGATCAACTTCCGGCCGGAGAAGCGCGTTCCCTTCAATCTGGCGGAGACGACGCCCGCGGAGACAAATCATCTGCTGGCGCGCATCGCCCGCCGCGAGATGCTCGGCCGCAAGCTCGATGCGGAGATGGAACGCATCATGACCTGGCAGAAGTTCGACACGGCGCTGCCGCGCTATCTGCCCAACAGCGGCAACTGGCGCGACGACGCGCCCGAGTTCGTCGTCGCCCACAAGACCGGCTCGATCAGTCAGGTGCGCAACGACGTCGGGATCGTCACGTCGCCGGCCGGGCGCTATGCGATCTCGGTGTTCACGAAGGACCTGCGCGACAACAGCTACCACCCGGACAACGAAGGAGTCGTGGGCATCGCGCAGGTGCACCGCGAAGTCTGGAAGTTCCTCGAGCGACGCCATGGCCGCACGGCGTGAGAGCCCCCTCGTCGCACACGCCGACGCGCTGTCCGATCGCCTGCGCGGGCTGACGTTCGGCGCGCCGGTGACGCACGTGCTGAACCCGCTCGAATACGCGCGCGAGCCGTATCGACGCTACTGCGCGAAGTACGGCGCGGGCCCGAAGGAAGTGCTTCTCCTCGGGATGAACCCGGGTCCGTGGGGGATGGGACAGACCGGGATTCCGTTCGGCGAGGTTGGGCTGGCGCGCGACTGGTTGGGAGTCGAGGGCCCGGTGGAGGCGCCGGCGACCGCGCATCCCGCGCGGCCGATTCAGGGCTTTGCCTGCACGCGCAGCGAGGTGAGCGGCGCGCGGCTGTGGGGCTGGGCGCGCGAGCGGTTCGGCACGCCAGACCGGTTTTTTGCGCGCTTCTTTGTCTTCAACTACTGTCCGCTGCTGTTCCTTGCGGCGAAGGGCCCGCGGTCGGTGGCGAACGTGACGCCGGACAAGTTGCGACGCGCTGAGCGCGAGCAGCTCGAGGCCGCCTGCGACGAGCACCTTCGCCGCGCGATCGACCACCTGCGCCCGGCGGTGTGCCTCGGCGTCGGGCAGTTCGCCGAGCAGCGCCTGCGCACCGTGCTCGACGGCTCGCCGATCCGCATCGGCCGCGTGCTGCACCCGAGCCCTGCCAGTCCGGCCGCCAATCGCGGCTGGGCCAGTCAGGCCGAGGCAGACTTCGCGGCCGCGGGCGTCGCATTGCCCTGAGGGCGGCCTCACCTTGCACTGAACCGACCGATCCGACGGATCATGCTCCGGCTTTCGTGGTGCCCGCGGGAGCGCTTGCCGGGCGCCACGGCCGCCAACGAAACGATGCCGGCAGCGTGTCGGCCGTCGGCCGCCGGAAGCTCGCGGGGACGCCGTCGCCAACGCCGCCATCCAGGGCCAGCAGGCTCGGCAGTCCACCGCCCGTGAACTTGCGGGTCTCGAGTTCGACGACGAAGGCACCGGGCGCGCGCCGGCGAATCCATGCGGCCAGCGGCGGCGCTGCCCGACGCGGCACCAGCACGTGGAGGATCGTCTTGCTGCCCTCGCGCCCCTCGGCAGTCCAGGCCGTCACGGGCAGCTCGGCACGCAACTCGTCGATCACCGCCTTGGCGCTGTCCGGCAGGACCACCTGCAAGAGGACCACTCCAAGCGCCAGCCGGCCGTCCACCACCGTCCCGAGGAAGACGCCGAAGGCATAGCCGCCGGAGAACACGATCATCCGCACGGGGTCCCACGTGTCGCCCAGCATGAGCCCCAGCGCCACGAGGTAGATCAGCACCTCGACAAAGGCGACGCCGGCGGCCGGCAAGCGGTAGCCGCGCACGGCCAGCAGATGTCGGAGCGTGGCCAGACACATGTCGGCCGATCGCGCGAAGAAGAGGAAGAGCAGTTCGAGAAGCATGCCGATGGTCGCCTCCGGCGGCGAAGGTGTTGGTCGAGGATTGTGGTTTGCGTTATCCGGTGCCGGCCGCGAGCGTGCCGCGTCCGACGGGACCCGGGAAACGAAACGGGCACCACCGGCCGATTGCGGGGCGCTGGTGGGCTGCGGGCGTGCGAAGGGGTTTGTTGGGTGCCGCGCACGTTGTCATCCGGCAAGGGCCGGGATCAACGTGCGCTCAGGATTGAAAGGCGCGGGGGCACCATGAATGCGGAAGCCGCCCCGGCACACGGGCGGGGCGGTGGGGGAGCGGGCGGAGGAAGGAAAGGCGGCGGATCAAGGTGTTCACACCGAAAAGACATTGTCAAAAAGGTGCCCGTGGCGGCGGCTGATGTCAAGCGGAGAGGTCGGGTGCGAGCAACCTGCCGGGAACCGCCCGGCTGGCTCAACAACGCCGGCTCCGGAACGCCCTTGCCAAACGGCCGGCGGTTGGCTTGAAGAACGCGCGAGTGCTCGGTGGGGTGTCCGAGCGGTTTAAGGAACCGGTCTTGAAAACCGGCGACCCGAAAGGGTCCGTGGGTTCGAATCCCACCCCCACCGCCATCGCTTTCAAGAGACTTGGTTCGTTGTTTGGACTGCGGGGCTCATGGAACGGCGAGTGCCGGTCCTGGTTCGCTTGACTTCCGCCCTTGGGCGTGATGCACTCCCGCCAGTTCTGCTGAGGCTCGTGCTTCGTGAAAGTCTTCTGCCTCCAGCTTCCTGCCGCATTTGCCGCGCCCCTCGATCCGCAGGGGCGCACCCGACGTTGGTGCGACGTCCTGCTCTTGCACGGTTGAGCGCACGCGGATTCCCGTCATCCTTCTTTCCCGGATTTCCCGCGTGCGCTGAATCCAGCGGCATCTCCTTCCATTAAGTCCCTTCCATCCCCAACCCCACTGCTTCCGGCACGATCGCTGCGCGACGGCCGGCGAAAGGATTCTTTCCATGTCTCTCACGTTGACGATCGATGATCGCGTTCAGATCGAAATGTTCCTGGACTCCGTGCCCGACGGACGCACGCGTCCGGAGGTTGTTCCCGTCCTGCGCAATGCCATCGCGAACGCCCGTGTTGTGGACCCTTCGCTCGTGCCGGCCGACTGCGTCACGATGAACTCGCACGTGCGCCTGCGGTACGAGGAGTCCGGCGAGTCGCGCATCGTGCGGCTTGCGTGGTCGCGCCAGAGTCGCCCCGTCGCCGACGTCGGCGAGAGCGTCGAGGCCGTCTCGATCCTCTCCCCGGTCGGGGCCGCGCTGCTCGGCAGCCGCGTCGGCGACGTCATCACATGGGACGCTCCGGCCGGCCGGATGCGCGGAACGGTGCTCGAGGTGCTGTACCAGCCCGAGGCCAAAGGCGATCCCGGATGACGAGGACGGGACGCCTACTCCTCGCGGCGCAGCAGCATCATCCACGCGCGATTCTGTTCGAAGACGGCTTCGCGCGCGTAGCCCTCGGCGATGCCAATCTCTCGAGGGGGCGGAGGGCCTTGCGCCGTGAAGGACAGCGAGGAAACGACGATGTAGTCTCCCGGTCTCTCGTCCGGCGGGGGAGTGAACGGTCGTGCGACGATGCCATGCGCCGCATCGTAGAGATAGGCGTGGAAGGGCCACGGAGCCTGCACGGTCGGGCGTGGGAGCCCCTTCGCGTCGAGTTCGTGCGCCACGGCGCGCAGCAGCAGCAGCGAATCGACGAACTCGGCGCTGTTTTCTCCATTGGTCGGCACGCCGGCGGGTGGGTTCGCGAAGCGCGTCGGGCCGGCGTGCGGCATCCAGCTTGCCGCCACCGGGTGGATGCGCATCAGGAAGGCCATGCCGACGAAGAGGACCGTGACGGTCAGCCCCGTCGCGCGATGCTCGCGTTGGCCCTGCGCGGCCAGTGCCGCAAGGGGCAGGAACAGCGCGGGATAGCAGACGATGTAGTAGCGCATGAGCGGCATGATTTCTCGCAGGCCGTTCACGGTGAGATGCACCGCGAGCAGAGCCGTGCCCAGCAGGACGATCTCCGCGCGGGCCGCGTCCGACGCGCGTTCCGTTGCGGGCAGGAGCCCTTGCCGGCGCGCCAACGCGACGGCGCCCCACAGCGCCAGCGCCGCGAGCACCCACACGTTGCCGTTGTGTGCGAGCAGAAGCTTGCCGCCCGCGACCACACGCCGGGCGATCTCGAACGGCGCGAACACGACGGCCACTTGGCGCCCGCCGCCGAACTCGCCCGAATCGAACAGGTGGCCCGCGATCAACAGCTTTCCCAGATGGTACGCCGCGAACAGGACGATGGCGGGCAGTAAGGGGAGCAACTCGCGCCGCCACGCGTGCGCATCGCGCAGCGAGCCGCTGACCCGCAGGCGCCAAGCCGCCAGCACGACAAACGGAATCAAGGAAGCGATCCCGTTGAGTTTGGCAAGAGCGGTCGCGCACAGTGCCACCGCCAGCGTGTGGCGGCGCCCCTCGACGGCCGCCCAGACGGCCCACCACGCGAATGCCGCCAGCGGAAGGTCGAGGTTGAACTGGAGCGCCTGTCCGAAGATAACCGGGTGGCAGAACACGAAGAATCCGGCGGCGAGTCCGCACGCCGTGCCGCCAAGGCGGCGTCCCAGAGCGAAGACCGCCGCCACCAGCAGCGCCGCGCTGGCCCACGCGAGAAGGTGCATCGCGAGCAGCGTCGGGACGCCCAGGCGCATCGCCACGGCCAGCAGCCATGCCATCAGCGGCGGGTGGCCCGTGTCGCGCTCGAAGAGAAACGGCAGCCAGGGGCGCTCGCGCAGCGCCATCGCCGCGTCCCAGTTGGTGAGCGCGTCGTGATAGGCAGGCAGCCACGCAAAGCGCCCCTGCACAAGGGCATAGGCGAGAAAGGCGACGATCCAGGCGCAGGCGAACGGGTGCTTGTCGAGCGCGCGGGCGAGCATGGAGCAACTGACTGGCACGCCGCGGGCGGGGCGCTCAACTGAAGTTGCGGGGCAGGCGGACCTCGCCGCTCAGGCGCAGGAAGTTCTCGACCAGGTTGCCGTGCATGACCTGCTCGCGCAGGGGCGCCGTGCTGTGGGCGGTGCCGGTCAGGCGGTTGATGGCATTGTGCGCGGCGCGCTTGTAGGCCTCAGCCAGCGTCGGATAGTTGAAGACGCTCTGGAGGAAGTAGGCGGGCCCGCCGCCGAAGGCCATCACGGCCTGGCCGATGTGGACGAGTTCCGTCGCGCCCTCGCCGATGATGTGGATGCCGACGAGCTTGCGGTCGCTCGAGCGGAACAGCAGCTTGAGCGCCCCGGACAGATCGCCGAGAATCTTGCCGCGCGCGGTGTCGCGCCACAGCGCCGTGCCCTTGAAGTAGCCGATTCCGGCCTCGCGCAGTTGGGCCTCCGTCTTGCCGACCATGCTGATTTCGGGGATCGTGTAAATGCCGTAGGGCAGCAGATCGACCTCCCAGGGCTGTGCCTGGCCGAGGGCGTGCATGGCGGCCACGCGGCCCTGCTCGCTGGACGTCGAGGCAAGACTGGGAAAGCCGACGACGTCGCCGGCGGCGTAGATCGAGGGGATGTTGCTGCGGAAGTTCTTGTCGACGAGGATGTAGCCGCGCTTGTCGAGTTCGACGCCGATCTCGGCGAGCCCCAGGTCGCCCGTCGCCGGCTCGCGTCCCAGCGTGAACAGCAGCGCATCGGCCTCGAGGACGGTGCCGTCGGCGAGGGTTGCACGCACCCGCGCGTCGGGTTGGTCCGGATTGCCCAGGATTTCGATCTTCGAGTGCGCCGTGCCGAAGATCAGGCGCACGCCCTGGGCCTCCATGCTGTCGTAAAGCACCGGGGCGATCTCCTCGTCGACGAAGCCGAGAGGATTCGGGCGCGGGTCCACGAGCGTTGTCGGGATGTCGAGCGTGGCGAACATGCAGGCATACTCGATGCCGATCACGCCCGCGCCGAGCACAATCACCGAATCGGGCAGCGGGACGAGTTCGCTGCCGTTGAGATACAGCCCGTCGCTGTCGAAGACGTTCCATGAATCGAAGGGGACTTCGGCCGGGCGTCGCGGCCGGGTGCCGACGGCGATCAGGATGTTCTCGGTCGTGTAGGATGTCTCGATGCCACCACACTCGACGACGACCGCGTGCGGGCCGGTGACGCGTGCGGTGCCCACCAGGCGCTGGACGCCGTTGTTGTCCAGGTCCTCGTTGATGACGTCGCGTTCGAGGCGGATGACGTGGCTGGTGCGCGCCATCAGGTCGCTGCGCTTGATGTTCTCCTTCATGCGGTAGGTGCTGCCGTAGTAGCCACGCTGGCGATAGCCGCTCAGGTACATGACGGCCTCGCGCAGGGACTTGCTGGGGATGGTGCCGGTGTTGAGGCAGACGCCGCCGGCGAGCGGTTCGCGCTCGACCAGTCCGACGCGCGCGCCGCACTTGGCGGCCGAGATGGCCGCCTTCTGGCCCGCGGGCCCGGAGCCAATAATCAGCAGATCGTAATCTTTCCCAGTCTCGTTCATGGTGCCTCCGACGCCGCTCCTGCATCCGGCGCAGATTGCCCAGCATGGCCGCCTTCTGCCCGACGGCGGCATCGGGTGCAAGGATTTGCTTGGACACCGCGGCGGGGGGCGGGTTGGGATGGAGGACCGGCGAATCGATCGTCGCCGGCACTTCCATCCGGGGGAACCCCATGCCCGTCAAAATCGACGCGCCGACCCGCATCCAGGCGGCTGGCTCGATTCCAAAGGTCATCGAGGAATACATCGGCCGGGTGAACAGCGGCACCGAGGCCCTGAGCATCGCGGTGATGCGCTCGCCGGGCGGGTGGGAGGAGCCGGGTCAGCGCCCCGCGTTCGACGAGTACACCGTCGTGCTGAAGGGCACGCTGCGGGTCGAGACGGCCGACGGGGTGATGGAGGTCGGTGCCGGTCAGGCCATTATCGCCCGGGCGGGGGAGTGGGTGCGCTACAGTTCGCCCGGCCAGGACGGCGCCGAGTACGTCGCCGTCTGCCTGCCCGCTTTTTCCCCGAATACCGTGAACCGTGATGCGTAGGGGTAGCGGATCCGGTGCCGGGACGCACATCGGTCAAAGGGAGCGCTCATGGACCAATCGCATACCGAACTGCGCATTCAGACGGTTTGTCTGCTGATCCTGACCATTCTGGCGACGGCCGCGGCACTGCGATGGCTTCGCCCGATCATGATCCCGTTCGTCCTGGCGCTGATGTTCTCGTACTCGCTGGCGCCGGTTGTGGGGTTCCAGATGAGGCGCCTCCGCCTTCCGCACGGCCTGGCGGTCGTGGGGGCGATGTTCTTCATGCTCGTGTTGCTGGGCGGGGTCGGAGGAATCGTGACCGCTTCGGTGGCCCAGTTGGCCGAGAACGCCAGCGTCTACGAGCAGCAGGTGCGCAAGCTGGCGAATCGCATCGAGAACGCCTTGCCCCTGGAGCGTTTGGGATTGGTGCCGGAGGAGTCCAACGGGACGTCCAACGGGGACACGCTCCGGTTTCAGTTCGACGAATCCGCCCCGGAATCGGGGCTCTCTCCTTTGCAGGCGACTCCGGTAAAGCCTGCGGATCGCCCGTCGATCCTGGATCCACTGGCGCAGATTTCGGGCAGCAGTGTTCAGCGCTTTCTGCTGGCCACGACGAACGCCGTTCTCAACGTCTTCTCGCAGGGGTTTCTCGTCTTCATCTTCATGCTCTTCATCATGCTGGGGGCCAAACCGGGCCTGGAGACAGGGGTCTCCGGCGACGGCGCGTCCAACAAGGCGAGGAAGGGCCGGGGGGTGCTGCATGAGATTCAGGCCCAGGTGAAGAGCTATCTGGCGACGAAGGTGCTGGTCTCGCTTCTGACCGGTCTGCTTGTGGGTCTGGTGCTGGCGATTCTGCGCGTCGACTATGCCGTGGCCTTCGGCTTCATGGCGTTTGTCCTGAACTTCATCCCGAACGTGGGCTCCCTGGTGGCGACGCTGTTGCCGCTACCCGTGGTGTTCCTGACTCCGGAGTTCCCGATTGTCTCGGCGGTGCTGGCCATCGCGATTCCGGGCGCCATCCAGTTCACCGTCGGCAACATTCTGGAGCCCAAGTTGATGGGCCAGTCGCTGGATCTGGACCCGGTGGTCATCCTGATCGCGTTGATCTTCTGGGGCATGCTGTGGGGGATCATCGGGATGTTGCTGGCCGTGCCGATCACGGCGGTGCTGAAGATTCTCTTCGAGCGACTGGAGCACACGGCTCCGATCGCGCATGCCCTGGCGGGGCGCTTGGACAAGCTTGGGATCGACTGAGTTGCAGGACACGGACGAACTCGGACCGCCGCGAGGGTCGGCTTGACCCTCGCGGCGGGTGGGCTTCGGATCGGGGGTGTGATTGCCAATCCATTCGTCCGGTGCCTGCCATGTCGCATTCCCACCTTCGCTTTTGCTCGAGGTTCCTGGTGGTTCTGCTGGCGATGGCACTGGCCAGCGAGTCCGTCGCCATGACGCCCGAATCCCGCATTGACCGCCAGATCGCCCAACTCGTCACGGCCCTTCAGGGAAAGCGCGTCGGCCTGTTGACCAACCCGACCGGCGTGGACGCCCAATACAACCTGATCGCGGACCGCCTGCACGCCGACCCGGAGGTGCAACTCGTCGCCTTCTTCGCGCCCGAGCATGGCCTGCGTGGCGACCGCCAAGCCGGCGGCAGCGTTCAGGACTACGTCGATCCCATCACGGGACTGCCCGTCTACTCGCTCTATGGTGCGCGTCGCGAGCCAACCGCCGACCAACTCGCCACTCTCGACGTGATCGTGTTCGATATCCAGGACGTCGGCGCGCGGTTCTACACCTACGTCTGGACGATGTCGCACGTGATGGAAGCCTGCGCGGCGGCCGGCAAGGACTTCGTCGTCTTCGATCGCCCAAATCCGCTGGGGTTGCAGCGCGTCGAGGGTGCGCCGAACACCTTCGACGCGGGCCTGATCGGGCGCCTGTGGACGGGCCAGCCGTTCGGCCTCGCAACCCGTCACGGCATGACCGCCGGCGAGGTCGCTACGCTGGTCAACACGGAGTGGATGCAGCCCAAGGTTGGCCTGACCGTCATTGCGGTTCCCGACTACCATCGCGGGATGACGTTCGAGCAGACGGGCTATCCGTGGGTGATGCCTTCGCCGAACATGCCGACGCGCGACACGGCGACGGCTTATCCCGGAATGTGCATCTTCGAGGGGTCGAACATGAGCGAGGGGCGCGGCACGACGCGGCCGTTCGAGCTGGCCGGCGCGCCGTACATCGACGGAACGTTGCTGGCACGCGAACTCAACGCGCTCGGCCTGCCGGGTGTGCGCTTCCGCGCCGCGTGGTTCATCCCCAGCTTCGACGACTACTCCGGCCAGTCCTGCGGCGGCATCCAGGTGCACGTGACCGATCCCGCCCAGTTCGACCCGATCCGCACCGGCATGCATGTGTTGAAGATGAGCTACACACTCTATCCGCAACAGACGACCATCACGGACTGGGCGGCGCGCCTGATGGGGGTGCCGAACCTGCACAACCGGCTGAAGACCGAGTCCGTCGAGGCGATCATCGCCGGCTGGCAGCAGAACCTCGAGAGCTTCCGGGTGGTGCGCGCCCGGAACCTGCTCTATCCCGAGGCGCCGGTCGGCTCGACGGGCTGGAAAATCGACTGAACGGTTCGGGGATCGCTTGACCCGTCCCGATGCGGCGCCCACGGTTGCTCCGATCCACTTCACCCGACGGAGTAACCGAGATGCGAAACTTTCTCTGCGCCACACTGTTCCTGCTGTCGTGCTCCCTGCTGGCGGGGTGCGGCGCGAAGTCGCACGCCATGAGCCTTGCGGGCGAAGCCCGGATGGACATGCAGATGGCCCAGCTCGTCGAGGCGCTGAAGGGCAAGCGCGTCGGGCTGCTGACGAACGCCACCGGCGTGGATGGACGCTTCGAATCCATCGCCGACCGCCTGCACGGCGAGCCCGGCGTCAATCTGGTGGCCTTCTTCGCACCCGAGCATGGCGTGCGCGGCGATCATCAGGCGGGCGGCGGCATCCAGGACTACGACGATCCCCTCACCGGCGTCCCGGTCTTCTCGCTCTACGGTGCGCGGCGCCAGCCCACCGCCGAACAACTCGACATGCTCGATGTCATGGTCTTCGACATCCAGGACGTCGGCTCGCGGTTCTACACGTACGTCTGGACGATGACACTGGCGATGGAAGCCTGCGCGGCCGCCGGCAAGGAATTCGTCGTGCTGGACCGCCCGAATCCCGTCGGACTCGATAAGGTCGAGGGTGCGCCGATCCGCTTCAACGCCGGCCTCGTTGGCCGTCTCTTCCCGGACCAACCGTTCGGCACCTCCACCCGTCACGGCCTCACCGCCGGCGAGCTCGCGATCCTGTGCAACGAAGAGTGGATGAGCCCGAAGGTCGCCCTTAAGGTGATCCCGGTGCCGGGTCTCACGCGCTCGATGACCTTCGAGGAGACCGGCTACCCGTGGGTGATGCCGTCGCCGAACATGCCGACGCTGGAGACGGCGCTCGTCTATCCTGGCATGTGCCTGTTCGAGGGGACGAACATGAGTGAGGGGCGCGGCACCACGCGGCCGTTCGAATTGGTCGGCGCGCCGTTCATCAACGGGACCGACCTCGCGCGGGAGCTGAACGCGCTGCGCCTGCCGGGCGTCCGCTTCCGGGCGGCCTGGTTCACGCCGACGTTCGACGACCACCGCGGCGAACTGTGCGCTGGCATCCAGGTCCACGTCACCGATCCGGAAACGTTCGATCCGATCCGCACGGCGCTTTCCGTGCTCAAGACGGCCTACACCCTGTATCCGGATGATCTGGCCATCCGGGCGGGCGTTTCGCGCCTGATGGGCGTGGAGAACCTGCACGAGCGCATCAAGGAGGATAGCGTCGAGACGATCATGGCCGACTGGGCGGACGACCTGAAAGCCTTCAAGGCTCTGCGGGCGAAGCACCTGATCTATCCGGATCGCTGAGGTGCCATCTCGGGCATGATGCGCCTGTAATGTTTTGGATTGCGTTCGAGAGGAGAAACCTTTACAGCATCGGGCACGATAGTCAGACTGGGAGCAGTGTTCCCCTCCATGCCGCGCCCGAATTGGCGGTTTCCCTTCGCAGTCCTGATCGCGCTGACGAGCCTTCTTGCCGCTTCGCCGGAGAAGATCGCGGGTCCCCTGCGCGAAATCGCCGAGGGGGCGTCGATCCAGACGCCGCTGAAGACGACGAATGCCCCCTATGCCCGTCACTTCGCCACGAAGGCGGACCGGGTGGTGGTCGACCTGACGGTGCTGCAGGGCCTCGCCGACGCGGAGAACGCCGTCCGCGGGCTGCCCGGCGTCACGATCAACGGGATATTCTCCTGTCCGGGGTACTCGGTCATCTCGGTGATCGCCGATCCGTCGCAACTCAACCCCATGGCCGCGATTTCGCAGGTCACGGGGGTCCTGCCCGTCGTCGCATTCACCGATCAGGACACCGGCGGACAGGGCAGCGTCACCAGCGAGGCCCTCGCCCAACTGCGCGTCGAGCGGCTGCGGGACTTCTTTCCCGCGGCCCGGGGAGGCGGCATCCGGATTGGCGTGATTTCGGACTCGGTTGGCCTGCGGGATGGCGTCGAAGGGGGCGCCATCGGCATCGCCGAGTCCCAGGCGACCGGCGACCTGCCGGCCGGCGACCGCGTGCAGGTGCTCATGGAGATGCCCTCCGATACCGGGCGCGACCCCAGCGACGAGGGGCGGGCCATGATGGAACTGATCTACGACCTGGTTCCGGACGTGGATCGGTTGGTGTTCGCGACTGGCGTGGCCGGGGAAGGGACCTTCGCCCAGAACATCCAGCGGCTGGCCGATGCGGGATGCCAGGTGATCGTCGACGACATCCGCACCGCCTTCAGCCCCAACTATCAGCCCGGATTGATCAGCCACTCGATTCGGCACTTCGTAAACCAACGCGGCGGCGTCTACCTCTGCTCGGCCGGAAACTACGCCCGCAACAGCTACGAGCGTCCCTTCACGGACGAGGACTTCGATACCCTGCACGACATCGAGTTGGGGAAGAGCGAGATCGCCGCCGACATCGCCGACGGCGCCACGATTTCCGTCGAGCTGCAATGGGCCGAGGCCGTCGGCAGCGTGAACAAGGACTACGTGATCGAGTTGATCGACCGCGGCTCGCGCGTCATGCTGGCGAACACGGGCTACATCAACAACCTTATCATCCAGCGGCCCGTCGACTACCTGGTGTGGGAGAACAACACCGGCAAGGATGTGCTGGCGGCATTGCGAATCCGCCAGGTGGGCGGCTCGCCGCTCGGCCGTCCGATGCTGCGCCTGACAGGCCTGAAGCACCAGGGCGACGTCACGATTCACTTCCCCGGGATGTACCGCACGGCGACGGTTTCGCCGCATGGCTCCGAGCCGACGGCGATGGCCATCGCGGCGGCGCCCGCAACCGATCCCTTCACGCCCGAGAGCTTCAGCAGCCATGGTCCGGCGCGCTGGCTGTTCGACGCCTTCGGACAGGAAGATCCCCAGCCCGAGACACTTGCCAAGCCGGACTTCATGTCCCTCGATGGGTGCAGCAACTCGTTCTTCGGGCGAGACAACATGGATGGCATGCCGCCGCGCTTCTTCGGCACGTCGGCCGCGGCGCCGAACGCGGCGGCGGTGGCTGCGCTGACGCTCAACGTCCTGCGGCAGCACCTCCCCAGCGCGGACGGATACGATGTTCGCGCGGCCTTCATGGCTGCCGCACCGAACCGGCGAAACCACAGTACCGTTTCCGGACACGGACTGGTCACGGCGCTGGCGGCGGGCTTCGCGGCCCGCCAACCCTCGCCCCCGACCGCGACGCTCTATCCCGCCCCTTCCGGCAAGGCTGTCGGCGAGTTCCTGCTCGTCGACGACCTGAGCATCTCCTCCTTCCGCGTCCGCTTTGCCCAAGGCGGCAACGTCGGTTCGCGCTGGGAGGAGGTCCTGGGCGTGTTCCGTCCGCTGGTGGCCCTGCATGATGCGACGACCGGCGAGGCCATCTCGGTGAACCTGCGCGCATCGGAAGGCGCGCTCGTGTTGGAACACGGCAGCGTTGCTTCGAAGCACCTCGTCTTCAATGTTGCGACGTCGAATCGTCGCACGGCGAGCGTGCGCTTCAGGGCGGAGTTGACCGGTCCCCCGGTCGTCGCCACTCCTGTCGTGTTGGGCGGCGGCAACAACCTTGTCACGAATGGCATGGTCAGCGATGCGGAGCCCCTGCGAGCGTTCAGCTTTCAGGTGCCGCCGGGTAACGGGGGCCGCTTTGATGTGCGTCTGACGCCGGCCGGTTTCCGGGGGCGCCTGATGCTGTACTCGGACGAGGACACGCTGGAGTCCTTCGCCGCCACGAACGCGGGCGTGCCGGTCATTCGCTCCTGGGAGTACGGCGTTCCCGGCAACACGGTCTACGCGCAGGTGGCCGCCGACAACTTCGACGGCGCCGGCAACTTCACGATCGAGTTCACCTGGAACCCTGACCCGATCCTGGGCGCTCCGCCGGCGCTCGGTTCCAACATCGCCATCACCGACTACGTCGTGCGGCCCAATCCCGTCTCGGGCATCGATTCGTATGCCCCGTCCATCCAGGTGGGCGCGCCGAAGTATGTCCTGTGGAACCCAAACAGCTTCGATGGCTCGTCCCTCGTTCTTGCCCCCCCGGGGGAGACGGTTTCGTCGGGACTGTACAGCTACACGAACTTTCGCCGATTCCTCGCGGGCGGACCGGGTGATACGATCCTGCTCGATCCCGCCCCTCCCGCCGGCATGGCTGTGGGGCAGCCCGTGTTGCAGCTCGTGGCGGCGGTCGGCGATGTCGCACCGCCTGGGGTCGATACGTTGGTCCTTTGGGAGGATCCGCCGACGCCAGTTGAGCTGCCGTTCGACGGCATGCTGGACGGCACGCTGATGTCCCACGAGCGGACCGGAGCGATCGACCAGTATGGCCTCAACCACTACTACAAATACACGGTGCCTGAATCGTTCGGGGGCCCGACGACGATCACGCTGACGCCGAGTTCGCAGTTCAACGCCGCGATGAATATCTACTCGGAGGGAGGCGGCTTGCTTGCCGTCGTCAACGGGGGGCACAGCGGCCAGATTGAGACGGCCCAAGTGCTGGGTTCCTCGGAAGAGGTCTTCCATGTGCTGGTGCGGAGCAGCGTCACGGTTGGCAACATCCTCCAGCAGAACCAACTGGGAACGTACAAAATTCGCTTCGAGACCGTTTCGACCGGCCTGCCGGGGCAGCTCAACATTGCCCCCGACGCGCGGGTCAGCATCGCGCGCCCCGCGCCCGGCTCGGGTCTTGCCTATGGCGCGTACTTCTTCCGACAGGCGGAGTCCCTGCTGACGGTCTTCGTGCCCGCGACGGATACCGTGCGCATGGGAGCCGGCACTCCCGGCGACGACGGCCTCCTGTACGGAGGGCTCTACGGGGCAGCAAGGCAGTTGCTTCACAATCCACCGGTGCCGGCCAGCTTCATCGACTTCCCTGTGACGGTGACCGCCGGGCAGCAGCACTTCCAGCAGATCGTGGCCTACGAGGATCTCGAACCCTTCGAGGAAGGCTTCGAGGTCGAGCGATTCCTCGTCACGCCGCAATTCGTCGAGGACATGACCCCCACCATCGATGGCACCACCTGGTCCTACGTCCGACAGGGAACGATCCCGCGTGTGGGCACGAATCGCTACTATCGTTTCACGATGCCGCCGACGGGCAGCGGCCGGGCGACGATTTCAGTCGTCGCGACCGATGGGCTTGATGTGGGTTTCACGGTATGGACGACGTTCGACCTGCCGCTCTATCAGGTGGATGCCTACGGGGCAAACGCCCAGGAGCTGCTGGCGAATTCGCCGCTCTCGCCGCTCGGGGGGACGTTTGTGCTGCATGTGCACTCGGGCAAGGACGAGGGCGCGCTGGACGATCCGGCGCTGAGGGGGCGGTTCGAGTTGGTGATCCTGGCGGCCAGCGCCGGGGACGTGCCGCCGCTGCCGACGGGCACGGACGGCTGGATAATACGCTAGAGCCACCGGGGGCCCGCGGGCCCAAGAAAAGGGTTTCGCACGCGCGCGGCAGGGTGCTAGCCGAAGCATCCCCGTTGCGGGGAATTCCGTCCCTCGGAGGACCCGTCCATGCGTGACCTGATCTCGATCGGCGACCTTACCCGGGGCGATGCCGAAGAACTGCTGCGAATCGCCGGCGTGCTGAAGTCCGAGCTCGAGGAGGCGCTGAGCATCGGCCGCCGCCCGACGCCGCACCTGAACGGCAAGTCGCTGGCCATGATCTTCGAGAAACCCTCGCTGCGCACGCGCTGCTCATTCGAGATCGGCATGTTCCAGTTGGGCGGCCATGCCGTGAATCTGGCGGCCAGCGAGATCGGCCGCCTCGGCCAGCGCGAAAGCATCCGCGACCTCGCCCGCAACCTTGACCGTTGGGTCCAAATCATCCAGGCCCGCGTTTTCTCGCACGCCGGCGTCCTCGAACTCGCCCGCGAGGCCCATTCGCCGGTCATCAACGGCCTCTCCGACTTCGAGCACCCGACCCAGATCATGGCCGACTACCTGACCATCAAGGAGCAGCGCGGCTCTCTCGACGGGCTCAAGATGGCGTGGATCGGCGATTCCAACAACGTGGCCCAGTCGCACATGGTGATGGCCTGCCTGTTCGGCACGCGCCTGACGCTGGCGATCCCCGAAGGATACGATCCTCCGGCGGCAATCTGGGAGGTCTGCGAGCGGGTGAGCAGCAAGTCCCACGAACTGGTCAAGATCGTGCGCGATCCGCGCGAGGCAGTCGCCGATGCCGACGTGCTCTACACCGACACGTGGGTGTCCATGGGACAGGAAGAAGAGACCGAGCGGCGCCGCAAGGCCTTCGCCGGCTACCAGATCAACGATGCGCTGGTGGCGGCCGCCCCGGCGCACGCGTTCGTCCTGCACGACATGCCCGCCCATCGCGGCGAGGAGATTACCGACTCCGTCCTCGATGGGCCGCGGTGCCGCGCCTACGATCAGGCGGAGAACCGCATGCATGCCATCAAGGCGATCCTGTGCTGGTGTCTCGGGGTTCGCGTCTGAGAGTGAAGCGCCGGCCCGCGGCGGATCGAACGACGCGGGCCGGTTGCGAACTCACTTCATCAACCACTGGTCGAATCCAAAGGCCACCGACGGCACCTCGATTGGCTCGTCTCCGCGGGCCTGCGAGATGATCGTCCGGACTTCCTTCGGCATTTCGCGCACGCTCTCCGTGCCGATGACGAATCGCGGAACGACCACGAGCACGAGCTGCGTGTTGCGCT
>JAHCAW010000024.1 GCA_019634695.1 Candidatus Sumerlaeia bacterium
TGAGCAAGTCCGGCGCCGAGCTGATGGCGAGCGTCGCCGAGATCATCCGCAAGAACTACCCGGACCGCGAACTGCTCATCGAGGGTCACACCGACAACGTTCCGATCAAGCACTCGGGCTGGCGCTCGAACTGGGAACTGGGCTCGGCCCGCGCGCTGGCCGTGCTGCACGAGCTGGTCGACAAGCACTCCTTCGACCCGATGGCCCTGTCGGCGAGCAGCTTCGGCGAGTTCCGCCCGACGGCCACCAACGCCACGCCTGAAGGCCGCGCGGCCAACCGCCGGTCGGTCATCGTGATCGTGCCGGAGAAGATGCCCCTGCAGCGCAACCAAATCGCCGGCCTCTGACGGCGCCCACACACGTTTCCTCTCGGGAAGGAAAGCCGGGGTGGGCGCCAGGCGCCTGCTCCGGCTTTCCGATCTTCCGGCCCCCGACCCGCAGCTCGATTCCTCTCCGACGGCGGTGACTGCCCATGAAGAACCACAAGCCGACCACCAGCCTGCCGCGCTGCTGCTGGGCGATTCTGGTGCTGGCATTGGCCACCGCCTGCGCGGGGCCGATGAAACCCACGGGCTATCTGGACGACTACGGGTCGTTCAATCGCTTCAAGACCGACACGTTCGGCATGCGCGTGCGGGAGGGCGAGGACCGGTCGGTGGACCAGTACTTCCTCAACAAGGTGCAGATCGAGGAGTTGCGTTCCACCGGGCAGGAGCCGCCAAGCCTGGAGGCTGCGGGCTTCGATCCCGAGAACCTTCAGCCCGTACTGTTCATCGTCAATCCGCCGGAGTGGCGCGCGGAATGGCGGCCCGAGACGGACGAGGAACTCGAAGGGGTGCTCTTCACCGTGCGCGAGCGCTTCTACCGCTACCTGCTGCGCCAGTATCCGCATCCCGTGCGCGTGCGCTATGCCTACGTGCCGGGCGATCCGCTGCTGGCGGGCTATCGCGTGCTGGAACTTGACTCGGCCGTGACGGACGTGAATCCGGGCTCGGGCTTCCTGCGCTACGTGATCGGCTACAGCGCGGGAGCAGTGTGCGCACAACTGGAGGGTCGCGTCCGCGAGGGGAACGAGGTGCTGGCCGAATTCGTGGCGCGCGAGGAACACGCCGGTTATCCGAACGGTTTCATGAACTGGCAGGTGACCAAGACGAGCTACTGCCTGAAGTACGCGACCGAGGAGTCGATCGACATGGTGACGGAACACATCCGCGCCACGATCCCGGCAGCCCGCCTGAGGCCCGAGACGGTGCTCAGCGCCGGGCAGTAATCAGGTGGGCACCGGCAGGCGGAGGCAGAAGCGCACGCCGGCCGTGATGGACTCGTCCAGCCAGACCTCCCCTTCGTGCAGCTCGACCAGGCGCTTGACCGAGGCGAGTCCCAAGCCATAGCCGGCGCGCTTGTTGCCGCTTCCCCGATAGAACTCCTTAAAGATGCCCTGGCGGTCGTCGGCGCTGATGGGGAGGCCGTCGTTCCAGATCGAGAGGACGATGGCGTCCGGTTCGTTGGCGACGTCGATCTCGATGCGGGTCTCGGCGTACTCCAGGGCATTGTCGATCAGGTTGTGCAGGATGCGGTTGAGGGCGGTGGGGTTGGCGCGCAGGGTGATCCTGGGCAGGGTTTGCTCGCTGGCCCATGGATGCCCGGCGAGCCGGATGTCGAGGTCGCGGTGGCGTTCCTCGAGCAGGCGGACGGCGTCGAGGATCTGCTCCCAGAGATTGACGCGGAGGCGTTCGGCGGGGAGTTCCTTGCGGCGAACCTGCTCGTGGGCGAGCAGGTGGTCGACGATGTCGCGCAGGCGCAGGGCGGCGTTCTCGATGCGCTCGACGCGGGGCTTGAGTGCGGGCGCCAGGTCCTTGTGGTTCTCGATGCGGGTAGCGGTGCCGATGATGGCGGCCAGGGGCTTGTTGAGGTCGTGGATCAGGAAGCGATAGAACTGCTCGCGTGCCTGTTCGGCTTCGCGGAGGCGTTCGACGGCGGCCTGAAGTTCGATGTTGGCGGCCTGCGTGCGCGCGTAGAGCGTGACGTTGCTGAGGGCGGACCCGAGCAGGATGGTCAGGTGGCGCAGGCGCGAGGTCTCCTCGGGGTCGTATCCGCGCGGACGACGATCGAGGCCGTAGAGCAGACCGTACGTTCGCCCCGCGGCGCGGACGGACAGGGCGACGAGGGCACGATAGCCGAGGTCCGCAAGCGGGCGGAAGACGGCCGGGGTCTGCGGGTCGAGCAGGTCGTGGAAGGTGACATCGCGTGAGGATCCGTGCAGGTGCCCGGGGATGCCCTGCTCGTCGAGGAGCAGGGCGCGAAGGGGATCGATGTCGGCGGCTTCGTCGAACGTGGAGGCCCACTCGGACAGGGCACCGGTCTGGGGATCGCGGAAGGCAACGGCGGCGTTCTCCACCCCGCCGTAAGCAACGGCGGCAGCGCAGGCATCGCGGGCGATCTGCCGGATGTCGGACTCGCCGACGATCGAGCGCCCCAGCACCTCGATCTCGGACAGGAAGGCCAGCTCGCGAATGAGCGTGATCTGCGCCTCGATGAGTTCGGTCGAGTCGCGGTAGATGCCCAGCGTGCCGATGAAGGCGCCGGTGTCGTCGTGCACGGGCGAGACCGTGACGCGCACCTGGCGGCGGCGGCCATCGACTCGCAGGACCTCGAGCTCGAACTGGTTGTTGGGGTCGAAGCGGCCGCGGTCCTCGCGCGGGTGGACAAGAAGGGCCTGGTCCTCCTCGACGAACTCGTGGAGGGAGCGGCCGACGAGTTCGCCCTGCGGACAGCCGAAGATCTCCTCCAGGCCCGGATTGGCGAAGACGATCCGGTCGGTGGTGTCGACGACGGCGATGCCGTCGGCCGTGCTTTCGACGATGCGCCGGTACTTCTGCTCGTTGCTCTGAAGGGCCAGTTCGGCGGTCTTGCGGGCGGTGACGTCCTTGGAAAGCACGACGAGACCGCGGACGTCGTCACCCTCGCCGCGCACCACCCAGGCGCGGTCCTGAATCCAGAGCCGCGTGCCATCGGGTCGCGTGAAGCGATACTCGATCTCGTGCAGGGCGTCGGGGCTCTGGCGGGCACGGTCGAGGAACTCGCGCACGTTCGTGCGGTCCTCGGCGTGGACGTGGTCGAGGAGCTTCGAGGGGTTCTCGAGAATCGAGCGGGGCGTCAGGCCATACAGGTTCGTGGCGGGCGGACTGACGTAGGTGACGATGCGGGCGTCCGGCGTGACGGACCAGACGACGTCCTGCATGCCGCCGAGAATGCCCAGCAGGCGCTCCTCGCTGGATTGCAGGGCATGCTCGGCGCGGCGCAGGCGCAGGTTGTCGCGCCGATAGACGAGGAACAGGACGACAAGGGCGATTGCCAGGAAGCTGCCGACGGCGACCACGACGGCGAGCCGGCGGCTGGTCTCGACGGACGAGCGCAATCGCTGCTCGAGATCGTCTGTGACGACGTCGCGGATGCGCCGCACGTTCTCGCCCAGCACGAGGATTTCGGTCTGGAGTTCCTGACGAATGCGGATGCGCTCGGGCGAGCCGGCAGGGGCGGCCTCGAATCGGCGAGCCAACAACTCGAAGCGTTCGACGTGAGGTGTCGGGGAGAGGGAGTTGAGGTCCGGGCTGTCCAGCGCGCGTCGCCAGGCGGGCCACTCATCAAGATATCCGCGCCACCGGCCACCGCGCAGCAGTTCGAGGAGCTCGCGCTCGGAGGCCAGGGGCAACTGCGCGCCCATTCGGTCCAGGGCGTCGCTCGATTCCTCGATCTGGGCGATCAGCGGAATGCGGGCGAGAGCATCGGTGTGGACTTGTGCCGAGCGCGACACGAGCGCCGCGCCCCAGACGGCGAAGCACGCGGCCAGCAGCACGGCCAGCACCGCCCAGCTTCCCATCGCCACACGCGATCGCATGCCCGCGCCTCGCCGCCGAAGTCACCCGGCTTCCCCACCGCTCCGCCCCCGCGAACCAGTCCGGGATGCTGTCCTCAGCCCGTGGCGTGCCGCAAAGGAAGAAACGGGGGTTTGGGGTCAGGGACGTTGAAGGGAGTTGGGATTCTCGCCCGCGCGCAGCGAGATCTCCAGCCCTTCGGGGCTCTTCTCGAGGCACTCGAAGAGATTGCGGACCCACTGGCCGACGCGGTCGGACTGGAGCGAGTAGGTCTCGATGGCGACGACGAACTCGCGCGCGCGGGCCGCAGCGGCCTCGACGACTTCGCGCGCCTCGGCGGCCGGTGGGTTCTCGTCGGCCAGATCGTACTGCACGAGCATGTTGACCAGGTCGCCGGCGGCCTGCATCGCCTCGGGGTAGGTGCGCCCGTGATGGCGCTCCAGCGCGACCATGAAGTCGAGCAGCCGGCGCGCCACGCGACAGGCGTGCGGAAGATTCAGCGGGATGGCGTTGAGGCCGGCCATACCGGGGTCACTTGTGCTTGTCGGGATCGAGCAGGGGCAGGGTCTTCTCGTCGGCCAAGGGATCATCGGCCAGCCCGGGTTCGAGCCCCACATCGAGGCGGATCGTCTCGTCGAGACCGGCCGGGGGTTGGCCCGCACCGGATGTATCGAGCACGGTGCGCTCGCCGGACATGTCGAGCACGGTCTGGGCACCCGACATCTGGGTCTCGTCGGCGTCGGAGAACATCATCGAGGCGTAGCTGATCTCGGCGTCGTCGGGCGGGGGCGAGGACGGCACGGACGGCGCGGGCATGCGCGTCTCGTCGGCGGCCGAGAACATGAGCGAGTTGTAGCTCATCTCCGGGTCGGCGGGAGCAGCGGGGGCAGGCTTGCCGGACGGGGCGACCGTTTCCCCCTCGCCGGAGAACATCAGCGACGCGTAGGACTGCTCGGGCTGGGCCGGGGACTTCGGTGCGGCCTGCGGCATGGCGGTCTCGTCGCTGCCGCCGAACATCAGCGAGCCGAAGGTCATGTCGCTGTCGGGCGAGGGCGACTCCGCGGGCTCCTGATAGGCGCCGAGGGCGAGCGGATCGCTCTCCTTGTCGGCAGGGACGGGTTCTTCCATCATCACCATCGGAATCGCCACGTAGGAACGGTCGCGCTGCTCCTCGATGACAGGGGCATTCCCGGGCGCCGACGGCGTCAGGTGCATCGTGTCCGGGTCGTCCTGCTCGGGCGGCGACGTGACCGGGTCCGGCGCGTAGACGGGCGGGACGTCGCTCTCGTTGTCGCGACTGGTGCCGACTTCGCCGAACTGCATCACCGAGTCCTCGTCTGCGTTCGGGCCCGCCGTCATCATGCCGGCGCCGCCGACCTGGGTGATCGCATCGTGGACGTCGTTGACGGCCGAGGCCTGCCGACGGCGCTCGGCATCCTGAATGGCCGCCTGCAACTGGGCCTGCGAGCGCCGCATGCGCACGACCGCGAAGATCGCCACGCCAATGAAGATCACGGCACCGACGCCCAGCAGGATCAACACGAGGGGGGACAACAGCGTGTCGAGCAGGCCGCCGGAGGACGCGGGGGGCATGGGTGTAGGGACGTAAGGCAGCGGCACCGGATCAGTCTGGGGGGTATCGACTGATGTGGGTGTCGGAACGACCGTCCCGACACCGGGGCCTTCGTCGAACGGCGACGGGGGCGGCGTGCGACGGCGATCCCCAAAGCCCGGAACGCTGCTTCCTTCCCGCGCCAAGCGGGCCTGCGCGCGGTCCATCCACAGGGTGGCAGAGACGTTGTTCGGGTCCAAGGCGAGCAGTTCGCGCGCGTTGACGATGACCTCTTCAAAGCGTCCCTGCGAGTGGAGCGTGCGCAGCATGGCCGCCTTGGCCTCGATCTGGCGCTCGCGCTCCAGCCGCGCAGGGTCGTGTTCGATCGGTTCCTGCGACCAGACAGTCGTGGTGGCCACAACCAGGGCCACGAGGACGACGAGCCGCAACAGGGCGCGGCCGGGGGCGACTGGAAGGGGCTCGTGCCGAACGAATCGCATCGGCATGCTCATGAGGTCGATCCGGGGAAGGGTTGGCTCGGTGCCGGGCGGATCGCATCCGCACGACAGGGGAGCACTCGCTTCGCGCCTCACTCCTGCCGCCAGACGGGGTCCGCCGCAACGGGTTTCTCTCCAGAATGCCCTTTCGCTTCCGGGGCCGCGCCGGCAGGATTCCGGGCGGTTCGAGCCCGCTATCTGCATCCGGGAGAGAGGTCTCCATGCCTTCGAGGAATGTGTCCGGTGCCCAAGGCGCCTTGTGTCTGCTGCTTGCCGCCGCGGGAATGTTGACGGTGCCCGCCGACGCCCAGTCCCCTGCTGCGTCCCCCGTGACGCTGGAGATCCGACAGGGAGAGGATGCGGCGCATTCGTGGCGTCCCATGGATCCTGACATGGCTGTTCTACTGCCGGTGGGACGGGACGCCGTCGTCCGGGCGCGCTGGAAGGCCGCCGAAATCGGCAGTGCCGACGCGCCGGAATCCGAGGGACAGTCGAACCATCTGACGACCACGACGACGCGCTCGGCGAGTTGGACCGCATCCGGCGGAGAGCTGCGACTGGTTGGCGAGGACGTCATCAGTTGGTCGCCTGCCGGCGGAACGGAAGCCGTGACGCTCGCGGTGGAGGTAAACGAGTCGTGGAGTGTCGTGCGCGATCCGGCGCAGGATGGGCCATCGACGACGCGCACGGGCTCGGCGCGCGTGACAATGCTGCCGGCGGTGGCCTTCGACCGCGACGGCGACGGCACGCTCGGCGGCGCCTTCGTCGGCGTGTATCCGAACGAGTTGAACCCGAACGCACCGGCACCGGTAGCGAACAATCCGCGCACGTACACGCCGCCGCGTTCGTTCCACCGGCTCGACGACTCGACGGCCACGCTGCGCCTGTCGGCGAATGCGACGCTCGGCACGTTCGCTCCCGAGGTCTTCCCCGCCGAGGGCAGCGGCGCGCGCTTCGTGGCGATCTCGCCCGAGCTGATTCGCTTCTGGGAGGCGCTGCATGGCGTCACCGCCAGCCGGCGCCGTCCCGCGCCGGGCGAGTTGCGCGTCCTGCGCGGCTTCGTCTCGCCGCACGAGCGCCAACGCCTCCAGCGCCTCGGCATTCCGCTGGCCGAGTTCTCGCGCTACCAGTACGGCGACGCCCTCGCAATCATCCTGGACGCCAACCGCGACAACCGCATGGACGACCTGAACAACGACGGGCGGATCGACATCGCCGACGCCGAGGTGCTCGCCGGTTTCATCGAGCAGGCACTCACCGACGCCGGACTCGCCGGCGGCATCGGCGTGTGTGCCTCCTTCGAGGGGCCGAACCACATCGGCACCCCCTACGTACACGTGGACCTGCGGGGTTGGAACCTGCGCTGGCGCGAGGAGTAGCGCGCCTACGACTGCCAGGCGGCCGCGAGGAACCAGCCGAGCCGGCGGCCGTCCCCGTTGCGCAGCACGTCGTCGGGGCAGGGAGCGTCGGGCAACTCGAGATCGATCTCGAGCGACGCCGGCGACGACTCGCCCAACGGGAAACCGCGAACGACCCAGAGGTCCTCGTCGAGGCGCACCTCGTGCGCACGACCGCCGATCGTGACGCGACCCGCTAACGGCGCGGCGCACAGGCCACGCGGCCCCGACAGCAGCATCCAGAGCGTGCCGGCACCCGGCGCCTGCGTCAGCCGCAGGCGGGCCCGCGGACCAGCCGCGCGATAGACCACGCCGCAACGCCCGTCGCGTTCACGGTCGTGCCAGCCATCCACGAAGTGCGGGAAGTCGTTCGTGCCGGCGACAACGGCGGTGGACGGAGTGCTCATCGGCCACCCCCGCGCCCGAAGAGGCGCGCGATGCCGGACGCGGGACGCGCGGCGCGCAGGGCGGCGATCTCGTTCTCGGCGAGCTCGAGCGCGCGACGCGCCTGCTCGTCGAGCGCCACCGCAAGCCCCGACGCCTGCGCGCCCGAGGCAACGAGACCTTCGACGCATCCACGCAGCAGATCGCTCCAGGCGAGCGCTTCGGCGCCCGCGTCGGCTGCGCACGCCGGTGGCATTTCAGACGACGGTGCAAAGACGCGATGATCGGGGTGCTGGGCGACGACGATCCAGCGATAGGGCCACGCGTGCGTCTGCTCCGCGGATTGCCAGTCGGGCGCGGCATCGGAGCCGAGGCGCTGCGCGCGGGCGGCCTCCAGACGCGACCAGGCGGGATCGAGTTCGCCGCGCACCTCGCGCGCCAGCGAGAGCCACTGCCAGAGCGTCCAGTCGGTCAGCGGCGCGCTGGCAAACAGGGCGACCGACCAGTCGCCGCCCAACACGCCGCACGTTGCGGCAAGATCGGGCAGACCGTTCGTCACGTGCTCGCCGAGCCAAGGGTGCGGTCGCCCGGTGGCAAGGCGATGGACGTCGTCGAGGGCGTGCTCGATCCCTGCGGTGGCCTCGTGCCGGAAGGGAGCGCCGAGGACGACGGCGCGACGCGCAACGCGGCGGCACTCGGCCAGAAAGGCGTCGCGGTGCTCCGGGGCAATGTGCTCGAGGGCATCGGAACTGAAGACGATGTCGAAGGAGGCGGCGTCGAAGGGCAGGCGGGCGCCATCGGCGCACTGGTAGCCGGGGCGCTGCTCGGGGACGGTGTCGACGGTGAGGCCGCTCCAGGCGGGGAAGCGTTCCTGGAGCAGGCGCGCGAGGGTGCCGGGATAGCCTCCGACGTCGAGAAACCGGACGGGCGTGGCGTGATCGAAGGCGCCGGCGATACCGACGAGGGCGGCGAATCGGCGCGCGGCATCGTGGGGAAGATCGGCGAGTGAGGTCATGGGCACGGGGCCGGAGAAAAAAAAGCGGCGCGGAGAAGAGGATCTCCGCGCGCGTGCTTGTGGCAATGCTTTCGTTGGGTCTGGAAGTGGCACTCGGTCCCGTGAAGGGACCGGGTGCATTACTTCTTGGCAGCCTTCTTGGCGGCCTTCTTGGCACCGGCCTTCTTGGCGGCCTTCTTCGCGCCCGCCTTCTTGGCACCGGCCTTCTTCGCTCCGGCCTTCTTGGCAGCCTTCTTGGCTCCGGCCTTCTTGGCTCCAGCCTTCTTCGCGCCAGCTTTCTTTGCCGCTTTCTTGCTGGCTTTCTTGGCGGCAGCTTTCTTCGCCATAAGCGCACTCACCTCGCTTGTGGATTGTCCCGAGGAGCCCTTGTGGAACCCCTTCGGTTGGGCATCGAGCGCACGCATGTACGCATGGAAGCCTCTTAACTTCAGCATGAGTCTGGACCGTTGTGAAAGGTGTCAACAGCAAACGTACGATGCTGTGGATAAATCGTGCACTTCTTCACTGGTTGTCTTCGCGCGTGCGTGAAGCTGAGAGCAACCCACTACGATGAAGGAGTCGCATCGTGTGCATCGTGCAGCGCGTCCCACGTCACCAGATAGGGACTGCGCGGCAGGCGCTCGCGCAATGCGGCGATGCGCTGCTGGGCCTCATCCGTGCGCCCCAGCACGTGCAGGGCGACGGCCTCGAAGAAGAGCAGGTCGTCCTGCGCGCGCACCGCAAGAGCCGCCGGCAACTGGCCCTCGATGCGCCGGATGCGGCGCAGGGCGCGGCGCGCCTCCTCCTCGGAGATCGTGGCCGAATCGAAGCGATCGGCCGCCGCCATCAGCGAATAGTAGCCCTGCAAGGCCATGCGGCGCGCGGCCTCGTCGAGACGCGCGCGCAGGCCCTCGGCCTCTCCGGCGCCCAGCGCATCCCACTCGATCGTCTCGGCCAGATCGAGCGCCGCCTCGATCTCCTCGTTGTCGAGCGCCTGCTCGACGGCGTCGCGCACGGCCAGCACGCGCTGGCGCTCCTGATGGCGCAGCGACTCTGCGACGGCCGTCTCCAGCCGCCGCAGCCGCGCCTGAGCCGCCGCCGACAGGTCCAACGACGGCACCGCGGCCAACAACTCCTGCGCGCCGGGCAGGTCCTGCTCGGCATGGGCGCGCTCGATCGCATCGAGCAGGATCGCGACACGGCGCTCGTTGAGCGCGGCGATCAGCGGCTCGACGGCCTCGTGGTCCTCAACCACGCGGGCCAGGGCACGCGCGCGCTCCAGCTTGCCTTCGACGGCGATCAGATCCCCGCCCTGCTCCAGTGCGGCCTCGACAGCCGCCACCAACTCGTCAAGCTCCCGGCGGCCCTTGGCGGCGAAGGCGGCAACGGCGTTGTCGGGCAACGACGAATCCGGCGCGATCGTGCGGAGCATCGCCGCCCGCCGCGTCACCTGTTCGCGGGCTTCCGCGCCGAAGGGGGCAGCCGCAGCCTCCTCGAGATCGCGAACGGCGGCCTGCACGAGCAGGGTGCGCGTCTGTTCCAGTGCCTTGTCGTAGGCCGCCGGCAGGTGCATCGCCTGGAGACGGCCGAGTTCCTCGTGCGCGGCGCCGTACGACCGGTCGACCACCAGACGATTGATGGCCTCCATGCGCTCGCGCAGCAGGCGGTCGATGGAGGTCTCGAGAAGCTGGGCGCTGACCTCGCGCTGCTCGGTGGAGAGGGGCCGCGGGAGTTCGGCGAGCAGGTCGAGGCTGGCGGCGGGATTGGGGCGGGCGAACTCGGCCCAGGCGGCGCGCAGGAACCGGTCCTCGCGCGAGGGCCACAGCACCATCGTCGTCGTCAGGGCGCCAAGGAAGACGGCCGCCACGCCGGCGAAGACGACCCGGCGCGTGCGGCGCACGAGGGGCAGCGCGCGCTCAAGCTCGGGCAGCGCACAGATGTAGGCATGGGCGCGATGGATCGTCTCGTTGCTCTCCACGACGCGGCGCCACTGCTCGCGGGCTTCTTCGGGGCGCTCGAGCCGGGCGAACAGCGTGCCCAGCAGCAGCCGTGCCTCGTTGAGCCGGCTGTCGAGCTCGAGGGCGTTCTTCAGCTCGCCCATCGCCTCGTAGGGGCGCCCGCGCTCGGCGTGCTCCAGCGCCACGTTGTAGTGGTGCTTGGCCTTGTTGCGGATCAGACGCAGCATCGTCAGATCCTTCGAGCAGTGGTAGCACCGCTCCCGATCGTCGCGATTCTCCGTCTCGCAGTAGGGACACCGCATCGGCAGCCGCCTTTCGGAACGCTCGACCGGCAGCGTCCCGACCCCGCCCGACAGACGTCAAGGTGAAGGCAGAAGGCGGAGCGCAGAGGGCAGAGAACGGGAGGGGGGAAGGGGCGCACGCAAAGCCGCAAAGCCGGGAAGGGAGTGGGGGTTCCCGTCGGATCATCCGGCGTCACGACCAGCCCTTTTGCCTTCCGCCTTCTGCCCTCTGTACCCCACCTTCCGCCTTCCGCACTCTGTCCTTCGCCTTCTGACATCATCCTTCTCCTTGGCTCCGTGCGGGCGGGGCGGGAGGGTGCCGCATGACGATGGAGACGCGAGCGCGGTGGAGTTGGCGCGTCGGCGTGGCGTTCGGCCTGCTGCTGCTGGCGTGCGTGCAGCTCGGCCCCCTGGTGCATGAGCGGCCCGAGGGTGGAGCGACCTGGTTCCTCTTCGGGCTCGATACCGTCGGGCACGACGTCCCGGTGCAGATGTGGGTGTGGCACGAGGTGGCGCACGGCGGCGGGACGATGCCGCTGTGGATGCCGCCGTTGAAGGGAGGGCTGCCGACGGTCGGGGCGTTCCTGTGGACGCCTCTGGCACCGACGTTGTGGCTGCACACGGCGCTGCCGTTTGCGTTGGCCCAGCGCCTCCAGTTCGTGCTGGCGTTGTGGTGGGCGGGTCTCGGGGGCTACTGGCTGGCACGCGAGCTGGGAATGGCGCGCGCGGTGGCGGTGCTGACCGCGGTGGCGTGCGCGGTGTCGGGACATCTGGTGACGCTGATCCACGCGGGGCACTTGCAGAAGGTGCTGGCACTGGCGTGGGTGCCGTGGTTCGCGGGTGGAATGGTGCGGCTGTTCGCCGGGGAACGTGCGGCGGCGGTGCGCGTGACGGGCGTCGCGGCGGCCGGCGTGGCGCTCGGCATGGCGTTCCTCTGCGGTCATCCTCAGGTCGCCTACACGATGATGGCGTTGTTGGGCCTGCGTGCGGGTTTCGAACTCGCCTGGCCGGCGACGAAGCGCCGCGTCGTGCCGGTGATGGCGGGTGCCGGCGCGGTGGTGGTGCTGGGACTGCTGGTGGGCGGCGGCCAGCTTGTGCCGGGCAGCGAGATGGGCGCGCTGTCGAATCGTGCGGCGGGCGTGACGTTCGAGGAGGCGGTCGCCACGAGCTATCCGCCGAGCGAGGTGTTCGAGTTCGTCCTGCCGCGCTTTCGGGGCGATTCGTCGGCGGTGGGCCACGGGGTGTATCACGGTGCTTGGGGCGAGCGCCTCGTGTCGGACTACGCGGGCGCGTTGGTCGTCGTGCTCGCGCTGTTGGCGTTTGTTCGATGCGTGCGTCGTCGCGAGGCCGCGTTCTGGCTGCTGACCGCCGCGGCGTTCCTTGTCGTGGGCTTCGGAAGCCACACGCCGGTCTATCGCGTGCTGTACGACTGGTTGCCGGGGCTGGATCGGTTCCGATCGCCGGGGACCTTCTTCGCGGGCGTGGCGCTGGCGTTGCCGGTGCTGGCGGGATTGGGCCTCGAGGCCTGCGTCGAGGCACTGCAACGGCCGGGGCGCTCGCTCGTGAGGCGCGTCGCCGGCATCGTGGCGGCGCTGGGTATCTTGGGCGCGCTGGCGGCGTGGTGGGGACACGACGGCGCGTCGCAGGAAGCGACCGACCTGATGCTGGGCTCCCTCGCGCGCACACTCGGCCTTGTGGCGTTCGGATCGGCGTTGGTGGTCGGGGCGACGTTCCTGCGCACGGCGCGGGCGTTGGCGTTGGCGTTGCCACTGGCCTGCGCGGGGGCAACGGCGGGCGATCTGGCAACGGCGAACGCTGCGTTCCTGCGGGCGGTGGATTGGGACTCGTGGGCGCTGTACGCGGCACCGGGCGAGCTGGACGACCGCGTGATGCGCCTGCCGGAGCCGCGTCGCGTCTTCGAGCCCGGCCGCGAGTTGTCGCTGCGCCCTCTGCTCGTCGGCCGCGATGCGCTGCTGGCGTATCATCCAATCAGCTTCGCCGCCTACGAGGCGCACCTGGCCGCCACGCCGTTCGACTCGGTCGAGTGGCGCGCGGCATGGGGCGTCCAGCACGTGTGGTATCCCGGACCGCTCGACGACCTTGCGGGCTCGCCGTTCGAGGTCGTGGCCTCGCTGGCGGGACCGCCGCGTGCAGTGCTGCTGCGCGACACGCGGGTGCCGGCGCCGGTGCGCGCTGTCGAGGGCGCGAGCGAGGAGCTGCGCTGGCATTGGCTGGAGCGCACGCCGAACCGGCAGACGCTCGAGGCAGCCTGCGACCGGCCGCTCCTCGTCGAGGTCGCCGAGACCATCGCACCGGGATGGCGTTGGCGCGTCGGCGACGGCGACTGGCAGGAGGCACCGGAGGTGGCGCTGACACGCCGCGTGGCGCTCGAGGCCGGGGCGCACCAGGTCGTCTGGGAGTATCGCCCGCGCGCGTGGCGCGTTGGGCTGTGGATGACGGCGCTGGGTTTGGGAATGAGTGGCGCGTTGCTGATGGGCGGACGACGCCGATGAGGCCCGCCGCCGTTTCCGCTTCCCCCAGCGCACCAAGTGGAAGGGTGATGGGCAGGTGTCGGGCGACGAGAGCCCGGACTCCGAGGAGGTGGTGCGCGTGACGACCCGGATTGTGACCGCCGTCTGCCTGCTGGCCGTCGTGGCGCTGGGCTTCGTGTTCGAGTCGATGCGCTGGGCGCCGATCCTGCTGGTGATGCTGCTGGGCGTGGCGTGCGTGTCGGAGCTGGCGGCGATGGCGGCGCGGCGCGGCGTGGTGCTGGCTCCGCGGTTGGCGATGGTGGCGGTCGTCGCGATGGTCTACTTGGGTTGGCGGGGTCGCGCGCTCGAGTCGGCGCTGGTCATCGGACTGGTGGCGGTGCTGGCGTTGGCCGAGCGGCTGCGTCGGCCATCGCTGGAGGGCTCCTGGAACGACGCCGCGGCGACCATCGGCGCGACGACCTACATCGGCCTGCCGCTGGCGTTCCTGACGACGTTGCTGGTGCAGTCGGATGCGTCGCGCCTGTGGATGCTGTGGCTGCTGACGATCGTGTGGACCACGGACACGATGGCGCTGTTCGTGGGGCGGACGTTCGGGCGGAGGAAGATGGCTCCCCGCATCAGCCCGGGCAAGACATGGGAAGGCGCGGCGGGCGGCCTGCTGGGAGCGCTGGTGCCGGGCGCCATCTTCCGGGCATCGGCGCCGGAGACTTTCGGCGACGTCGGCACGGTCGAGTTGGTGTTGGTCGGTCTGGTGTTCGGGACGCTGACGCAGGTGGGGGACCTGGTCGAGTCGCTGCTCAAGCGCGAGGCGGGCGTGAAGGACAGCGGCGCGCTGCTGCCGGGACACGGCGGGGCGCTGGACCGTGTGGACTCGATCCTGTTCGTTGCCGTGCCCTTCGTGTGCTACCTGCGCGTGCTGCACCCGACGGTCTTCTGATACGAGTCGGGAAATCGGAAACAAACAGCAGGAATGGCAGGTGCTGGTTGGGAGTATCGAGAAGCATCCGGAGGGCGCCGGCACGCCGCCTCGCTTGCGCTCGGGGTGCTGAAGGATGACTCGGTAGAGTGCGGGCGGACAAAGAGAACGGCCGGGAGTCGTGAAACCCCCGGCCGCGAATTGCCGACTGTGTGCGAGGCCGACTTACTGGGCCCGATCGATGGCCATACGGAGGCCTTGGCCCGAGGCGTAGGTGGCGCCGGCCGAGGTCGCGCCACCGGCGCGGAAGATCGAGCCTTCCGACACCGTGCCGTTCGTCGGGTCGTAGATCAGCATGATGGGCTCGTCGGGTGTCGTGTGGTTGGACAGCACGCCGCCCATGTTGTAGTAGTTGCTGTCGGGGCCGACCGACATGAGGAACCAGCCCACAGCCTTGACCTTGTTGGGCTCGAAGCTGCCCGTGGCGACGGTCGCGCGCTGTTCCGGGTTCACGGCCTGATAGAGATACGAATTGATGCGGGCGGCCTGATCGGTCGTCGGGTCAACGGTGATGGGCGCCGAGTTGACCATGGCGAGCGCGGTGGCGGCGGACTTGCGGGTGCGCACGGAGAAGGCGTCGCGGAAGGCGCCGGTGGTGATGTAGGCGACCGGCGTGGAGAGGCGCTCGAGAATCATGAAGTCGCCGTCGCTGCTGGGATTGGCGGCCGGCGGCAGGTTATAGGCCAAAGCGGTGGCGCGCGTGTTGCACTGCGGATAGGCGTTGTAGTCGACGGCGTATGCCTCAAGAGCGGTGGTGAGGGTGCGCATGTCGGACTTGGCGCGCGAGACCTTCGACCGTACCTGCGCTTCGAGGAAGTTGGGCACGGCGATGGCCGCCAGGATGGCGATGATCGCCACGACGATCAGCAGTTCGATCAGGGTGAAGCCTTTGCTGCGGAGGGTGTTCGACATTTCTGGGGGTCTCCTTGTCGAAGCGTTGCGGAAAGCAGATTTCCCACCCGAGAGCGTTCCTATCCCCGGTTCCGGCGCCTCGCTTGTCAGGCACTCTGCATCCGACTGCGGTCGGTATGGGCCGACAAACGTCCCGCTCGCAAGGGAAGATTGAGCGGCGCAGGCGTCCTGACGCCTTTCTTTTATTCGATAACCGGTTCGCAACCGGGCACTCACCTGATTCTGACGCCGGCCCCCAAGGCGTTGTCACTCGGGCACTTGGGAGCGCTTGAGAGCGATTTCCCGCACGCCCCGCAGGTCCACCTTCCCGGTGCCGAGGATCGGAATCGCCTCGACGGCGAGGAAGTCCGCCGCGCGCGGGATCCACAGGTTGGGCAGCTCGCCGGAGGCCGCCACGCGCTCGCGCGCCCGCTCGGCCTCCTCGGCCGCCAACGTGTGCAGGACAATGAGGCGCTCGCCCTTGCGGTCGTCCTCGATGGAGGTCACCGCGAAGGCCGCCTCGTCGCAGCCGGCCGCGCGCGTCAGCGCCTCCTCGACCCGCCCGTGCGGCACCATCTCGCCACCGATCTTGCTGAAGCGCGCCAGTCGGTCCGTGATCTCGACGAAGCCATCTTCGTCGATGCGCGCGATGTCGCCGGTCACGTACCAGCCATCGCGCAGCGCCGCAGCGGTCAGGTCCGGCCGCTTCCAGTAGCCGAGCATGACGTTTGGCCCCTTGACGAGGAGCAGGCCCTCGCGGTCGTCGGGCAACTCGTCGCCGGCCTCGGGATCGACGATGCGGACGCTGACGCCGGGGAGCGGATGGCCGATCGAGCCGGACTTCGAGCCGCGCTGAAAGAAGCCCGGCGCGCGGAAGTCACGCGTGTTCATCGTCACCGCCGGCGAGCACTCGGTGCATCCGTAGGCCTCGTGGGGACGCACGCCGAAGCGCTCCTCGAAGGCGGCCGCAACGCTCTCGCGCAGCTTCTCCGCGCCGGTCATGACGACTTGCAGCGAACCGAACTGCTCCGGCTCGATGCGCCGCGTGAAGCTCTGCAGGAACGTCGGCGTCGCGATCAGCACGGTCACCTGCCGGCGGTGCACCACCTCGCCGATGGCCCGCGCGTCGAGCGGGTTCGGCCAGTACGCCACCTGCGTGCGCAGGACGTGCGGCAGGAAGAGCGTGCCCATCGCGCCAAACGAGTGGAAGAAGGGCAGGATGCCGAGCAACGTGTCGTCCTTCGACAGGGCGAAGACCTGGCCCGAGGACTCGATGTTGGACGAGATGTTCCAGTGCGAGAGCATGACGCCCTTGGGGTCGCCGGTGCTGCCGCTGGAAAAGATAATGGTGGCCAGCTCGTCGACGGTGCGACCGGCGGGCGCACCGAGCAGGCGCTCGAGCCAGGTCAGCGGCAGCGCCATCGCCGCCACGAGCGACGTCGCCCGCAGCCACCCGTTGGCCGCGCGAGCCAGATCCTCGGCGAGCAGGTGCTCGCCCGGCAGGTCCAGCCCCGCCTTCTCCAGAAACGCCCGCGACGTGATAACCGTGCCGACTTCGCACTGGTCCAGGATGTTCTGGAGGATGTCGCGCGAAACGGTGTAGTTGAGGTTCACCGGCACGCGGCCGAGCAGCAGCAGGGCGTGGTTGACGAGCGCACCGGCGATCGACGGTGGCAGGCAGACGGCCACCTGCCGGCTGGAGTCGAGCCTCGGAGCCAGCAGCCGCGCCATCGCCACGACGCCGGCGGCGAAGGCCCCGCGGCGCATCGGCTGCGGACGCAGCGCGTCGGAGGCGAAGGGCTCGAGCGGATGCCGACGCGCGGCGCGGAAGACCTCGCGGTGCAGCAGTCGCGCATCCTCCTTGCGATGCACCCATGCCTCGGTGGCCAGACGCTGGACAACCTTGCGGACCTCGCGTGCCGGCGTCGCGGCCGGCAGCGGCTCGCCGAACGTCACCGTCACCGGCCAGGGAATCCGCCGCGGGAGCTTGCGCATCCAGCGATCGCTGCCGAAGCTCAGGATGCTCCCCCACACGCGGTCCAGACAGACCGGGATGATCGGCGCGTCCACGCCCTTCATGACGAACTCGAGGCCCTTGCGGAACGGCAGCAACTGGCCGGTGCGCGTAATCTGACCCTCGGCGAAGATCAGCACGAGATGGCCCTCGCGCACGAACTCGCCCGCCTTGCGCAGCGAGGCGATCAGCTCGCGGGGCTCCATCGAGCCCGAGACCGGAATCGCCCGGGCCATCCGCGCGAAGGGCTGCACGAGCGGCTTGCGGTAGATGTCCTCGAACATGATCGGCCGGATCGGACGATCCAGCGAGGCAATCAACAGCACGCCGTCCGCGTAGCTCATATGATTGGCAACGAGCAGCGCGCCGCCCGAGTCGGGCACGTGCTGGCGCCCGACGATGCGCAGCCGATAAACCGTGTGTGCGAACAGGAAGAGCACGAGCCGCAGGCCGGCGTCCGGCAGCAGACGCAACGAGAAGCCCGCCACGCCCAGCATCGCCAGCCCGAGCAGCAGGAACATCGTCGCGCCCGACAGCCGCAGCACCTCGGCGAGCAGCCAGTACGTCGGGCCGACGGCAAGGAAGACGGCGGTGTACTGCACGAAGTTGACGACGCCGAGGATGCCGCCGCGGCGCTCGGGCGAGGCGCGATGCTGCACGAAGGCCTTGAGCGGCACGATGAACCAGCCGGCGAAGAATCCGCTGAGCGCCAACCCGGTGCCGGTCGCCCACTCGGCCTTCGGCAGCACAGCGACCGCGAGGCTCGCCAGGCCCATCAGGAACCCGCCGAGCGGCACGAGCCCGAGGTCGATTCGGTTGGCCGACAGCCGACCCGCCACCAGGCTGCCCAATCCGACACCCAGCCCCAGATAGATGAAGAGGCGACTGGTGCCGAATCCACCGAGTAGGAGCGTGTCCTCGGCCATCTTCATCGCGGTCTGCATGGCAAGGGCGGCGAGCAGCCACCAGGCCATGACACCGGCGACGGCCCAGAAGAGCCCGGGGGTGGCTCGAATCTCGGCAAGGTTCGCGCGCAGGTCTGCCATCGGAACCGGATGCAGGCGACGACCGGGCGCCTGGGGCGGCAGCCGATCGATGCGCAGGCTGGTCAGGAACCCGAGCAGCGAGACGCCGCCGAGGACCAGCAGCGCCGCCTCGGCACGCGGGATGCCGTCGGCCGTGCGAAACAGGTCCACCAGCAACCCACCGAGCGCCGTGCCCGCGATCGCGCCGACGAACGTCATGCCCTCAACCCAACTGTTCGCCCACGACAGGCGACGCGCGGGCATCAGTTCGGCGATCATGCCGTAGGTCGACGGACCGATCAGGCAGAAGCGCGTGCCCAGCAGCGCGAGGATGACGAACATCGCCCAACTCGGCGCGCCTGCCATCAGCGCTGCGGCGCCACCGAACAGAACTAGCAGCTCGGCGGCCTTGCCCCAGACGAGCACGGCGCGCTTCGAGCAGCGATCGGCCAACTGGCCGGCGAGCAGCGACAGGAAGACATAGGGCGCGGCCAGACAGACACCGGTCCACGTGCGGGCAAGGTCCTTCGATTCGCCTTGGGCAGCGGCGACCGCGCCGAGGGCGATCCAGGCGACCATGCGGAAGGCGTTGTCGTTGAAGTTGGCCTGCAGGACCGTGGGGACGAGGGCACGGAACGAGCGCACGTCGGGCTCGATGGGCTCGTTGCGGGGCAGGGCGACGGGTTCGGACGGGGCCATGCGGGTCGTCGGCGGGAGACGGGTGGCGTGCATGGGAGGGGACTCCTTGGGGACCGGGGTGGGCAAGGGCCGAGGGAGGCGTTGGCGCTCCCGGTCTTCGGAGGGAGTTTTCGGCGGGCCTTATTGTAAGTCAACGATTATTTACTGATTCGCGCAGCAAGGCGCTCCCGTCGGCCCGAGCCCGATTCCGCCGGACCCGTCGGACGAGTCAGACTCGTCGGACCTGTCAGTCTTCTCAGCCGATTCGGACGATAACAGACCCGCCAACGCCAGTCCCGTCCGTGTTCGTCCGTGCCGGTCCGTGTTCGCCCGTGTGTCCGTGTCCGTGCCCCTGCCCTACAACACTTCCGGGTTCAGGACGCTGGGCGGCTGGCGCTTCTCGAAGACGGCCAGGATGTTGTCGGCGCACATCACCGACATCACGGCGCGCGTCTCGGTCGTGCCGCTGCCCACATGCGGCAGCAGCACCACGTTCTTGAGGTCCATCAGTCCCGGGTGCACGACCGGTTCCTTCTCGTAGACGTCGAGTCCGGCGGCGGCGATGCGGCCGGTCTTGAGCGCCTCGACGAGCGCCTCCTCGTCGACGACCGGTCCGCGCGCCGTGTTGACGAGAATCGCGGTGGGCTTCATCGCGGCCAGTTGCGGCGCGCCGATCAGGTGGTGCGTCTCGGGGGTGAGCGGGCAGTTGAGGGAGAGGAAGTCCGTCTCGGCGAGCAGTTCGTCGAGCGTGACGCGGCGGGCGCCGGTCTCGCGTTCGATCTCCGGGCAGTCGCGGCGGCCGTAGTAGAGCACGCGCATGTCGAAGCCCTTGCCGCGGCGCGCGACGGCGCGACCGATGCGGCCGGCACCAACGATGCCGAGCGTCTTGCCGGCGACCTGCCAGCCAAGCAGTTGCAGCGGGCCCCAGCCCTCCCACTGGCCGGCGCGCACCAGCGCCTCTCCCTCGCCGAGACGGCGTGCGGCGGCCAGCAGCAGCGCCCAGGCGAGGTCCGCCGTCGCATCGGTCAGCACGCCCGGCGTGTTGCCGACCGCGATGCGCCGCGCCGTGGCCGCGGCCACGTCGATGTTGTTGTAGCCGACCGCGAAGTTCGTGACGACGCGCAGGCCGCGGCCGGCATCGAACGCCTCGGCGTCGATGCGGTCGTCGAGCATCGTGATGGCGGCTTCGGCGCCCGCGAGGCCTTCGAGCAGCGCCGCGCGGTCGAGTTTGCGGTCCTGCGGCGCGACGCGCACGTCGTGGCCGGCCTCACGCAACTTGGCGAGCCCGGGCTCGGGGATCGGTCGGGTGACGAAGACTCGCATGGGTGATGTGACGTCCTGGGGCAGGGATGGTCCGGAATCTTCGGGGACGCTGGCGTTGCCGCCCGAAGGTGTCGAGGGAATCGTGCGTGGGCGCGAAAAGGGTTGGCGACAAGCATCTGCCGGCGGCTGGGTGAGGAAGCCTCCGCCCCCGCCGCAGAGGCACTTGCCATTCGGAGGCCTGTCATGTCGTCAACGCGCAGCGATGTCCTGATTGTGGGAGCGGGCCACAACGGCCTGGTGGCGGCAACGCTGCTGGCGCGCGCGGGCCTGCGCGTCACGGTGCTCGAAGAGAAGGCGACCGTGGGCGGCGCGGCCAAGACCGAGCGCCCCTTCGCCCACGCACCCAACCTGGGAACGTCGACTGGTGCCTACCTGCTCGGCCTGATGCCGCCGGAGTTGATCGCGCGGCTCGGCGCGCGCCTGACCTTGATCCGCCGCGACCCGCATTACTTCCTGCCGACGCTCGACCGGCGCTATCTGCTGTTCGGATCCGACGGCGACGCGACGCGGCGCCAGATCCTGAACTTCTTCTCGGAGGCGGACTGGAACGCGCACGCGGCGCTGACGCGCGAGATCGGCGAGATACGCGAGGACCTGGCGCCGGGCTGGCTCGCGCCGCCGCTGTCGGTCGAGGAAACCGCCGAGCGCTTCATCCGCCCGGCGTTGCGGCGTGCGTTCGTGAACCTCGTCACCCGGCCCGTCGAGGAGTACCTTGAGCGCTTCGGCTTTGCCAGCGAGTTGCTGCTCGCCATGTATGCCGTCACCGACGGCTTCTCGGGATCGCACGGAGGCTTCGGCAGTCCGGCCACCGGCATGAACTTTCTCGTGCACAACATGTGTCGACTGCCGGGCGCGGACGGCACGTGGATGATCGTGCAGGGGGGAATGGGAAGCGTGACGGGCGAGCTGGCGCGACTGGCCGTCGAGGCCGGCGCGACAATCCGCACCGAGGCGGCCGTCGAACGCATCGCGGTCTCGGGCGGGCGGGCGAACAGTGTCGGCCTGACGAGCGGCGAGGACCTCGACGCCGACATCGTCGTCGTCAACGCGGACCCCTTCCGCCTGCGGGGCCTGGTCGGGCGCGAAGCCTTCCCGGACGACTTCAACGCGCGGCTCGATGACCAGTTCCGCACCGGTTCGACGATGAAGGTGAATCTGGCGCTCGACCGCCTGCCGACCTTCTCCTGCCTGCCCGAGAACCGCGGCCAGCACAACGGCACGATGCACCTGCTGCCGCAGGAAGGGACGATCGCGCGCATCCGCGAGGGTTACGAGCGCGTGCGCGCCGGCCAGCTCGCCGACTTCCCGACCATCGAGTGGTACATCCACACGCAGGCAGACCCGAGCCTGCAGGACGAGCGCGGCCGCCACAACTCGGCGCTCTTCGTGCAGTGGGTGCCCTACGAGCTGGCCGGCACGACATGGGAGGCCGAGGAGGATCGCTACGTGCGGCACCTGCTCGGCATCGCGGAACGCTTCGCCCCCGGCTTTGCCGACAGCGTCGCGGACGTCTTCGCGCTGACGCCGCCGAAGATCGAGAGCCACTTCGGCATCACCGGCGGGCACATCCACCATGTGGACAACGCGTTCGGATTCGACCAGCGAATGCCCTACGCGACGCCGGTTGCTGGGTTGTATTCGTGCAGCGCGGGCTGCCACCCGGCCGGCTCGGTGATCGGCGCGGCGGGCCACAACGCGGCGATGAGGGTGCTGGAGGATCTGGGACGGACGGCGGTGTGAGGGGATGGACCGGATGGACTTGATGGACCATATGGACAGGATTGACCGAGGTTTATGTGGGGCTCGGCCTCGACCCATCCCCCTCCATTCTGTCCATCGTGTCCCTCTCGTCGTCGGGACGGGCCCGCTTCCCCCGTTGACCCCGCCGGGCGGCGGTTCCTATCCCTTCGCCCGGCCGGCGCCGTGCGCCGCAAAGCTCGTCCGAGAGAGAGGGAGACACGCGTCATGGCTCACGATCCCGTTAGTGCCGCCGTCCGGCAACTGGTCACGAAGAACGACACGAAGATTGTGCTGTTGGTGATGGACGGTGTCGGCGGCATGCGCACGCTGGAGCACCCGACGTCGGAGCTGGAGGAGGCGCGGACGCCGAATCTGGACAAGTGGGCGCGGCGGGGATCGCTGGGGCGGGTGCTGCCGGCGGCGCGCGGAATTACGGTCGGGTCCGGGCCGGGGCATCTGGCGCTGTTCGGATACAACCCCTTGCTGCCCGAGCACGAGATCGGGCGCGGGGTGCTCGAGGTGGCCGGAATCGACTTCGCGATGCCGGCCGGTGCGGTGGCGGCGCGCGGCAATTTCGCCACGCTGGATGCGAGCGGCAACATCGTGGACCGGCGGGCGGGCCGGCTGGCGACGGAAGAGGCCAAGCCGGTGCTCGCCAAGATGCAGGCGGCCGTGGCGGCGCCGATCGACGGCGTGACGGTGCGGGTGCTGCCGGTGAAGGAGTACCGCTTCGCGCTGGTCTTCGAGGGCCCAGGACTCGGCGCCGAACTGTACGACACCGATCCGCAGAAGACGGGGGTGCCGTCGCTGGAGCCGCGCGCCCGGCGCGACACGCCCGAGAACGCGCGCATGGTCGCCGTGGCCGCGAAGGCCATCGCCCTGATGCGCGCCGCCATCAAGGACGAGCCGAAGGCCAACGGCTTCAATCTGCGCGGCTTCGCGCAGGACCCGGGACTGGAGACCTTCGAGCAGCGCTTTGGCCTGCGCGCCGCCGCCATCGCCACCTATCCGCTCTATCGCGGCGTCGCCCGCCTGTGCGGCATGAACGTCGTCGAGACCGGCACCACCATCGCCGACGAGTTCCGCACCCTGCGCCAGATCTGGAACGACTACGACTTCTTCTTCCTGCACGTGAAGAAGACCGACGCCATGGGCGAGGACGGCAACCGCGCCGGCAAGATCATGATCATCGAGGACACCGACCGGGCGATGATGGCGCTCGACGAGCTGAAGCCCGACGTCCTGGTCGTCACCGGCGACCACAGCACGCCGCCGCCGATGAAGGCGCACAGCTTCCACCCGGTGCCGTTCCTGCTGGCCTCGGCGCTGTGCGACATCGACGCCGGCCAGCGCTTCACGGAAGGCGAGTGCGACAAGGGCTCGCTGGGCGTCTTCCCGAGCTGCGAGATCATGCAACTGGCGCTGGGGCATGCCGGGCGGTTGCTGAAATTCGGGTCCTGATCGCACCCGCGGATCGCTGAAAATCAAGGGCTTGAATGAACCGCGACCGGGGGGGCGCACGGTTTGCCTTGCCCTTCGGGGGCCCGGCCTCCTGTCTCTCCGCGCGGATTCGTCCGACTTCTCTCCAGGAAGACTGCCCCACGATGACTGCAAAAATCACCCTGCCTCTGCCCCCACACGGAGGCGTCGCGGCGCTCGTCGAGCGTCTCGTCCCGGCCGCCAAGGCCACCGAGTTGATCGAGAAGCACAAGAGTGCTCCCCGCATTGTCGTCCCCAACGCCGACCTGTCGACCGTTCGCCGCTTCGGCGACGGCGCCCTGACGCCGTTGGCCGGCCCGATGACGCGCAAGGCCTACCAACTCGTCCTCGACGAAGCCCGCATCGAGCACGGCGGCAAGTCGTGGGCCTGGGGCATCCCCCTGTCCCTGCCGGTGACCGACGCCGAGGCCAAGAACCTGAAGGCGGGCGTCAGCGCCCTGCTGGTCGACGAGAAGGGCACCCCGGTGGCCGTCCTTGAGGTCGAGGACGTCTTTGCCTGGGACAAGAAGGAGTACAACGCCAAGGTCTACGGCACCGAACGTCAGGACCACCCGGGCGCGCGCATCGCGAACGACGACCCGCGCTCGACGCTGGTCGGCGGCACGATCCATGTTTTCCCGTGGGAGAACCCGACGGACGTGGTCGGCAAGTACATCTTCTCGCCGCGCCAGACGCGCGAGAAGCTGGCCGCCAAGGGCTGGGACGCGGCGATCGCGTTCCAGACGCGCAACCCGCTGCACCGTGCGCACGAGTACGCGATGGTGGTGGCGTGCGAGCGCCTGACCGCGCAGGGCCTGAAGGCCGGCGTGGTGCTCAACCCGCTGGTCGGCGAGACCAAGAGCGACGACGTGCCCGCCTGGGTGCGCATGCTGGCCTACGAAAACCTGAAGGACAAGCGCCTGCTCGGCGTGGGCGACAGCGAGCCCGCGATCTGGAAGAAGGCCGGCTACGACATCAACGATGTCTTCGACCTGTTCGCGCTCGACATCAAGATGTTCTACGGCGGCCCGCGCGAGGCGATCATGCACGCCGTCTATCGCCAGAACTACGGCTTCTCGCACATCATCATCGGCCGCAAGCACGCCGACGCGCCCTACGACGACGGCAGCAACATCTGGGGCGACTTCGACGCGCAGGAGATCTTCGGCAAGCTCAACGGCAGCATCGAAATCAAGACGGTCAACGTCGGCTTCGCGGCCTACTACGAGGAACTCGGGCGCTGCGGGCTGATCGAGGAGCACGCTCCGAAGGGCTGGAAGCCGGTCAGCGTTGCCGGTCGCATCCTGCGCGAGCAGCTCGTCGGCGGCCAGACACCGGACCCGCGCATCATCCGCCCGGAGACCAGCGTCATCCTCATCGAAGCCTACCGCCGCAAGCAGGCGCAGGAGCGCCATGTGCACTGGCACCAGCACAGCGTCGAGCGCAAGGAGCGCGAGGCGCTCAACGCCCACAAGGGCGTGACGCTGTGGTTCACCGGGCTCTCGGGCTCGGGCAAGTCGACGATCGCCAACGGCGTGGCCGCCATGCTGCACCAGCGCGGCATCCGCACCTACGTGCTCGACGGCGACAACATCCGCCACGGACTCAACAAGGACCTGGGCTTCTCGCCCGAGCACCGCGTCGAGAACATCCGCCGCATCGGCGAAGTGGCCAAGCTGTTCACCGACGCCGCGGTGGTCAACATGACCGCCTTCATCAGCCCGTACCGGGCCGACCGCGACATCGCGCGCCAGCTCCAGCCCGACAGCTTCATCGAGGTCTACGTCGATGCCGACGTGCCGACCTGCGAGAAGCGCGACCCGAAGGGGCTGTACAAGAAGGCCCGCGCGGGCGAGATCAAGGGATTCACCGGCATCGACGCCCCGTACGAGGCCCCCGAGAACCCCGAGATCCGCATCGACACCTCCCACAACGACATCGACACCTGCATCGGCGAGATCCTGATCGAACTCGAGCGCCGCGGCATCATCCCGGCCCCCAAGTCCTGACGGGCCAACAGTCTCCGCCTGCAATTCCACGCCCCGCCCGGCCACCATGCCGGGCGGGGCATCTGTATGTTTTTCGTTACGGCCTGAGGACCGGGGCCATAATGCCCTTGCGTCGTGGAATGGCTCGGCTGTTTATGCGCGTACCCCCATTGCACCAACAAAGGATGGACGACACCATGAGAACCTATCTCCTTGCCGTGGCCATGCTGGCTGCGGGAACCACCGTGGCATCCGCGGCGACGTTGACCGTCGCCAAGAGTGGCACGCCGAATCACTCGACGATTCAAGCCGCAATTACGGCGGCCGCCGACGGCGACGTGATTCAGATCCTTGACGATGCCGTCTACGACGAGGGCATCTCGGTCACCAAGGCCCTGACGATCGAGGGCACCGGAACGAACCGCCCGATCCTGGCGCTTCAGGCCGGCCCGACGCAGGCCACGGGCGACACGCTTTCCGACGGTCTGGTCGTCCAGCTCCCTGCTGCCGGAAGTGTCACGCTGCGCAACTTGATCCTTATCCCGTCGGCGACCAATACGCCGCTCGACGACCTGCTCCGCACCGCCGGCACGGACCTGACCATCACGCTCGACAACCTGCTCATCACCTCCAACAACGGCGCCAACGCGCCGGTCACGACCGACGGACTCAGCGCGGCCAACATGACCGGCGCCATCCAGACCGGCGACGACGGCATCTTCCTGGCCGGCACGAACACGATCGGCACGCTGACCAACGTCGTGGTCTCGCACCACCAAAACACCGGCACCGGCCGTGACGGCATCGTGTGCAGCGCCGTCATCAACAGCGTCACCATCGGCGACGGCTGCGTGTTCTCCTACAACGGCCGCCTCGGCATTCAGGCGCATGGCGCGCAGTCCTTCGTGATCAATGCCCCGAACGACCGCGTGATCGTGAAGGGCAACGCGGGCTTCGCGGGCGTCTGGTTCGCCGGCGCCCAAGCGGCCACGCGCTCGATCAATGGCCTGATCTCGGTCAACAACACCGGCTTCGGGCTCGAGCACCAGAGCCGCGGCGCGATCGAGGCGACTCTCTCGAACATGATCCTGGCCAACAACGGCGGGCTGAACATGGTCGTCGGCGAAGTCGGCACCGGCAACACGGTGATCACGGACTCGACGATCTCGAACGGCGCCACGAACGCCATGCGGATCAACGCGGCCGCGGCCGGCGACGTGACGGTCACCAACTCGATCTTCGGCGGCAGCGGCACCGGCACCGGCATCATCGAGCACCTGGGCACCGGCACGCTGACCCTGAACAACTGCGCGGTCGTCACGGCGGGCCTGAACCGTCTGGCCGATCCTCCGACCGGCGGCACCGGCACCATCGTCCAGAACAGCGTCATCAACGCCGATCCGGGCTTCCTGCAGATCAGCAACGAGACGCTGGAGAGCTTCTTCCAGGTCACGAGCGCGGCCTATGAGACCGCTGGCACCGCCGGCTCCAACCTCAAGGGCGGCGGCACCTTCGGCATCCCCGAAGTTCCGGCCTCGGCCGACAGCAACTGGCTGCTCTACAACTGATCCACAGCTCCCCAACCGAGCGACTCCCGGGAGGCCCTTCCATGCGAAGGGCCTCCCTTCTTTTCGCCTCTTGCTCCCCCGTCGGCGCCGCGTAGGCTCTCCGTCCGGAGGACGAGCCATGACACCGCGCGAATGGGACTTGATGGAGACCAACCTCTTCCGGATCCGGAAGCGGAAGTACGAAGTGGCCGTCCTGCCGGTCGGCGCCACCGAGGCGCATAACTGGCACCTGCCGGAAGGGCAGGATGTCTTCCAGGCCGTGCACGTGGCGCAGCGAAGCTGCGAGCTGGCCTGGCCGCGCTGCGAGTCGGTCATTTGCCTGCCCGCGCTGCCCTACGGCGTGGACTGCAACCTGATGGCCTTCCCGCTTTCGATCCACGTCTCGCAGGCGGTGCTCGATGCGATGGTGCGCGACATTCTCGTCTCGCTGCGCCACCACGGGATTCGCAAGACGGTGATCGTCAACAGTCATGGCGGCAACGAGTTCAGCCCGCTGATCCGGCAGGTGCAGGCGGACCTGGACGTGCACGTCTTCCTGTGCAACTGGTGGGCGGTGGGGCGGGATCGCTGGGCCGAGATGTTCGAGGACGCGGGCGACCATGCCGGCGAACTCGAGACGGCCGCGGCGCTGGCACTGCACCCGCATCTGGTCGAGCCCGGCGTTGCCGCCGACGGCAAGCCGCTGCCGTTCCGCTTCGAGGCGCTCGAGAAGGGTTGGCTCAAGACCAGCCGCGACTTCGGTCGGCTGAACGACCACTGCGGAGTCGGCGATCCGAAGGCCGCCACGGCCGAGAAGGGGCGTGCTTACCTCGACCTGGTCTGCGGCCGCGTGGCCGACTTCCTCGTCGAGTTGGCTCGCACGCCCATCGACCCGCACTTCCCCCAAGTGGTGCCTTGACCCCGAAAGAACTGTGGTTCCCTGAGCGGCGTTCGTGGTTCGACTGGCGGGAACCGTCCCGAACGCCGGCAGGGATTCCTCTTTTTCCTCGCGTCGGCACCCCGCGAGCGGGCAAGAAGTCCCACTCTCCAAGGGGCGAAATGGGTGGACCGACATGGCCGATGATCTCGGGAAAGGGCGGGGAGAGCAATCGGGGAGCGAGGTTCAGGCGCAATCGCTGGTCGCTGCCCTGCGAAGCTCGGCCGATGCAGCCGACGGACCCGTGCGACTCCGGCGCTCCGATGCGCTGCTGGCCGATCCGGCACGCCAGATCGACCGCATTCTGGCCAACAGCCGCGACGTGTTGCTGATCCACGCGGACGGCCACCTTCTCTACATGAATCCCCCGGTGGCGCGCTTCCTCGGCGCACGCGACCCCGAGGCCTTTGCCGCGCGACGTCTGGCGGAGTTCGTCAGTGACGAGGATGCCGAGATCCTGGGGCGGATTCTCGACGAGGTGGGACGCGCCCGACGCCCGATGCCGACCGGTCGCCTGCACCTGCGCGCCGACGATGGCAAGGAGCTGCTCGTCGAGGTGCGGTCGCTGCCGATCATGCACGAGGGCCGCGAGGCAGTCATCACGATGGGCAAGGTGGTGCCCTCGTTGCAGAAGGAGTCGCGCGAGGCGGAGGCGGTCGAGCGGGTGCTGCTCGACGCGGGCGACTTGCGCGAGACCGCCGCGGCCGAACTGCGACGCGCCGCCAAGGGCGGTCTGCCGATCTCGCTGCTCATCTTCCAGATTGATCGCCTGGCGGCTCTGCGCGCCACCGAAGGTCGCGAGGTCGCCCAGACGGCGAACCGCCTCGTCGCCGAGACCTGCCTGCGCACCCTGCGCACGAGCGACTTCGTGGGCTTCGTGGACGAGGATACCGTCGGAGTGCTGCTGCCGGTGACCGACATCACTCCGGGGCAACTGGTGGCGGAGCGGCTGCGGAGTGCGCTCGGGCGCATTCGGCTCGAAGGGGCCAGCGGACCGATTCCGTTCACGACGAGCGCGGGCTTGGTTGAGTATTCGCCCTCGCGCGATGCGGACTTCACGGCGGTGCTGTTCCGGGCGCGCGCGGCGCTGGCCGAGGCGGTCGATCTGGGCGGCGATCGCGTACACGCCGGGCTCTGATTGCAGGCCACTCGCCAGCGGAAGGGCGACGCGCTACTCGCCCAGGCGCTCGCGCAGCAAGCGCGACCACTCGGCGCCGGTCTGCGCTTCGGGCGGTTGCGCCGAGACGCGAAAGCGGCGCCGCGCCTCCTCGGGCGGTAACTCGACGTCCAGCAGACCGCGCTCGAAGGCCAGTTCGTCCGCGAAGCCCGGAAAGACAAGCCGCCAGTCGAGGCCCAGCGAACGGCCCGAAAGCCGCTCGTAGTGGCGCACGACGTTCGACGTGCAGTTGCTGGTCAGCGAGTTGTAGAACTCGGGCCGACGACCCAGCGCATCGGCGCGTGCGAGCATGTCTTCCAGCATGGCGCGCATCGCCGGCCGCGATGCGCGCACCGGATAGATCTCGACCGGGTCGCCCTCCACAAAGGCGCGCAAGCCCACAAGGTCCCGCTCGTCCCCGACGACGTAGATCAGCTCGTAGTTCCGGAACAGGCCCTTGAGTGGATGGTAGGCGCTGCCGCGCACGCGCCGGGCCTCGACCGATATTGCCAGACGCTCGCCGTCATCGAAACCGAACGAGACGAACGTGTGCGCCACGCCCCGCCATGGATGGAACGGCACGACAAGGAACTCCATGTCGACCAACGTCGAGAGATCGTAGGTGCGTGCTTCCCAGCGTACCTCGAAGTCGTCGACGGCACGCCACTGGACATGGCGCACGTTCTCCACGGTCATCCGATCGCCGTCGATGCGGACGACCGGCATGCGGGCCTGGGGCGCGATCCAGGCGCGATCGATCGACGGTGCACGCAGCATCCATCCGATCTGGACAACGAGCACCGCGCCGGCCACGACGGCCCATCGCCGGCGCCGCGGCGCCACGGCAAGGAACCCGGCCGTCGCCCCCGTCCACCACACCGCCAGCAACAGGCGAAGCGCCGGCGCGACCCACTCCATCGCCACGATCTGCGCGAGGCTCCAGAGCCAGAACGGCACCAGCATCCACGCGACCGCTGTCGACAGGCGGGACGGCGTGTGCACAGCGGACAGACTGGCTTGTTCAGCAGACATGGCGCACGACAGGGCCCAATCCGATGGGCACCGTCAAGAGGATGCGCGATCTTCAGGGCTTGTGGTTCGAGCGGCGCCACTCGATGCCGGGCGAAATGGCGTCAGGCGCCAAGGGAGGATTCGTTCTGCCTCAGCGGACGGCGAAGCTGCTGTTGACGTTACCTTCCGGGTCCTTGATCGGGAAGACGTTCTCCGGGTCGGGAAGCCACTCGTCGTCGATGATGTACTTGTACTGATGCAGTCCGGGGGGCAGGTCGAGCCGCGCGCCCCACATGCCGGGATCGGTGCGGTTGCGATACATCGGCACGCGCTGCCAATTGGTGAAGGTGCCGGCGATCTCGATCTTGGAGGCTCGGGGCTCGTAGAGCACAAAGGTGACGGAACGGCCCTCGATGGCCGGGGAGACGATGCGGGCGCCGATCAGGAGGGCGGAGTTGAAGTCGCCGTAGGGGTTGGGCTTCCGCATCGGGTTGCGGGGATCGACGACGTAGTCGCGCCCATCGACGTAGAAGAGGTACTCGTAGAGCCCCTGGTGCAGGTGCACATCGAGCACCCAGACGCCCTGGCCGGCGGCCAGCATCGGGTGGGCGTCGAGACGCCAGTCGTTGAAGTCGCCGACGACGTGGACCTGGTTGGCCTGCGGGGCACGGAACACCAAGCGCACAGGGGTCGTGCCCGGCCGTGGCGTCATGATGTCGATGGCCGTCGTTTCGAAGGTGCGGGCCTGCAGCGAGCCGCGATGCACTTGCCCGACGCGGTCGAGGTAGCGCGCGAAGTCCACCGGGTCCTTGTAGCCGACGGCGCGGTCCACTTCCTTGCCGGTGCTGTCGAGGAAGACGACCGTCGGGACGCGGATGATGCGCATGCGCTCGCGCGCGGCGGCGTCGGAGGTGACGTCGATGGCAATGCGGACGAAGTCGGCGCCGAGTTCGCGCACGCGGTCGTCGACCAGCGTCGACTCCTCCATGTACTTGCAGGGCAGGGCGCGCGTGTTATAGAGGTACACCATGCCGGGGGCGTTCTTGGCCCGCATGGCTTGTCGCCCGAGCTCAAGGTTGCGGAACCACCCCTCGCCCAAGTCGGCGGCTCCCGCGGGAATGAGAGGCCACAGGAAGGCGACCACAAGGAGCATCCAGCCGCGAGTGCCGATCGTTCGTGCCATTGTCTGTCACCTCCCCGGTGTCGTGTCCCCTAGGCGGGAGGGTGGCACCCGCGGCAGGGGAATTCCTGTTGGACCCGTCTGAACGGCCGACGGTGCCGGATCAATGCCAAGCCATCGCGCGGCGATAAACATTGGCGGCGATGTTATAAAACCAGTAACGGATATTAGGGAGCCTGTCTATCGGAATTTGGGGTGCGGCGATGGGGGGGAGGCTTGTCTTGACCACGTTGGCGCCCGCCGATTAGGGTCTGGACGGAGTCGAGGGGCCGTTCCCACATTCCGGGGGAGCACGTTCGATGGGCGACCGGTTCCGTGTCATGGTCGTCGACGACGACGCGGACATCCGCGAATTGCTGCGGGTGAGCCTGTCGGCGGCGTTCGAGGTCGTCGAGGCCCGCAATGGACTCGATGCCGTGCTCAAGCTCAAGTACCAGCCCGACATCGCCGTGGTCGACATCATGATGCCGATCATGAACGGGCACGACTTGATCCGCAAGATTCGGACGACCGAGGGCTTCGCCGACATGCCGATCCTGGCACTGTCGGCGCTCAACCAGCGCAGCGACATCAAGGCGGGATACGACGCCGGCGCGAACCTGTACCTGACGAAGCCCTTCCAGCCCGAGCGCGTCATCCGCAACCTGGGTCACCTGCTGGAGGGGCGCACCCCGCGCGCCAAGGACCAGACGCTGGAGGAGATCGAGAACCGCGAGCGCATCCAGGAGGCCCACCTCCAGCGGGCGTTGCAGAAGAAGAAGGAGGAGCACGAGGTGCCGCTCGCCGAGGCGGAGACGACGCCTTCGCGCGAGACCCCGCCCCAGGGAACGCCACGCGCGGCCGCGATCACCCCGCCGCCCGAGCGACAGTCGTCCAGCTCTGTCGAGATTCTGCTCCCCCACCAGTTGCGCAAGCTGCCGCGCCCGTCCGGCGACGCGCATGCGCGCCAGAACTACACGCCGCCGCCCGAGGAGACGCCGCTGCCGCCCTCGCCGCTCGAGCGCCTGACGAGCGGCGAGCACCACACCCCGGCGATCGGCTCTCCCCGGGTCCTGCTCGTGGACGACGACGAGGATTTCCTGGTCATCACGCGCTCGATGCTCGAGGAGCACTATGAGGTGATCACGGCACACGACGGCTTCGAGGCCCTCAACAAGGTCCCGGAGGTCGAGCCCGACATCTTCATCATCGACGGCATGATGCCGAAGATGAGCGGCTACCAGTTGATCGACATGCTGAAGGGAGCGCAGGAGACGCACTTCCGGCCGATCATCTTCTGCTCGGCGCGGGGCAGCGACCGCGACCGGCGTCTGGTCGAGCAGAAGGGCGTGCGCCACTATCTGGTGAAGCCGTTCTCGCCGGCGCGGCTGCTGGGGATGCTCGACGAGATCGTCGCGGATCCCTCCTTCATCGTGGCCGACAAGAAGCGCTCGTACAAGGACATCCTCTACGAAGAGGGCGTGCGCCGCGCCGCGCACATGACGGCCGAGAGCCGCAAGCGCCGCTGGGAAACCTACGACACGCTCGAGAAGTTCCTCAAGGACACGGTGAACAAGGACAAGAAGTGACCCGCGCGCCCGGAACTCTGTTCCGGAGTTCACTGTCCAACGCGTCCGAATCGATGAAACGGAGAGCCTGTTCCATGAAGAATCTCGTTCGCTCCGTCGGCTGCGCGTGCGTCGCGGTGTTGCTGGCGGGGGTGCTCGGAGGGTGCGCGCTCGTCGGCACCAAGCGCGTCAATGCCGGGGACGTGGACGTCGTGCGGGTCGGCCTGATCAACGGCGCCGGCGAGCGGAAGTACCTGCTCGCCCTGCACGACGGCGACCTGCCCGAGGACAGCATCGCGCTGCTGCAACTGTGGTCCTACAAGGTGCCCGCGAAGAAGTGAGCGGTCAGCAGCGCTGACGGCTCTCGAGCACGCTGAGGGCATGGCGCGCGGCGCCGAAGACGGCGTCGGCGTCGGGAGCCATCACCGGCTTGATGGGCAGTCCGCACTCGGCCAGGTCGTCCAGAAAGCGGCGACGATAGTTGCCCGCGTGCACCAGATTGCCGCCCCAGATCCCCAGACGCGTCTCGCCCTCCTCGGGACGGAAGAGCTTCTCGTAGACCGGCAGGACGAGGCGCACGAGTTCGGCGGCCTGCGTGTCGAGGATGCGGCCGGCCACGACGTCGCCTTCCTCGTCGGCTTCCATGACGAAGCGCGACAGCCCGGCAATGTAGGCCTTGGTCCCTTTGGGTCCATAGACGATCTGGAGGATGCCGCGGGGTTCGGCGACTTCGAGATGAGCCAGCAGGCGGTCGGCCAGCACGGTCTTCGGGCCGCGCCCGTCCACCGAGCGCAGCACCGCGCGCAGGGCTTCCATGCCGATCATGTAGCCCGAACCTTCATCGGCGAGCAGATGCCCCCAGCCGCCGCAACGCGCCTGCGTGTCCTTCTCGTCGTTCCAGCCAAAACAGATCGAGCCCGTGCCGGCGATGAGCAGCAGCCCGTGCAGCCGCCCGAGCACCGCGCGTGCGGCCACGATCGCGTCGTTGATGATGGTCAACTCGGTCTTCTCCGACAGGATCGGGCGAAGGAAACCCTGAAGCACTTCGCGGTCCGCCGGGCTGTCGCAGCCCGCCATGCCGAGACAGATGCCGTCGAGCTGGGCGACCTCAACCCCGGCGCGGCTGCACAGCGTCTGCACCAGAGTGCGCAGCACCGTCTCGACTTCCTTGTGCGGGATGGCATGGATGTTCGAGGACCCAAAGGACTCGCGGGCCAACTCCCGGCCCTGCTCGTCCATCAACAGTCCCAGCGTCTTGGTCCCGCCGCCATCGACTCCGATGACGTACTGTGGGCTGGCCATGTGCGTGCCTTTCGGTGATCGGACCTCTAGCGATACAGGTAATAGCGCGCGGTGATGCGCGCCTCGCCATCGCGGTCGATGTGCATTTCGACGGTGCCGCCGTGCTCGGGCAGGATGCGCAGCTCGAAGGTCTTTTCCTTCAGGACGCCACTGGAGGTGACGTAGCGCAGGACCATGTCGGCGCGCGGATCGATGCGGAATCTGGACTCGGAACGCTCGCCCGACAGCAGGGTGCCGTAGTTGTGGGAGTCGAACCCGTGCTCGACCCGGATGCCCGAAACGGGACCCTCGCCGCCGTTGACGACCATGATGGTGATCTCGCCTGTGCGGTACTTGCGCGAGGCGCACGCGACGACCGTCAGGCCGACCAGCAGGAGTGCGGTGACGGCTAGAAGCCTGTTTTTCATGGAGTTGCGCGTTCCGTGGTCCGAAAAATGGGGCCGGGCATCAAAAGCCCGGCCGCGTTGGGCGGTACCCTGTGCGACACCCCCCCGGGCCGTCAATGCGGAAGGCGATCAGAGGGCTGAGGGCACCTCGGCCTTGCCAGCGACGGCCAGCCAAAGTAGTGTACGCGGGAATGCTGGCGCTCCGGCGATGGCAGAACCTGTTTGGGAATAGGTGAGTCCGATGGGAAAACTGCACGACCAGCATCCCGTCCCGGAACGCGTGCAAGCCGCGCGTACCCGCATCGCGCGCCTGGCCCGGACACGCCACCTTCTGCCGTTCAATCCCGAAGAGATCCGTCGGCAAGGCGAACCCTTCGACGACCCCGGCGATGAGTTCCTGACGTTCCTTCGGGAAACCCGTCGCGACCGGCCCGCGGCACAATGACGCCCCACATCGTCGTGGATACGGACGTCCTCTCCTTTCTGTTCCGGCAAGACAGTCGCGGCGAGTTGTACGTTCGGCACTTGGAGGGCTGCCTGCCCGTCGTCTCGTTCATGACGGTGGCCGAGTTGCACTTGTGGAAGGCCCGCCGTCAGTGGGGCGATGAACGGGTGCGTCTGCTGGACCGTTTCCTCGAGCGGTTCGCGGTCTACGACTCCGACGCGAATTTGTGTGAACGTTGGGCCGCGATCACGGAGCAATGCTACCGCGCGGGCCGGCCGATCAACTGCGCCGATGCCTGGATTGCCGCAACCGCGCTGGAGCTGGGTTGTCCGCTCGCGACGCACAACGCCCGCGACTACGAGACAGTTCGCGGACTCGAAGTGGTGACCGCAGCCTCTTGAGCCGAATCGCGGTTACGCCATCAGGCGATTGGAGCGCTCGGCGCGCACGACGCCGGCGATGTTGCGCAGTCCCTCCAGCACGTTGTCCACCTGACGCAGGTCCGACACGTCGGCCTCGATGCGGATGACGGCCAGGTTCTTGCGCTTGTCCGAGCGCGTCTGGCACTGGAGGATGAAGATGTTCTGGCGCGCGATCTCCTGCGTCACCTCCATCAGCAGCCCGGCGCGGTCGTAGGCCTCGATGCGCAGATAGACGTTGGAAACCACCGGCTCCTTGACGTTCCAGCGCGCGGGCAGCAGGCGTGCCGAATCGTCCGTCGTGCGCAGGCGCGCGATGCCCGGGCAATCGACGTTGTGCACCGAGACGCCCCGACCGCGCGTGACGAATCCCACGATCGGATCGCCCGGAATCGGTTTGCAGCAGGCGGCCAGCCGCACATGCAGCTCCTCCATGCCCGCCACGATCACCAGCGCCTCCGACCGCCGCGACGGCCGCGCCTTCTTGCGCGCCGCTCGCCGCGCGCGCGACCAGTCCGGGTTCATCCGGCTCAGCGCCGCCTGCGGGCTGATGCTGCCGAAGCCGATCTCGGCCAGCACGTCCTCGCGCGTCTGCAACCGGAACGGCTCCTTGAGCTTGTCCAGGTGCGCCTCCAGCTCGGCGCGCGTGACCTCGATGTTGCGTTCCTTCAGGATGCGGTTCAGCGCCGACCAACCGTCGGCCACCCAGCGCTCCATCTCCTTGGACTTGAGCCAGTGCTTGATCTTGCTCTTGGCGCGTCCTGTGACGACGACGTCGAGCCAATCGCGGCTTGGGTGCCCGGAGTTGCTGGTCAGGATCTCGACGACGTCGCCATGCTTGAGCTTCGTGCGCAGCGTCGCCAGCCGCCGGTTGATCCGCGCACCGACGCACCGCTCGCCCACCTTCGTGTGAATCGCGAACGCGAAGTCGATCGGCGTCGCGTCGGCCGGCAGCTCGATCACGTCGCCCTGCGGCGTGAAGCACAGCACGACGTCGGCGAACACGTCCTTCTTCAGCGCGTCGAGCAGGCTGTTCGGGTCGCCGACTTCGGTGATCCACTCGGTGAGTTGCCGCAGCCACTGCAACCGCCGGTCCAGCGTCTGGTCCAGCTTGCCTTCCTTGTACTTCCAATGCGCCGCGATGCCGTACTCGGCCACCTCGTGCATCTCGTGCGTGCGGATCTGAATTTCGGTCACCATGCCGCGGTGCCCGATCACGGTGGTGTGCAGCGACTGGTACATGTTCGGCTTGGGCATGCCGATGTAGTCGCGGATGCGGCCGGGCACGGGCGTCCAGATGCTGTGGATCTGACCGAGGATTTCGTAGCACTGCGCCACGGAGCGGCAGAAGACGCGCAGCGCGCGCAAGTCGTAGATTTCCTCGAAGCTCTGGCCCGTGTGCTTCATCTTGCGGAAGATCGAATAGAAGTGCTTCGAGCGCCCGGTGATTTCGATGTTGGGATGGCCCAGCTCGGCCAGGCGCGCGCGCAGCACCTCCATCGACTCCTGCACTTCCTGTTCGCGCAGCCGGCGGTTCTTCGCCACCGCCGTCGCCAGCGCCTGGTACTCCTCCGGGTACAGCCAGTACATCGCCAGGTCTTCGAGCTCGGTGCGCATGCGCACCATCCCGAGCCGGTTCGCCAGCGGCGCGTAGATGTCCACGGTTTCCTGGGAAATGGCGATGCGTCGCTCGGGCGCCAGCGGCTTGAGTGTGCGCATGTTGTGCAGTCGATCGCACAACTTGATGATCAGCACCCGGATGTCCTTGGCCATCGCCATGATGATCCGGCGAAGGTTCTCGATCTGGTGGTGGCGCGAGGTGTCGAAGTGGATGCGGCTGATCTTGGTGACGCCCTGAACGAGCGCCGGCACGGGCGCCGGGAACAGACCCGACAACGCCTCGAACGAGAGGTCGGTGTCCTCAAGCACGTCGTGTAGCAGGCCGGCCGCGATCGTCGCGGCGTCCATGTTCAAGTCCACCAACAGGTTGGAGACGGCAATGGGGTGCTCAAGGTACGGTTCGCCGGACTTGCGAACCTGATCGGCGTGGAAGCGCTTGGCGATGCCGAAGGCCTGACGGACGAGGTCGCGCGAGGGCGTGTCGTCGGGAAGCCGGGCGAGGAGTTCCTCGAACCGGGCGTCGATCTCGTTGCGTTGGTCGGTGTCGATGCTCATCGCTTCGGCACTCCGAGCTCCCGCCCCGGATCCCCGTGGGCGGCGCCTCCACCGCCTCAAGGCCCAGAATCTGCAAGGACAATGCCCAACACTGTCGAGCCCAAGTGCGAGTCCGATTGCCTCGCCGGCTGCCCCGCCCCATAAAGCGCTGATGCCTGCTCTCGAGCCACAAGCACCCGTCTCCGGGACCACCGCGCTCGCCACGTCGTCGGCTATGACGTGCGCCGCCTACGTTGACCTGAACGAGATTTCGGAAACGGAAAAGCGAAACAAAAACAAAGAAATTGCCGCGCATGTCACGAAGCTCCGCAGCCGCGGCTACAACACACTGCTGATTCCGGTCTTTGCCGAGGGATCGCCAACCGTCCATCCCGCCGGCCGTCGGGCCGCTCGGCGGGGAGAGCACCTCACCGGACCGGGCGTCGTCGCTCTCGAGGCCGCCCTGGCACTGCCGCGCACCTCCGTGTGGCTGCACGTCGATCCCTTGTCGGCCGGCAATCCACGCTCCACCAGCCTGTCGCCTCTGGCACGCAAGCGGCGCGAGTGGCTCGCCCGCAACACCCTCGGCCGCACCACACCGCTCGGCAACCAAGCGGTGCCCGATCCCATCTTCTCCTGGATCAATCGCGACTGGCGACGCTTCCTCGGCGACATTCTCTATCATCTCGCCGAGGCCCTGCCCTTTGGCGGGATCGTCCTGGACCTGCGCCACTATCCCGGCATCTCCGACGACCGGCAGCGATGGTACTGCTGCTCGTTCCAGAGCCAGGAAGTCACCGAGTCGGTGCTGGGCCTGTCGTTCGAGCGCCTGCTTGCCGAGGGCACCCGCGAGCAGATCAACGCCTGGCAGCGCCTCGTGGTCGCCGAGCTCCATGGCATGGCCACCTACCTGATGGCGCGCGTCCAGTCCGTGCGCAGCGATGTGTCGTGGAAGATTCTCGTGCCGCGCGTCCATGTCATCGACGAGCGCGAGGCACCCTGGGCCGAGTGGTTCGCCGGCGGCCAGTTCGACGAGTTGCTGCTGCCGGCCGACGGCGGCGATCGCCCCCTGCCCGCCGCCATGTCGCGATACGATGGACTGACCGGCACGCCCCGCCTGCTCGCTCCCGTCTTCCGCACCGAGCAGGACGCCATCGCGGCTGCCGAAACGCTGCAGCCCTTGCCGATTCCCGGCTATCTGGTGCTGCGGCCCGGCACGGACCCGGAGGTCCAACTCCCGGATGTCTTCCCACGCTGGAGCACCGGCGGTGCCCTCGAGGATTCACCCGACGACGCGGCGCGCGCCCTGGCCCGTCATCTTGAGGAGGAATTCGGCACCGACACACGTTGCGGCCGCTTCTTCCGCCGCATCGGCGTCACGCTCGACAAGGTCACCCCGACCTATGCGTTGCTCGATCGCCTGCGCGCGCGCATCGGCGTGCTACGCGAACGACTGCTCGACGGGCGCGTGCCGCTCGACGAGGAGCAACGCCACTTGCTGCGCGAGGTGGACCTGCTCCTGCGCTTGGTGCCGCTCATTCGCCCCGACCCGCCCGTGACGTGAGGGGCGACTTCAGCGCACTGTCCACGCTTCCTTCAGACTCACGGGAGCCGGCGTGAAGGCATCATAGTAGAGTTCAACAAACTCAAATTGGAAGTTCGTCGCGTCGGAGACCTCGGTGATGACCAACCGACCGGTGTCCGACGAGGTTCCCTCGTACGTGCCCGGCGTCGCCTGGGTCTGGCTGCGCGCGGTGAAGGTCGTCGCATTCGTCGCCGACCGCGTGTGCGAGTTGCCGCTCGTCACGCCGCCCGTCGGCACGGTGCCTGTCGGCGGGTCCACCGCCGACGCGGCGCTGTTCCGCAGGACGTACAGCTCGTCCCCGTTGATCACCGGGAACCCGTTGCCGGCCGCCAGGGTCTTGCCGTTCAGGTACACGACGTTGTCCGCCAGCGTCACCCCCCAAGCCGCCTCGAACTGGCTCTTCGTGGCGTCGCGGCCAATCACGATGAAGCCGCGCTCGGGTACCAACGTCCCCGCCGGCAGCGTGATCGTCACGGTGCTGTTCGACTGCTCGAGCGTGTAGCCCGACGCATCGAGCGGATCGCCGTCGCCTCCCCCGCCGCCCGGCGAACTCGTCCGCCCGGACAGCTCAACCTCGAACGACGACGGCGTGCCGCCCGTCGTGAAGCTCGCCGTCACACTGCGCGTCTGACCGTCGTTGCCCGCCGGCGTCCAACGAAACTCCAGCGGCGTGTTCACCGACAACGACACCGGAAGCGACGGCGCGACGAGCGCGAATTCACCCGCCCCCGTGCCGCTGAACTGCACGCCCGTCAGCGAGAAGGTCCGGCGCGGCTGCACGATCACCGTCGAATCGGTGAACGGTCCGCTCGGCGCGTTCACCAATCCAAAGTCCACCGTCGTCGCGCTCAGCGTGAAGTCCGCCTCCGCCACGGGCACCAGGAAGTCCTTCACGACGGCCATGTGCTGCATGCCCGAAACGCCGCTGTCGCCCGACTGCACGGGGCTGACTTCCGTCAACGGCCGATACACGCGGCTGTCGAACACCAGGCCATTGGCATAGGTGCTGGCGCCGATCACGACCGACGTGTGGCGCGCGTTGAGCGCCGCGTTCGGCAGCACCCAGTCGTAGGGCTTGTTGCGACCCGCGTTCGTGCCCGAGTTGCCGTTCTGGTCGGCCGGCGTCTTCTCCGCGCTGGAGCTCACGCCCAGATAGCTGCGGAACGTGTTCACCGCCGACTCCGTCCGACTGTCCGTGTTGAAGTCGCCACCGATCACGACATAGTCGCCCGCCGGGATGTTCGCCGCGTTCAGGAATCCGACGAGCGCCTGCGCCTGGGTGTTCCGCACGCCCGAGCCCGTCGTCAGCAGATGCACGCTCACCACCCACAGGTCCTTGTCGCCCGGGATGTCGATGCGCGCCCACGCAAAATCGCGGTTCGACACCTGCGTGTCGGTCCACTCGCCCGAGGCGATGATCGGCCAGCGACTGATGACGCCGTTGGGAATCTGCTCGTTGCCGCCCTCGCGCATCCACGAGAATCCCGGCCCGAAGTGCGTCGCCACCCAGTTGTTCGTCGTCGTCGTGTCCTGCGACGAGTTGCTGCCGATCGTGAACTCCTGGATCAGCACGACGTCGGGCTTCAGGCCCTGGAAGATGCGCTCGCCCGGCGCCAGGTACGACTGGTTGTTGCCGCTCGTCGTGTTGGCGGCCACGATGCGGATGCGTTGTGTTTGGGCGAACGAAGTCGTCGCGAGTATCAGCAGCACCACGAACGACACGAGAAAACGAAACGGGGACGACATACAGGAACGGTCCGGGCCGCAGCAGCGGCAAGGCGCGGAATCATGCGCGCACGTGCGCCGATGCCAAGGGAAAAGCCGCCGGACCTTCCACACGAACCACAAACCACGCTCTCCGCTACTTCACGCCCGGTGGGCGCCCGTCGTAGAGCATCAGCCGCGGCTCGCGCGCGCTCTCCGGCCAGGTTAGGAGCGGCTCGCGCTCCGTCGCGAACCACCACTCCGTGCGGCTCCAGAATCCCTTGCGATTCTGCATCAGGTGCGCGTCGTAGGGCGGCTCGCCGTTGAAGCGCAATCCCGCCGGCAGCGCACCGCGATCGCGCTGGATGCCGAACACCACCGCGTCCAGCGCCAGCGTCTTGATGTGCACGTCGTCGGTGCCGAAGTAGGCCACGATGTCGTCGAACACGCGCGGCGTGGCGCTCTCGGTCCAGTAGGTGGTTTCGAATGGGAACGTGCTCGCACGCGCCGTCAGGACCCGGGTCGGTACATTGTAGAATCCCAGGCCGTCGCGCGCGCCCGGTCCCATGCCCGCGCCAAGCAACCCCGCCACCGCGGCCAACGCCCAGCCGCGGCGCGTCAGCCGTCCCCCGCGCACAAGCCCCGCGAACAGGTCGCGCGGCAACCATTCCGCCGCGCGCGCACCCAGCAGCGTCAGCGGCGCCAACGCCGGCAGGAACAGCCGCAGGCCGTCGTACTTCGGCGAGGTCGGCAGCATCAGCGCCGCAAACGGCCCCGCTGCCAGCAGCAGCAGCAACAGGTCGCCCGAATCCATCTGCCGCGCGCGCAACGCACCGCGCCCCACCGCCGCCAATCCCGCACCCACCAGCGCCAGCCACGCCACAGGGCTCGCCACCATCGTCATCACCACGGGATAGTGCCACGGCACCATCCGCTCGTTCCCGGGCGGCAGCACCCACTTCTCCCCCAGATACCACACGCCGTAGTGGCGATGCTCGCGGATGAACAACCAGTATTCGTGCAGCCGCGCTCCGGTGTCGTGCCACATCCACGGCCAAATCGCCCATGCCACGAGCGGCGCCGCGGCCAGCACCAGCCCCGCCGTCAGCAGGTCGCGCCGCCAGCAATGCCCCGCCGCGCGGTCCAGCCAGGGACGCGCCGCCAGCCACATCACCACCGCGGTCACCAGAATCAGTCCGTTCACCTTGGTCGCCACGGCCAGCCCGGCGACCACCGCCAGCGCAATCCGCGCGCGCCACCGCGACAGGTCGCCCGACGCCATCCAGATCGTCAGCACCGTCAGGAACGCCATCGGCGTTTCCGACACGGCAAAGTGCGCGTGCCCGAACAGCCGCGGGTGCCCCGCGTACGCCAACGCCACCAGCACCGCCCCCATCGGCGGCACGCGCCGGCACGCCAGCAGAAACAGCATCGCCACTGTGGCCCCGAACATCGCCGCCGGCACCAATCGCAACGCGAACAACGCAAACCGGTCTGGCGCCACGGCCACGCACGCCGCCCCCAGCCATTTCACCAATGGCGGAAACTCGTGCACCGACTCCCAACCCGCCACGATCCCCTCATGCGACAGCGCCCACCCCGGCCGCGTCAGCAAGGCCCCGGCCCACGCCGCCACGTCCCGATACGCCGGCCAATACAGCCCCTCGTCCCAACACATGCCATACTGCCCGCCCGACGCCGCCACCGCCGCGAACACCAGCACGCCCAACCCCAACGCCACCCGGCGCACTATCGGAGGAGCCGTCCCACTGGAAGTTGCCTGCTCCCCCGCTTGGCGGCGGGTGGGATGGGTCGTATGGGTCCCATGGGACCCATTTGTCCCATTGTGCTTCTCCGCTTCTCCGGTGCCTGTGCGGTTCATGGCTGGTCTTTCTGTTTGCGCCGGGCGTCCAAGCGGGCGCGGGCCACGCTGACCAACTTGATCTCCATCTCCTTGGAGGTGCCGCTGGCTTGGCACCCTTCCAGGATGTTCTGCTTTCCGGAGCGAGCGGCCCGCACCATCTGATCCACCGTGGGGTGGGATGAAGCCGCTCACGGCATCACCTCGGCGAACGGCATGGGGGTTCCGGCAGGCAACGGCCGCCCCAGACAGGACGCGTCGCCAAACAATCAAGCCCCGCGCAAGTGGGCCGGACGCCGACCCTCAGCGCAAGGGTTTGGCACCATGACGACCGGCCACCCCAAAGCGCAACCGCGCCCCTCTCCCTTCGCCGGCCGGTGGCATCGGCCATGTAGGTCCCCGTAACCCCATGGGTTGCCATCCTCGCGATTTCGCGCGAGTTCCCCCCATAGCCCCCGACGCCACCCGCCAATACCACCGGCGCGGCTCAGGCAACCTCGATCGGGCTTGCGTTCGGGCGCTTGGGGCTTCACGATCCTTTCATCATTGTCTTGAGTGGTGCTTTCTAGGGGAGGAGTAGCGACTCCAAGTGAGTCGTGGACTTGCCGTATTTGGCTGTTCAATGGCATCGGCGCCCCAAAGGGCGCCGTCAGGAGGGGGAACCTCATGCTCGCACGTATCCGCCCTGTCGGGATCGTCCCGATCTGCTTTCTGTTCCTGCTTCATGGCCTCGTGGTCTTCGGTCAGGACGCCGATGCCCCGGAACCGGGCGACGTCCTTCAGCTGCCGATGCTGGTCCTGCCCTCGGACCCGAATGCGCCTGATTGGGCGGAGGAACAGCGCCGCACCTACGAGAAGTTGACGCTCGACTTCGACAAGCTGGCGTACTCGCAAGCATTGAGTGTCGCCTTGACGGCGGAGGACCGTGAGCGGCTGGGCAACCAAGACTGCGCTTCCTGCATTTCAGGCCAGGCGCTGATCATCGGCCTCGAGAAGGAGGTGGGTGTCCGGGTGGAGTTTCCGCTCGAAGACCTCAAAGCAGCGGGTCTTGCCGGCAAGGGCCTTGGCCCTGCCTGGGTTCGACAGCTTCCTTCCGGTGAAGTCGTCGCGACGATCGGCCTGCGCGCCAAGGGCGCGACAATGATGCGCGTGCACCTCACCGAGTTGGACCTTCCGGAAGGGGTTGAGCTGTTCTTGTACTCGCAGGACGGCGAGGTGTTCGGCCCGTGGACAGGTACGGGGCCGCACAAGAGCGGCGAGTTCTGGACCAACACCCTCTCCTCCCCGGAGGGATTCCTTGAGATTCGCGGACCTGCTTGGGGAGGCCTCGAGCACTTCTCCCATGCCCGCCTAACGGTCCGAGCCATTTCGGCAATCGACCCCGGCGCGGCCCGCGGAATCGATGCTTCGGATGCCGACAAGAGCTACTGCGGTCTCGAGAGCTGCTTTCGGGATGCCCGCTGTGTCTCCAGCTCCGAGTTTGCCCCGCTGAATGATGCCAAGAAGGCAATCGCCCGGCTTTACTTTCAAGTAGCTGGGAGCACTGGCTTGTGCACAGGTCAACTACTGAACACCACGCAAGGACTCAGCAGTCCCTACGCCTACCTGCTGACTGCCAATCACTGCTTCTCCACAGCGGCCTCCGCAAGTTCGCTGGACTGCATCTGGGACTATGAGAACTCTACATGCGGTGGCTGTCGAAGCATCTCCGGCTTGCCTAGGACCCTAGGGGCAACACTTCTCGCAACGTCGACCACCACCGACTTCACATTCGTCAGCCTGACCGGATCCGTGCCCTCCGGGAGGACTCTGCTTGGCTGGGATGCATCAACCAATGTAGCGGCATCGAACGGAATGATCGTACATCGCCTCAGTCATCCTGAAGGTCTACCACTGAGCTACTCTCGTCATCAAGTGGCAACAACCGGCCTCACGTGTTCCGGCTACTCGCGGGGCAACTACATCTACTCGGCTCAGGTGTCGGGTGCCATTCGGGGGGGTAGCAGCGGCTCTGCAGTCTTGAACGCTAGTGGTCAAGTGATCGGCCAGCTATTTGGCGCGTGTAGCTCAGTTCTTACCCCTTGCACCTATGAGCGGATCGTCGACGGCGCCTTCCAGATAACTTACCCCTCGATCCGCGCATGGCTCGCGCCTACTCCGCCCACGAATGACACATTCCCGGGCCAGTCCATTTCGGGTTCAGCAAGCCTAGTGAGCGGCACGACCGCTGGCGCCACGCGCCAGGCGGGCGAGCCCGTGCATTGCGGCGTTTCCACGAGCGGCACAGTCTGGTACTCCTGGACTGCCCCCGCATCGGGAAGGGCGGAGTTCACCACCTGTTCGGCCGCCTCCTTTGATACAGTCGTGGCAGTCTACACGGGATCAGCGGTGGACTCCTTGCTGGTACTAGCTTGCAATGACGATGGCTCAAACTGCCCGAACAGCCGTAGTCGCGCGTTCTTCAACGCCACGGCCGGGACCACCTATCGGATCGTCGTCGCGGGTTATGGTGTCGAGAGCGGAACGTTTACGCTGGACTGGTCATTGGCGGCGTGCAGCTACTCCATCAGTCCTGTTTCGCGGAGTCTCAGTTCCTCCGTTGCGACCGGTCAGACGATCTCAGTGACAGCCGGAGCGGGGTGCACATGGTCCGCGACAAGTGACGCTCCTTGGATCACAGTCACCGGAGGAGCCTCGGGGTCGGGCAACGGGACGGTGACCTACAGCGTCGCCGCCAATACAACAAGCAGTCAGCGGCAAGGCACCATCACAGCGGCGGGCCAGACTCACACGGTCACTCAGGCGGGTGTCCCCTGCAACTATTCGGTCAGCCCTTCGTCGCGAAGCGTTGTCTTCTCTGGGGCTACGGATCAGACGCTTTCCGTGACTGCCGTTTCAGGATGCAACTGGTCGGCGACGACCACTGCCTCGTGGATCTCCATCACAGGTGGTTCCTCGGGGTCGGGCAATGGGACGGTGATGTATGATGTCGCCGCGAACACGGCCGCAAGCCAACGGCAAGGCACCATCAGCGTTGCCGGTCAGGTGCACACTGTGACGCAAGCCGCCGCGCCTCCAGTTCTCTCGGTGGCACCAAGCGAACGTCGCGTCTTCTCCGACGAGGGACAAACCAGCTTCGCCGTGTCGAATTCCGGCACAGGATCGATGGCCTGGTCGGCCACCGTCGTTTCTGGGGGCAGTTGGCTGCGGATTGACGCGGGCGCGAGCGGAACCAACTCCGGAACGATCGTGTGCGGCTACTCGCGAAACACCACCGGCCAGGTTCGGACCGGGACAGTGCGCGTGTCGGCATCGGGCGCGCAAGGATCTCCGATGAATGTTACTGTTACGCAGTATCCGACCGACGACGCCTACGAGCCCAACAACAGTTGGCAGGAGGGTCGGCAGCGGCCGGCGATTCGGCCGGGCGATCATGTGGGGAACCTGCGCAGCTTCGACGAGGACTGGTATCGCATCGTCATCGGGTCGGAGGAGTCGGTCCGCATCCGCGTGCTGTTCAGTCATGCCGGCGGCAACCTGAACGCCGAGCTGTACGATGTGCGAAGCCTGGACCGCTCGGGTTGGCCGTTCCGCGTGGGCGAGAGTTATTCGCCGAATCACCCGTGGGTGTGGAACCCGAACGCGGGCGACGGGCCGGCGCCGGTGTGGACGAGTCGCCCGTGGGGCCCGGCGACGAATGACGACGAGTGGATCACCTATGTGAACAACACGGGGGCGACGGAGTTGGTGCTGCGCGTCTATGGCCAGGACTGGGAGTCGAATCCCGACTACTCGATCGCCGTCGATTCGCTGGGCAGCGACGATCAGTTCGAGCCGAACAACGAGCCGCACGAGGCCGCGACGATCCAGATCGGCACCCGCTACGAGGGGTTGATCGGCAAGGACAACGACTTCTATCGCGTGAACACGACGGGCCGGACGGCAATCCGCGTGCGCGTGGCCTGCTACGCGCTGCTGGGCACAATGTACTTCGAGGTGTATCGTGCGCTGCCGGAAGGCGGCTACGCGCCGATCGAGGCGGGCAAGATGTACGAGCCGAATCGCTACGAGGCCCAGCGCGTCGTGTGCGTCCAGGGCTTGAGCGAAGTCTTCGTGCGCGTGTATCCGTCCGTCCGCATGCCGAACGTGTACAACCTGACCGTCGAGAACGTGGCGACCTGTCCGACGGCGAAGGACGCGACGGACGAGGTGCCGAAGTCCAACTGGATTCCCGAGGGGGCGTGGGACGATTCGGCGGCCGACCCGCTGGCGGCGATCCTGCGCTGGGGCCAGCCGCTGCCGGCCAACACGTTGCCGGACGATTCGTACGAGCCGAACAACTCGTGGCACGATGCGCGTCAGCGCCCGGCCCTGCGCCCCGGTCAGACGGCGACCGGACTGCGGAGCTACGACGAGGACTGGTATCGCATCGAACTCGGCGCCGACGAATCCATCCGCATTCGCGTGTTGTTCACGCACGCGAACGGCAACTTGAACGCCGAGCTGTACGATCTGCGCAGCTTCGACCGCTCGGGTTGGCCGTTCCGCGCGGGCGAGAGCTACTCGCCGAACCATCCGTGGGTCTGGAATCCGAACGCCGGGGACGGCCCCGCGCCGGTCTGGACGACACTGCCCTGGGGGCCCGCCACCGCCAACGACGAGTGGATCACGTACGTGAACAACTCGGGCGCGACGGAGCTGTTCCTGCGCGTGTACGGGCAGAACTGGGAAACGAACGACAACTACTCCGTGGCGATCACATCGCTCGGGGCGGACGACACGCACGAGCCGAACAACGAGCCGCATCAGGCGGCGACGATCCAGATCGGCACGCGCTACGAGGGATTGATCGGCAAGGACAACGACTTCTATCGCGTCAACACGACGGGCCGGACGGCAATCCGCGTGCGCGTGGCCTGCTACGCACTTCTGGGCACGATGTACTTCGAAGTGCACCGCAAGCTGTCCGACGGCCGCTACGAGCCCATCGAGCAGAGCAAGATGTACGAGCCGAATCGCTACGAGGCCCAGCGCGTCGTGTGCGTGCAGGGCCTGAGCGAAGTCTTCGTCCGCGTGTATCCGTCCGTGCGGATGCCGAACGTGTACAACCTGGTGGTGGAGAATGTGAACACCTGTCCGTAGGCGAAGGGCGTCACTTCCCCGGCTCGACCGGGTCGGGCAGCGGGGGGAGTTCGACGCGGATGCGGCCGTCGCGGCCGGGATTGGTGGGCACCTGCGCGGCGACGACACGACGCGGATTCGGGTTGTTCATCAAATGGCCGTCAAGAGGGGGGCATTGGCGGCTCAGGCCCACCGAGGCAGATACTTGGCGAAGCGCTTCCCCTGGTCAGGGTCATAGGGCTTGATCGCCTCATCCGCCAGCGCGTCCTTCTTGTCCACTTCGCCGCCGCGTACTTCGCAGATGCCGGCACGGCTCGTTAGCGATGCAGGACGGCCAGGCGCCGGCCGCCGGCGGTGGGAACGCGCCGTGGGCCCTGCACCAGCACCTCCAGCGGAATCCCCAGTCCCGCATGCAGCTTCCGGATCATCGCCAGGCTCAGCGAGCGCTTGCCGTTCAGCACCTCGGACACCCGGCTCTTGGGCCCGATGAACGGAATCAGGTCCGCGGCCTTCAGGCCTTGCTGCTCCATGCGAAATCGAATCGCGTCCACGGGATCGGGCAGCGGAATCGGAAACCGCCGCGCCTCGTATTCCTCGACCAGGTGCACCAGCAACTCGAACTCGTCGCCTCGCGCGGTGCCCGGCTTCGCGTTCCACAGCGCATCGATCCGCGCCAGCGCCGCCTCGTGGTCCGCATCGGTCTTGATCAGCTTCGCCCGCATCACACCGTCCTCGCGTCGATCTTGTCGTACTCCTTGTGAGTGCCCACGAAGCGGATGAACAGCGCTTGGCTCTCGTAGTTCACCCGCACGATCAGTCGATACCTGTTGCCGCAGATGTTGAACACCACTCGTTCCGAACCGATGATGCTGGCAGTCCCGTACCTCGCCTTGATGTCCGCGCTGCTGGCCCAGTGGGCCCGCTTTGCTTCATGGAACCATGCCTCCAGCGCCGCCTCGGCGTCCGGGTGTCGTTCCCAGAACGCTCTCAACGACCTTCTGGAAATGACGTGCATTGTGTATGCCTGCTCCACAGGGCCTGTCAAGGCATTGTGTTCCCATTTCGGGAACCACCTTCCTTCTCACGCACCTCACTTCCCCGGCTCGATCGGTTCGGGCAGCGGGGGGAGTTCGACGCGGATGCGGCCGTCGCGGCCGGGGTTGGTGGGCACCTGCACGGTGGCGCCGAGGTCGGGCGGCAGGCCGGGTTCGACGAAGCTGTACCATGTGGAGCGGGCGGGGACGGCGCGGAAGGTGAAATGCCCATTGGCCTGTTCGTAGACGCGCGGGGCGCGGCGCACGATGGGGCCGGGGAAGTGATCCTCGAGATAGAACGAGGCAATCTCGACGCGCGGCACGGGCAGGCCGCCGCGCGTGACGATGAACGTGCCGGAGACGGCCGGGCGAAGGATGACGCGCGTGGGGCTGCTGGAGTCGACGAGCGCGGGCGCGATGCCAAAGCGGTCGTTCGACTGCGCGGTGACGAGCAGGCCTTCGACGAAGCCGGCGCCGCGGATCGGTGGCACGTTCATCTCGAAAATGCCGGCGTCGTCGGTGCGCGCGTCGTAGTCGGCGGCGTTGAACGTGGAGGCGGGCCCTTGCAGGAGCACGCGCACGCCGGGCGCGGGACGGCTGCGATCGTCGACGACTTCGCCCCAGACGAGCGACGACGTCTGCAAGCGCAGGACGACTTCGCGGCCGGCGACGAGTTCGTCCCAGCCGTGCACGGCGGCTTCGTAGCCCTTGTGATCGTTCGTCAGCGTCTGCGATTCGGCGGTGAAGAGATATTCCGTGGCGGGGACGAGTTCGAATTCGAATCGTCCGTCGCGGGCGGTGGGGGGCGTCAGAAGGCTGGAGTCGCCCTGCCAGCGCAGGCTGTTGGCAAGGGCGCGGCGGCGTTGCTCGCCGAGGCCTCCGGGGATGCGCGTGGTGCGCTGGGCCTCGAGGGCGCGGCGTGCGGCGCCGGCCTCGGCAAAGGCATTGGCGCGCACGCGCACGTTGGGTGCGCCGCGGCCGTCGGGTTGCAGGACGACGCCGCGGACGAGGATGCGCTCCGGGAAGGGGATTTCGAACTCGAAGGGCCCGGGCGTGTCGGGCATGGTGACGTTGTGCTCGAGATCGCGGGAGAAGCCGTGCCAGCCGAGGTCTGCGGCCGAGCGGCGCGCCAGCGTGATGCGGGTGGCCTGGCCGGTGGTGGCGCGGAAGGTGAAGCGGTCGTTCTCGACCGGAATGCCCCAGTAGCGGAACTGTTCGGCGCGCACCGTGGCGAGGAAGCCTTCCTCCGTGCGAGGCGGGTTCACCAGGATGCCGGTGGCCATGACGACGTCGGTGCGCAGCACATAGACGCGGGGCTCGTCGCCGGTGGCCTCGAAGGGTCGCGGGTCGGCCAGTGGATTCCGCCAGCGGTTGCTGGCCGGGTCGATCGAGTAGAGGTTCGCGCCGACGGATTCGATGTGCAGCGGGCGCGCGTCGGGATAGGCGCGCACGGTGAAGAAACCTTGATTATCCGTTCGGACATTCTCGTAAAGGACGTTGCCGCGGTCGAACCACTCGAAGACGGACGATCCGACGCGCAGGTCGTGGCCGGCGACGGGTCTGCCCTCGGTATCGACCAGGCGGGCGCGCCACTCGGGGCGCTCGGGCAGGAGCACGGTGTGCTCCGTGCGGCGGCCTTCGGCAACGGTGATGTCGTCGTCGGCCTGCGGGGGGCGGTTGCCCCAGCGGACAATCACCTCGTAGCGGCCGGGCGGGACGTTGTGGAAGGGCGCCAGCCCCGCGGCGTTCGTGCGATGTTCGAAGGGGCGTTCGTCGCTGGCAATCGGCCGCAGGCGCGTCGTCACGTTGGGAATCGGAATGCGGGTGCCTTCCTCCAGGACACGCAGAAGGACGCCGGTGATCTCGGTCGCGCCATCGGCTTCGGCGTCGGGCTCCGCATCGGCCGGCAGGAAATCGAGCGCGAGCGTGTCGGTGGTGGCGCCGTCGGCGACGAGGGCCGAGCCCTCGGCGGGGGCGCCGGCCTTGGCGGCGAGGCGGTCCGCCGCGAGTGCCTCTGCCGACGAAGCGGCGGCGGGCCGATGGGCGGGCGGCGGGGCCTGGGCGCGAGCGGGTCGCGTGTCGGGGGCGGCGACGGCGTCGGGCGCGGGGGCGGCCGCGGGACGACGCGACTCCATCGCCTTCATCAGCAGAATCCCGCCCAGCGCCATTACGCACAGGACGGCGACAACTCGGGCGCGGCGATTGTCGCCGGCGGGCTGGGACGAGGACGGACGCATGGCGTGCGAGCGACTGCTCCCCCTTCACACGGCGCCAGCATGGGGCCACCGCGGCAGGACTTTGCAACCGGAACCGCTGCACGGTCCGAGGCGCGCGAGCAACGGAGCAGAATCCGCGCCACCGCCGGCGGGGCGGTCAGTGCCAGACGGTGAAGTCGTACTTCGCCGGGAAGACCGCCCAGACGGCAATGAATCCGACCATGGCGGCGAACGCGGCGCTGGCCGTGCAGAGTCGCGGCAGCGAACCGAATTTCGGCAGGAAGGCGTAGAGCGGCAGCTCCGGGGTGCTGAACGTCACGAGTCCGGCAATGGTGGCGGCCCCGAGCGCCGTCGCCGCCGCGGCGACGAAGCGGCCGGCGCCATGGTGGCGCCGGGCGATGTCCTTCACGTACGCCGCCAGAATCCCATCCACGGCGCCCACGACTCCACCCAACAAGACTCCCCGCACCCACCACGCCTCGCCCGCCCGGTCCGCATGCATCTGCAAGAGGATGATGGCAGTCCCCACCACGCCAATCACCGCACCCACGACGGCCATGACGAGCACGAGCGCCACGCGCGTCATGACGTTCTCGCGGGTGGTACTCGGCGGCGGATTGGTGCGTCGAAACGTCATGGTGGCGGGGCCGTCGCCAGGCGCGGGCTGGCGCGCCAGAGGTCGCCGGTGCTGGCCGTGCCGTTGCTCGGATCGTAGGTGGCGAGAATCAACGAGGGCAGCGGGAACAGGGCGGGCAGGAAGTCGCGCTCCGGGTCGATGTCGTAGTGGCCGTCGGGCCCTGCGGAGTAGAGCAGCCACTCGCCCTCGTGAACGTGATAGGCAAGGAGCCGGCCGCCGCGGGGATCGGCGAAGTAGTCGACCGGCAGGACGGGCAGGAAGGCGACGGGCGTGGTGAGGCCGGGGCGGTTGGCGCTGCCGGGGTCGGGGCTGCGCACGGCGGCGGCCTTGCCCTGCGGGGGCACGGTCGCCGGCAGGGCGTCGTAGAGCTGGCGGAAAGCCTCGAGTGCCTGGCCGGTGGTGTCGAGCGTCTCCTCGATCTGCTCGACGTAGGCGCGGTGCGCGCGGTCGAGAAGGTCCTGATACAGCCCGCCGGCAATCAGGACGACGACGATGACGACGACAAGGAAGGCGATGCGCTCGGCCCAGGAGCGGGGCGGCGTCGCGCTGGCGTCGTGTCGAGCCATGAAGGGGCGGCCCGGGGGAGGAATGTGGCCCGCATCACGGGGCATCCTGACGCGGGGGGCGACGGCGGGCAACGGCAAACGGCGGGGAGGGACGCCGACGGGCGGCACTCCGCTTGCGCCGGCCTGGCGCCCGGCCGAAGGGTCGGCTGCCGACTTCGCCGCCGAAAGGACCGCCGTACCATGCGACTCTGCACCGGTCTGACCCTGTTCGCGCTTCTGGCTGGGAGCACCCCGCTCGCCCATGCGATGGAGGCGGACGCCTTCACCGCCGAGATGCGCACGCTCATCGAAGCCCAGAACGATGGCCGCTTCAGCGAGGCCGACGCGTACGCGCGCAAGCTGCTCAACGAGCGCCGCGGCGAACTGAACGCGGACCAGGCACGCGACCTCGAGTTCGAGATCGAGCGCATCCGCCGCGTGCGCATGGACTACACGGTCACGCGCGAGCGCCTCGTCGAGCTGCTGCGCCAGCGCATCCCGGACCTGACCGACGCCGAGTTCGACGCCTGGGAGGCCGAGGGCCGCTTCGACGTGCGCGTCATCGACGGCCAGCGCCTCTACATGAACTCCAGCCGGTCGAACCTGTTCTACCGTCATCCCGAGTTGAAGAAGCGCCAGGCCACCCAGTCCACCGGCACCTGGTACACGTTCCTGTGGGACGCCTACCAGGAGACGCTGGCCGCGCACGCGGGCACTGCCTCCGGCACGTCGGCAACGTACGACTACGAGTTGACGATGACGATCACCGCCAAGCCGGGCACCGTGCCGGCCGGCGAGACGATCCGGTGCTGGATGCCCTTCCCGCAGCAGTTCGCCTCGCAATGGGGCGTGCGCCTGCTGGAGTCCACTCCGACGCCCACCTGGATCAATGCACCCAACTATCCGATGCGCTCGCTCTACTTCGAGCAACCCTCGGCCGGCGACGCGCCGACCGTCTTCACCGCCACATGGACGATGACGGCCGCGGCGCGCCACTTCGCCGTCGACTCGCGCCGCGTCACCCCCTCCACGGCCGCGACCTTCGCCGAGTACGACTACTTCACGCGCGAGCAACACCCGCACATCGTCTTCACCGATGAGTTCCGCGCCCTCGAGAAGTCGATCGCCGGCGGCGAGACGAACCCCTACCTGCGCGCGCGCAAGTACTACGACTGGATGTGCCGCAACATCGTCTACAGCTACGCGCATGAGTACTCGACGATGCGCAACATCAGCGACTTCGTGCGCTCCAAGGGCTACGGCGACTGCGGCCAGCTCGCCCTCACCTACATGACCCTGTGCCGCCTCGGCGGCATTCCCGCCCGTTGGCAGAGCGGCTGGATCATCTATCCGATGGACAAGAACCTGCACGACTGGTGCGAAATCTACATCGAGCCCTACGGATGGATTCCGGTCGACGTGAACTACGGCATCTTCCTGAACCGCGACGAGGGCCAGATCGACGAGGCACAGCGCCGCGAGCTGCAGGACTACTACTTCGGCGGGCTCGACGCCTTCCGCTTCATCGCCAACCGCGACCACTCGTTCCCGCACTATCCGGCGAAAAAGTCCTTCCTGTCCGACACGGTGGACTTCCAGCGCGGCGAGCTTGAGGCCGCCGGCAACAACCTGTACTTCGACCAGTTCAGCTACAAGCTCGAGGTGCGCTACCTGTCGACTCTGCCCGGCGAGGCTGCCCCGCGCGATTCCGCCGGCCGCCCCCAGGGCGAAAACCTGGCGCGGTGAGGGCGCGATCATGGCCCTCAGACTCCAGGACTGCGTCATCGACGGCTACTTCGGCCACCCGCATCGCAACCTGACGATGCTGCGACTGGCGCTGCACGGGCTCGACACCGTGCTGATGGCCGACCTTGTCGGGGCGCCCGGTCCCCAGTTCCAAGGGCGCTGCTTCGAGTTCCGCGCGCGTGTGCCACCCGACGAGAGCGCGCCGACCAGCCTCCCCAAGGGCCTGATGCCCATGCAGGTGGGTGCGGCAGGCACCATGGAACTGCGCATGGTCAAGGTGCCGCGAACGGACGACACCAGCGAGGAAGCGCTGCTCCGGCACGGCTTCGACTGGAAGCCGTGTCTCTACCTCGAGTGGTACAGCCAGAATGGTCGGGTCGTGATTGAACTCGTCGATCCGATCATCGAGCCGACGGACGACCTGCCCGCGCCGGAAGCCCCCGCGCCCCCCGGGAGCGAGGAGGAGCCCACGATGTTCAGCGTCTCCACCGTCTCGGTCGACGACGAGGGAGAGGCCGAGATTCAAACCGTCACGATCCGCGAGCGCGACGCGGACGAGAGCCTGGACGACTACCTGGAGCGGCTGGACCGCCAGCGCGAGAACGCCTGGCGCGGCGAGAGCGACGTCGCCAACTTCATGGCCGAACTGGAGTACGCCGACCACCTGATCACGAACGAGTCCGGCGAGTTCATCGCCAGCATGCTCGAGCCCCAGCGCCTGCCGGCCGTGTACGACGTGGACGAGGAACGCGCCGGGGAACTCGTCCTGAGCCTCGCCGCGCAACTCGCGCTCGTCGGCGTCGGCATCCACCTGTGCAAGCACTGCACGATGCTCGACGCGTATCGCTTCCTGCTCGAAGTGGTTCTACAGGAGGGCCGCACGCATCCCGAACTCAAGGGGATGGGCTGGACGATGAACTACAGCTACGGCGAAACCTGTGCCGAATGCGGCGCCGAGATCGATGCCGAGTATGAAGGCTTCGCGTCCGATGGCGAGGTGCCGGAGTAGCGTCGTCCGCGTCGCGCAAGGCCGGGACGTTTCACGAGGCCTTCGTATCCCGCAGCAGGATAAGCAGGACGACCGCGTCTTCACTCGCGTGAATCGAGTGCTTGAGGTTCGGCGGCATGTAGGCCCAGTCGCCCGGCTCCGCCTCGCGTTGCTCGGCGCCCAGTCCCCAGCGCGAGCGCCCCGAGACTTGATGGATCATCGCGGCGACCGTCGCCGTGTGCTCCGACAGCTCCTGGCCCTTCGAGAAGACGAACCGCACGACCTTGACCGACGGATTCGTCAGCAATGCCTGCGAGACGATGCTGTTGGCCCCCGCAACGTCCGCCGACGACGCGACGTGAAAGACTTCGGCCTGGCTGCTGCTCATGATGCGTTCCCCACTTCGTGCTGTGATGGCGATGGCGTTCAAGCGCGCCTTGTTCTTCCGCAGCGCGCGGCGGATTGCCAACCCAAAGCACGTGTCCCGCGGCGGGTCACATCTTCCAGCGCCTGTCCGGATGGCTGCGGAAGCCGTCGTGGAAGTCGTGCGCCAGGCCGGCGAGATGGTGCCAGAGGCGCCTCAGCAGGTGGTGTGGTCTCATGTCGAGTGCTCCCGTCGGGGCTGGTGGACGGGCGGGAGGGTGGCAGATTCGGGACCGTTTGGGAAGATGCAGTCTGTCAAAGAATCGGCCCGCTCACGGGCGTCGCAGGGGCGGGTGACGGCTGCGGGCGGTGAGGCTGAGGGGCGGGTCCGGTGCAGTTGCCCATTCGGACGACCGGTTCAGTTGCCGGCGACGCGGGCGTGAGCGTCCTTTTCGTCTGCACCGCTGCATCTTGCGCGCGGGCGGCTGCGTCGTGTAGGGTCCGCGCACTCTTGCGTCGAAGGAGACGAGCATGAAGGACGAACGAAGTCGCAGCGGATGGAGGCAGGCATGGCGGGGGCTGGTGGAGTTGGTGAAGCGGGCGGACCGCCGGGCGTGGAAGTACTGGCGGGGGGGCACGGCGGTCGTGGGGGTGCTGTTCTACTGGTTCCTGGCGCGCGAGG
>JAHCAW010000025.1 GCA_019634695.1 Candidatus Sumerlaeia bacterium
TGCGGGCGGTGGCTCAATCTCGAGGAGGACGCCAATGGCCTCCCATCACCCAAGACAGTATCCCATCGTCGCCCCTAACCTTTAGCGGTTCTATCACCGGAAATGACTAATGCGACTCTATTAAGCGGCCATACTTTCGGGAATACGGAGATAGCGACATGGTGGACTCCCGATTACTGCTCATCCTGTTTCTTCTAAGCCTTCAATTGGTTCTTGCATCGGCGGTTGAGCCAAGGGTCACCCGTACTGACGCGGAAGGCAATATTTGGCAGGAATCCAACGAGGTGTCCCCGTTGGAATTGTCGCGGATGATTGTCGAGGACCATCGGGACGCGGTTGGCCCAATCTCGTTGGTGCTCTACGAAGGTTCATTGGAGAGCCTCTCCCTGAAGAAGATCAGGGAGGGTCCTCATTCGGATACCATCTGGGTAACGACATCCCACAAGGGGGCTGTCCCTGCCATCCCGTCGGGAGCCACTCGTGAAGAGATTGCTACAATCGTTTCCGAGGAGACGAGCTTCTTTCTGTTGTTCCCGACTCCCGAATCGCTTTGCCTTGTCGACAAGGCGCTCTTGGAAGACCGGGTTGATTGGGCACTCAATCGCCGAATTCCCTCATCAACCGCAAGAGCAGAGCTATCGTATGCCGAGAGCGCGCGTTTGTTGGTGGAGGAACATGGAGGTTGGCGCTCCAATTTCCTCCAGGAAGGTGTCGATGACAGGGAGTTCCGCGTTTGGGAAGTAGTGCCGGCGGAACCCACAGTCCGAAGTCTGCTCGTTTCGTCGGTCGTCGCGCGGAACCAGGCGAGCGATAAGCCCCTGCTTCGAGGCACAGTATATCTGCATGTCCATCCCCATCGAGATGTCCGACAACCGCCGGTGCGCGACAAGAAGCCGAGCAATGGGCCTGAAGAAGGTGTAGGAAACCCCGACATGGAGGAGTCGAGTGTGGTCTCGATTTCAGGCTGGCACATGACTCTCCTCCTTGGCGGGCCGTAAGGCAGCGCTGGGGTCCGGGAGTGATCCCGGGTCGATGCGCGTGCGGGCGGTGGCTCAATCTCGAGGAGGACGCCAATGGCCTCCCATCACCCAAGACAGTGTCCCATCGTCGCCATCGCCTGCTTGCTTGCAGCGCTCGTTGCTCCAGGACTCGCGCCCGGAGACGCCCGTCAGAGCAGTCTCTTCGAACTCGCCCTGCGCCAGATCGAGACCCCGGTCGGAGTCGCGCGGATCGACCGAGGAACGATGCACCAACCGGGGCGGGGGTTTCTGCTGGGAGAGCGCGTCGTCACGACACCTCCCGGAGAGAACGTGAACGTCTTCACGGCAACGGATGACTGCCTCGTCTTCTCAACGGTTATCGACCTCGGCCTTCTGACCTGGAAGAACCGTGTGTACCGATTCGATTTCGATGCCGAGAAGCCCGTTCTGCTGCTCGACGGAGGAGCACGATACGGTCTGCACGGCGTCAGCCCTTCGGGTGACGAGATCCTCCTGACCATCGACCCGACGGATCTCGAGAAGATCAAGAACGAGACGTACCAGATCAATATCAAGCGCAAGGCCGCGATACTGAATCTTCGGTCGGGTGCGATTACGGTCATCGCGGACTTCTGGGGCGAATGGGCGCCCGTGATGCGTTGGAGCCCAGACGGAACACGCGTGGCGATGATCCTGCAACAGGGGGTCCCCCCACAGTTCCTCGAGTGGAATCGTGGCACCGGCACGCAGCGGAGCCTCATCCCGGATGGGGTGCCAGTCTCTGGCGGTGTGCTCTATCTCCCGGACAGCTCCTTGGTGGTCACGCTCTCGAACAACCCCGCGGACGAGTCGATGCCTTGGGGCAATTATCATCTCGACCTGCAAGACCGGCTGACTTTCCTGGACAACGATATTGTCAGCCTGAGGGCCGCCACCATCGAGCAGTCGGACGACGGGGAGCCCGTGATTGTGCTAACCGGTCAGTTGGGCAAGGCACGTGAATCGACGACGCCAGTCGACCCCTTTCAGATCGGCTCGCGGCGGATTCCGCTCGATCCCGCAGGCCGTCAACCTGTTCCCGAGGCCACGATCGACTACTGGTCCGGGCACACGACCACGAAGGAGTTCGAGTTCTCCGGTCGCCGGATCGAATCGCGCCGGGGCGAGCACACACACTCCCTGGTGTATCGCCGCGATGGCGTGGAGAAGACGTTGCTGGAGAGGCGGAACTTCGTCGGCATCCTGACGACGCATGCGCATCGCGCGGTCGTCGCCACGCAGGAAGAGGGCGCGGCGACGTCCGGCGAGAAGCAACTGGTGCTAGTCGACATGCTGGGCGGCGAGACGACACCCTTCTACACCTACAGCGGCCAAATGCCGCCGAAGGTGTTTCTCGACAAGCCGGGCAGTCGGGTTCAGGTTCTGAGTCCCACCGGGGTGCTGTTCGAGTTCGATCCGCGTGCCAAGAAGCTGCAGCGATTGACCCCCGAGGGCGCGCATGTTCTTCGATTCCTGCGGCCCTCGCACGACTGGACGGTCTTCCACACGCTCGGCTGGATCGATGGCGATGGCAAGCGGCAGGATGGTCTGTATCTTGTCGGCGCGGACCCGGACAGGCCAAAGCGACTGCCCGTCGACGAAGCCTCGTCGATGGAGAATCTCCGATACGACGCGGCGACGCGCGAAGTGCTCGTCGACGTCGTGGTGGGCATGAGTCCCTCCGGGACGAACTACGAGACCCGGCGGGTCAAATTGCCGTAGCCTGCGGGTGCGACCCGGTCTCGCGCCTCGATCTCACGCTCGGTGGACCGCAATGCCACTCGCCGCAGTCAAGCCCTCGACAGCATCCCTCGAATCGCCACAGCCTATCGGGGGCGCTTCCTGACCCTTGCCCACCCGCGGCCTCGGACTCCAAAGTCTTCGTGTAAGAACCAGGTGGGTGACAGACGATGACTTCGCGCCGTTGGTTTTGCTTGTTTAGCTTGTTGATCGGGCCGCCGTGCCTCGTCATCCTGTCGATCGCGCTGGCCGAGTCTCCACCTCCCAATTCAGCGGGATCGCATCTTGCCGAGTTCGAGGCTGCCCAAGAGCGGGTTCGGTCGCTGATGGACGCCCCTCCGGAAGTGGTGGTGCGCGACACGGCTTCCGGCCAGCGGACCGCTCGAGCGTTGCTCGGCTGGGCGCGCGAGCGTGGCCTGAGTTGCGTCGTGCTTTACGAGGGCACGCACCAGCATTTGGAGACAGTCGCGCACTCGGGGGTGCGGCCTGACTTTCGGGGGCTGGACAACACCACTGTGGTGACATGGCGGACAGTGGAGTACTCTCGCAGCATCGACCTCTTGGACGCGACCGAGCAGGACGTCGCGGAGAAGATTTCCAGCGAGTCGGACTTCGTGCTGGTGAAGACTTCGGACGTGCTGGCGCTCGTGGACAAGAAGCTCCACGCCGATGCGAAGTGGTCCATGGGGCAGCCGATTCTTCCCGCAATCGGCGAGAAGCAGGAACGCCTGAAGTTCGCTCAGGCCGAGGCGCTCCTGCGCGACCACTTCGGCATGCGGCGCGGCGCCTTTGGCGAGGTTCCCGCCTCGATTGCCAAGGGTGTTGTTTGGGAAAGGGAGCGCGACGCCGACACGGAGTTGCTGGTGCGGGACCTTGTCGGACGCATGGCGGCCCTCCGCGCCGAGTCGGACAAGCGACCCGTCGCCTGGCAGGTCTTGCCGCTGACTCCGCCCGTCGACGTGGAAGATTGGCCGGAGGAGTTCGCCGCAACGGCCAGAGGTTCCTGGAAGCTGCTGAGAATCTGACCATGCGGTCTGGCCCGTCGCCGGGCGGCAAGGATTCCATTGCCCGGCGGGCGGGGCCGGGCGAGCAATCGGGCAATTCCGATGCCCCGGAGGCTTGCTCGCCGCCCATGAAGTTCGTCGCGCTGATGCCGCTTCGCGGCGGGTCGGTTTCGATTCCGCGCAAGAACCTGCGGGACCTTGCCGGGCGGCCGCTCTTCGCCTGGGCGTTGGGGGCTGCGCGCGACAGCGGGCTGTTCGACAGCGTGTGGGTCTCGACCGACGACGACGAGATTGCGGCCGCGGCGGCGCGCGAGGGAGCCCGGGTGCACCGGCGCGCGCCCGAAACGGCCACCGCGACGGCCAGTTCCGAATCCGCCATGATCGACTTCGCGGCCGCGTGCGGCTGGGACTTCGACGTGCTGGCGCTGGTGCAGGCGACGTCGCCGCTGACGCGGCCGGAGGACTTTCGCGCGGCAGCCGAACGGTTTCGCGCCGAGGGGGCCGACTCGCTCGTGACGGTGGCGCGCCAGCATCGCTTTCGCTGGTCGCCGGAGGGCAGGGCGTTGAACTACGATCCGGCCGCGCGGCCGCGCCGGCAGGACTGGAGCGGCGAACTCGTCGAGAACGGCGCGTTCTACTTCACCACGCGCGATCTGTTGCGCGCGAGCGGTTGCCGACTGGGCGGCCGCGTTGCCGTGCACGAGATGGCCGCGGTCACGGCCTACGAACTCGACGAACCCGACGACTGGACGATCCTGGAGGCGCTGGTGCGGCGGCACGGGCATCGTCCGGCGGGCCGGCCGGTGCGCCTGTTCGTGATGGACGTGGACGGCGTGCTGAACGACGCGGGGTTCTACTATTCGGAGACGGGCGAGGCGCTGAAGAAGTTCAGCACTCGGGACGGAGCGGGCCTGGACATGCTGCGGCGCGCCGGTGTGGAGCGCGGCATCATCACGGGCGAGAGCACGGGCTTTGCGCCGGCGCGGGCGCGCAAGCTGGGCATCACGCGGATCGAGCTCGGGTGCAGCGACAAGTTGCCGGTGCTCGATGCGTGGCGGCGCGAGCTGAGCCTGGAGTGGGACGAGGTGGTCTACATTGGCGACGACCTGGCGGACATTCCCTGCGTGCGCGCGGCGGGACTGGGCGCGTGCCCGCGCGATGCCGAGCCCGAGGTGCGCGCGGTGGCCGACTTCATCTGCACGCACGACGGCGGCCGCGGAGCCGTCCGCGAACTCATCCGCCACCTGATTGCGGCGGGTCGCATCGAGGGATTGCCATGAACGCACCCGCATCGCCCGCCCCGCCGATCGTCATCGCGGAGATCGGCTGCAACCATCGCGGCGACGTGCAGACGGCGCGCGAGTTGATCGTCGTCGCCAAGACCTGCGGCGCCGCCTTCGCCAAGTTCCAGAAGCGTTGCCCGCGCGAGTGTCTGACGCCCCAGCGCTACGCCGCGCCCTACGACAACCCGCACAGCTATGGCCGCACCTACGGCGAGCACCGCGAGTTCCTGGAATTCCCCGCCGCCGTGCACGCCGACCTCAAGGCCTACGCCGAGGACCACGGCATCCAGTACACGACCAGCGTGTGGGACATGACGAGCGCGCGCGAGATCGCCGCGCTGAATCCCCGCCTCATCAAGGTGCCCAGCGCCTGCTCGAACCATCTCGACATGCTGCGCCTGCTGCGCGACGAGTACGCCGGCGAGGTGCACATCAGCGCCGGCATGAGCACGCTCGACGAACTCGACCGCGCGGTGGACATCTTCGCGCAATGCCCGGACCGCCTCGTGCTCTACTCCTGCACGTCGGGCTATCCCGTGCCGCCCGAGGACGTGTGCCTGCTCGAGATTCCGCGCTTGCAGGAGCGCTATCGCGGTCGCGTGCGCGAGATCGGCTTCTCCGGCCATCACAACGGCATCGCCATCGACATCGCGGCGTACATGCTCGGCGCGCGCATCATCGAGCGGCACTTCACGCTCGACCGCACATGGAAAGGAACGGACCACGCGGCCAGCCTCGAACCGCAGGGACTCGGCAAGCTGGTGCGCGACCTGCAATCCGTCCGCAAGGCGCTCGCCACCAAGCGCACCGAGATCCTGCCGATCGAGCAGCCCCAGCGCGAAAAGCTCAAGCATGCCGGCCCCGCCACCTGAGCCCGCCGCGCACGGCGACACCTTCATCCTCGGCTCGGGCCCCAGCCTGACGCGACTCGACGACGCCCAGCGCCACTTCCTCGACGCCCAGCCGTTCGTCTTCGCAATGAACAAGTACCTGCTCTACTGGGACCGCATCGGCGTGCACCCGTCGCATGCCTTCCTGGCGGACACGCACTTCCCGGCGTACCTTGTCCTGCAGCGATCCGTGCGCCGCGCACGCGAATTGCGGCGGACGCCGGTCTTCTGCCTGCACCGCGACTACGCGCGCTTCGTCAACGCGCCGTTGGGCGCGCGCCTGCGTGCGCTGCCCGACATGGCGCGCCTGCTCTGGCGCGCCCGCGGCACGCCCGTGCGCTTCCTCTCCGTGCCCGAGGTGCTGTTCTTCGACAGCGGCATCGCGAACGACCTGCCGCTCGTGTGGGCACGCTCGCTCGACGAGCCGCTCTACTTCTATCGCGGCTCGCTGTCGGTGCTGCTGAACCTGGCGACCATCCTGAACCCGGGTCGACCGATTCACCTGCTCGGCGTGGACATGAACACTCCCGTGGCGTTCTACGAAGACGCGGTGGCGCGCGAGCGCCGCCTGCACGATCGCTACCGCGCCATCGGCGAGCGCGAGGGTGTGCATCCCACCGTCGCGGTCATCGACGGCACTCCCGGAATCCTGCATCGCTGGGAGTTCATGGCACGCTCGTGCGCGGACGCCGGCTGCCCGATCGACAACGCGAATGCGGAGAGCCTGCTCGTGCAGCGCGGGCTGTGTGCCTACAATCCGGTGCCGTCGGCGCCGTGAGGTTCAGACGGTGCAGTCTGCGGGACCGACCCACAGGCGGCCGGCGACGCGTTCCTTCCAGCCCGGTGCGTCGATGTGCGGAGGCTTGTTGGGCCAGCCCGCCGCCACCAGCGCCGCGGTCTCGTCCCAGGGCTTCAGGCCGCTGAGCGCATCGAGCGCCGTCACGTTGCAGCCGCCGACGGCGTTGGACATCTTCAGTGCCTCCTCCAGCGGCAAGCCGCGCAGGAAGGCCGCAAGGAAGCCCGCGATCGACGAGTCGCCCGATCCCGTCGCCGAGCCCATGTTCTCCACATGGAAGGCGGCGTGCCAGAGTTCGCGGTCCGCCCACGAGGCACGTTGCGTGTCGGTCATCGGCGCAAGGCCGGCCAATGCTGCCGCGTCCGCCGTGCGCGTGTAAATGCCGCGGTGGCCGCACTTGATGTTCACGATCTTCGGGCCCATCGCACGCAGCTCGTTTGCAAGGCGCGAAACGAGGTCGGCGCCGATGAAGTCGAGCAGTTCGACGTGCGTGCCGAGTGCCTCGTCGCGCATGGCGAGGAAGCGCGGGCGGTCGAGCATGAACAGCGACTCCTCGGCGCTGGGCAGGAACAGGTCCACCCACGGCAGCGTCGCCTCGAGCACGCGGCGCCACTCGACGCGGCCGGACTCGGATGCCGGGTCCGGCAGCGACATGTCGAGGCTGGTGACAACGTGGGGGTGGGTCTGTTTCACAAGGCGGAAGATCTCCGCCAGGCGCGCGCCGTCGTTCGCGTAGAGGTTGCGCATCAGCGGCGGGTAGCCGAGGTGGAAGACCTTCGCGCGGCCAACGACATCGAGGTTCACGTCCTCGGGCCCGTATGTGTTGTTGGCGCCCGGGCAGTGCAGGAACATGCGGTCGATGTTCGGCGGCGCGAGCACGACGGTGTAGGAGGTCTGCTCGCCGGGCACGCGCACCATGGACTTCTCGAGGCCTCGCTGCGCGAGCAACCCAAGCAGCGTGCCGGAGAGGTCGTCATCGCCGACCTTGCCCATCAACTCCGCGCGCATGCCGAGGATGCCGAGGCCGATGCCGGTGTTCGATACCGGGCCGCCGGTCGACAACGTCAGGCCGCCCATCTGCGTAAGCTTGCCCGGGCGGAAGAGTTCGGAGAACTCGCCCGCGGAGGCGAAGCGCGGGATCAGGTCGAGACAAATGTGGCCGGCGACCACGACGTCGATGGATGGGGTCATGGGAAGGAGGATGCTCCTGCGGGATGAAGTGGCCGGTCAGGCCTTGCGCGACTTCGCGCGGTGCTTCTTCGGGGCGGCGGCGCCGTCGGCGAGCGCCACTTCGAGGGTCAGGATCTTCTTCGCGCCGACCGGGAAGGTGACGCGCGAGCCGGCGATGCGCGGTGCCGGCGTGTCCTCGAGCGGGTCCTCGTTCATGTCGAGCACCTGTGCGTGGGCGACCGCTTGCGGGAACTCGAGCGTCGCGGTTTCGGCGCGCGAGCCCGGATTGTTCACGCGCACGACGAGCGTGTCGCGGTCCTCGGCCTTCTTGATTGCGCCGAGTGCAAGCGACGCGGGCGCGAGCGCGGCGAGCGAACCCTCCAGACCCCACGGTCCGCCCTCGCGATTGGCCCCGGACTGCGTGGCCAGCAGCGGCAACTGGAAGTTCTCCGCCTCCTCGAACACGCGTCCCTTTCGCCAGTCGCCCGCATGCGGCAGGATCGCGTAGTCGGCGACCACGCGGCCCGGCACCTGGCTCAACTCCTGGTCCGGGCGCCGCTCCCACCGCCAGCTCACCGTGCACAGCGTCACTTCGTAGGCGCGCAGCAGCGTGACGGCGACCGTACGCGACGGATCCTCGGTCACCTCGTACTCGTGCAGTCCCTGCGTCAGGACCGCGAGTCCGGCCTTGCCATCCGACACGTCGACGAAGCGCAGCATCGGATGCTGCGGATTGTCGGCCTGGGCGTAGCTGTGCTCGTCGTCGCGGACGATGGGCCGCTCCACGACGTCGCACGCCTGCTCGGCGGCGGAGTGCGTCGCCCCGGCAAGTTGCGTCGGGAACAGCACGCGCAGGCGATGGAACGTCGCCCGGTTGTCCAGTACCGTGCGCACGTCGAGGCGGCGGGCGCCCTTGCGCAGCGTGAAGAAGGACTCGATCGCGACGGTGCCCTCGGCATCTCCACGACGGGCATCGTGATAGGTGTCGTTGTGGACGCGGCCGGAGGGGAGCTTCATCTCGATGGCGACGCGCACCGTGGCGGACAGCGGCGTGTTCTCCTCGAGGGAGATCGTCGCGGGCAGGCCCTTGCTGGTGAAGATCTGCTCGAAGGACATCGGGCGATGCTCCCAGCCCGTGCCGTTCTCGCCGTTGTCGACGAACTCGTGCAGGCCCTCGAGGCGTCGGCCGGAGGCCTTGTCGGTCAGGGCCAGCGTGCCGTCGGGCGCGAACTCGACGACGAGGTGCTCGTTTTCCAGGCGCGTGGGCGAGGTGGCGATGCGCTCGCGTCGGCCAAGCGGGGCACTGCGGCGCACGACATAGGTCTTCCAGCCCATCGCCGGCACGGCCTCGGCCACGAGCTGCGTCTTGCACGACCAGCCCACGAGCGCCATCGTCAGGTCCGTGTTGTCGCGCACGGTCTTCTCGCAGCGCTTGCGGCGCACGAACGCGAAGTCGGCCGGTTGGCCCTTCGGGTCCAGCACCTCGTACTCGATCACGCCGGTCGAGTCGCCGAAGTCCAGCCATGCCTCGACGATTTCGGTGCGCGGGCGCGGCGAGGGATTGAAGATGGTGAGGACCAGCTCGTCGTCGGCGACGTGCGCCGTGTCGATGCGTCGGGCGACGGACGCCAGCGTGTCGTCGATCACGATGTCGGAGAGCGCCTTGACCTGGTCGAGACGATAGAGCGCGTCGGTCTCGAGCTTGTCGATGCCGCAGCCGGCGACGGTATCGTGCGGGTGGGACTGGAGCAGGTGGCGCCAGGCAAGGTCGAGCGTCGTGCGCGGATAGGGCTCGCCGGCGACGGCCCAGGCGAGCGCGGCGAAGGGCTCGGCAAGGCGTGTCAGCATCTTCTCCGCGCGATGGTGCGCGATCTTCTGGCGGATGCGGCCGGAAATGATGTGCTCGAGGCCGGTGACGTAGGGCGACGGCGCGCCGCAGTTGCGCATCTCGCCGCTGAGCACGCGCAGCTCGCGGCCGTCGAGGTGCTGCAACAGGTCCTCCGCGTAGGCCTCGAGCGTGCTGAAGAAGAGTTCCTCGCCGGGCTCGAGCAGCCCTTGCAGCTCGCGCACCAGCTCGGCCTCCAGCGGATCGGGCCGCGTCGTGTCCATGCCCTGCATCAGCGGAATGACCGGCGTCGTGAAGTGCTGGCGCTCGACCTCGAGCAGCTTGCGGAAGCAGCCTTCGAGCCGCGAGCGGTCGATCGTCTTGTGCGGCTGCTGGATGAAGTAGTGGTCGTGTTCGCGGTCGGCGGTGACCCGCTTGATCGGCATGCCGCCCGCCTTCCAGTCCAGCACGCGATCGGTGAACGCGCGGCCGTAGGCCACGGGCCGCCACACATCCATGAAGAAGTTGTAGCGCGCCTTCGTGCCGAAACGCGACGCGACCAGCCGCGTGCCGTCCGGCGCCTCCCAGAAGAACTCCGACTCGGGCGCCTCGTGGTTCGTCACGCCGCGATAGTAGAAGACCACCGGGATGCGGAAACCGGCGTAGATCTGCGGCAACTGCGAGACCTGCCCGAATCCGAACGGCGTATAGCCGGTCTTCATCGGCCGGCCCCAGCGGCGCGCCGTGCGATCGCCCACCAGCAGGTTGCGGATGATGCTCTCGCCCGAGATCGTGTTGCAGTCCGGTGCGGTGTACCACGGACCGATGGTGAGCCGGCCGGCCTGGATCGCCGCGCGCAACCGCCCCTCGTTCTCGGGGCGGATTTCGAGATAGTCCTCCAGTGGCACCGTTTGCGAATCGAGCAGGAAGGTATATTCGGGCACGGCGTCGAAGATGTCGAGCAGGGCGTCGAGGAACTCGACCGTCAGGCGGCGGGTCTGCTGGTATTCCAGGGTCCACTCGCGATCCAGGTGCGAGTTGGGAATGAAGTGGGCGCGCAGGGTGACCTTGGGCTTTCGCCGTCCGTTGGTGCTTCCGGCACGGGTTTCCGGCTGGAGGTCAGTCTTCGGCATGGGAGGTCCCCCCCGGGGGCATGGTTGAATTGGTGCCACGCGCCTGCGCCGGATCGTTGCCGGGACGCGGGACGCCGGGCTCTTGGCTGCAAGCTTCGGGTGGAAGAGTGCTCGGGCTTGTGGGGCGGGTGCAAGGGGGAACTGTAACCGGTTGCGGCATGCGCATGCGCGCACGGGACGGCATCCCTCGCGTTGACCCGTCACCGGGTCGCGACGAGAAGGGCCCCGTTGGACCGGATGCGGAGGGCGCGCCCTGCGGGCCCCAATCCGACCGATGGAGCCCTCTTTCCCATGATACGACTTCGGAAAACTGATTGCAGCGCCCAAGCCACAGTTGACTGCCCCGGCACGAGTCCTGTTGCCGCTGGAATGTCCTTGGTCTTTCGAAACGTTATGAGAACCCGCCTTGCCTGCCTTGCCCTGTTGGCCCTGTTGATTCCCCGCGTCGAGGCCGAAGCCCCCATGTCCGAGTCCCCCCGTCCCCGCGCCCGCGATCTGGGCATCGAGATTGGCATCCTGCCCCCCGGGCCGAACAACGCCATCACCGATGTGGCCGGCGTGCTGGTCGGCCATGCCACCGTTGTGCGCGGCGAGGACGTGCGCACCGGTGTCACCGCAATCCTGCCGCACGACGGCAACCTGTTCCGCGAGAAGGTGCCGGCGGCCGTCCATGTCGGCAACGGCTTCGGCAAGCTGATGGGCTCCACGCAGGTCGCCGAACTGGGCGAACTCGAGACACCGATCCTGCTGACGAGCACGCTGAGCGTGGCGCGCACGGCCGACGCGCTGCTCGACTGGATGCTGGCGCTGCCGGGCAATGAGGCGGTGCGCTCGATCAACCCGCTGGTGGGGGAGACGAACGACGGATTCCTGAACGAGAGCCGGGGCCGGCACGTCGGGCAGGCAGAGGTCTTCGCCGCGCTGAGTTCGGCGGCGGGCGGACCGGTGGCCGAAGGTTCGGTCGGCGCCGGCACGGGCACGATGGCGTTTGGGTTCAAGGGTGGCATCGGGACGGCCTCGCGGGTGCTGCCGGCCAGCCTTGGCGGCTACACCGTCGGCGTGCTGGTGCAGTCGAACTTTGCCGGCGTGCTGACGATCGCGGGGGCACCGGTCGGTCGCGAGCTCGGGCGCTACGCCTTCAAGGAACAGGTCGAAGCCCGCCCCGAGCCCCCCGCCGAGCGGCCGCCCGACGGCTCGATCATGATGGTCGTGGCGACGGACGCGCCGCTGGACGCGCGCAACCTCGAGCGCCTTGCCGCCCGCACGATGATGGGCCTCGGGCGCACGGGCTCGTACGCGTCGAACGGCAGCGGCGACTACGCCATCGCCTTCAGCACCGCGCCGCAGAACCGCATCCTGTCGGCCGAGGGCGTGCGGTCCGTCGAACTGCTGGGCAACCAGTCGACGAGCGCCCTGTTCCTCGCCGTCGTCGAGGCCACCGAAGAGGCCGTGATCAACTCGGTGCTGCGGGCCACCACGGTGGTGGGCCGGGAAGGCAACCGTGGCGAGGCCCTGCCGATCGAGCGCACGGTCGAGATTCTCGAGAAGTATGGCGTCGTGACTCGCAAGCCCTGAGGCGGCACGCCCTCCGGGGGGAAATCGATGAGCGATCCGCGGTCCGCGTTCGTCCTGCCGCCGGTGGTGCGGCTGGCCCTGCGGGGCCTGCCGCCGGCGCGGCGCGCGGCGCTGCGGGCATGGCTGGACTGGCATCTGGCCTGTGGCGCCCGCCTGAGCGCCGCTTGGGCTGCCGGCGGGGGGGAGCTGCCCCGCATGGCGCTGGCCTTGCACGCCGAGGCCCGACCGACCGAACTGGCGGCCGTGCCGCCCCGGGACTTCCGGGCCGCGATCGATGGCTGGCACGCGCTGCTGCTGCTGGGACGGCCGCCGACGTGGCGGCGCATCGAGAACGTGCTGCATCAGGTGGCTGCCGCGCCGGCCCGCACGGCGGGTGCGGTGCTTGGCCTGGATGCCGGGGGCGAGCGGGCACGCCTCGAGGCGCTGGGGCTGGCGGTTGGCGCGACGCAGTTGCTTCTGGCGCTGCGGGCCGGGTTGGCGACTGGGCGCGTGCCGATTCCCGAAGAGGACTTCGAGGCCACCGGCACCACGCTGGCCGACCTGATGGACGGGAAACCAGCGGGTGCCGTGCGGGCACTGCAAGTGGCCCGAGCCCGGGCGTATCTGGAGGCGGCGGCGGGACTGGCGACGACCGCTCCCGATCCCGCCACCGGTCGGTTCGTCGCGGACATCCTCGCGTGGCAGCACTCGCTGCTGGACCGCCTGGCGCGCAACCCGGCGGCCGGCGAGCTGGGGCGGCTCGATGCCTTGCGCCTGCTGCTCGGGCGTTCGGGCCAGTCGTGAGTCTTGACGCTTCGGGCGCCGCGAAGGACGCTCGGCACCGACGCGACACTTCCGGGATGGGCCATGGACCGCGAAGAGAAGATCGCCCGGCTGGAAGCCCTGCTGGCCATCGAGGCGGAAGCCAACGATCCGCTGACGCATTTCCTGCTGGGGCGCGAGTACCTCGAGGCCGGCCGCGCGGCCGATGCCGTGCGCGCCTTCGAGCGCTGCGTTGCCCTGAATCCCCAGTACACGGCGGCCTATCGCTTTCTGGGCGACAGCCATCGCAAGGCCGGCGATGCGGCACACGCGCGCGAGACGTATCAGCTCGGCATCGGCGTGGCGGAGCAGACCGGCGACTTGCAGGCCGGCCGCGAGATGCAGGCGCTGCTCGCGCGTCTCGAGGGCACGCGATGACTTCCTGCGCGCTGTCGGTGGTCATTCCGATCTTCAACGAGCGGGAGAACCTGCCGGCGCTGGCCCGACGGCTGCGCCGCGCGCTCGATGGCCTTGGGCCCGAGTGGGAGGTCGTGTTCGTCAATGACGCCAGCCGCGACGACTCGATGGACCTGATGCGGCGCCTGCACGCGCGCGACCGACGCTTTCGCATCGTCAGTCTGGCGCGCAACTTCGGCCACCAGATGGCGCTGACCGCCGGCATGGCGCACGCCCGCGGCGAGCTCGTTGTCCTGATGGATGGCGACTTGCAGGATCCGCCCGAGGTGGTCCCGCGCCTGGTGGCGCACCTGCGCGAAGGCAACTGGGACGTCGTTTATGCCGTGCGCCGCAAACGCAAGGAGCGCGCGCCGATTCGCCTGCTCTACTATGGCTTCTACCGTCTGTTGCGGCGCATGGCGAACATCGACATCCCGATGGACACGGGCGACTTCTGCGCGATGCGCCGCCGTGTGGTGGACACGCTCAACCGCCTGCCGGAGCGGAATCGGTTCATCCGCGGGCTGCGCTCGTGGGTCGGGTTCCGCCAGACCGGGCTCGAGTACGAGCGCGCCGCCCGACACGCCGGCGAGCCCAAGTATACGCTGCGCGCGCTCTTCAAGCTCGCCTTCGACGGCATCTTCTCGTTCTCATACGTGCCGTTGCGGCTCGGCATGTGGTGCGGCGCGCTGGTCTCCCTGCTCGGCCTCGCCTATGCGGCCTTCGTCATTGCCGGCCGTCTCATGGGTGCCTACCAGCAGATTCCCGGCTGGTCCACCGTCGTTGTCGCCGTGCTCGTGCTCGGCGGCGCGAATCTCCTGATGCTCGGCCTCATCGGCGAATACGTCGGCCGCGTCTACGACGAAATCAAGGGACGACCGCCGTATGTGGTGGATGAAGTTGTTAGTGATTAGTGGTTGGTTTTTAGTGTGACACGACTAGAAATAAGGATTAAGTTTTCCAACCACGAACCACAAACCATGCGGCACTAATTACTAATAACTAAAAACCAACAACTTCTTCCATGCCCTCACTCCTGCTCTCAACCTACGAGTATCCTCCCGTGGGCGGGGGCATGGGCAAGGCGGCGCGGGCGATGGCGCGGGCGCTGATGCGGCGCGGGTACGACGTGACGGTGCTGACCGCACGGTTCGGCGATCAGGCGCGCGACGAACGCGCCCCGGGCGAGCCGCGCGTCCTGCGCCTGCCCGTCCTGCGCCGGCATCGCAACCGCGCCAGCGCCTTCGAGGTCCTGTCCTTTGCGGCTGCCGGTGTTCTGTTTCTGCCGTGGTGGGCGCGGCGATTTCGCGCCGACGCGACGGTCTGCTTCCTGACGATTCCCTCGGGCATCGTGGCGCAGGCCCATCGCCTTGTGGGCGGGCCGCGGTGGGTGGCGCTGTTGCGGGGCCAGGACGTGCCGGGTTTCCCGGACACGCCGCGCTGGATGCACACCGTCGCCTGGCCGCTGACGTGGTACTTGTGGAGCCGCGCCGAGCAGGTCGTCGCGAACAGCCAGGGACTCGCGGATCTGGCGCATCGTTCGGCGCCGCGCCTGCCGATCCGTATCGTTCCGAACGGCATCGATGTGGAGCGCTACCGCCCGCGCGTCCGCCCGCGGAGGGGCGGCCCGGTACGAGTACTATTCGCGGGGCGGCTCGTGCGCTTCAAGGGCCTGCGCAATCTGGTGGCCGCATGGGAACATGTGTCCGCCCGCGCAACCGGCCCGGTTGAATTGTGGATTGCCGGTTACGGCCCCGAGCGCCCGGTGCTGGAGGCGCTGGCCGAGCGTGCCGGCCTGACCAACGTGCGCTTCCTCGGGCCGCTGGCCGAGGAACGCCTGATCCGTGCGTTGCAGGCCGCCGACATCTTCGTCAATCCGTCGGAAGGCGAGGGCATGCCGAACGCCGTGCTGGAGGCGATGGCGTGCGGGTTGCCGGTGGTGCTGTCCGACATCGGGCCGCATCGCGAGATGCTGCTCGACGGTCGGGGCGGGGTGCTGTGCGACGCGGCGAGTCCGCACGACATGGCCGGGGCGCTGGCGCCACTGCTGGCCGATGCCGCTCTGCGGCGGCGGCTCGGTGCCGAGGCGCGCGAGGTCGTACGCGACCACTTCAGTTGGGACCAGGCGGTCGGCCGGCTGATTCCGCTGCTGCCCGACGAGCGCTGAACGTGCGTTTCGGGTAGACCCGCCGCGGCCGGCATTCAAGCCTCGTCCCAATCCAGTCCGCACCCAAGGAGTCCCTCGCCATGAACGCCCGCGCCACCCTCGTTTCCCTTCGCACCGTGCATCCCTTCGGCATCTCCCGCGGCACGATCTCGGAGAATCAGGTCGTCCTGCTCGAACTCGAGGGCGGCGGAATCGGCGAGTGCTCGCCGGTGCGCTATCACAAGCACGACGCCGGCGAGGGCGCGCGCCTGGCCCTCGAAATGGCACGCGACGTCACTCCCGACAACCTGTTCGACCTCGACCATCACGCGCGCCGCGCCCGCGAAATCGCGCCGCACCACTCCTCCGCCCGCGCCGCCTTCGACATCGCCCTGCACGACCGCATCGGGCACGAGCTCGGCCTGCCGCTCTACAAACTGATGGGCTTCTCGCAGCCGATCAACTCGCGCTCGTCCTTCACCATCGGGCTCGCCTCCGACGAGGAGATGGTCCGCAAGACGCACGAGGCGGCTTCGTTTCCGAACCTGAAGATCAAGCTCGGGCGCGACGACGCCGCCACCGACCTCGCCACGATCCGCGCCATCCGCGCTGCTGCGCCGGACAAGACCATCCGCGTCGACGCCAACGCCGGCTGGTCGCTCGACACCGCCATAGCCTTCGCCAAGGGCTGCGGCGACGTGAACCTGGAGTTCATCGAGCAGCCGCTCGCCATCGGCAACTACGAGGGCCTCGCCAAGCTGAAGGCCATCTCGCCGCTGCCCATCGTCGTCGACGAGGACGTGCAGGACCTCGCCTCGCTGCCGCCGCTCGTCGGCAAGGTGCATGGCATCAACATCAAGCTGATGAAGTGCGGCGGACTTTGGGAGGCGCGCCAGATGATCGGCTTCGCCCGCGCGCACGGCTGGTCTGTCATGCTGGGCTGCATGATCGAGACCGGCGTGGGCGTCTCGGCCGCGGCGCATCTGGCCGGCGCGGCGCAGGACGTCGATCTCGACGCCGAACTGCTGATCGCCAACAATCCCGCGACCCCGACACTGATGCAGCAGGACGGGCTGCTGCGCGTGCCCACCACGCCGGGGCTCGGCGTCAGCCTCGACGCGGCCCGCGCGAAGTAGCCTGCCCACCATGCCGCGACCCAAGCCCGCCGCGTGCGCCGCCGCCCCGGAGCCCGATCCGACTCCGGGGCTTGCCGCCATCCGGGCCCGTCACGGCGAGGCGATGGCCTTCGCCCTGCTGGTGCTGGCGGCACTTCTGCTGTACTGGCCCATACTGGGCACGGGACTTCTTTCCGACGACTGGGACTTGAGTCTGCGTGGAAACAACCCGTGGGCGGCCTGGCACGGGCACTGGTTCGGCGGGGGCGAGGGCACGTTCTATCGTCCGCTCTCGCGACTGGCGTTGTACGCTCAGGCCGTGCTGTTCGGACACACGGGCCATGCGCAGCACCTCGTCTCGCTCGTGCTGCATGTCGGTATCGCCTTGTGGCTGTATGCGGGACTTCGATGGAGCGGCCACCGAGTGGCAGGCCTGGTTGCCGCGGGCCTGTTCCTGCTGCATCCGGCGGCCGTCGAGACCGTCGCCTGGGTATCGAGCCAGACCGATCTGCTGCATCTGTTCTTTGCGGCCGGTTCGCTCGCGCTTGCCTTGCGCGGACGCGAGTGGCGCTGGATGGCAGCGAGTCTGGCCTGTGCGCTGCTCGCCTGTCTGTCGAAGGACACCGCGATTCTGCTGGGCCCGACCATTGCGGCGGGTGTCGCGTACGTGCTGGTCTTCGTCCGTCCGCCCAACCCCGAGCGTCGGCGCCTCGTCGTGTTGGCGGCCGCGCATCTTGGCTTGTGGAGCGCGTATCTGCTCGCGCGTCGGATCTTCCTGGGAGCGATCCTGCCGCCCAGCCAGCATTCCCCCGACCTCCCCCAGCAGCTTGCCAATCTCTTCGCGCTGCTGCACGAGCTGCTGCTTCCCTTCGCGTCGCTCTTCGCGGACCGTGCGTGGATGGAGACCCACTCCTTCGCCGTCCTGGCGCCCCTAGTGGTTCTGCCGGCTGCGGCGCTCGCGGCGGCGTTCGCGCATCGCCACGCGTTGGCGATCGCGCTCGGCCTGTTCGGCATGGCCGCCGTACCTTACATGCGCGAGCTGGACCAGTCGATCGTTGTGTCCGGCAGTTACCGCTTCTTCTATCACCCCCTGCTGTTCTTCGCGGCGGCGGTGGCCTTGGCCGCCGAGCCTTTCGCGCCCCGCACGCGTGCCTCGCGCGGCATCGGCTTGGCCTGCCTGCTCGGCGCCTTGCTCGCCTTGCGATGCATGTGGCTCGGGGGAGCGCATCTGGCGGATTTCACGACGGCTGCCGAGGTGCGCCGGGCGTTCGAGTCCGAGATGGAAGCTCTGCTCCCGACGGAAGGAAATCGCGTCGTCATCGCCCAGTCCCTGCCGGACCGCATCGGCGGCGCCTACGTGTTCCGCAATGGCTTCGAGTCGTTTGTCCGCACGCGCCATGGCGATGGCATCCGGGTGGTTCGCGAGTTGACGCTTGCGGAGCTTCGCCCCGACATCGATATCTTGCGCACGACATGGCGGGGCTTGGAGGAACGGCCCTACTTCGTCCGCGACGACGAGATGATCGCCTTGGCGCACCGCGGGTCGGCCGCCTCCGCGGCGCACTCCTCCGGCAGGACGAACCGGTTCGGACTTCCCCCCGAAGTCTTCCTGGTCCCGGAACTGCCTCACAGCGAAGACATCCGGCCCATCGGGCTTGAGACGTCCGGCACCTTCCGTTTCCTCGTCACGGGTTCGGATCCCAACTTCGGACTTCCGCTTCCGCGCGGCTTCAAGCCCGCGGAATACCGCTTCCTTCGGGTCACGCTGGCGTTCCCGGATGCGGACTCCACCACCCGGCCCGACACGATCGACCTCATCTTCCGACCCACGGGGGACGATCGCGCCCCGGTGACGTGCACCCTCGAGTTCGTGCCCGGTTCCCAGTTTCAGACCGTCACGTTCGACCTGTCGCAAGTGGTCGAGTGGCATCTCGCCGAATCGCTGGTGTGGCTGCGCCTGGACCCATGCACGCGTTATCGGGGACGGGTCGACGTGCGCGATGTCCTCTTCGAATAGGCACCGCTGACGCTTGCCTTGCGGACAGGTCCTGCGGTCTCATCCGGGCGCTCGCCGCCCGGGGAGGGCCGCCGATGAAAGCCGCACTCTGGACAGCCTTCCTGCTCACGCTGCTCGTGCTCTGGTGCCGCGAGGTGCTCCACTTTGGCGCAGCCCGGCGCGAGAAAGCCGACTTCAAGCGCGACGAGCGTCGCCTGCGCCGTCGCAGCCTCGGGCTCTTCGTCCTGCTCCTGCTCGGCGGGCTCTATGAACTCTCCAGCGTCATGCCCTTCGCCTCGGCCCTGCACGAGCTCGTCTACTACGCCAACTTCTTCATCGTGCTGATCTGGCTGCTGATCATCGCGGCGCGCGACGTGGCCGACATCGCGGAGAGCTACGTCGAGGAACGCCAGCAGAGCACCCTGCAGGCGCTGGTGGACATGGAGCGCAACGTGCGCCCCGGCGCGGCCGAGGACCATCGGCCCATTCCGAATCTCGATTTCAGTGAGTCGCCCGAATCCGGCGAACGGGGCGACACGACGTAACAGCCATCGTCATGCCGTGCGGCATCCGCCGAAGCGCCCGATGCCGGCGAACCGCATGTGCGCCGGGGCCGGCTGGCCCGCGGCCATTTCGGCCAGCACCTCGCCGATCGCCGGCGCGAACTTGAAGCCGTGGCCGCAGAAGCCCGCCGCCAGCGCCACGCGGCGATGGTCCGGCAGGCGGTCGATGATGAAGTGCCCGTCGGGCGACATGCTGTACTGGCGCACGGCCATGTCGCCCGGCACGAGGTCGGCCCCCTTGGTGCCGAGCAGCGCGGGGGCGAACGTCTCGCGCGCGAACTGCTCGACCATCGGCCGCACCCGGTCCTCCTGGTCGTCCACCCAGCGCTCGACGCGCATCTCCTCGCCCGACTCGAGCTCGCAGAACTCGAGCAGGTCCGGGCTGTGATCGTGCCGACCGATCTTCAGGCCCTCCTCGGGCGTGTCCTGATTGTCCGGCACGCCATAGTAGAGCCCGTACGGCGACTCGATGCGGAAGCAGGGCATCGTGCCGGCACGGATCCACTCCTCGCGCTCGGGCAGGTACCAGAACACCAGCTTGCGCAGCAGCGTCAGGTCGATGCCGTAGTCGGCCAAGAGAGGCTTGGCCCAGGGCCCGGTCGTCAGGATCAGGGAGCCGGCCTCGAACGTGCCCTCTTCCGTCTCGACGACCACGCGGTCGGCCTCCTCGCGCCACGAGGCGACATGGTGGCAGTCGCGCAGCGTCGCGCCGTGGGCACGGGCCGAGTCGGCCAGAGCCTCGAGCGCGCGTTCGGCGTACAGGTAGCCGCCTGAGGGCTCGAAGACACCGACGATCTCGCCGGGCTGGCGGATGTCGATGCCGGGGAAACGTTCCCGGATCTGGTCGGCGGAAAGCACTTCGGATTCGTACGGCTGCTGGCCGCGGTGGTGCAGTACGGCCGCCATGGTCGGCCCGCCTTTGGGACCGGCCGTCAGCACCCCGCAGGCGCTGAGCAACTCGAGACCGGATTCGGTCTCGAGCTCGCGCCAAAGGTCATAGGCCCTGTCGACCAGTGGGCTGTAATCCGGCCCCTCGGCGAAGGCGCGCCGGAAGATGCGGGTCGAGCCGTGCGAGCAGCCTTGGTCGTGGAACAGGTCGTATTGCTCGAGCCCGAGCGTGCGCAGCCCGCGCCGCGCCAGCGCGCGACAGGTCGCCAGTCCCATCGCGCCGAGTCCCACCACGATCGCATCGACACGCGTCGGGTTGGATGGCTCGGGCCTCGCGGGAGGCTGGGAGTCGGGTTCGGGAGGCTCGGAGGAGTCGCTCGATGATCGACTGTCGGACATGATATGAGGGCGGGTCGGCTTCGTACCCAACTGGGGGAGTGCCGCGACCCTAGCGGACAACGGTCCGGGGCTGTCAACGCAACTCGGCGACCCGGCCGATGGCGGCGTCGTTCAGTCCGAATCGGAAATAGGTTCGGATGGCGAAGCGTTTGATAAGAACCGGTGGCAGTCCATGCCGGGGGCTCTTGTGCCGGCGGGGTCCCGGGCCGTACCCCCTCGCGCGTCCGACGGGCGGGCCGCCCGCGACGGACCCCGGATCGAAGAGACATCACGGAAGCCTGAGGCTTCAGGAGATAGCAATATCATGGACCAACTGCAATACTTGGCGATCGGCTACCGGGCGGTTGCCTGGCAGCGGTTCGAGCAAGAGTACGGCATGCCCCCCCTCGCGCCGTCGGAGCGCGATATCCTCCTGGCGCGTCGCCGGCGTGCGGAGAGTCCTTCGACTCCTTCCCCCGCGCCGGTCCCCCAGCGCCGCAATCCCTTTCGGGGCCTTTTGGCCCTGTTCTTCCCGCCTGAACTGGCAGGCTCGCCTTACCCCGAGACCTGACCCCTTGCCCAAACCGGCGCCGGCCCCGACACCGGCGCCCCCTCCTCACACGCCCCGTGGCTGCCCGGCCGCGGGGCGTTTCTCTGTCCGCCCACCGGCAAAGAAGAAGGCCCCACACACGAGCGTGGGGCCTGAGGGACAGGGAACGGTGTGGCGAGGCGACGTCAGAGCGCGTCTTCGTCCTCTTCGCCGGTGCGGATGCGCAGGACGCGGCCGACGTCGGTGACGAAGATCTTGCCGTCGCCGATGGTGCCCGAGTTGGCCGCCTTGCGGATCGTCTGCACAACTTCCTCGGCCTTCTCGTCCGGCACCACGATCTCCATCTTGATCTTGGGCACGAAACTGACCTGGTACTCGCTGCCGCGGTAGAGCTCCTGATGCCCCTTCTGGCGGCCGAAGCCCCGCACGTCCCAGGCTGTGATGCCGATGATGCCGATGCCGGCCAGCTCGGTGCGGATGTCCTCGATCTTGTGGGGCTTGATGACGGCTTCGACTTTCTTCATGACCGGGTCGCTCCTTGGACGAGTGTCGGGCCCCGTAGGGGGGCGACGGGCCCGGAGCGGAGTCGTCCTCCCTCCTGTCTCCGGGCCCGCACTCTGGCTGCATCAGACGTCGTAGTAAAGCATGAACTCGTGCGGGTGCGGCCGAAGACGGATCGCATCCACCTCGTGCTTCTGCTTATACTCGATCCAGGTCTCGATGACGTCCTCGGTGAAGACGTCGCCCTTGAGCAGGAACTCATGGTCCTCCTCGAGCGCGTGGAGCGACTCCTCGAGGCTGCCGCAGGCCTTCGGCACCGCCTTGGCCACCTCGGCCGGCAGGTCGTAGATGTTCTTGTCGAGCGGCTCGCCCGGGTGGATGCGGTTCTGGACGCCGTCGAGGCCGGCCATCATGATCGCGGCGAAGGCCCAGTACGGGTTGGCCGTCGGGTCCGGGCAGCGGAACTCCATGCGCTTGGCCTTCTCGCTCTGGTTGTACATCGGGATGCGGATGGCGGCCGAGCGGTTGCGCTGGCTGTAGGCCAGATTGACCGGCGCCTCGTAGCCCGGCACCAGGCGCTTGTAGGAGTTCGTCGTCGGGTTCGTGAACGCCAGCACGGCGCGGGCGTGCTTCAGGATGCCGCCGATGAAGAACAGCGCCGTCTCGCTCAGCCCGGCGTAGCCGTTGCCTGCGAACAGGTTCTTCCCGTTCTTCCAGATCGACATGTGCGTGTGCATGCCCGAGCCGTTGTCGCCGAAGATCGGCTTCGGCATGAAGCAGGCCGTCAGGCCGTGGTTGTGGCACACGTTCTTGATGATGTACTTGTAGAGCGCCGTCTTGTCGGCCATCGACAGCAGGGTGTCGAAGCGCATGTCGATCTCGCACTGGCCGGCCGTGGCCACTTCGTGGTGGTGCATCTCGATGTTCAGGCCGTACTCGTTCATCAGCGTGACGATCTCGCTGCGCAGGTTCTGCAGCGTGTCGGTCGGCTGGACGGGGAAGTAGCCGCCCTTGTACGGGATCTTGCGGCCCAGGTTCGGCCGGCCATAGTCGGCGCGCTCGTCGGCGCCCGAGTTCCAGATGCCTTCGGGCGAGTCGATCCGGTAGAACGCCTCATAGGGGCTGGAGTGGTAGACCGCCTCGGAGAAGACGAAGAACTCGAGTTCGGGGCCGACGAAACACTGGTCGCCGATGCCCGTCGACTTCAGGTACGCCTCGGCCTTGATGGCCGTGTTGCGCGGGTCGCGCGTGTACTTCTCCTTCGTGATCGGGTCCAGAATGTTGCCGATGATGCTCAGCGTCGGGATTTCGCAGAACGGGTCGAGCATCGCGGTCGCCGGGTCGGGCATCACGAGCATGTCCGACTGGTCGATGCTCTGCCAGCCGCGGATCGACGAGCCGTCGAAGCCCAGACCTTCCTCGAACGTGTCCTCGGTGAACTGGTGCTCCGAGAACGTGAAGTGCTGCTGCGTGCCGGGGAAGTCCATGAACTTGACGTCCACGAACTTGATGTCCTTCTCCTTGATCATCTTCAGAACGTCAGCGGGTTTCATACGGGCGATCCCTCTCGCGGTGTTGTGTGCCGGCAGTTGCCGACAGCAACCGGCCGCTTCCCGAGCGGCCGGGCCCACGGGCAATGCGTCCCCCGTGCCACCCCTCGCCGTGTTTCGGCGGCATGTTGCTGTGGATCCAGATGACTGAAAACAATTGGTTTGGATCCCGAATCGGACCCGTCCAGTCCATTTCGGTGAGCGAACGAGGCCTGAGTCCATATTGGCACTGTGAGCAATATGGGCCACTTGGCCGCTTAGAAGTATCGCCGCGCCCCTGGGAGCGCCGAGCCCCAGCTCGGCACGGCATCCCCCATTACTGCCCGGCAGTTCCCTCCGCGCTCCCTCAAGAATCGGCTTGGAGACACGGCCCCCATGGGGCAGGGATGGCGGTGCGGGGGCCGGAGTGCCCGCGCACGCGCAATCTTCTCTTCCTGCTCCCATTCGGCCCGCTCCCGAGGACCCAGCAATGGCTCCGGCCCCCAGTGACTTTGTCCACCTGCACGTCCACTCCGAGTACAGTCTGCTTGATGGTGCCAACCGCATCAAGCCGATGGTGGAGTACGTGCGCGACACGCTGGGCCAGCCGGCCGTCGCGTTGACCGATCACGGCGTGCTCTTCGGGGCGCTGGAGTTCTACCATGCCGCCCGCAAGGCGGGCATCCAGCCGATCGTCGGCTGCGAAGTCTACATCACCCCGGGCCAGCGCACCGAACGCCGCGCCGGCGAGCAAAAGCTGACGCACCACCTGCTGCTGCTCGCGCAGGACTACGAGGGCTACCGCAACCTGTGCAAGCTCTCCTCGATCGGCTTCCTCGAGGGCTTCTACTACAAGCCGCGCATCGACTTCGAGACACTGGCGGCGCACACGACGGGCCTCGTGGCGACCTCGTCCTGCCTCTCGGGTCTGATCCCGGTGGCGTTGCTCGACGGCGACGAGCGGCGCGCGAACGAATACCTCGCCCGCTTCATCGAGCTCTTCGGCCCCGAGCGCTTCTTCATCGAGTTGCAGGACCACGGCCTGGCCGAGCAGAAGCGCTCGAATCCCATGCTCGTCGCGATGGCGCGTCGCCACAATCTGCGCCTGATCGCCAGCAACGACGCCCACTACCTGCGCCGCGAGGACGCCGACCTCCACGACGTCCTGCTGTGCGTGCAGACCAGTGCCCGCCTGCGCGACGAGAAGCGCATGAAGTTCGACACCTCCGAGTTCTACATGAAGTCGACCGAGGAGATGGCCGCGCTGTTCGGCGAGCTTCCCGAGGCGCTGACCAACACGCGGCTCGTCGCCGAGATGTGCAACCTCGTCATGCCCGAACGCGTCTACCGCGTGCCGCGGTTCGCCTGCCCCGAGGGCGTCAGCGAGGCGCAGCACCTGCGCGACAAGGTCTGGGCCGGCGTGCGCGCGTGCTATGGCGAGCGGGCCGAGTCGGACGTCGAGTTGCGCGAGCGCGTCGAGTTCGAGCTCGCCACCATCGAGCGCATGGGCTTTCCGTCGTACTTCCTCATCGTGGCGGACTTCATCGACTACGCCCGCCAGCAGGGCATTCCGGTGGGCCCGGGGCGTGGCTCGGCCGCCGGCTCGGTGGTCGCCTACGCGCTGCGCATCACGGAGTTGTGCCCGCTCGAGCACGGGCTGCTCTTCGAGCGCTTCCTGAATCCGGACCGCCTGTCGATGCCCGACATCGACGTGGACTTCTGCTTCGAACGCCGCGGCGAGGTGATCGAGTACGTCCGCCGCAAGTACGGCGAGGACTGCGTCAGCCAGATCATCACCTTCGGGACGATGAAGGCGAAGGCGGCGGTGCGCGACGTCGGCCGCGTGCTCGACATTCCGTTGTCCACCGTCGATCTGGTCGCCAAGGCGATTCCGAACGATCCGAAGGCGACGATCGCGAAGGCGCGCGCCGAGACGCCGCAGCTTCGCGAGGTTCTCTCCACGCACCCCGAGGTCGAGCGCCTGCTCGATCTCGCCCAGCGCATCGAGGGCATGGTGCGCCATGCCTCGACGCACGCCGCGGGCATCGTGATCTCGGACCGCCCGCTCACCGAATACTGCCCGCTTTACAAGGCCCCGAACGAAGAGCGGCCCGCCACCCAGTTCACCATGGGCGAACTCGAGGAGCACCTCGGGCTGCTCAAGATGGACTTCCTGGGCATCAAGAACCTGACGATCATCAAGCGCGTGTGCGACTGGCTGCACGAGCGGCAGGGCATCACGGTCGATTGGGACGCCCTCGGCATGGACGACCCGAAGACCTATGTCGAGCTGCAGAAGGGCCACACGCCCGGCGTGTTCCAGCTAGAATCCGAGGGCATGACGACGCTCGTGCGGCGCCTGCGCCCCACCGAGTTCGCGGACCTCACGGCGCTCCTCGCGCTGTACCGGCCCGGTCCGCTCGGCGCCGGCATGCACGACATGTACGTGCGCCGCAAGCATGGCGAGGAACCGGTCCACTATGACCATCCGATCCTCGAGCCCATCCTGCGCGAGACCTACGGCGTCATCCTGTACCAGGAACAGGTGATGCGCATCGCGATGACGATGTCGGGCTTCACGCGCGGCGAGGCCGACAAGCTGCGCAAGGCGATGGGCAAGAAGTTGCCGGAGGAAATGCAGAAGCTGGAGGCGAAGTGGGTCGACGGCGCGCCGAAGCACAGCGGCGTGCCGGCCGAGCTCGCGCTCAAGGTCTGGAACGACGTCCTGAGTTTCGCCAGCTACGGCTTCAACAAGTCGCACTCGGCCGCTTACGCGGTGCTCACCTTCCGCACGGCGTACCTGCGCGCGCACTACCTGACCTCCTTCCTGGCGGCGCTGTTGACGAACGAGATCGACGGCACCGTCGAGGCGATCGCCAAGTACGTCGCGCACTGCCGCGAGATGGGCGTCGATGTCCTGCCGCCGGACATCAATCGCTCGCGCGAGTACTTCAACCCCGAGGGCAACGCGGTCTGGTACGCGATCTGCGGCATTCGGGGCGTGGGCCGCGGCTTCGCGCAGGCGGTCTCGCGCGAGCGCGACGCCGGCGGGCCGTTCAAGGACTTGCAGGACTTCTGCCTGCGCATGCCGCGCGAGGAACTCAACTCGCGCATGGTCGAGTTGCTCATCAAGGCCGGCGCGTTCGATGCGCTCGAGAAGAACCGCGCGGCGCTCATGGGCGCGCTGCCCGAGATCGTCGCGCTGGCAGCCGACGTCCACCGCGCCCGCAACAGCGATCAGGACGACATGTTCGCCGATGGCCAGACCGCCGCGCAGCCGCTCATCCCCCGCATACCGATGCAGGCCCTCCGCCCGTGGGATGCCAAACAGCGCGCCGAGTTCGAGAAGGAGGTTCTGGGCTTCTACCTGTCGGAGCATCCCCTGCGGCGCTTCGAGATCGAGATGCTTTCCTTCTCGGACGTGACGGCCGCCAGTCTCCCCGTGCGCGCCGAGGGCCTGCGCGCCAACGAACGCCTGCCCGTCCGCATCGTCGGACTCGTCACCGGCATCATCAACAAGACCGACAAGAACAACAACCCGTGGGCGATCGTGCAGCTCGAGGACCTGACCGGCGCCTTCGAGGCGAAGTTCTTCTCGCGGTCGTTCGCCGCGTGCCGCGCGCACTTGGTGCCCGACACCGTCGTGCAGATTCAGGGGCAGTTGACCGTGTGGAACGACCGCGTGTCGCTCGAAGGCCAGGGCGTCGTGCCGGCCGACGAGTTGCGCAACTCCGCGCGCGGCGTGGTTCTGGAGTGGGACGCGCCGAATCTTTCCACGCAGGCACTCTACGAACTGTCCGAGACCTGCCGGCGCTTCGGTGGCTCGCGCCCCGTGGCGATCGTCATCGCCGCAACGGACGCCGTGAAGGTCGAGTTCACGCCCAACGGTCAGACACGAATCAACCCGACGCCGCCCGCGCTCGAGGCGCTGCGTGCGCTGCCCGGTCGGCCGAAGGTGCGCTTCCTGACGCGCTAGCGACGGCGCTTCCTGTCTCGACGCCGGCCGGACGATTCCGCGGCGACCTCTGCCTTCTGCTCGGTCGGCTGTGGCGCCACGGAGGGATGACTGCGGGGCGAGATGGGCTGCGTCCGGGCCCGAACGAGCAGCACGATGCCCGCCGGCAGCAGCAGCAGCGAAATAATCTGCGACGTGCTGAGCACGCCGCCGAGGAACATGCCGCGGTCGGCGTCGCCGCGCAGGAATTCGAGCGCGAACCGCATGACCGCATAGAGCGTCACGTACAGCCCGAGCACCAGCCCCTGCCGGCGGGGCTTGCGCGCGGCGACACACACGAGCAATGCCGCCAGCGCAAACAGCCCGAAGGCCTCGTACAACTGGACAGGCCAGACGGGCAGGCTGAACGCCGCGCCCGGTTCGATCAGGCCGTGCTCAAGATGGTCCATGTAGGCATTGGCGAAGGGATAGCCGTCGGGCATCAGATGGGGCTCGAGCGTGATGCCCATGCCGGTCACGCTGCACACGCCTCCCCAGCAGCATCCGGCCAGATGACAGCCGATGCGACCGAACCCGTGAGCGAGCGCCACGCTGGGCGCGACGAGGTCGCCCGTCGCAAGCACGGGCAGCTGCTTGCGGCGCAGCCACCAAATGAGCACGGCAATCGCGCCGACGAAGCCGCCGAGGAAGACGAAGCCGGTGCGCGACAGGATCAGCTCCAGCGGGTTCGCGAGGAACTGGTTGAAGTTCAGGATGATGTAGAGCACGCGCGCGGAGACGAAACCGCTGAGCACCGCGACGAACGCCATGTCGAAGAAGACGTCGGGATCGTAGCCACGCCCGCGCCCGCGCATCGCGGCCAGACCGATCGCGCCCAGCAACCCGATCGCGATCATCAGCCCGTAGGTGCCGATGAAGAAGTCGCCGATGGTGAGGAGGATAGGGTGCATGGAGGCTGTGGTTCGTGGCTCTCGATTCGAATTCTGGGGCGAAGACTCCGATGGGACGGGCGAAGCGTCAGAGGATGTAGCGGCTCAGGTCCTGGTCCTTGAGGATTTCGCCGAGTGCCTGGCGCACGAAGGCGGCGTTGACCACGATGCGGCCGGTGCCCATGTCTGGCGCTTCGAAGCTGACCTCTTCGAGAATCTTCTCGAGCAGCGTGTGCAAACGGCGGGCGCCGATGTTCTCCGTCGAGGCGTTCACCTCGGCGGCGATGCGCGCGATCTCCTGAATGCCGTCTGCTTCCCAGACGAGTTCGACGCTCTCGGTCGCCAGCAGGGCGGTGTACTGACGGGTCAGCGCGTTGTCGGGCTCGGTCAGGATGCGGGCGAAGTCCTCGGCGGTGAGCGGCTCGAGTTCGACGCGCAGCGGGAAGCGCCCTTGCAGCTCGGGAATCAGATCGCTCGGCTTGCTGACATGGAACGCGCCGGCCGCGATGAAGAGCACGTGATCGGTCGATACCATGCCATGCTTGGTGAAGACGGTGCTGCCTTCGACGATGGGGAGGATGTCGCGCTGGACGCCCTCGCGCGACACGTCGGGTCCGCGCGCCTCGCCTCCGCGCCCGCCCGCGATCTTGTCGAACTCGTCGATGAAGATGATGCCGTCCTGTTGCGCGCGCTCCACGGCCTCGATCTTGATCTTCTCCGCGTCGAGCAGTCCCTCGACTTCCTCCTCGAAGAGCACGCGGCGCGCCTCGCCGATGCGCAGGCGCATCTTCTTGTCCTTCTTCGGCGCCAGCTTCTCGAACAGCCCCTGCAAATGTTCCATGCCGCCATCGGGCGGCCCGCCGGGCCCCATCGGCATCGTCAGCATGTCGAAGGGCGAGGAGCCGCGTTGCTTGACGACGACATCCACTTCCTCGTCGTCGAGGCGCCCTTCGGCGAGCGGCTGCTTGAGCGCCTCGCGGCGGCGCCACCAGCGATAGGCCGGATGCGTCGCTTCGGTCTCGCCGGAGGCCAGCACGGGCAGCTCGTACTCGACGACCGGTTTGCCCTCCTCGATGCGCTGGTGCTTGCGCACGCCGGCCGGGGGCGCGTCGCGCAGGTCCATGATGCGGTTGTACACCACCTCCTCGACGGCCTCGCGCATGCCCTCGGCCTTCTCGTCGCGCACCATGCGGATGGCGGTCTCGACGAGGTCGCGGACCATCGACTCGACGTCGCGGCCGACGTAGCCGACTTCGGTGTACTTCGTCGCCTCGACCTTGACGAACGGGGCGCGGGCCAGCCGGGCCAGCCGGCGGGCGATCTCCGTCTTGCCGACGCCGGTGGGCCCGATCATCAGGATGTTCTTGGGCGAGACCTCGTCGCGCAGGGGCAGGGGCAACAGGCGCCGTCGCACGCGGTTGCGCAGCGCAATGGCGACCACGCGCTTGGCGGCGCGCTGGCCCACAATGAACTTGTCGAGCTCGGCGACAATCTGGCGGGGGGTCAACTCGCCGGCGGGAAAACGTGACACAGCGGCCTCCACGGGCAGGGGCTCCCACGCCCAATGGGGCAAGGACCGGGCCAGCGGGCAAGCCGGATGAGCCGCGCCCGAATCCCGACCTCTCCCGGACAATCCCGGCGGAATCCAGTTGAGGACATCCGGGCAAGGGATGCCATCGTGGAGCGATACTTGGAGGGGCGAATCGAGGCCGACATGGCGTCATCGGAGTCGAGTCGAGCGGAGACGGACATGGAGCGTCTGGCCCGGGAGAACGAGCAGCTTCGCGCCCAGGTCGAGTTCCTCACACTGGTCGCCGGCATCTCGAACGAGTTCATCCACATTGCTCCCGAGACCATCGACGCCTCGGTCAACCTGGCCCTTCGGCGTCTGGGCGAGCACATGGGCGGCGACCGCAGCTACCTCCTGCGTTTCTCGCCCGACCATTCGACGATCACCAACACGCACGAGTGGTGTGCCCCGGGCATCGCCCCGCAGATCGCCCTCTTGCAGCGGCTGCCGGCCGAGAAGGCCCCGCTGTTTGCTCGTCGGCTGACCGCCCTGGAGACCTATCACATTCCCCGTGTGCGGGACATGCCCGACACGTCGCGGCTCGACCGCGAGCTGCTCACCGTTCAGGGCATCCGGTCGGTCATCTGCGTCCCCATCGTGCATCATGGTCGGGTTGAGGGGGCATTGGGTTTCGACGCCGTCCGCGCCGAGCGCTCCTGGAGCCAAACCGAGGAGCGCCTGCTGCGCATCGTGGGCGAGACGCTGGTGCGCGCGCTCAAGCTTCAGGAGGCGGAGACGGCGCTGCACGTGGCCTCTGCTTCGATCGAGAACGGGTGCGGGTTGAATCTGTGGATCGGACCGGATGGCGGGATCCTGTACGCCAACCGCGCCGCGTGCGAGGAACTGGGGTACAGCCAGCAGCAGGTGCTGGGTCGCCATGTGTGCACGGTGATGCCGCTGGGCGAGATCGCGCGCTGGAACCAATTCTGGAGCCAACTGTGCCATTCGGGCCGGACGGGAGTCTCGGGCGAGATGGTTCGCAGCGACGGCTCGCGCTTCCCGGTGCAGGCCTCCCTCACGTACCTGCGCGTGCAGGACCGCGAGTACCTGTTTCTCTTCGCCAATGACGTGACGGAACGGCGCGTGCAGCATCGCGAGCTGCGCGCCGCAATGGCCCGCGCCGAGGACGCCGCCCGCGCCAAGACCTTGTTCGTCGCGAACATGAGCCACGAAATCCGGACGCCGCTCAACGGCGTGCTCGGCATGACGAGCCTGCTGCTCGATACGCGTCTGGACGACGAGCAGCGCCAGTACGTGCGCGGGATTCGCTCGTCGGGCGAGATGCTGCTCGGGGTCGTCAACGAGATCCTGGATTTCTCGAAGATCGAGGCCGGCAAGCTCGAGCTCGAGGAGATGGACTTCAACCTGCGGGCCATCGTCGAGGAGTCGCTAGACGTGCTCGCCCCGCGCGCGCACGAGAAAGGCCTCAAGCTCTCCGGCATGCTCTCGTTCGACCTGCCGCAGCACCTGCGCGGCGATCCTTCGCGCATCCGCCAGATCCTGACGAACTTCCTGTCCAACGCCATCAAGTTCACCAAGCAGGGCGAGGTCATCCTCGAGGTGCTGGCCGAGACGGAGACGAAGTCGGAGATCGGCCTGCGGTTCGAGGTGCGCGACACGGGCATCGGCATCGCACCCGACAAGCTGGGCCGCATCTTCGAGCCCTTCACGCAGGCGGATTCCTCCACCACGCGCGAGTACGGCGGCACCGGCCTGGGGCTGGCGATCAGCCGCGAACTCGCGCAGCGCATGAACGGCCAGATCGGGGCGACCAGCCAGCCGGGTGCCGGTTCGACGTTCTGGTTTCGCATCACGTTGCCGAAGGCGGAGTCGCACAGCACGACAGGCCGTCGTCGTCGGCTGAAGTCCACGCTGGCCAGCATGCGTTTGATCGTCGCGGATGCGCATGAGGCGCACCGCCGCAACCTGCTCGAAGTCGCCGCGTCGTGGTATCTGGATGCGGTCTCGGTGCCGAGCGCGGAGCAACTCCTCGGGCGCTTGCGCGCCGCGCGGGAGGCGGGGACCCTGTTCGAGATTCTGCTGCTCGACGATGCGCTCCCGGGGATGCCGATCAATCAACTGGTTACGGATTGTCGCGCCGAATGCCCGTCGCTCGGCATCGTCCTGATGTCGTCCTTCGGCCGCCATGTGCTGGGTGACCGCTTTCAGGTGCCGGGCGTCTCGGATGTGCTGGCCAAGCCGGTGCGGCACAACGAGCTGCTGGAGACTCTGGTGCGGCTGGTCTTTCCCGGCGGCAACATCGAGGTGACGCGCTTCTCGAGTCCCGGCGAGCAGCAGCGCTTCCTGGGCCTGCGCGTCCTTGTGGCCGAGGACAATCCGGTGAATCAGATGGTGGCCAAGCGCATGCTCGAGAAACTCGGGTGTCGCGCGGACATCGTGATCGACGGCTCGGAAGTGCTGGCGGCACTCGAGACGCTTCCCTACGACGTGATCCTGATGGATTGCCAGATGCCGGTGCTGGACGGCTTCGAGACGACGCGGCGCATCCGCTCCGGCTCGCCGGCGCGCTGCGACATCCCGATCGTGGCGATGACGGCGAACGCCCTGCAGGGCGATCGCGAGCGCTGCCTTGCCGCGGGCATGGACGACTACCTCAGCAAGCCGCTGCACATCGACCAACTCTTCGGGGTGCTGCTGCCGCTCAGTACGGCCGCGGCGCACCCCGAGGCCGTCACGGCGAGCACTCCGAAACCCACGCGTCCGCGACCCGACGTGCTCAACCTCAAACGCCTCGAGGAAATCGCCGACGGGGACCAGAGCTTCATCAAAGAAATCCTGACCGGCTTCCAGCGCGACATGGCCCGGCGTCTCGACGAGCTGCGCGTGGCGATTCACGATCGCAGGCTCGACGCCGTCCAGGCGATCGCCCACACGATCAAGGGGGCCGGTCGCAACTTGGGAGCGGATCGCATGGCCGCCGCCGCCGAAGTCATCGAGGGGCGCAAGGCCGGCCTTCAGGCCCGATCGCTCCAGCAGGACCTCGAGGCCATCGAGACCGAGTTCCAACTCGTCAGCCTCGAGATCGTCAAGAAGCTGGCGCCCACTCCATGAGAATCCTCCTTGTCGAAGACGACTGGACCTCGCGCGAAATGCTGCGCATGACCCTGGAACGCATGGGTCACGAGGTCGTCGTCGCCGAGAACGGCCGCGATGCCTGGCGGCTGCACAAGCTCACGCCCTTCCCCTTCATCCTTACCGACTGGATGATGCCCGAGATGACCGGGCTCGAGCTGTGCAAGCGTGTGCGTGCGCGCCAAGCCGGCAGCTATACCTTCATCATGTTGCTCACGGCACGCACCGATCGGGAAAGCCTGCTCGAAGCCTTCGATGCCGGCGTCGACGATTTCCTCGCCAAGCCCTTCGATTCGGCCGAGCTGCTTGCCCGCATTCGCAGCGGCGAACGTCTCGTGCACCTCAAGGAGGACCTCGCCGGTCGCATAGAGGAACTCGCCCTCGCCAACGAGAGGATGAAGCGCGACCTGCTCGCGGCGGCGGAGATCCAGACCGCCCTGCTTCCCGTCGCGGCGCCGGCCATCGCAGGCGCCCGCTTTGCCTGGCGCCTGGTTCCCTGCGAGGAACTCGCCGGCGACATCCTGAACGTCTTCCCGATCGACGAGCATCGTGCCGCGGTCTACCTGCTCGACGTCAGCGGCCATGGCGTTGCCTCCGCCCTCATGTCGGTCACGCTCAGCCGCATCCTCTCCCGCGTGCCGGGGCAGTCCTTCCTGCTTGCCGAGGAACACGAGGACCCCGACGAACTGGCGGCTTCCCCTGCGCGGGTGCTCCAGCGTCTCAACGCCCGCTTCCAGATCGGCGAGTCATCGATCGCCCAATACTTCACGATCGTCTACGGCGTGCTCGACGTGGCGCGGCGCGAGTTCCGCTACGCGCAGGCAGGACATCCACCGATCCTGCGTACCTCGCGAAAGGCGTCGCCCGTGTTCCTCCCCGCCGGCGGATTCCCTGTCGGCTTCGTCCCCGATGCCGACTACACCGACAGCATCCTGACACTCGAACCGGGCGACCGTCTGTTCCTCTACTCGGACGGTATCGTCGAAGCGACGAACCGCCACCAGAAACTCTACGGCCCGGATCGGCTGATGGTGCTGGCGGATGCCACCGACGGCAACGATCTGCCGGGAGCCGTCGAGCAGATCGTCGGAGCGGCCTGTCGCTGGGAGGGCGACCACTTGCGCGACGACATGTCGATGGTCGCCATTGAGTTCGTCGGTGACGACGGCTCTACGGGCGGATGACGGCGCGGGCGCTCTCGTTGCCGAGCCGATCGACAGCCGAGACGGCCATCACGCGCGGGGGCGCGGCGCCGGCCCGCAGGCGCAGTGACGTCTGGTGCGCCGGCATGACATCCATCCACCAACGCCCCCCCACGTCGGCCATCACCACCCACAGGAACGGTGACTGACCGCGCGCCTGCCAGTGAAGAGTCGACGACTGCGGGTCGAACTGCACGAGCGGCGCCTCCGGGGTCGTGTTGCCCAGCCATGGGGTTGGCGGCACGAGTGCCGGCCACGGGTAGGTCTGCCTCGCAAGGGCGTCCGACAGACCGCCACGATTCTCCGTCAGCCACTGCATTCGGAACATTACGTGTCCGGTCGAGCCTGCCCGCTGGCGCGTCAGCCCCACCTGGTCGAGCACTTCCTTGACGTCATACTTCTCGGGAATGTTGTGGATCGCAATGCCCGGCCAGATATGGCGGCGTTGGCGATTCTCCGCAATCCACCAGTCGAGCAGCACCGGGAAGCTCTGCCCTTGGGCGGCGATGGACCAGTAGAGCTGCGGCGACATGTAGTCCACGATGCCCTCCTGCAACCACAGGCGCGCATCGGCGAACAACTCCTCGTAGGCGTTGAGCCCACGAACGCCGGCTGGATGGCCCGGCTGCCAGATGCCGAAGGGGCTGATGCCGAACCGCACGGTTGGGCGCGTGCGCTTGATCTCGGCCGACACCTGGCGCAGGAACGTGTTCACGCCCTCGCGCCGCCAGTCGTTCTTGCTCAGCGTCCCGCCGCTCGCGCGATAGGCCTGATACGCGGCGTCATCGGGGAACGGCACATCCTTCACCGGATACGGGTAGAAATAGTCGTCGAAGTGCACGCCGTCCACGTCGTAGCGCGACACGACGTCCCGGATGACTTCGACCATGTGCTGCTGGACGGCCGGGCTCGTCGGCATCAGCCACAGGAAGCGGTCGTACTCGACCATGTGCTCCGGATTGCGGACGCCGAAATGGTTGGGAGCCAGCCGCGAGCGGTCCTTGGACAGGGCGGCGCGGTAGGGATTGAACCAGGCATGCAGCTCGAGGCCGCGGGCGTGGGCCTCGCGGACGGCGAACTCGAGCGGGTCCCAGGCGGGGTCGGGAGCGCGTCCCTGCTGACCGGTCAGTCCATCGGACCACGGGGCCAGAGTGGTGGGGTAGAAGGCATCGCCGGCCGGGCGCACCTGAAAGATCACGGCGTTGAACTTCATCTCGCGCGCCTTCTCGAACAGCCGGCGCAGCTCCTCCTGCTGCGCGGCGACCGGCAGGCCCTTGCGCGACGGCCAATCGAGATTCGACACGGTGGCGACCCAGACGCCGCGGAACTCGCGCGGCACCGCTGGCAGGGCCTCGGCGGCTTGGGCGCCGGCGCGGCCGGCAAGGCTTGCCAGCAGCAGGCACAGAATCCACCGCACGGCATGCAATCCTCGTGGCTGTCGGTTCACGGCCATGGACATCCTCCCGGCAAAGGCGATAAGCTGGCGAGAACGTCGACAAGCCGGACTACCGGCGCAAGCCCTTCAAGCCCCCTCCCGCGCAACAGCGGCACCCGGGTTGCTCCCTTGACACGGACGGCCGCTCCAGCCCCCTGCTGTGGGCCGGAACGATACACTCGTCCCCCATCCCCGCATCCGGACTCCCTCCATGGCCAAGCGCGACTACTACGAGGTCCTCGGGGTCGAGCGCACGGCCACTCAGGAGGAGATCAAGAAGTCATACCGCAAGGTGGCGCTGAAGTTCCATCCGGACCGCAACCCGGGCAACCCGGAGGCGGAGGAGAGCTTCAAGGAGGCGGCCGAGGCGTACGAGGTCCTCGGCGACCAGGAAAAGCGCGCGCGCTACGACCGCTACGGGCACGAGGGCGTGAAGACCGCGTTCGGGTCGGGCGGCTTCCAGTGGAGCGACTTCCACCACGCCTCGGAGATGGAGGACATCTTCGGGGGACTGTTCAGCGCATTCTTCGGCGGGGCGAACCCGTTCGGGGGCGGGCGTGGCGGCCCCCGCGGCCGCGACATCCGCATGCGCTACCCGTTGACGCTGGAGGAGGCGTTCTCGGGCACGAAGGCCAAGGTTTCGTTCGAGCGCCGCGAGGTCTGCTCGCCCTGCGCGGGCAGCGGGGCGGCGGCCGGCTCGAAGCCCGAGCGTTGTCCGCGCTGCGGCGGCTCGGGCACCGTGCGCCTCAGCCGGGGCTTCTTCTCGGTGCAGACCACCTGCGACCAGTGCGGCGGCGCCGGCACGATCATCTCGCGCCCCTGCCCCGACTGCCGCGGCGAGGGGCTGGTGCCGCGCAAGGTCGAGCTGACCTTCGACATTCCGGGCGGCGTGGACGACGGCATGAGCCTGCGCCTGCGCGGCGAGGGCGAACCCGCCCCCCAGGGGCGCGGCGAACGCGGCGACCTCTACGTCAACTTCCAGATGCGCGAGCACGATCTCTACACGCGCGAGGGGCCGCACATCCATCTCGATCTGCCGGTCTCGATCACACAGTGCGCGCTCGGGGCCGAGGTGCGCGTGCCGACGTTGCATGGCGAACAGATCGTCAACGTGCCGACCGGCACGCAGTCGCACACCGTCTTCCGGCTGCGCGGCAAGGGCATGCCGGCGGGCAACGGCGCCTTCGGCGACCAGTTCGTGCGCGCCATCGTCGTCACGCCGCGCAAGCTCAACGACCGCCAGCGCGAACTGCTGCTGGCGCTCGCCGAGGAGTCCCAGGAGGACTATCACTCCTGCCGCAAGAAGTCCTTCTTCGAGAAGCTGAAGGACACGATCGTCGATGTCGTGAGCTGAACCGACGCGCTACGGCGTGGCGCGGCGGGGCCGCAGGACCAGACAGGCCAGCGGCGGCAGCGTCAGGTCCAGCGAGTGGTAGTGCCCGTGCATCGCCCAGTTCTCGGCCCATTTCCCGCCGTCGTTGCCCAGGTTGCTTCCGCCGTAGAGTTCCGAGTCCGTGTTGATGACCTCCTCGTAGAAGCACGGCCACGGCACGCCGATGCGATAGTGCTCGCGCGCCACCGGCGTGAAGTTCGACACGACCACCAGGTGGTCGCCGTTGTCGCCCCAGCGAATGTAGGAGAGCACCGAAGCGTGCGAGTCGTTGCAGTCGATCCACGTGAAGCCGCGCGGCTCCGTGTCGTACTTCCATAGCGCGGGCTCGGCCTGATACAGCCGGCCCAGATCCTCCAGAAGGTGCTCCACCTGCCCGTGCGGACCCTGCCCGGCCTGGTGCCAGTCGAGGCTCTTCGAGAAGTCCCACTCCCGCCCCTGCGCATACTCGCAGCCCATGAAGACCAGCTTCTTGCCCGGATGCGTCCACATGTAGGCGAGGAACAACCGGTAGTTGGCGAACTGGCGCCAGCCGTCGCCCGGCATGCGTCCCAGCAGCGAGCCCTTGCCGTGCACGACCTCGTCGTGCGAAATCGGCAGGATGAAGTTCTCCGTGAACGCGTAGACCATCGAGAAGGTCAGGTCGTTGTGGTGGTAGCTGCGGTGCACCGGATCCTTGGAGAAGTACTCCAGGGTGTCGTTCATCCAGCCCATGTTCCACTTGAAGGTGAAGCCGAGTCCGCCGACGTAGGTGGGGCGACTGACGCCCGTGAAGGCGGTGGACTCCTCGGCGATGGTGAAGGCGCCGGGGAACTGGCCGTGCAGCTCCTCGTTGAGCTGGCGCACGAATTCGATGGCCTCGAGGTTCTCCCGCCCGCCGAACTTGTTGGGCACCCACTCGCCTTCCTTGCGGCTGTAGTCGAGGTAGAGCATCGAGGCGACCGCGTCGACGCGCAGGCCGTCGATGTGGAATTCGTCCACCCAGAACAGCGCATTCGTGATGAGGAAGTTGCGGACCTCGTTGCGGCCGTAGTTGAAGATCAGCGTGCCCCAGTCCTTGTGCTCGCCCTGGCGCGGGTCCTCGTGTTCGTAAAGCGCCGTGCCGTCGAAGCGCCGCAGGCCGTGCGCATCCTTCGGGAAGTGCGCCGGCACCCAATCGATGATCACGCCAATGCCGGCAGCGTGCAGCTCGTCGACGAGGAACTTGAAGTCGTCCGGCGTGCCGAAGCGGCTCGTCGGTGCGAAGTAGCCCGTCACCTGATAGCCCCACGAGCCGTCGAAGGGATGCTCGGCCAGCGGCAGGAACTCGATGAAGTTGAACCCGTAGCGCAGGCAGTGCGCGACTAGCATCGGGGCCAGATCCCGGTATCCCAGAAACTCGTCCGGGTCGTCGGGGCTGCGCATCCACGAGCCCAGGTGCACCTCGTAGATGGCCATCGGCTCGTAGAGCCAGTTGCGGTGGCTGCGCGCGGCGATCCATGCATCGTCGTTCCATGTGTAGCGACCGCGCCGCCAGACGATGCCGGCGGTCTCGGGGCGTCGCTGGGCATGGAAGGCGAACGGATCGAGCTTGAGCTGAAGCTGTCCGTCGCGCGTCTTGACCTCGAACTTGTACAGTTCTCCTCCGTCCAGGTCGGGCAGGAAGATCTCCCAGATGCCCGAGGCGCCCATGCGACGCATCGGGCACAGGCGTCCGTCCCAGCGGTTGAAGTCGCCGATGACGCTGACGCGGCGCGCATTCGGCGCCCAGACGGCGAAGCTGATGCCCGAGATGCCGTCGATCGTCATGGGCTGCGCGCCCAGTTTGTCGTACAGGCGCCAGTGCCGTCCCTCTCCGACGAAGTGCAGATCCATCTCGCCCAGGGTCGGCAGGAAGCGATACGGGTCGCGGCGGATCCAGGTGTTGCCGTCGGTGAAGTGGAAGCGGTGCTGGTAGCGGTAGCGGGTGGCACGCTCGCGCGCGGGGATGCGCACTTCGAACACGCCGCCGGCGTGGATGCGGGTCATCTCGTGCGTGCGCGTCTCGCCGTCGAAGACAAGTTCGGCGCGTTGCGCGTCGGGGTGCATCGCGCGGAACACCAACACCGGTTCGCCCTTGGAGTCGGTGTCCGGGTGGACACCGAGCACGGCGTGGGGATCTCCGCTGTCGAGCGAGACGAGGGCGTCGAGTTCTGCCCGCGTGGGCTGTTTCATGGGAGGGCTTCTCCGGTCTGCCGGTTGCGGGACGCGGGGCGTCCCCGTGCTTTGGGGCGACGTGTCAGGCAGCGAGGATGGAGCGGCGGCTGTCGCGGACTCCATCTGTTTTGGGGGATCGGGAGCGCCGGGCGATAAAAACAGGGGCCTGTCAGGAACGCGGCTTGGCCGGTTCTTCCTTGTAACGGACGATCTTCCAGCCCTTTGGGGTCTGCTTCAGGGAGAAGGTCAACTTGCGGACGACCGTGCGGCCTTCGCCGCTGTCCTCCCGTTCGATGGTGACCCGCCCCATGTCGCCGACCGTGTAGTCGTCCAACACGCGGACAATCTGCTGGGTGCGGTGGCTGCCGGGCTCGGCGAAGGCCTGGTCGCGCCGGAATCGGTACTCGTCCAGCGGGAAGTGCCCGACGATCGCCTGGTCCATGCAGGCGTATTCCGTCTCCCAGTTGCGGGTGTTCCATGCCTCGACGTAGGTGTGCACCAGTTCGACGGGGCTCAGGGTGGTGACATCGACGGGCCGGGGCGTGGCACGCGCGGGCAGCGGCGCCGGTGTGTTGCGCGCCTGGGCGCCGCCCTCGGCGCGCACCGAGCGATACGACCCGCGGCGGAAGATGAACTCAACGCGGCCCAGAAGATCGAGCGGATCGAAGGGCTTGCAGATGTACTCGTCGACGCCGAGACCGCGCGCCCAATACTCCTCCGGCTTGTCGCTGTCCTCGCCCACGGCCGACAACACGATGATCGGCGTGTTCTCGAACTTGGGCTTCTGGCGCAGGCGCTTGAGCACCTCCAGGCCCGAGACGCGCGGCATCATCAGGTCGCAGATGATCAGATCCGGCTCCTCCGTGTCGGCCTGACGCAACCCCTCCTCGCCACCCTCGGCGCAGCGCACCGTGTAGCCTTTCGTCTTCAGGACGCTACGGACGACCTCCAGAACGTCGCGCTCGTCGTCGATGACCAGGATCTTCTTCATGGGGTTGCGGGAATGCCGCCTGTCACTACGTTTGGATATCGGGACGTATAATTGGAACAGCGTTCGCGACAAGGATGGGGCCGAGACCGGCCCGGCCGTCAATGGCGAATCCTTTCAGGCCGGGCTTGATTCGGCGGGCGACCGCACGGCAGCATTCCGACAGGGTGCCGGCCGCGCCCGAATCCGCGAAAGGACACCGCACCGATGACCGCCAACCGCAGAGACTTTCTCGTCGGAAGCAGCGCCATTCTCGCTGCTGCCGCCTCCGGCCTTGCCTTCGCCCAGGAGGCCACCCCCGAGGCCCCCGCGGGCGCGCTTCAGGGCCACGCCAAGCTTGTGACCCAACTCGTTCCCGGGGCCATCGACGACTCCGGCAAGTGGGTGCTTCCCGCGCTGCGCTACGACTACAACGCCCTCGAGCCCCACATCGACGCGCAGACCATGGAAATCCACCACAGCCGCCACCACGCGGCCTACGTCAACGGCCTGATCGAGGCGGAGGCCAGGATGGCCGATGCCCGGGCAAGCGGCGACAACGCCCTCATCGAGTACTGGACGCGCAAGGCCTCGTTCAACGGCGGCGGCCACTTTCTCCATTGTCTGTTCTGGGACTGCATGTCGCCCGAGGGCGCCGGCGGCGAGCCGCGCGGCCAGCTTGCCCGCCAGATCGAAAAGCAGTTCGGCAGCTTTCAGGCCTTCCGCGACCAGTTCTCCGCCGCCGCCCGCACCGTCGAGGGCTCGGGCTGGGGCATCCTCGGCTATCAGATTGCCGGCGCACGCCTGACCATCCTGCAGGGGCTCAACCAGAACCTGCTGTCGCAGTGGGCCATCATCCCCCTGCTCGCCATCGACGTGTGGGAGCACGCCTACTATCTCAAGTACCAGAACCGGCGCGCGGACTACGTCCAGGCGTGGTGGAATGTGGTGGACTGGAAGTCGGTCGGCCGCCGCTTTGAGATGCTGCACCACTGAGATTCGTGGTTCGACTTCGGCCTGAGGCTCTTGTTTGCCGCGTTCAGACGTTTGATGGTTCTTCGCGGGGCAGGAACTCGATTTCGCCAAAGGCGTCTTTGATGTCGATGCGATGCGCGCGACAGCGCTCCGCCGTGATGATCGTGCGCATCGCCTCGATGGTGTCGTCCAGGTCGCGGTTGACCAGCACATAGTCGTAGTGCCGGGCGTAACGCACCTCATTGCGCGCATTCTGGAGGCGCACGCCGATGGCTTCCTCGTTGTCGAGCCCGCGGCCGCGCAGGCGTCGCTCGAGCGTGGCAATGCTCGGCGGCAACACGAAAATCATCACGGTGTCGGGACGCTTGCGCTTCAACTCCAGGCTGCCCTGCACGTCGATGTCGAGCAGCACGTCCTCGCCCGCCTCCGTGCGGCGGTCCACCTCGCCGCGCAGCGTGCCGTAGTAGTTGCCGTGCACGCGTGCATGCTCGACGAAGGCATCCTCGGCGACCAGGCGCTCGAACTGCTCAACGCTGCGGAAGTAGTACTCGACGCCGTCGCGCTCGTCGCCGCGCGGCGCGCGCGTCGTCACCGAAATCGAGTAGGCGAGACCGGGGTCGTTCTGGCGCAGACGCCGCAGGATCGTCGACTTGCCGCCGCCTGAGGGCGCTGACACGACGAACAGAATGCCCTGCCGGAACATGAGGAACTCGAGCACGCGCCGCACTCCGCAGAGGCCCCGCAAACCGGGCCAGACTTTGGCCAAGCCTGCGGTCCCGCGAATCCGGTGTCAAGGGGCGGCCCGACCGGTCACGCGTAGCCCACCGCGATCGCCAGCGCCAGCGCCCCGCAGCCGACCACCAGCAGCAGCAACTCCAGCGGCAGCAGCCATTTCGCCCAGCGCTCCCACGGAATCTCGGCGATCCCCAGCACGCTCATCGTCACCGCCGACGTCGGGATGATCATGTTGCCGAAACCGTCGCCCATCTGGAACGCCAGCACCGCCGTCTGGCGCGAAATGCCCACCAGGTCGCTCAGCGGTGCCATGATCGGCATCGTCATCGCCGCCTGGCCGCTGCCCGACGGCACGAAGAAGTTCAGCACCGTCTGGAACAGGAACATCAGGCAGGCCGCCACCACCGAGTGCGTCTGGTTCAGCCCCGCCGCCACCGCGTTCAGGATCGTGTCCAGCACCCGCCCGTCCTCCATCACCCGCACGATGCCGGCGCTCACCGCCACGATCAGCGCCGCGCCGGCGAGGTCCGACGCCCCGCGCACGAAGGACGTCGCCGCCTTCTCCATGTTCAGCCGCCCGGCAATCGCCGCCAGCAGTCCCATCCCGACGAACACGCCGCTCAACTCCTCCATGTACCACCCGCGCTGCGTCACGCCCCAGACGAGCAGCCCCATGCCCCCCGCGAAAATGCCCAGCACCAGCCACTCGCGCGTGCCCAACTCGTGCGACGTTCCGTCGGCCGCCTCGAACTTGTGGATCAACTTCCGGTCGTTCTCGAACGTCGGCGACAACTCCGGGCGCCGCTTCACCCGCGTCGCCCACCACATCGTGTAACCGATCCCCACGCCCGTCACCACGAACCACAGACCGATGCGGAAGCCCATGCCGCTGAGCGGCTGCAACTCCGCGATACCCTGCGCAATCTGAACGGTGAAGGGATTGAAGAACGCACCGGCGAACCCCAGCCCTGCCGCCAGGAAGCTCATGCACAACCCCGTGATCGCGTCGTACCCCATGCGGATCGCCAGCGGGATTGTCACCAGCACGAACGGGATCACCTCCTCGCTCATGCCGAAGATGGCGCCGCCGAGACTAAACATCACCATCAGGGCGGGGATCACCAGCCATTCAGTGCCCGAACGCGACAAAGCGGCCACCGCCGACCGCAAAGCGGCATCCACCGCGCCCGTCGCCAGCACCATCCCGAACGCGCCGCCCAGCAGCAGGATGAAGGCGATCACCTCCGCCTTGGCCTGAAAACCCCGGATCGGCGCCATCACCACCTGGCCGAGCACGTCGGTCGCGCGCGCGAAGGAACTGTCGTAGGCGGTGCGCTCGACGCGCGCGTAGCTGCCCGGCACGACGACAGTGCGCGTCCGCGTCCGGTAGACCGGCACGAGCACCGTCTGGCCCACGCGCAGCGTCTCGACTTCGCTCCCCGACGCATCCCGCCACGGGTGGCGCAACGAGGCCGCATCACCCACCGCGGCCGCGATCGATTCGCGCGTGTCGCCCTCGGCCACCACGTGCTCGACGCTGGCGATGTCCCCGACCTTGAAGGTCTTTGCCTCGCGCTGGAACGTCCCGGGCGGCAGCACCTGCGCTGCCAGCGCCGCGAGGATCAGAATGCTGCCGATGACCGCCAGAGTGGGGGGCATGCGCAGACGAACGGCGGACGAGGGACTCGTGGGCTGGGACACCGGCGATCTCCGGGATGGTGGGGGTGCAGGTCAGGGGCGCGGTTGCAGTTCCTCGTGCAGGGCGCGTGCGGCTTCGGCAGCTCCTTCGAGGGCCGCGACGTCGAGCCGCACTCCGATTGCCGTCAGCGACTCCGGGCGATCCGCATGGTGGAAGAAGCGCGTGCGCTCGTCGCGCGACAGGTGGAAGCCGATCAGGTCGTCCGTCGCGCTGGCGCCCAGCGCGGGATCGAGTGCCATGCGCTCGATCAGGTTTGGCGCCACCCACGGGCCCCAGGGCTCGCGCGAGTAGGGCTGGCGCAGGTTGATGAACAGTGGCGTGACGATGGCGGTCTTCGACGGATCGGGCGTGACCTCGCCCGTGCGTGCATCCACGCGATCGCCCTCGCCGAGCAGCGTGACGCGGACTCCCTTGCGGTTCAGTCCGTCGCGCGTGGCCTCGCGCACATCCACCAGCAGCGCGGCGCGGTCGCCCAGAAAGGTCAGCTCGCCGCGCGCCAGGTCCACAACCATCGCGCGATTGTCGTCGATGCCATAGCCGAGGCCGACTCCGCCGTCCTGCAACGCAACGATCAGGCGGCCGAGGCGACCGCGTCGCAGGAAGTGCTGGTCCGTCAGACCGAACGGGAAGCAGCCCATGCCGGGCATCAGGCAGACGGCGCGGTCCTCGCCCGCGCACGTGAGACCCGCGAGCAGCGCCTCGGTGCTGTTGCCCCAGCGAATCATCGGGTCGCTCATCATGGCGGCACCGGCCGAGGTGCCGGCCACCACGCCGCCGCGCGCCAGCACCGTCCGCACTGCCGCGTCGGCCGGTGAGGACGCGCCGTCGGGACGCAGCACCGACACGATGCGCTCCTGCACGCCGCCGGTGAAGAAGACGGCGGTGGCCTCGAGGATGCGCGCCGCCATCGCCGGATCGGCGGCCGCCTCGGGGTTGTCCGTCGTGATCGGCACGACGAACGCCGCGTCGGGCCGGCCCGTCAGGCGCACGAAGTCCTCGACCATCTCCGGCCCAGTCTCGTGCGGCACGCCGCTGGCCGTCGGCAGCACGGCGACGCGGGCCGACTCGCGCCCGCCCGCCAGCTCCAGAATGCGTTCGTAAACTGCCGTGTTCTCGCGCTGAAGCCCCCCGCCAATGATGACGAGATGCCCGCGCAACGCCACGGTCTCGTCGCCGCGCACCGCTCCGCGGCGCCCGCAACCGATGGCCGCCAGCGCCGCCAGCATCACGACCGCCCCGACTGCCAACAAACGTCTCATGTTTTCGTCCTGCCTTTCGGTTGGGGTGTCGGCGTCGGCTCCTCGCGATGCTGCAAGCGCTGCTCGCGTTCGGCCAGCCACTCGCCGAACACCGGGTCCAGCAACTGCAGGAACTCGCGCGCGCGGAACGGAATGTACTGTCCCTCGCGCACCAGCAGCCCCACCTCCGTCTTGCCCAGCTTGTCGGCCAGCGGAAGCGTCGTCAGGCCGGGGCGTTCGCGCAACACCGCTGTCTCCGCCACCATCGTCACGCCCACCCCCGCCTGCACGTACCGCAGCACAATCTCCGAGTTGCTCGCCTCCAGTGCCACGTTCGGCCGCCGGATGCCCGCCTTGCGAAACGCCTCGTCCACCAGTTCGCGGTCGCCACGGATCTCCGGCTCGAGCAACACCAATGGATGGCGCGCCACGTCCTGGATCGTCACCCGCTCCAGCGTGCACAGCTCGTGCCCCACGGGCACCACCAGCTTCAGGTTCCCGCGCTTCCACAGCACATACTCGAGTTCGGACTGCTCGGGCGGCCGCGTCGACAGTCCGAAGTCCACGCGCCCCTGCGCCACGTATTCCTCGGTCGTCTGCGAGTGCGTATTGTGCAGCCGCACCTTCAGGTCCGGATGCCGGCGGCGGAACTCGACGATCGCCTCGGGCAGGCGGTGCAGCGCCACCGCCTGTGTCGTCGCGATCGTCAACCAGCCCTTGTCCGAGTCCAGGAACATGCCCTTCCACTCGATCATGCGGCCGTGCACCTCGATCGCCTCGCGCAGGAAGAGCTGGCCCTCGCGCGTCAGCGTCACCCGCGAGCTGCCCTGCCGCTTGCGGTAGATCGCCACCCCCAGCTCCTGCTCGAGTTGCTTAATGCGATACTGGATCGACTCGGGCGTGATATAGTCCTCGCCCGAGGAATCGAAGTACAGCGCCTCGGCCGCCTGCTTGAAGGTGCCGTGGCGCGCCACGTAGATCAGGGCCTCGAGTTGCTTGAGGTTCATGGCCGGTCCCGTCTCTTGGACGACTGCGGAGTGGTGCGTATGTTCGGCAGGCGTTTAGGGGTTGCCCGACCTAAAAGCAAAGAAAATCTTCGCGGTTCCCCAAATCCGCTCGATCACGGCCTTCCGCCGGCCTCCGGGTGCCTGATCGGACCTCGGCTGTCGCAGTTGATAATAAAGGACTTGATAAGCAGAAAAGACGAACGCATACAACATCGAAGAGCTTTTTTGAAGTTACAAAGAAAAAAACCTTCGAAGTTCGGGCCCCCTGTGCTAGCCTGCTTCCCACGTTGTCCTCAATCCCCCTGCATGACTCCGGGCGACCGGCGTTCCCCCGAAAGGCGCACCGACCATGAAAGCATCTGCCACCCCGCGTGGGCCGCGGGCCTTCACCCTCATCGAACTGCTCATCGTCGTGGCCATCATCGCCATCCTGGCCGCGATCGCCGTCCCCAATTTCCTTGAAGCCCAGACACGCTCCAAGGTCAGCCGCACCAAGGCCGACATCCGCAGCATCACCACCGCCCTCGAAGCCTACCGCGTCGATGGCAATGCCTATCCCCCGACCCCGTGGTGCAACGGCGGCGACGTCGGCGTGATCCGCGTCATCCCCGACCAGCTCTCCACGCCGGTTGCTTTCATTACGACCGCCAGCTTCATCGATCCCTTCATCAGCGCCAACGTCGGCGACTTTCAGATGATCACGCGCACCGGCAACGTCGTCGACTGGACGCCCATCTGGCCGCCCAACCTCGCTTCGCGTCACAGCCCCTACGAGCCGAAGGACTCGCAGGCCGGCAAGCGCTACTACTACCAGAGCAATCGCGACGGCCGCCGCTCGGCCGGCGTGCAGGCCGACCTGCTCACCTTCGCCGTCCCCTCCCAAGGCGATTGGGTCATCACGTCGCTCGGCCCCAACCGCCGCCGCGACGTCCTGCTCGCCGGGGGCAGCAGCCCCTTCCCCGTCGACGTCTACATCCCCTACGATCCCACCAACGGCACCGTGTCCGACGGCGACATCATCCGCACCCAGCGCGAGTCCGACGGCTCCTTCAGGCCCTGACGCACACCACGCGGGCCGGGAGCGACCACTCCCGGCCCGCTCTCCTGTTCGCCGAAACCGCACCCGTATCCCGACTCAACTCCGGCATCCCATGAACCCTCGTGAGCAGTTGCTCGACACCTGCCGGCGCCTGATCGCCGTGCCGACCGCGCCGTTTCGCGAGGAGTGGGTCTGCCGGGCCCTGGACGAAACACTTGCCGGCATCCCCGGACTCGACGTTGCAGCCGACCGCTTCGGCAATCGTATCGCACGCCTGCGTCGCGGCCGCCCGACCGGCACCACCGCCACCTTCGTCGCCCATCTGGATCATCCGGGATTCGTCTTCCCGGAAGGAGGCGCGCGGCGATGCGAGCGCACCGGCCACTACCTCGCCTCCTTCGAAGGCCGCGTGCAGACGCGCTTCTTCACCGATGCACCGGTTCGTCTCTTTCGTGCGCCCGACGATCCGGGCATCCCCGGGCGCATCGTCGGCACGCCGCCCGAAACGCCTGAGTCGGAGAATCGCACCGTTGCCATCGACGCTCCGCCTCAGGCCGAGGGCGCCGTGCTCGCCATGTGGGACGTGCCGGTGTGCGAGGCGCACAACGGCCATCTGGCCGCGCGCCTGTGCGACGACCTTGTCGGCTGTGCGACGATCATCGAGGCCCTGCGCCGGCTCGCCCTCAGCACCGGCGATGTCGATGTGGCCGCGATCTTCTCGCGCGCAGAGGAGGCCGGCTTCTGTGGCGTCCTTGCCTTGCTGGCCGACCGCCAGCTCCATCCCCTGCTGCCCGAGAACACCGTCTTCGTTTCCGTCGAGACGAGCAGTGAGGTCGGTGAGATCGCCCTCGGCAGCGGCGCCATCATCCGCGTCGGCGACCGCTCCTCGACTTTCGATGCCGCCGTCGCCGACTTGCTCTGGGCCCTTGCCGCCGCCGAGGGCATCCAAGTGCGGCGCGCCCTCATGGACCGCGGCACCTGCGAGGCGACGCCCTTCGCCCGCCACGGCCATCGCGCCGGCGCCCTGTGCATCCCGCTGCGCAACTACCACAATATGGATTTCGGCACCGGACGCATCGGTCCGGAGATGATCGACCTGACGGACGCGGCCGAGTTGTCGCGGCTCATCGAGTCGCTCGCACTGGCCATCGGCACCGAAGATCCGCCGCCCCCGCCCGTGCGTATCGACTACGGCCAGTTCCTCTCGCGCGCGCTCGAGCACCTCAAGCCGCTGCCGCTCAACGCGGCCCTCACATCCGCGGACCGGTCCTAAGCAGGAACAGCCTTATTGCACCACCCATCGGCTGCCTGTCGGCGCGCCCCGCAGCGGGGTCAGGTCCTGACCCCAATTCGGCGCGCCCGGCGTCAGCCGATTCTCGATTACTGGATTCGAGTCGCCCGTGAACTGCGCCGGCGGATCGACCACCCAGCCGCCCGGTCCCGGCAGGAAGTCCGTCCGGTTCGGGTCCGCTCCGTTGTCATTGTTGAACCCGCCCGTCGGATCGTTCTGGAACACGGCGCCGTCGTCGTTGCCGATGCCCTCGAAGGGCGGGGCGAAGACCACCGTCGGGGTGGCCGTCCGGAAGAAGGACGCCGGCGTGATGCGCGTGCCCTCGGCGATGAAGTCGATCCCGACGTCGTCGGCGAACGAGGCGCTCGCGCCTGGCGCCAGCAGCACCAGCGCGTCGTCACCCGTTCCGATGCCGAAGCCCGGGTCGGTCGTCAGGTCCAGGTTGCCGTTGCCAGCGTAGAAGATCAGGCGCCGGTCGGCGAGGTCCAGTTCGTCCGTCGGGAAACTTGCATTGTTGGTGTCGTTGATGCTGCTGACGATCAGGATGATCGTGCCGGCGGGCAGGCTCGCCAGCACCGGCAGGTCGGGCAGGATGATCGAGCCGCTGCCCACCTCGTCGCGCGCGTCGAACGTCGTGTTGCCCGTGATGCGCCAGCCCCGCATGTCCACGCCGTCGCGAACGACCAGCAGCTCGAACCAGTCGCGGTCGATTGCCGCGCCAATCGAGTCGTAGAACGTCCCGTCGTCGTTCACCCAGAACTCGTTGAAGATCACGTCGTTGGGCTGCCAATCGGACGCCGTCGCCTCCGCGAAGTTGATCGTGACCGTTGCATCCGTGCCGGCCGTGACGACGTGTGCCGCGTCGGCCGACGTGCCCGTCATGTGGCCGGACCATGCCTCGAAACGCGACCCTTGGTCCGCGATCGCCGAAAGTTCCACTGACGAGCCCGCGAAGAACGTCCCCGTCCACGGAAGGTCCACCATGCGACCGCGCACCAGCAATCGCCCCGACCCGTCCCCGTCCGCCGCAAACGTGATCCGCCGCGTGCCGGCCAGACCGAAGCCGTTCACCAGCATATTGCGCGTCGCCGCCGGCCGGTTCGTCAGGAACGAGCGCAGCTTCGGCACCGCCGCATTCCAGTAGGTGTTCAGTGTCGTGGCGCTCACCAACGCCACGCTGCCCCAGCGGTTCGCCTCGCGCGGAATCTCCGACGCGATTTGCCCCACGTACCGGTCGAAGTCCGCGATCGCCTTCGTCGGCTCGACCTCGAAGTTCAGCACGTTCTCCATCGACGCGATGAAGTCGCGACGGCCGGCCGGATTGTCCAGGATGCCGTTGATGTCGCGCGTGCGGCGGGTGTCGAGGTCGTTGCCGTTGAACAGGTTGCTCAGCGGCGCGATCGTCCCGTTGTGCGAGGTGCTCAGGTGGAAATTGTCGCCCTGCGCCCACCGCAGCGTGTTGCTGCTCCAGCCCTGCGGCCGCAGCCCAAGGCCCCACTCCGAGTCCCACTCGTGGAAGATCCACCGCGCGCCCGCCGCCGTGCGATGCCGGCTCGCCACCCAGTTGTTGTGCGGCCAGTCCTCGTTCTGGCAGAAGATGTTCAGCGCGAAGAAGTCCAGGAAGTTGCGATAGTCGATCCGCGTCTTCAACGCCGCAAGGTCCGCATCCGTCGCCACATTCGCGTTCGCGTGCCACGCGAGCAGGTCGTTCCACGCGACAAGGTCGCCGTCCGTTGCCTCGGTGTAGAACTTCGTCGCGAACGTCCACGTTCCCTTCGCGATGTCCTGGTCCGCGTCCGGCCCGACCACTTCGCCCATCTGGTCCGCCGTGATGCGCTCCGTCGCATTGTACAGGCCCCAGTATTGCCCGTTCAGATACAACGCCACGAAGAAGCCGTCGGCCGCGTAGTGCCCCTGCTCGTGGTACCAGTCGCGCATCAACTGGTCGCGGATGTAGGTGACTTCCTGGAGTTGCGCGCTGGACGTCACGAGGAACCCGTCGTTGCCGCCCGCGCGCAGCACGAGCTGGCGGATCGCCGGCAGCGGTGAACGCTCCAGCCATGGCACCGACCACTCGCTCGCCCCGTAGTCCGTCCGGAAGTACAGACGGAACGAGCGCTTCGCCGCCGAACGAGAGAATCCCCCGTGGATGCGCAGCCCCGCGTCGATGCTCTGCGCCGCGCTGCCGTCCGGCCCCATCAGCAGCACGTGCGCCGGCTTCTCCCAGTCGAAGCCGCGCGAGTTGAAGTTCGTGTAGATGCCCGTCGTCGCGTGGAACAGGTCGTCGGGGTCCACCACCAGGTTGATGACGGGGATCTGGCGATTGGCCTCGAAGATGTAGAAATACGACGCCGACGTCACCAGGCTCGGGTTCGTGTCCGGGTACCATGCGCGGGCGCGCAACCCCGTCGTCGTCGAGATGGCGACCGGTCCCGTGTAGAGCGTCGAGGTCGGCCCCGGCGTCGCCCCGTTTGTCGTGTAGCGAATCGCGCTCGCCCCCGGCGCCGAAATCGTCACTGCGATCGGCGTGTTCTGGAAACCCGACGCCACCGAGAACGCCGGCGCCGGCCCGCGTGTCCCCAGCAGGTTCTCCTCGCCCGGCGTCGGCAGGATTGTGTGCTGGAACGGTCCCGTCAGATTCGGGAATCGCGCCCAGGCCTCGTCCGTGCCCAGCGCCGGCCAGCTCGTCTGGTCCAGCACCGTCTGCGTCCGCGTGTCGTACAGCACCATGTCCTCGCCGCTGGCGCTTAGCGCGAACGTCGTGTGCAGCCCATCGCCCACGAAGCCCGTTCCGTCGCACCACACCAGCAGGTACGCGCCGGCCTCCACCGTCGTACCCGCCGGGAACGCCCACTTCGTCGGGTTGCCCGCCGAGTCCGAAAGCGTCAATCCCGTCAGGTCCGCCGGATCGGGACCGACATTGTACAATTCCACCCAGTCCGCCGCCGCGCCGAAATCGGGGTCCAGCGTCGTCCGACGATTCGACGCCATCACCTCGTTGATCACCAGTTGCCAGTTGCCCGACTGGCCGACCACGTACTCGGCGAAGTCGCCGGTCGTCTCCGTGCCCAGGTTGTCCTCCGCCACGAAACGAAACCGGACCGTCTGGCCATCGGGCCGCGGCGCCAGCAGCGCGCTGAACACGCCATCGCCCGCCGTCACGTCGCCCCCCGTGCCATCGTCCGCGGCCGCCATCGAACCCGACAACCCAAGGCCCGGCACCGACCACTCCACCGACACCGCCGCCACCGAACCGTTGTCCGTCACCTGCGCCGTCACGAGCACGCTGTCCGACGCGCTCACATACAACGGCGCCCGCCGCACGTTCGCAATTACGGGCCCCGCATCGGGCCGCCACAGCATCGCGTCCGCAATGTACACCCCGGTGCCCCCGTTGTTGCTCATCACCACGCGCCCGTCCGTCCCCGCCCCGAAGCGGTACGCACCCAGCGACTCCACCGCCAAGTCGCCGGAGAACGAACCCGTCTGGTCCAGTTCCACCACCGTCGTGCCGTCCAGATGGTGGACCGTGTACGGCGCGCGATTCGTTCGGTCGCCACTGCGGCGGTAGACCGCCAGCACCTCCCATGCGCCGGCCGTCGGCAGCGTCGGCCGCCACGTCGCCGTCGACGCTGGCGACGTGTCGCGCGTGAACCGATACAACGTCCCGTTGTAGCCCGCCCCCGTGTTCGACGTTGTGGTCCAGCTTCCGGTCTCCGTGTACGTCGGAGCCCCATCGCTGTCGTCCACCGCGATCTGCTGGCCCCCGGCAACCCCCGCCAGCATCGCCAGTCCCGCCGCCCACCCGAGTCCCCACGCCGTCTGCCGCATCACGTTGATCCTCTCTGTGCCGCGGCCCGCCCGCCTCTCAGGCCGGCCACCGCCATCGGCCCCCAGCCTCCCACCCGCGCCCACCCGGTTCAACGGCTTTTCCCCGCATGGAGCGCCCATCCGAGAAGGCCCGCACCTATGGCAAGGCCCGAACAGAATCGGCCACGTCTGCTCTCTGCCTTGGCGTGGCCCGAATGCTGCTCCCTCGTCGAATCCGGAAAGGCTGGTACCCACAATGAATCACCTGACAACCGCACTCCTGCTGGCCATCCTTGCCGTCGGATGCGCCACCCGGGAGTCAGCAAGCGAGTTTCCGGCGACCTTGAACGACATGTCTCCAAGTACCGATATGTCCCCGAATCCCATCGATCCCAACTGGGTTGTGCTGCGCGTCGGTGGCGACATGGAAGCGCAGGCGACCTTCGATGCCGAGCGCGGCACCTGGCGGGCCGGGTCCTCGCTGATCGACACCGCCCTGCCGGTGGGCTATCCTCCGCCAACGCCGCCCGGTGCGATCGACCTCAAGAAGTACCCCGCTGTCCGCCGTGCCGAATTCCAAAGCGCCGGAAGCCGGCAGAACTCGGCCTTCTGGCCGCTTTTTCGGCACATCGAACGCAACGGCATCGCCATGACCTCGCCCGTCGAATACGACTACGCCGGCACGGCGTCGTCCAACCCCGCCATCCGGGGGTGGACGATGGCGTTCCTCTACCGCACCTCCGACCTTGGCCCAACGGGAAGCGACCCGGCGGATGCGCGCGTCACCATCCGCGACACCGAAGAGGTCACTGTCCTGTCTCTCGGCGGACGCGGCGACTACGGAACGCCGCGCGTCGAGCGCGACTTGCATACACTCTATGAATGGCTTGCCGGGAATCCGGAGTGGGAAGAAGCAGGCCCTGCACGCGCCCTGATGTACAACGGCCCCACGCTCTTCGCCGGCCGCAAGTGGCTCGAGGTGCAAGTGCCCGTGCGCCGCGCCGAGTCAGCCAATCCGTGATCGGCGCGTCGCCTTCGCGGTGACGCCTCATCCCCCCAGATCGAACAGCAGCAGCTCGCTGTCGGCGCGAGCCGTCAGGGTCAGCTCAACGCCGGCCGGATCGTCGACTTGCAGACCGTCGCCCGCCTGCACGCGCACGCCGTTGACGTCCAGCGTCCCGCGCACCACCTGCACCCACCCGCCCCGGCCGGCGGTCAACCGATGGCGCAACTCCGCGCCCGCGCGCGGCCGCGCGGCGAAGACCTCCGCGTCCGCACGCATCGCGATCGCGCCCTCGCGCCCGCTGCCCGAGACGATCGCCACCAGTCCGCCGCCCGCCAGCGCCTCACCGAAGTTGCGGTCCTCATAGCGCGGCTCGGCGTCCCGCTCGTTCGGCAGGATCCAGACCTGGAGCAGGTGCACCGGTTCGGTTGCCGACGCGTTCATTTCGCTGTGGTGGACGCCGCTGCCGGCCGACATGTACTGCACGTCGCCTGGCCGCACGGTGCGCCGGTGGCCCATGCTGTCGCCGTGCGTCAGCCCCCCGGCGACGATCCACGAGAAGATCTCCATGTTCGCATGCGGATGCGCGCCAAACCCGCGCCCGCCCGCCACGTGGTCCTCGTTGATGACGCGCAGATTCCGGAAGCCCATGTGCCGGCGGTCCACGTAGTCGGCGAACGAAAACGTGTGCCGCGACTCGAGCCACCCATGATCCCCCGCCCCCCGCTCCTCGGCCCGGCGTACTGTCAGCATGGACGTTGCCTCCTGTGGAATGGCCCGAAACTGCTTGCACACATTGGGGGGCGGGTGGACTCGTCAACCGGAATCCAAAACGGGGCTCGTCCCCCGAGTAGGATTCCTCCGGGGGCCGCAAGGCCCCTTCTCTGTATTTTGTGGTTCATCTACTCTTCTTCTGCTCTGCTTTCTTCCTCGTCATCGCCGACACCCTCCCCTCCTTGCCGCCGGGAGGATGACTTCGACGATCTTCTTCACCTCGGCGGTGAGACCGTAGAGGCGGGGGAGGCGGTCCGCGCAGTCCTTCTCACCCTCTCGCCTCCGCCCGCGCCTTGCGCTTGTTCCTCATCGGCATTGGCCACTGCCGTATCACGTCACCCCGATTCGTCACGGCCACCTTTCCCTTGCACACTGCCGAATGCAATCGTGAATTCGTAACGCTTCCGCAACTTCCGGGCGACTCAGGGGAGCCGATCACCATGACCCCGCGCCGCATGCCGTCGGGCTGGGGCACCGCCTTCGTGGCCATCGCCGCGTTTGCCGTCGGCGACGGCGGGCTGTTGTCCGGGATTCTCTCAGGAGCCGCGTGGGACGGTATCAAGTCCCTTGGCGGACCAATCCTGCGGCGCACGTTCGCCACCGGCCTTGCCGCGCCGAACTCCGACTTGCACGCCGCGCTGGGCCGAGCGACGGGAAAGGTCGTCCGGCACGCCCAGAAGACATGCCAAGACCTCCCCGAGCAGTACGATCGGCTAAGCACCGCCGAACAGAAGCTCATCGATTCCTTCTTCGCCGAATTCTCGACGAAGTCGGTCATCGCCTACAACCCGGCCGACCTCCAGGAACTCGTGGAACTCTCCGACGACGACGCCCTTCGGAATCTGCGCGAGGTTCTTCGAGACGACCTCCTCTTTGACTACCCCGAGTCCTTCCGCGACTTC
>JAHCAW010000026.1 GCA_019634695.1 Candidatus Sumerlaeia bacterium
GGGATGTAGGCATCGAGAAAGCCGCAGGCGTGCATGAGGCGCAGGGTGCGGGCGGCGCTGCGGCGGTTGCCGAGGATGCCGAGGAAGCGATCGCGGTTGGCGGCCGAGCGTCGGAATCCTTCGTCGACGTCGGCGAGCTTGCCCGCGACGAGGTCGAGCGTGAAGTCGTCGATCGAGAAGTCGTAGAGGGACGCGACGGAGAACAGGTGCATCATCCAGTGGGAGTCGCCGGTCGCGGTCGCCGCTTCCTTGGGATCGATGCCGAGCTGGTTGTCGCGGAGGCGAAAGAGCCCCTCCATGCGGCGGGCGCGCAGGCGTGACTTGCCGGTGACCTTCGGGGTCATGCGCTGGGATTCGAACTGGCGCACGACGCGGCGAACGATGCGGTCGACCTGCGTGACGCGCTGGTAATAGGCGCGCATGAGCTGCTCTTCGGGCAGCGCATTTTCGCGAGCCTCGATGCCGATCAGCGGCGCGATGCGAATCTGGCGCTCGATGTTGAGATGGTCGGTCTTGCGGCCTTCCATGATGTGCAGGCCGTTGCGCAGCTCCATGAGGAAGGCGAGCGCCTGGCGGAGTTCGCGCTCGTCGCCGGGCGAGAGCAGCCCGTGGCCCGTGAGGGAATGCAGGCCCTCGCCGCCGAAGTTGACAAAGCCGAGCCACTGCAGGACGTGGATGTCGCGAAGCCCGCCCGGCGAGTCCTTCAGGTGCGGTTCGAGGAGCTGGCAGGTGTCGGAGTAGCGCAGGTGGCGGCTGCGGAGGCGCTCGACGATGGCGATCGAGAGGCTCTCCTCGTAGTGCAGGGTGACTTGCAGACGGAGGTTCTCGCGCAGGCGCGTGAAGAGTTTCTCGTCTCCCCAAATGCGGTGCATCGTGAAGAGGGAGGTTGTCAGGTCGAGGTCCTCGCCGATCTCCTTGAGGACAAGGTCGAGGGGTTTGACGGAGTAGCCCAGGTCGATGCGCAGACTCCACAGGGGGTAAAGGAACTGCTTGATGAAGTGCTCGTCCTCGGCCTGGGGTTCGCCGGGCAGGACGAAGAGGAGATCGATGTCCGAATGGAGGTTGAGCTCGCGACGGCCGTAGCCGCCGACGGCGACGACGGCGAGTCGGTGCTCGACGCCGGCGAATCGGGAATCCGAGGCGGCGACGGAGCGGGCGTGGGCTTGGAGGAGGCGGTCGATTTCCTGACTGTAGTTCAGGGCGACGCTGGTGCCCGAGCGGACGCGATGATTGCGGCGCAGGCGATCGCGGGCGCGTTCGAGCAGGTCGGCGAGGTCGATGGTCTCGAGGGGCGAATCGGGGGTCATGCGGCCTCCATGGGCGGGCAGGATTTCGCCTGTGGGGGCCGGACGGCAAGGCCACTTTCGGACAGGGCGGCGGTCCGGCTTCTTTTCCGTTTGCCGCTCGGGGGGTCGTTTCCCGTAGGATTCCGTCCAAGGATCGAGCGACGCATGGAGCCCGGAGGGGGACCGCGAAGCGCGGAAGGCCATCGACTGCCGGTCCGGGGACCGCAGATCTGGTTGGGGCATGGAAGATTTCGTTGATGAATTCACCGAGAGCGGCTTCGGCTCCGAGTTGCCATCGGACCCGACAGTTTCCTATGTCAGCGACTCGCCCACGACGGATCCGCTGGCCCTGCCGACTCCGACCGAGGGGCTGACGACCTGGGGGATTCTGGTGTCGGAGCCCCCGGGCGAGGAGCTGGACGCCGAGCCGACGACGCAGGACAAGGTCGTCTCCCTGTTCCAGATGCACCGCCGGCTGGGCCGCGGCGGATTCGGCGAAGTGTGGGAAGCGACGCAGCGGTCGCTGAACCGGATCGTCGCGATCAAGCGCATCCAGGACGCAAAGTACGACCAGAACCGGACGCGCGAGGAACGCGCGGCGCTCGAGTGGGTCTTCCGGCAGGAGGCCTACATCACGGCGCAACTGGACCACCCGAACATCATCCCGGTGCACGATCTGGGACTGGACGAGAAGGGGCGGCCGCTTCTGGCAATGAAGCTGGTCGAGGGCGAGAACTGGGCCGAGGTCATCATTCGCGAGGTCCGGCAGTTCCCGGTCGATGAGTTCCTGTCGCGGCAGTTGCCGATCCTGCTGTCGATGGCGCAGGCGGTGGCATTCGCGCACTCGCGCGGGATTGTGCACCGCGACCTGAAGCCCTCGCAGGTGATGGTCGGGCGGTACGGTGAAGTGCTGCTGGTGGACTGGGGCTTGGCCGTGCACATCCCGGGCGAGTCCACCGACCCGGCCCACTCCATCTCGCGCATGGAGGAGTTGCCGACGCGCGACACGGCGCGAAACCCGGCCGGCACTCCGGCGTTGATGGCACCCGAGCAGACGCGGATGAGCGCGGACTCGATCACGTTCCAGACCGACGTCTTCCTGCTCGGCGGCATCCTGTACTTCCTGCTGTGCGGTCATTTTCCGCACGACGCGCTGACGACGCGCGAGTCGATCGCAAAGGCGATCGCGTGCGAAGTCGAGGACCCGCGCCTGCGGAGTCCGGACCGACCGGTTCCCGCAGCGTTGGTCGAGTTGGCGCTGCAGTGTCTCCAGAAGCGCCCGACAGACCGGCTGGCCAGCGCCGAGGAGTTCATCGCGCGCCTGCGGGATTACCTGCGCGGCGAGTCCAACCGGCGCGATTCGCTGGGCATCACCGAATCGATCGAACGCGAGTACCGGGCGCGCTTCGGCCCGACGGGCAATGAACACGCGGACCGTCTGGCCGCCGCCACCGCGGCCGAGCGCTACGAGACGCTCGCGGACCTGCTCAATCGGCTCGAGCACGCAGGGCGCCTGTGGGGCAATAATCCCAATCTGGATCGCATCCGGGGTGACATCCGGCGGACCTACGCAGAGCTGGCGATCGTGCGGGGGGACCTGACGCTGGCTCGCATGCTCGTGCGCGGCCTTCCCGACCTCGAGGGCGGCTGGTCGCTCGGACAACGTCTCGACGCGGCAGAGAAGGGACTCGCGCGCCAACGCTCGCAGCGACTCTTCGCGCTCGCCAGCGCGGCTGTGCTGCTCGTCGGTCTTCTGCTGGTTTCCTTCGTCGCGATTCAGAATCAGCGGGCATCGAACCTGCGCTTGCAGCAGGAACGCGACCGGGCAGAGCGCGCGCGCCAGAATGCCGAGCTTGCCGAGCGGGACGCCGTCGCGCACAGCATCGCGGCCGACGCCGCGCGCGAGACCGCCGAGCAGGAGCATTACTTCTCCTCGATCACTCTGGCCGAGGTGAACCTCGCCCAAGGGAACGCGTCGCGGGCGCGCGAGATGCTGATCAACCGTTCGCCGGCCGCCTGGCGCGGCTGGGAGTGGGGCCACCTGATGGCGCAGTTGCACAAGGAGACGATCAGCCTGGTCAACCCGGCGCAGATGTTCCACGCCGATTGGTCGCCCGACGGAAGTCGCATCGTCACCGGCGACTTCAATCACGTGGCGGTCTGGGAGGCGGCAACGGGCCGCCAAATCTGGCGGCGTTCGACGAACGACTACGTGGTGTGGACGAGTGTGTTCAGTCCGGACGGTACGCGCATCCTGGCCTGCTCGTTCGACCAGTCGGCGGTCCTGCTCGACGCCGAGACGGGTCGGCGGATTCGGCAGTTCTCCGGGCACACCAACATCCTGCGCGGCGGGGCTTTCTCGCCCGACGGCAGCCTGATCGTGACGACCGGACAGGACCGCAGCGTGGTGGTGTGGAACGTCGAAGAGGGCAGCCAGGTCTTCCGCAAGGACGGCTTCGACGCCGCGGTGTACAATGCCACCTTCAGTCCGGACGGCTCGCTCGTGGTTGCGTGCAGCCTCGATGGGCAGGTGGTGGGTTGGACCGCACGCACTGGCAAGCAGGCGTTTGAGTTGCCGCGCCAAGCAGGCGGCATCAACACGGTCGTCTATACCGACGATGGGCGACTGCTGGTCACCTCCGGGCGCGACGGCTTCGTGCGCGTGTATGACGCCGGCACGCTCGAGCAGGTGCGCAGCTTCGCCGACGATCCGCCGGCGTGGCTGCACACGATCGATGTCACTCCCGACGGCCGCCTGGTGGCGGGGGGCGGCGAGGATGGCGTGTGCCGCATCTGGGACCTGCAAACCGGCGAACGCTTGGCCCGATTCCTCGTGGACGACCCGATCTGGAAGACGCGCTTCAGTCCCGACGGCAGGCGATTGCTGACGACGTCGCGGTTCTCGGTGCGCGTCTTCGAGCTGACACGACTTCTGACACTGCCGATCGCCACGCCGGATCCGTCGCTCGAGGAGATTATTAACATCCCGCAGACAGTGGCCGCCTTTGGAATGCCCGCCGCCCGCCAGCAAACATGGGCGGAACGCGCGAATGCCTGGCTGACACCCTCGGGCTTCTCGCACGTCGAGACAGGCCCCGGTGGGGTCTGGCTGGTGCACAGCCGCTACACGCGCAAGTCGCCGAATCGCGAGCTGGTCGCCCGTCTCGATCCAGACGACCTGACGGTGGAAGTGCGCACGCTGCGGAGCGGAGAAGTGCTTGCGCGATTCGAGGACTTGCAGGCGATCGATCACGCCTTCAGTCCGGACGGCCGCTGGCTGGCCATCATGGAATTCGACCGCATCGTGCGCCTGATCGACACAGGGACATGGAGCGAAACACGGCGGTTCATCAAGGACCCGGACCGGGTGCTTGCCGGCGACCGCGTCGAGTACAAGGGAATGAGCATCGCATTCAGTCCGGACTCGAAGCTGTTGGCCGGAGGCTTCATCAATGGGCGAGTCTGCCTTTGGGACGTCGAACGCGGCACCGAGATTCGGGAGTTCTCAGACGTCGGCGGGGTCGGCATCTCCGTGGCCTTCAGTCCGGACGGGCGATGGCTGGCGTCGGGCGGCAACCAGGACATCGTCGGCCTTTGGGACGTCGCCTCCGGCGAGCAGCTTCAGGTGCTGCGCGGGCACAATCGCTCGATCTTCGCGCTCGCCTTCAGTCCGGATGCCTCGCGGCTGGTGACGATCGCCGACGACCGCACGGCGAAGCTGTGGGACACGGCGACGGGGCGCGAGATTCTGACCATCGCGACGGGCGACCCGACACGTCAGCCGCTCGGCGCCGCGTTCTCCGCCGACGGTATCGAACTCATCGTCGTCTCAAGCGACGGAAGCGTCGAATCCTTCCGCCCCTTCCCATGGCGCCTGCACGAGTACCCCGGCGACGAGACGCTCTCCTTCGACCAACGCTTCGAGTGGTGGAAGCGCCTTCGACGCAGCCACACATCCATCGATCTGGCGGACGTGGACATTCGTCTCGCCCCGCTGCGATTGGCAGCCGACTGACACGCCGAAAGCACGAGCACTTCATCCCGACCAAGGACTGGCCGATGACCAAGAAGGCAGCCGATGTCATGCTGCGCCCGGCACGCGAAAAGGATGTGCCGACGCTGGTGAAGCTCATCCACGAACTGGCACTCTACGAACGCGCGCCCGAGGATTGTCATGCCACGGACGCGGCGATGCACGAGCAACTCTTCGGCGCGCAGCCGCGCGCCGAAGCCTGGGTCGCCGAACTCGACGGCCATATCGCCGGTTACGCGATCTTCTTCCACAACTTCTCGACGTGGGAGGCCGCCCCGGGCCTGTATCTCGAGGACGTCTACGTGCGGCCGACCTATCGGCGACTGGGGATCGGCAAGATGCTGCTGACGGCGCTCGCGGCGCTTGCGCGTCGGCGCGGGTGCCAGCGCTTCGAGTGGACCGTGCTGGACTGGAACAAGCCGGCCCGCGACTTCTACGAGCAACTCGGCGCCCGGCCGATGACGGACTGGGTGATCTATCGGACGGAGGGCGAGCCGCTCGACCGTCTCGCCGCCGAAGGCGAAAAGCTGCTGCCGACCGATTCCGGCAACGCCCAGCATGAGTCCATCGACAAGACCCTGCCGGCCGCGGGACCCGGCGAGCGCTATGTCGTCCACACCGACGGCGGCGCCCGGCCGAATCCCGGCACGGGGGGCTGGGCGGCCGTCGTGCGTCTGGGCAAGCGCAGCTTCGCGCTGAGCGGGGGCGAGCGCGAGACCACCAACAATCGCATGGAAATGACCGCGGCGATCCGGGTTCTCGAAGCTCTGCCCGGCGGGAAGCAGACCATCGAGATGCACACCGACTCCGAGTACCTCAAGAAGGGCATCACGGGGTGGATGAAGGGGTGGAAGCGAAACGGCTGGCTGACGGCTGCCAAGGAGCCGGTCAAGAATGTGGACCTGTGGCAGCGGCTGGACGAGCTGTGTGCGCAGCACGCGGTGACGTGGCACTGGCTGCGCGGACACGCGGGACACCGGGATAACGAGACGTGCGACGAACTGTGCGCCCGGGAGATCGAGCGCCTCAACGCCGCCAAGCGGTGAACGCCGGGCGAACGAGTTGCCACCCGAAGCCCGCCCGTCCCATACTGTGTGAGCGGCGACCCGGTGGGGCCGGGGCCCGCGACCGCGTTGGGGGTATCTGGATGCGCAGAATCGGAATTCGGTGGCTCATCCTGCTTTCTGTCGCGGCAGTCGTCCTGCCGGGACCCGGCATCCTCGCACAGCCGGCCGGCAGCCTCTATCTCGTCAAGGATTTCAACCCGGGTCCAGACGCAGCGCTGCGCCGGGCCAGCCATGGGCCGCGCTCCGGCTTCGCCCACAATGGACTGTTCTACTTCGTCGGCTCCACCTCTCCCACCTATCCGAAGGATGGAGGCGGCAGCCACCCGAGCGTCTTCCCGCGCACCTTGGCGGTGTCGGATGGCACGTGGGACGGCACGAAGGCGCTGCTACCGGTCGATGATTTCCGCTATCTGGGCACGCGCTCGCACCAGGTGATCTTCTCGTCGGCCGGCTTCGGCGAGTGGCCGGGCCGGCGCCTGTATGTGACCGATGGCACCGCCGCGGGCACCCGCGAGCTCGAGACATTGCGGGATGCGGTCGACACCTTTCCCGGCGTCGAGATCGGCAAGTTCCTCGTCTTCGGCGTCGAGCGCGCCAACGGTGTGCGCGAATTGTGGCGGACCGATGCCACGACGGCCGGCACCGCACGGGTCGACGGCTTGCTGCCGTCCGGTTGGCAACCCTACGTCTCCCATCCCATGCGCCCCCACACGGAGGGGCGAATCCTCTTTCTGGTCGTGGACGGCAGCGGTCGGCGCAATCTGGTCGAATCCGATCTCTCTCCTTCCGGAACGCGTTTGGTCTTCTCGCAGCTTTGGCTCGATGAGCTGGGATCGCCGGAAGAGTTTGTCGTCGCGGGCGACAAGGTTTTCGTGCGTATCGGCCGGCGCCTCTACGTCACGGAAGGGAACGAGATCTTCACCGAACTGCTTGCCGACATTCCGCTGCTTGGGGGCGCGAACGAGGAGATGCGCCTGTATGGGGCGTCCCAGTCCTGCTATGTCCTGACGAATGCAACGGCGACGACGCTGGACGTGTGGCGTTCGGATGGAAGCCCGGACGGGACGGTGCTCATCCGGCGCCTGCATTGGCTCTGGAGTCAGGGGCGTGTCGGCTCGGTCGCCGCATGGCAGGACAAGCTGTTCTTCGTGGAACTGGGCGACACGGTGATGAACGACAACGAGCCGTCGACCGGTTCACGTTTGTGGGCCTCGGATGGTTCGACGGCCGGGACGTTGCCGCTGTGGGGGCAACCGGCCGAACTCGACGGCCTGCTGGCGACCGGGCGCGGCGTGCTGTTCGGCACGGACGACAGCGGCGGTCCGCCGGGGCTGTACCTCACGGATGGGACAGTCGAGGGAACGCAGAATCTCTATTATGGCTACTTCCGACCGCTGGCGGCCACGCCCAAGGCCGGCACGCCGCACGGCGAACTGCTGTTCCTGACGGGGCGTCTGGTCACCGAGCAGTTCTACGGACGTGAGTTGTGGGTGAGCGACTGGACGTCGCACGGCACGCGGTTCGCGCGCGACCTGTCAGCCGCCGGTTTCGGGGTCACGGCCTTCGATCCGAGGGGAAGACTTGGCGAGCGCGTGCTGTTCAACGACGGCATCCAAGGCAACCTGTGGGTGACGAATGGCTCGGATGTGGGGACGATCCCGATCGGCAGCACGAATCGAAACTTCGGCGCGTACTGCTTCGCGGAAGGGCTGCACGCCTACGATCCGGAACTCGTGACCGCCCGCGTCACCAGCGCGGTCGCCATCTATGTGCGAGGCATCATCTGCAAGAACGAATGCTGCGATGTGGCGGCCGAGGACGAATCCCGCGGCTCCTGGTTCGATCTGATCGGGGAGGACGAGTGTGAGCCCGAGTACCAGAGTGTGACGCTTGTCTGGCGCACGGATGGCACGATCGCCGGCACCGTCTACACCGGCATGGTGCTGGACTATTGGCTGTGGTTCCCCTATGAGTTCAGGCATGGCGCCCTGCTGTGGGCTCCAGCTCGGTCCCAGGGCAGCGGGGAGAACGTCGTCCTTTACCCGCCCCGTCTGTACATGAGCGGCGGGACGGCTGTGAGTACGGTTGCCATCGACGAGTTCGCCTGCGTGCCGGATTCCAAGGACCCCGAAGCCTGTCCGGTGCAGTTCATCCCCTTGGGCAAGACGACCTCGCACGCCTTCTTCACTGTTCTCGAACCGAAGTATCCCAACGATCCGACCCGCGACAGGATCTTCTATGGAACCAACGGGCTGCTGGATGGCACCGACCTGCTTCGCCCGTTGCTGACGACGGACGGCGTTTCCGAATCGGTGCACCTGACCGGCGCGCCGTACAACGAGCGGTTCTACTTCTCCCCCACCATCATCGACACCGTGGGCGAGCCCTTCGTCGAAGGTGAGTTGTGGTCGAGCGCCGGAACGCTGGGGACGACGCAGCCGCTGATGACCGTGCGCCGCTTCGGTCAGGAGCAGGCGCTGCGCAACTTCAACTCCACGGCTGATTGGCTCTTCTTCACAGGCAACGACAACGAGCTTTGGGTCTCGAACGGCACAACGCTGCACACGATGCCGATGGCAACGGTGCTGGGACGCGAGAGCTTCCGCATCGAGGGAGTCGTGGGCGTCGTGAACAACCGCCTGATTGTCGTGCGCGACATGCCCGACACAGGCAGGAGCATGTGGACTACCGACGGCACGTTGCGCGGCACCGGACGCCTGCCCGACCCGGTGTATGGCATGCGGAGCATGGCGATTCACAATTTCACGCCGCTGCCCGGTCTGGGCCTTGCGCTGTTCGGAGCGGGGTCGGCGAGGACCGGCATCGAGATGCACGCGACGGACGGCACGCCGGGCGGGACGTTCCGCGTGCGCGAAATAACTCCGGGCCCCTTCTCCTCGAATCCGCGCGGTTTCACGGAAGGTTTCGGGACCGTCCTCTTCCAGGCCACGACGCCCGATCACGGCACGGCCCTGTGGGCCCTGATCACGTCGGCCATCAAGAAGCCGCCGACCAGCATCTGGACCCTGCGCGGGAACATCATCACGCTCGACAAGGCGGGCGAGCAGTAGGACGCTGTCCGCGCCGCACGATTCCTCCTGCAACGACCGGCGATGCGCGGTTTCTTCAACGCCCACTGTCATCTGGAACTCGGCTTTCTGCGGGGAGTGATTCCGCCGGGCCTGCCGTTCGCCGACTGGTTGCGCGAGGTGGTGCGACACAAGCGCACCGCCCGGCGCGAGGACAGCGCCGCGGCCGTCGCCGCCGGGCTGTTCGAGTTGCGCGAGTCCGGCACGCAGGCGCTGCTCGACATCGACAGTCTGGGCACGGCGCCGGGGCCGCTTCGCGCCGTTCAGATGCCAGCCATTAGTTTCACCGAGATGATCGCGCTCGACCCGGCAGGCGCGGGAAGCGCCCTCGCCTATGCCCGCAAGCGCCAAGAATTCGAGGGGCCACTGGCGCCGGGTCAGGCGTTCGGCCTCTCGCCCCATGCGCCCTACACAACAACACCGGACTTGATCCGCGCCGCCGTTGCCGCCGCCCATGAGACCGGGCAGTTCCTGTGCATTCACGCCGCCGAGACACCCGAGGAGACGGAGCTCCTCGTCCATGGCACGGGACCGCTGCACGCCTTCCTCCACGACATGAAGGCGTTGCCGGACAACTGGCAGCCGCCCGGCATGCGGCCGATCGCCATCCTGCACGCGTGTGGGGCGCTCGGGCCGCGTACCCTGTTGGCCCATGCGAACGACATCGACGACGGCGAGGTGAACCTGCTGGCCGAGACCGGCACGCGGGTGGTCGTTTGCCCGGGGACCCATGTGTACTTTCAGCGCGGGCCCTTTCCGCTGGAGCGCCTCGTCGAGGCCGGCGTGTCGGTCTATCTGGGGACGGATTCGCTGGCGAGCAACGAGTCACTGAGCATGGCGCGGGAGGTCGAGCTGGCGACCGGGCTCGCTCCCGGCCTGTCGCCGGCGGTGATCGTCGGGCTGGCCGACGCCCGTCGGGCGCGCGACTTCGGGCTCGAGGTCTGAGCGGGACGGGTCCGTGCGCATCTCGCATTGCCGCCGGGGGGCCGATCCGTGGGAACATTCCGGAGTCGGCGATGGTCCGACAGGAGTTCGAAGATTGGAAGACGGATGTCCGGGACGGCAAGCATCGGTTGCGGGTGACAGGATTGCCGGTGTGGCGCGGAAGTGTCGCTTCGCCCCCGCTCCGGATTCGGCCTTCCATCTTGCGATTCGACTGCGGTGACTCGGCACAAGGGGCTTGAGCGATGTTCTTTGCCGTCCCGACTGGTCTCGATCGCGGGCTGAAGCGGCGGCCGCTGTTGGCGGTGATCGTCTTCGCGCTGATCCTGTATCGGTGTGCCCTCAGCCTTGGCTTTCCGACGTTGAACCTGCGCATCCTGTTGACCCTGCCCGGCGCGGAGGTGAGCACCAATCTCATCTCGGCGGCGATCCAGTCCGCGTTCACGCCAGCCCTTCCCGCCGGCGCGCCGGCCGAGCATCAGTGGGTGCTGGTGATCGGAATTCTGGCCGTGCTGGTCTTCTGGCTGATGTTCGGTCCGGCACTGGAGGACTCGCTGGGACGGCGTCGCTTTGCGATCCTGTATGGGGCCGGAGTGCTGGCAGGTGTTCCGATCGCCGCCTCTTCGTGGTTCGCCGTCACTGAGGCCTTCTGGCTCGGCCATACGGCGGCCTTGGCCGCGATTGGCATGTGCTACAGTCTCTTCGTCTTCTCGGACGTGCGGGTGCGTTACGCCTTCTGGATTCCGCTGATTTCGGCGGGAGACGGACACCTCGAGTTGCCCGCCGTGCTCTTTCTGGTTCCAATTCACCTGGTGCTCTTCATGACGCAGTCGGCGATCTGGTATACCGAGGCCGGCAAGTACGCGGTGGTGTTCCGTCCCGGGGTACTGGATGCGTTGGGCTGGCAGGTGCTCGTTTCGATTCTCGGCGGCATCGTCGGCTTTCTGATCGCTCCCAGCGGCAAGTCCCCGGCGGCGCGAGCCGATGCCGGAAAGAAGCAGGTGAGTTGGGGCGCGTGAGTCGCTACGAGCCGCGCTCGTTTGGATTCTCGGGCCAGGCGTGCCGCGGATAGCGCGCCCGCAGTTCCTTGCGCACCTGCGGATAGGTGCGGCTCCAGAAGCCTTCAAGATCCTGCGTGACCTGCACGGGGCGGCCATTGGGCGCCAACAGATGAAGGAGCACGGGCACACGACCGGCGGCGATGCGTGGCGTGTGGGTGCTGCCGAAGAAGTGTTGCACGCGCGCGGCGAGGACCGGCGGGCGGACCGGGTCGGGATCGTAGTCGAGGCGCACGCGACGCCCCCCCGGCAGGGCAAGGTGCTCCGGCGCGTGCTGGTCGAGTGCCTGCTGGTGGCGATGGCCGAGCGCGGCGCGCAACAGGTTCGCCAGTCCGATGGCGCGCACGTCGGCAAGCGAGGTCGCTCCCTCGCAGGCATCGCGCAGGATTACGGCGAGCGCAGCGTCATCCCACGCGGGCAGCGCCAGTTCCGGCATGGCCCGCGCCAGCAGGCGCACGCGCGCGAGCAGACGTGCGGCAGATTCGTCCTCCGCGAACAAGGCCGGAGCGCGCGGCCCGAGCGCCTCCACGAGCGTGCGCGAGGCGCCCTCCGGATCGCCCTGCGGGCCGGTCATGCGCTCGTCGACCACGAGGTCCAGAAACGATGATTCGAGGATCGTCACGACCGCCTCGCGTTGCGTGTCGTAGCGGTGCACCAGGCGCTCGTGCCAGTGCGCGGGTAGATCGCTCGAGAGCCATTCGCACCGCAACAGGCTGGCCAGCGCCACGCGGGACTCTCCCTCGCCGGGCACGTCTCGCGGATCGAGGCTGAGGAACAGCTCGCCGCGGCGAACCACGGAGCAGGAGTCGAGCACGACCCCCCGACGGCCCACCATCACGCCGCGCGTTGCATCATGTCCTCGTCGCCGCGTTACGCGATCCGGCCAGGCGCGAAGCAGCACGCGCAGTACGGCAACGTCACTACCTTCGCGGGAATCGTCCGCCTGGGCATCGGCGACCTCCTCGCGCACCGCGCGCAAGAGGTCGCTGCGCAGGCGTTCGACCGCGGGGACGCGGGTGCGAGCGGCCTGCTCGAGTCTTTCGAGCACGTCGGAGGTGCCATCGTGATGGGCCGCCGGCGCATTGTCGAAGCGCCCATCGCTCTCGGCGAGCATGGCTGCAATGCCGGCCGCCGTGTGCGCAACTCCCGCGCGGGCTCCATGCACGAGGAGTGCGCCGAGACGCGGGTGCAGCGGAAGTCGCGCAAGAATCTCGCCCAGTTCCGTCGGGCGTCCGTCGGCGTCCGTCGCCCCCAACAACGCCAGAAGATGCTCGGCGCGTTCGATCGCCTCGGCTCGCGGAGCCTCGAACCAGCCGAAGGCCGCGGCGTCCGTGATGCCCCAGGCCTTCAAGGACAACAACGTCGCGGCCAAATCGAGGCGGTGAATCTCGGGAGCCTCCGCCTCATCGAGCGCGGCATCCTCGCCGGGCGACCAGAGGCGCAGACACCGACCCGACGCCGTCCGACCCGCGCGGCCCGTCCGCTGGTCGGCCGACGCGCGCGAGATGCGCCGCGTCTCCAGACGATCGATCCCCAGCCGAACGTCGTGTACCGGGACCCGCGCCAACCCGGAGTCGATGACGGTGCGCACACCGTCGATTGTCAGCGACGTCTCGGCGATGTTCGTGGCGAGCACCACCTTGCGCTCGCGGCTCGGCGCCAGCGCGCGATCCTGTTCGTCGGCTGCCACCGAACTGTGCAGCAGGTGCACGGACGCGCCGCAGCCGCCGAGGCGCTCGGCCGTGCGGCGAATCTCGCGCATGCCGGGAAGGAACACGAGCAGGTGGCCGGATTCGGCCGGCGGCGCGGCAAGCATCCGCCGAACCGCGGCGGCCATCGTCTCCCACACCGGCGTGCGGGGCGAGGAGGGCGGAGCGAAAGAGACCTCGACCGGATGCAGGTGCCCGGCCGATTCGATCACCGGCACGTTGCCAAGAAACGCCGCGACGGGCGACGGGTTCATCGTGGCGGACATGACCACGAGACGCAGGTCCGGTCGAACGCCTTGCTGCACGTCGCGCAGCAGTGCCAACGCGAGATCGGCGTGCAGGCTGCGCTCGTGGAACTCGTCGAGGATCACGCAGCCCACGCCGTCGAGGAACGGGTCCGCGAGCAGGCGCCGCGTGAGAATCCCTTCGGTGAGCACCCGCACCCGCGTCTCCCGGCGCGTGCGATTCTCGTGGCGGATGTGCCAGCCGACCTGCTGCCCGACCGTCCAGCCGCGCTCGTGGGCGATGCGGGTCGCGGCGGCCCGCGCGGCAATCCGGCGGGGTTGCAGCATCACGACCGCGGGATGCTCGGAAGACAGGGGACCCGCCTCGACAATCGCGGGAGGAATCCGGGTGGTCTTGCCGGCGCCGGGCGGCGCGACGACGACGCATCCCGGGGCACCACGCAGGGCCTCGAGCACCTGCGGCAGCACATCGTCGATCGGCAGCGGTGTCAGGCGCTTCTCCATGCCCAGTGACGAACCCGTTCCGACGGCGTGGAGCAAGCGGGTCTTCCGCTTCGCACCGGGTTTGCTCTTGCCGCCCTGCGGACACGGGTGCGTGGAATGGCGTCTCCGCATCGCTCTTCGGGAGGAGGGCCTTCGGACGACCGCGGCTCGGGCCGGGGTCGCGATATGCGGGTGCCCGTCTTCCGCGGCGCCCGGCAGGAGGGGGACACACCATGCAGCCTGCGAGTCCGCTGGTTCTGGCGGCGGCGACTTCGGACATCCGCGTCCTGGTCATCGTGACGTTGATCTACGTCCTGATCATCGGCTATCTGGGGTTCTACGGCTACAAGACGACGCACACGTCGACGGACTACCTGCTCGCCGGACGGAACATCCATCCGTGGGTGATGGCGCTGTCGTACGGGGCGACGTTCATCAGCACGGCGGCGATCATCGGGTTCGGCGGCGTCGCCGCGCAACTCGGCATGGGATTGCTGTGGCTGACCTGCCTGAACATCTTCGTTGGCATCTTCATCGCGTTCGTTCTGCTGGGCAAGCGCACCCGCCGCATGGGGCACAATCTGGATGCGCACACGTTCCCGGAGTTGCTTGGGCGACGATTCGATTCCCGCTTCATCCATGTGTTCGCCGCATGCGTGGTGTTTCTGCTGATGCCGCTGTATGCGGCGGCGGTGCTGCGCGGCGGGGCGGAGTTCCTGCGCGCCACGTTCCAGATAGACCTCGTGGTGGCGACGTTCGCTTTCGCGCTCATCGTGGCCACCTACGTCGTGGCGGGCGGCCTGCGTGGCGTGATGTTCACCGACGCCCTGCAGGGCTCGATCATGTTCGTCGGGATGCTGGTGCTCCTCGGCATCACGTACTCCAAGGTCGGCGGTGTCGTGGAGGGCCATCGGGCGCTGACCGAGCTGGCCAGCCAGGTGCCCGAGGGCCTCGCGGGCGCCGGCATGCGGGGCTGGACGGCGATGCCGTCGTTCGGCTCGCCCATCTGGTACTCGATGGTCACCACCATCATCCTGGGCGTGGGCATCGGTGTGCTGGCGCAGCCCCAGCTCGCGGTGCGCTTCATGACGGTGCGCAGCGGTCGCGAGCTCAATCGCGCGGTGCTCGTCGGCGGCGTCTTCATTCTCGTGATGACTGCCGTGCCGTACCTCGTCGGCTCGGTTTCGAACGTCTACTTCATGAAGACGCAGGGCACGTTGGCGCTGACGGGGGCCGGTGGGAACATCGATCAGGTGATTCCGCTCTACATCAACTCGGCGATGCCGTCGTGGTTTGTCGTGCTGTTCATGCTGACGCTGCTGTCGGCGGCGATGTCGACGATCAGCTCGCAGTTCCACGCCATGGGGACGGCAATCGGGCGAGACATTTACGAGCAGGGCCTGCGGCGCGGACGCGTCACGGGCGCGGCTTCGATTCTGGTGACCCGCGTGGGGATCATCGTGGCGTTTGCGATCACTCTGGCGCTGGCGCTGTGGCTGCCGGCGGGGATTATCGCGGCGGCCACGGCGGTGTTCTTTGGCACGTGCGCGGCGGCCTTCCTGCCCATGTTCGTCGGCGGGCTGTTCTGTCGTGGCGTGACGCGTGCCGGGGCACAGGCCGGGATGGTGGCTGGGTTTCTGGCGGCGTTGCTCTGGCTGGCCTTCGCCCACGCCAACAGCGCCCGCCGGCTGATGATCTGCAAGACTCTGTTCGACCGCGACTCGCTTGTCCCGTTTCCCTGGAGCTCCATCGATCCGCTGGTCATCGCCCTGCCGATCTCGATCCTGACCACCGTGGCCGTCTCGCTCGCGACTCGACGGCTGGACGATGGGCACCTGGATCGGTGTCTGGCCGGGGTGGGCAAGCGGCCGACCGGCACCTGAAACATCACCCGCATCATTTTCACCTGACCGGGGCCGTCTTTGGGCTTGCCGCCGGCGGGCGCCATAGACAGACAAAGTAACTCTTTCTTATCCTAGTTTGTGGGGAGGTTCCCATGCTCGGCATCCCCGACCCGGCCATCTGGATGGCCTTGGTGCTGTGTCTGGCCAGCACCGTGCTTTGTGTGATCTACGGCGCGCTGAACTGGAATCGGGACGACGACTCCGTGTGCGAGTCGCCCGATCGCGAGCGTGCCTGGGAGAAGGAAGAAGAGCGGCTGGAAGAGGAGTTGTAACCGCTCCCTCGGGGCGGGCAACGCGAGGAGGGAGCACGTTCCATGGGACTATCGAGTCCGCTGGTTCTGACGGGCGCGACGGCCGACATCCGGGTGCTGATCGTCGTCACGCTGATCTACGTCCTGGTCATTGGCTATCTCGGCTTCTACGGTTACAAGACCACACGCACTTCGACCGACTATCTGCTGGCAGGGCGCAACATCCATCCCTATGTGATGGCGCTGTCGTATGGCGCGACGTTCATCAGCACCTCGGCGATCGTCGGGTTCGGCGGCGTGGCCGCGCAACTCGGCATGGGGCTGCTGTGGCTGACCGTGCTGAACATCTTCGTGGGCATCTTCGTGGCGTTCGTTCTGCTGGGCAAGCGCACCCGCCGCATGGGCCACAACCTCGACGCCCACACCTTCCCGGAATTTCTGGGCCGGAGGTATCGGTCGCGCTTCATCCAGGTGTTCGCAGCAGGGATCATCTTCCTGCTAATGCCGTTGTACGCGGCGGCGGTGCTGCGCGGTGGCGCCGAGTTCCTCCGTGCCACGTTCCAGATCGACCTCGCGGTCGCAACGTTCGCCTTCGCACTCATTGTGGCGACCTATGTCGTGGCCGGCGGACTGCGCGGCGTGATGTTCACCGATGCCCTCCAAGGCTCGATCATGTTCGCCGGCATGCTTCTGCTGCTGACGATCACCTACTCGAAGGTGGGGGGTGTGCTGGAAGGCCACCGGGCGCTGACGGCTTTGGCGGATCAGGTGCCGGAGGGTCTTGCGGGCATCGGGATGCGCGGCTGGACGTCGATGCCGGCCTTCGGGTCGCCCATCTGGCTGTCGCTGGTGACCACGCTCGTGCTCGGTGTCGGAATCGGGGTGCTGGCCCAGCCGCAACTGGCGGTGCGCTTCATGACGGTGCGCAGCGGTCGGGAACTCAACCGCGCCGTGCTCGTCGGCGGCGTGTTCATCATCGTGATGACCGGCGTGGCGTTTCTCGTCGGCGCGCTGTCGAACGTGTACTTCATGCAGCAGGAAGGTGCGCTGGCGGTGGCGGCGGCGGGTGGCAATGTGGACCAGGTGATTCCGCGCTACATCAACTCGGCCATGCCGGCTTGGTTTGTCGTGTTGTTCATGCTGACGCTGCTGTCGGCGGCGATGTCGACGATCAGCTCGCAGTTCCATGCGATGGGATCGGCGATCGGGCGGGATATCTACGAGGAGGGCGTGCGTCGCGGGCATGTCACCGGGGGAGCTTCGATTCTCGTCACGCGGGTGGGAATCATCGTGGCCTTCGTGATCACGCTGGCGCTGGCGTTGTGGCTGCCGGCGGGGATCATCGCGGCGGCCACGGTTGTCTTCTTCGGGACATGCGCGGCTTCGTTCCTTCCCATGTTCATCGGGGGACTGTTCTGCCGTGGCGTGACGCGGTTGGGCGCACAGGCCGGCATGGTGACGGGTTTCATGGTGGCGATCCTCTGGCTTGCGTTTGCTCACGCCAGCAGCGCCAAGCGCCTGATGATTTGTCAGGCACTCTTCGGGCGCGACACGCTGGCGCCGTTCCCGTGGAGCGCCATGGACCCGCTCGTGCTCGCGCTGCCGATGTCGGCGCTCGTGACGATCGTCGTGTCGCTGGCGACACGGCGGATGGAGGACACGCACCTCGACCGCTGCATGGCCGGAGTGGGAGTCCGTCCTACGGCGTCGTGATCGGGTCGGCCTGAAGCGGCAGCGAACGCTCAATCGAGCGCGGTGCGCGGCGAACCACAACGGTGCCGGTGCTGGGGATGCGTTCGCGGTGCGATTCGGTTGCCGTGGTGCGCCGCGAGGGAATCCGCTCGACCGGCGCGCGAACAACCTCGCGTTGCGTGGCGCCGGGAATCACCGTGCGCGGGGCGCGCGGACGCAACAGCACCGGCTCCGCGGCGGGACTCTCGACCTCGGGAAACGGATCGTCGATCTGGATGTCGTCGTCGATCCCCGGCTCGTCGGTTTCGACCGGGGGCGGTTCGTACAGATGGCCGCCTTGCCGCAGGGCCTCGGGCAACTCGGGCGCGGGAATGAACACAAGCCGACCGCGTGCGTTATGGGCGACAGGAGCCCCGTCGCGCGTGGGCGGTGTGCGGTCCGGCATGACAACCCAGGCCCCATCTGCTTCGCGCACGGTGGGCTCGTCGGGGCGTCGATCCGTGAAGAGTGGGCGACTGCGTCCGTGCGAGAAGGGATCGCTCTCCCGCACATCCCGCGGCTGACCTGTCGAATCGTAGAGGCGAATCGATCCTGTATCGGACGCCGTAGGGCGCGCTCCCGGCGCGTCGCTCGCAGCCGGCAGAGCGAGTGTCAGCATAATCGCGGCAAGAGCTGGCACGCGCATCTCGCGTCTCCTTGTGCCCACCCTGCCCCAGGTACTCCGTCCCTGCAACACAAGTCGGTCGTGGCGCGCGTCAGGTCAGGGGCAGGCGCATCGTGCGATGCGGAATCGCGACGTCGAAGTAGACGGGACCCTCGGCTTGGAAGCCAAACTGCTCGTAAAAGGTCACGACGTGCAGTTGCGCGGACAGAACAACCTGATGAAATCCGCGGCGGCGCGCCTCGGTCAAGAGTGCCTCGACAATTCGCCGGCCCAGTCCAAGACCGCGTGCCGCAGGGAGCACGGCGATTCGCCCGATGTGGGCGCTGCCCGGCTGGTCGTCCGGCACCAGGCGTCCGGTGCCCCACGCTGAGCCCTGCGCGTCGAGAGCCAGCACATGCCAACTGCGCGCATCGTCAACGTCGAGTTCGGTCCAGGCCGGAACCCACTGCTCATCGACGAAGACAGCGAAGCGAATCCGGCGGGCATCGGTGGCGCGGGGGTCGGACCAGTGGAAGCCGATCACCGAGCACTCCCCCGCCGCGGGCGCGACTTCACTCATCGGCGGCGTCCTCGTCGCCGTCCTTGCGCGCGGCGAGGCCGTACTTTTCGAGACGATAGCGCATCGTGGCGCGCGTCAGTCCAAGCAGGCGCGCCGAGGCGGTCTTGTTGCCTTTCGTGCGTTCGAGTGCCTGCTCGATCAGCGTGCGCTCGTGCTGCTCGAGATCGAACCCGACTTCGGGGATGCGGAACGGGTGCCACCGCGGAAGCGGCTCGGGCGCCGGTGCCACTTCGGCCTTTGTGGCCGCCTTGCGCGCCTTGCCCTTTGGCTCGGGAACGGGTTCGGGCGAGCCATTGCGGGGCGGCCCGAGCGACGGACCGGCGCTCTCGTAGGCGCGCGTGGCCTCGGCCATTGCCTCGAGTCCGTCGAGCGCATCGACGTGCAGCAACTCGGCGGTCAGCGCCTCGTCGCGCAGCAGGATCATGGCGCGCTCGATGACGTTCTGCAGTTCGCGCACGTTGCCCAGCCAACGATGCGTTCGCAGCAGGTGCTCGGCTTCGGGGGAGATGCGCGGGGGCTTCTTGCCCATCTCTCGGGCGAATCGCTGGAGGAAGTACTCGGTCAGCGGCACGATGTCGTCGGGCCGGTCACGCAAAGGAGGCAGGACAAGGGGAAAGACGTTGAGGCGATAGAAGAGGTCGTCGCGGAACTTGCCTTCGGCGACGCGCTGGCGCAGGTTCTTGTTGGTGGCGGCGACGAAGCGGATATCGGTGCGGATGGTTCGCGTGCCGCCGACGCGTTCGAACTCCTGGGCCTCGAGCGCGCGGAGCACCTTGGCCTGAAGCGCCAAGGCCATCTCGCCGATCTCGTCGAGGAAGAGCGTGCCGCCGTCGGCCAACTCGAAGCGCCCCTTGCGGGCCTCGGTGGCGCCGGTGAACGAGCCGCGTTCGTGGCCGAACAACTCGCTCTCGAGCAGCGTGTCGGGAATCGCCGCGCAATTGAGCGCCACGAACGGGCCGCGGCTGCGCGGCGAGGCCTCGTGGATCGCACGCGAGACGAGTTCCTTGCCGGTGCCCGACTCGCCGTAGACCATCACCGTCGTGTTCGTCGCGGCCACTTGGCGTGCCAGTTCGAGGACTGCGAGAGTTCGGCGGTCCTCCGCCACGATGGTGTCGAAGGCGAACTTGCTGCGCAACTCGGTCCGCAGCACGCGATTCTCAAGCAGCAGTTCCCGCGTGGCCAGCCCCTTCGCGATCGCCAGCTTGATGCGCGCTTCCTCGAAGGGCTTGGTGATGTAGTCCGTCGCGCCGGCGCGCATGGCGTCGACGGCCGACTCGATGCTGCCGAACGCGGTGATGACAATGATCGGCACGTCGGGGTCGAGTTCGCGCACGCGCTCGATCAATTCCATGCCGCCCATATTGGGCATGCGCAGGTCGGTGATCAGCAGGTCGGGGGGCGCCTGCTGGAACTTGTCCCAAGCCTGCTGGCCGTCGGCGGCCAACTCGAGGTCATGGCCGGAATTGCTCAGCAACATGCCGAGCAATCGGCGCATGCGGTCCTCGTCCTCTGCGATCAACAGCCTTGCCATTTCGGGCTCCTCGGGTGGCACGGTCGTCCGGCCCGGGGCCTGAATCAAGGGAAACGCCTGACGGGCGTGGCGGATTTCAGCCGCAGGGGCTCAGCGCGTGGCGTGTGCCGCAGTGGCTGGCAACCCGCCAAGCTGCTCGTGCGCCCACATCAACAGGTCCTCGGTCTCCTGCCAGCCGATGCAGCCGTCGGTCACCGAGACCCCGTGCTTGAGGACGGAGCGGTCGGCGTTGGGCTTCTGGCAGCCCTCGACAAGGTTGCTCTCGATCATGCCACCGACCAAGCGGACATTGCCGGCGGCGTGCTGGCCGACGATGCTGCGCCAGACGTCGCCCTGGCGCCGATAGTCCTTGTTCGAGTTGGCATGGCTGCAATCGACGAGGATCGCGGAGGTGAGGCGCGCCTGCTCGAGGCGGGCGATCGAGTCACGCACGTTGGCCTCGTCGTAGTTGGGGCCGGTTCGGCCGCCGCGAAGGATCAGATGCACCGCCTCGTTGCCTGCCGTGCGGATGATTGCGGTCATGCCGTCCAGGTCGATGCCCAGAAAACTGTGCGGGTGCGTGGCCGCTTCCATCGCGTTGACGGCGATGGCGATGTCGCCCTCGGTGGTGTTCTTGAAGCCGACCGGCATGGAGAGGCCGCTGGCCATCTGGCGATGTGTGGGCGACTCGGTGGTACGGGCGCCGATCGAAGCCCACGCGACGAGGTCGGCGATGTACTGGGGCGTCACGGGCTCGAGCATCTCGGTGCCGGCGGGCAGGCCGAGTCGGCAGACGCCGAGCAGGATGCGGCGGGCGCGCCGGAGCCCCTCCTCGATGTCGAAGGAGTCGTCCATGTGAGGATCGTTGATCAGACCCTTCCAGCCGATGGTGGTGCGGGGCTTCTCAAAATAGACGCGCATGACGACGAGCAGGCGGTCGGCCACCCGGCGGCTGAGTTCGGCCAGCCGGCCGGCGTACTCGAGCGCGGCGTCCTCGTCGTGGATCGAGCAAGGCCCGACGACGGCGATGAAACGCGGGTCGTCGCCCCGCAGCACGCGCGTGATGGCCTCGCGGCCGGTGGCGACGACATCGCTGACCTGATCGTCGAGCGGCAGCTCGGCCACCAGATCGCGCGGGGCGGTGAGCGGAATGGCGCGGACGACGCGCAAGTCTTGTGTCTGGCGCATGGTGGAAGGAACCCCTTAAAGTCAGCCGGCCCTGGTGCCCCGCGGAGCCCAGGGCCGATGTGCCCCCCGACAGTCCACCCGCCCCCGCCGCCCTGTCAACGGCCGGAATTCCGCCCGCCCGCCTCCGCTTTCTCAAACGGTTTCCGGCGCGCCAGGGCGAACGCCGCCAGTAGGCCCGCCAGCGACAACCCCAGCCCTCGCAGCGCCGAACCCGGCAGGTACGACACAACCACGTCGCTGGTGCCGGCCGGCACCAGCACCCCGACGAGTAACCCGTTGACGGGCAGGGTGCCCAGCGACTCCCCGCCCGCCGCCCGGGCCCTCCAGCCCGGCATCCAGACCGTCGAGACGACAGTCAGGGTCTCCTGCCGCAGCGGCTCGGCAAAGCGCAGCCGGAACCGCCGCGCGTCCAGCCGCTCGACCGTCAGCGGCGGCGCCGGCGGCGAGGCGAACTCAAGCAGCTCCTCGACGAAGGCGACGCGGTGGGGCTCAATCAGATCCAGCGCGGCCGTCAGTGCACCCAGCGCATCCGACCGCGCCAGCACGCGCTCGACCGTCCACGCCAGCGGGCGCGCGTCGCGATAGCGGTACAGCGGCCAGAAGTCATCCTCGACGACGGGCTCGAGCAACTCCCCCACCGCACGGCTGTCGACATGCACGCCGGGGATCAGGCGGCCGGGATCATACAGGTCGTAGCGGCCGACCAGGTATTCGACATTCAGCAATCGTAGCAGCGGCGAAGCCGGATTGGAGAAGTAGACCCCGTGCGAGGGATAGAAGAGGCCGGTCGGGAAGCACGCGACGTTGCGTGCCCGGGCATAGCGCTGCACGACGAGCGGGTCATAGCCGTTCACGTCGTGCGTGCCATGCCAGCAGGCCAGATCCGGCATCATCGAGACACCGTAGTCCGGACGGCGGGAGTCGTAGGAGTAGGCGAAGTTCGGATCCAGGGCGAGGAAGCGCGCGTCGCCGATGGCCTCGACGATCCGGGGGTCGGGTCGGAAGCGTTCCTCCGTGGTGAAGACGCGCTCGAGGCGCGGCAGCATCCACCACGTCCCCGCCGTCAGGGCCACCAGGAGGATGCCGAGCGCGGACGGCGACCAACGACGCGCGCGCCACAGCACCGCCAACCGATGGACGCCGACGCCCGCGAGGATGGGCCCGCACACGGACCACAGAATCAGCGCCCGCCGCGGCGCATGGAAGCTGCCCCACAAGGGCAGCACTGCCTTCCAGAAGGCCGCCAGCACCCCGAGCGATAACAGATAGCCCAGAATCGAGATGGCCCAGAGCGTCAGTACCACACGGCGACGACGGCGGGCAGCCAACGCAAGGAGGGCCAGCAGCATCGCGCCCGGTCCGATCGCGTTGATGCTGTCGGTGTCCTCAATCTCGGGACCGGTGAAGCCCACCAGCGCGCGCCACAGGAACCCGCCGCCGAGGGCCTGCTCCTGCAAGCGCTCCAGCCGGATCGGTGAGCGCTCGGACTCGCGCAGGAACTCGAGCGTCGGCAGCAACTGGGCCGACGCCAGCAGCGCCGCCAGCAAGCCGGTGAGCGCTCCACGAACGAGCAGTTCGACCACGGCACGCCGCGAGCGACACGCGACGGCGCCCCACCCGAGCCACACGACCACCAATGCCAGTGCCGTGTAGTACGTGATCTGGGGCGAGCCGGCCAGAATCTGCAATGCCAGAAAGAGGGCGACCAGGACGCTGGAACGCCCCGGCAGCAGGCCGCGCTCGCGCACCGCAGGCTCGCAGGCCCACAGCATCCAGGGAATCCAGGCCGTCGTGTACAGGTGCGGCGTCAGCGCGATGCGGCTCACCAGCATCGCGCCGAACTGGAACGTCACGGCGGCGAAGAGAGCCGGCACGACCCCTCCGGCGGTCAGCCGCCGCACCAGGAAGTACGCTCCCCAGCCGGCGAGGATGTAGTGGAACAGGCAGATCAGTCCGTTGGTCAACGGCCCCGGCGCCAGGTAGAACAGCAGCTGCGGCGGGTACAGGACAGAGATCTGCGGATTGGCGAGCAGCGGCGTGCCACTGAAGATGTTGGGCAGCCACAGGGGCAGCGTGCCGCTGCGAATCTGCTCCGCCGCCGCCACCCGCATCGGGTAGAGCTGCGTGACGGTGTCCATGAAGTCGGGCAACTGGCCAAGCAGCAGCGGATGCCACCAGACGGCGGGCAGGAGGACGAGAACCAGCAGGGCAGCGCGATGGGAATCGAGGCGGAGTCGCGGCACGACACGCCCTCCCGGGGGCTCAGGTGTCGATGGCGTGACGGAAGGCTGCCGCGGCGGCGCATGGATCCTCGGCGCCATAGAGCGTGCCAATGGCGGCGATGCCGACAGCCCCTGCGTCGAGGCAGGCGCGCGCATTGTCGAGCGCGATACCGCCAAGCGCCACCACGGGGATGGGGCTTTGGGCGGCAATCCGCGCAAGGCCCTCGATGCCCAGCGTCGGGCTGCTCATCTCCTTCGAGGTCGGGAAGAAGACCGGCGAAAGCGTGCAGTAATCCATGCCCCACTCATGGGCACGGTGCAACTCCGACTCGTCGTGCGCGGAGAAGCCGCAAATCATCTGCGGCGGTGCAATCTGGCGCGCGCGCCCGGGAGGGATCGAATCGCGGCCGAAGTGAACGCCGTCCGCATCGAGCGCCATGGCGACCTCAAGCGAGTTATTGACGAGCAGCGGCACGCCGCGGGCCCGACAGACGTCGCGCAGGCGCACGCCCAGGCGGAACAACTCGGCCGGCGTGAGGTCCTTCTCGCGCAGCATGATCGCCGTGACGCCCCCCACGATCAAGGAATCCGTCACCTCCTCGGGACTGCCGCGCGTGATCAGCCGGTTCGTGATCGCCAGGATGCGCAGGTGGCGGTGCAGGTCATCGCGTTGCATCAGCGTGCCTCTCCGGTGTCGAGCAGGATGGCGGCGGCCAAGGCGACACGCCGGTCGAGAAGGTGCCGGGGATCGCCCCGCAAGTCGAGCAGGTATTGATCGGTCAGCGTCAGTTTCCGGTCGAACTTGCCGCAGACGGTACCGTCGGGGAACTCGAAGTTGAAGTTCGTGCGCAGAATGCCGTACAGGGGACCGAGATACCGACGCAGCAGGGCCCGCACCAGAGAGTCCTCGCGCACACGGCCGATCAGGTGCCCATCCAGCGTCTCCGCCTCCCAGGTCGCGCGGAAGATGCTCGGCAGCGTCTGGCGCCGCAGGCGGGCGACGGCGTTGCCCAGGCAGTCGTAGACCGTGTAGTCGCGCGTCAGGCCGATCTTGTTGTCCTGCGTGATCGTCAGCAGGCGCCACGACTGGCTCTCGTCCGAGAAAACCTGAATGTCGCGATACGGGGCGACCAGGATGTGGGCGACCGTCAGGAAGAAGTTCGCGACAATGAGCAGCGCGACCAGCGGGAGGAGCGGTCCGCCCCGCAGGATCGTCACCACGACAAAGATCAACAGGCCCAGCCTCAGGAACGAGAAGAACAGGCCGGCCAGAAGGTTGATCGCCAGGCGTGGCGGTCGCACGACAAAGAAGCGCGGCGCGCCGGCCTCGTCGGTGAATTCGTACTTCTCGGCCAGCGTGAAGACGCGTTGCCGAACGTGCAAAATGTCGAAATGGAACAGGCCGGCCAGCACGGCCATCCAGGACGTTTCTTGGGGCACCGCCGCCATGGGCTCGGAGTGGCTCATTGCCTGCCCGTCCTCGCGAACGCTTCGCGGTAGAGGCGTTCGGTTTCGTCCACCAACCGGTCGAGGCTGAAATGCAGCGCGCGCCGGCGGCAATCGGAGGCGCGCGCGCGCAGCGCCGCCGGGTCGGCCAAGGCCTCGGCCATCTGCTTCGTCAGGGCCACTCCGTCGCCGGCCGCGTGAATCCAGCCCACTTCCGGCGAATCCAACGCCTCACGGTTGCCCCCGACATCGGCGGCGATCACCGGCCGTCCGCACGCCAGCGCCTCGACCACTGCATTCGAGAAGCCCTCCTTGAAACTCGAGAGCACCACCGCGTCGGCCGCATTGTACAGCGTCGGCATGTCGTCGCGGCTGCCCAGCAACCGGACCCGGTCACCCAGACCCGCCGCGGCAATGGCGTCGCGCAAATCCTCCTCGAGCGGCCCGCCTCCCGCGAAGGCCAGCATCCCGGCTCCGGCCGCACGCACGGCCCGACCGAATGCATCGAGCACGCCAAGCGGGTTCTTCTGCGCATGAAGCCGCGCGGGTACCAGCAGCAGTGGAGTTGCCTCGTCCAAGCCCAACGAAGCGCGGCCGACGCGGCGCATCTCCTCATCCGGGCGGAAGTGCCCGGTATCAATTCCGTTGTAGAGCACCCGCACCCGATCGGCCGGCAGACGCAGCGTCTCCATCACGTCGCGCCGCACCGCCTCGGATACCGCGATCATCCCCGTGCGCCAACGGCACAGGAAGCGATCCATCCACACCTGCCGCGCTCCCTGCCAAGTGCCCACGTTGTGCACTTGGCCGAAGACGACCGGCGTGCCGGCCAACCGGGCCGCGATCGTGCCGGGCACGGACGCGCGATACATGTGCGCGTGCAGGATGTCGATGCGCTGCTCGCCCAGCAGTCGGGTCAGGGCCCGGATGCCCCGCGGGTCCAACCTCGAACGCATCGGAATCAGATCGACCGGAACTCCCGTGGCGCGCAGTTCCGCGGCCAGCGCTCCGTATTCGCGAAGGCACACCAGACGCACCTCGAAGCCACGAGCGGCCAACTGCGGCAACACCGCCACGAGGCGCCGCTCGATGCCGCCGACCGGCAACCAGGTGATGGCGCGCAGGAGACGCAGCGGTCGGTCCGTCATGAGCCCCCTCGCGGTGCACGCATCGATGCCGGCATCAGGAAGTCGGGCAAGGAGGGCGCGGGATCAAGGTCCATCGGCGCGCCCGCCGAACCGAACGCCAGCCGGGCGGGAGATCCGCGAAGCCACTCGAGCAGGATCGGCTCCTCGGTTTGGCGGGCCGACTCGGGCAATGCCTCGCGCGCGGCCACTGGAAGCAATGCGACGGGGCCCTCGTACAAGACTGGATTGGCCGCGCTCAGGCGCAGCGGATCGCCCCCCCGGGCGGTCCAGGAAGAGCGCGGGATGCTTCCGATGCCGGAGCTATCCGGAGCGATCAGGATCACGGAGGGACTGACGTGGGCCTGCCAGTTGCCGGGGCAGGCGGCGAGAATCTCGCCCAGCAGTGACCGCAACTTGTCGAGCGCCAAGCGCTGCGGACGACGCACGGTGAGGCACAGGACGGGTCGCGGCTCGGGGCCGGGCAGATACACCAGCGTGGCGGTTTCGTGCAACATGGGACGAAGGGCCTCGATGCGCGCCGTCAGACGTGCGGTCTCGGCGTGGCCGAGTTGGCGTTCGAGAAACGGACCGAGCTGCGTGGGCACATGGAGATGCCAGGCAGCGACGGCACCGGTCGCCCGGGCGATCCCCCGACCGTCAGGCGCGGGCCGCGTCTTGGCGGCATGCAGGCCGACAAGGACAAGCCCGAGGACGCTGGCGGTCAGGAAGACGGCGAACAGGCTGAGGAAGACGCGGCGACGCAGGCGGGCGCGGGCGAGGGCAGGGTGGAGCTTGTCGGGGACGATGCGCATGGCGGGCGGGACTCAGGGCGGCGACGTGCCGGCACGGTTCCACCGCAGGCTTGGGGGCGCAAGAGGGGGGAGCAAAAAAGAACCGGCGCGACGCCTCGCAGGGAGTCATCGCGCCGGGGATCTTCCGTGTGCGTTTCCGGCTGTGGAGGATTAGTCCTTCACGCGCCAGATGTCGCCCTGGGAGACCGTGCCGTTGGTCGGGTCGTAGGTGTACGCCCCGTTCGGCGCGGCAGCGGCACCAGTCAGCAACAGAATGCCGGGCTGGGAGATGCGGCTGTCGTAGACAGTCTCAACGGCGGCGTCGTCGGTGTTGGGCGTGCCCATGCGAGCCGGGTACGGGTTTGCACCCGCGCCCCACTGCAGGTCGCCACGGCCGGCGGAGCCTTCGTCGCCGTCCGGGCCGAACGAGCCGAGGATCCAGCCCGAGCGGTCAGCCATGTAGCGGAAGGGCAGGCCACGAGTATCGGCAAACGGGTCGCCGAAGTAGCTCGTGATGAACGCAACCGGGGTGGTGACCGTGCTGAGCTGCGTGGTGCCGCGCAGACGGAACGTACGGCCGCGCGACGTGCCACTGGACGGAATGACGATGGAGTCGGCGCTCTGCGCCAGCGTCATCGACACTGCCGGGTACACGTTGTTGTCCACGTAGTAGGCCTCGATAGCCGTCGCGAGCGACCGATGGTCGGACTTGACGCGCGAAACCTTCGAGCGGACCTGAGCTTCGAGGAAGTTCGGGACAGCGATAGCCGCGAGAATCGCGATAATCGCCACCACGATCAGAAGCTCGATGAGGGTGAAGCCTTGGAGTTTCCTCATGTGAAGTAGGAACTCTCCTTTCTTAGGATTGACGCTTGATGTCCGTGGACTTGCGTCTCGTTCCCAAACGCTCCTTCGCTCCTGCACACCGTCTCCGACGTTGGCCTCCAAGATGAGCACACCCCCTGAGTCGTCTTGGAGCAAGCACCTGAAGTGTTTAGGCCAACATGGTAAGAACTTGCACGACCACGGCAAGAATTGCCAACCCGAGCAAGAACTTACCCCATCGACGAAGCGTCTGAACGAATAACGCGTTCTGAAAACCACTGTCTAGCAAGCTGATGACCAAGGCGACCAAAAAGGTCAGATAAATCGCAGACCCCAGAAAAACGATGCCGGGCTTCATGGAGCCACCTCCCCGGCGCCATCTTTCGCCTTGTCTTCGTCAGCAGCGGGCAACTCCCCCGCCAACAGGTCGTACAACCGCACGGTCGCGAAATAGTTCAGCGCCCCGGCCACCAGGAAGTGGAACGCCCCAAGGTCCGAGTAGGCCTTCCCGGCGTCCCGCACCAGCAGCCCTCCCAGCACCCCGCCCATGCGCTCGGCCCCCAGAATCGCCAGGCACCCGCCCCCGTGACAGGCCTGCACAAGGAACGACAGGAGCGCCACAATGTTGAAGCCTTCCTGTCCCGGTCCGGCAGGCACAACGAGGTAGCCGTCGTACAGCAGCCCGCCAAAGAAGATACCGTTGAGCAGGGCAAAGAGGGCGATGCCGCGGCGGAAGTCCCGTGCCAGCAAGTATCCACCCCCGGGAACCAGCCAGTTCACGGCGCAGTAGCCGAGCGCCACGGGCACGGGTTGCCGGTCAGGATTCATAAGGAACGGGATTCGTTAGGGGAGGTTGCGCCAGCCCCTCGGGCCGGCGTGGTCTTTACGAGGCCGCATCACGCTACGGGGACCCCAAAGTGCGTCAACGCCAAAGCCCGAGCAGTCGCACGTTGTCCCGATTTCGCTCCGCTTGCGGGGCCTGTTTGCAGAAGGTATCCCGACGGGAGCGCCCGTGGACGCGCTTGGCCCCTTGGGCTTTGGGGTTTGGCTTGATCGGACCCGGCGTCGCCGCGGCCGAACAGGTCGAGGAGTACGCGCTGCCCGGCTTGGGCCTGACGCTCAACGAGGCTGCGGGCGGGCGCTTGGTCGTGGGGCTCGGCTTGCAGGGCGTCGCTTGGCTGGAGCCGGGCTCGGAGCCCGGCGCGACGGCGCGGCTGATGGTCGAGCCGTCGATCCTGACCCTCGGGACTCTGGAGGTCGAGAACGGCGCGGTGCTGCTGGCCGGACGGGACGTGACGCTGCGCTTGGTGCGATTCGAGACCGAGGGCGACTGCCGGATGGTGACCCTGTGGGAGTCCCCGGCCGAAGGGATTCCGACGGGACTGGCCCGGCGGGGCGACCTGCTGGCGGTGGCCGGGGGTGGCGCAGGGGTTAGCCTCTGGCATTGGCCCGACACCGAGCAGCCACCCGCGCTCGTCGGACGCTTCCCCTTCGCCTCGTACACCAAGCAGGCCGCCTTCTTCGACGACACCACGCTGCTGGTGGCCGACTCGCACACGGCCGGTCTGTGGGTGCTGGACGTGTCGGACCCGCGGCGTCCACACCGGCGCGAGCATCTCAAGGGGATGAGCTTCGTCGACGCGACGGCGGTGCGCGACGAGCTGGCCGCCTACACCGACCGCGCGTTCGGAACCTGGTTCGTGCGGCGGTCGGCGGACGCGACGAAGCCCTTCGAGTTGGCGCATCGCGTCTTCATGGTGCCGGCGCCCAGTGACGGCGACTTCGTGCAGAACGTGCGCTTCCAGAACGGCGATGCGGTCATTGTGGAGAGCTTCGGTGGTGTGCGGCGCTTCACGCGGACGGACTCGGGTGACTGGCGCCAACGGGACCGCCACGCCGCGCAGGAGGGGGTCGTCGACGCGCTATTCACGCGCGAGGGGCGGATTGCCTACACGACCCGCGACAAGCGTCTCAAGGTGATGACACCATCGGCCGCCAAATAGAAGAGTGGCCGCTGGCGGGATGCCGGCGGCCACTGGAAGCACTGCGAGGCTGGAGACTTGCTCAGTAGTTGCGCACCGTGCCGGTGACCGAGCGGGGGAAGCCCTGCCCGTGGGTCGGCTGGCCGGTGGTCGAGAGCGCGGGCGTGCGGCCCGCCTCCGAGGCCAGGAACTCGTCCTGGTAGATCGGCAGGCGCTCGCCCCACACGCTGGGTAGGACGAACTCGGGGTACATGATGGGCTCGTAGTTGCGTGGCACCGGGAAGGGGAACGAGATGATCTCGTAGAAGCCCGACATCGTGCGGGCGACGGCCCAGCCGAAGCCCTTGATCGAGCCGGTGATCGTGCCGGTGAAGGGCTCGGTGCGGCGCCACTCGCGCGCGATGTTCTTGGGAATCTCGACCCAGCCGAGCAGCACGTTGGAGACGCCGCGGCCGAGCTTGTGGAACATCTTCTGGATGTCGGTGTTCTCGCGATAGACATCCTCGTCGTGCTGCGCCTGCACCGCCTGCGGCGAGACCGCGGCGAAGGCGAGGAAGCCGAGCAGAACCAGAATCCGGGGCAGTGTCAGACGAAAACTCATGGACCTCATGTCCTCCTGAAGTATGGGTGCCGGCCCCGGCCCGGGGTCGCGGCCCTGCAAGCCAGCCTACTCGACTTCGTCGATGAAGGGGAAATCCGTGCGTTGCACCGTACCGTAGTTGTTGCTCCACACGTCGAAGGGGCAGGTGACGGCGTCGACGACGCCCACGCCCAACCGGCGTCCGGTGAACCAGATGCCGCGGCCCAGCCCGACGAGCGAGCCGGAGAAGGGATCGGTGTTCTGAATCTCGCGATTGATCTCGATGGGAATCTCCACCCAGCAGAACAGGATGTTCGACACCCCGCTCCAGAGCTTGTGGGTCACCTTCGAGGGGTACGTCGTGCGATAGAGGGGACCGCGCGCCTGGGTGGCCTGCGGAACGGCCGCCAGCAGCACCAGGACTGCCAGCACGGGAATTGCCAGACGTGCGCCTTTCGAGAACGTCATGCTCGCATGCTCCGTTGAGAGGGCTGGGCTTCGAAGCGCCTTTCGTGCGGCGTGATGCTTACATCGCCTCGTCTAGGGCTGCGAATCGTCAGGCGCAACCCGAAAACGTCGAAAAGAACGAACGGGTGCCACGGCCCACCCGCTCCGAGGACATCAAGGCGGACACTCGCGCTCCCCTATATCCGCGTTCGTCCTTCCGCCCTCGGCGCTCAACCGATGTCCTCGGTCGCGCCTTGGGGCTGGAAGCCGGTCTTCTCAGTCAGGCGCAAGACGGCCGGCAGCAGCAGCAAGGCCGTGAACAGCGTGAATGCCACGCCCAGGATCGAGAAGAATCCGAGTTCCCGGATGCCGCGGAAGTGCGCCAGCGACAGCGACCCGAAGCCAATCATGGTCGTCAGGCCGGTGATGATGACCGCCCGGCCCGTCCGCGTGATTGTCGTCATCATGTCCTTCTTGTCGCTTTCGTAATAGCGTTGCAGAAGATGGATGCCGGAGTCCACGCCGATGCCGACCACCATCGGCAGCGAGATGATGTTGATGTAGTGCAGTTCCAGTCCGAGCACCACGATCGCCCCCAGCATCGCCATCAACGCCATGACGACGGGGAAGACCGCGAACAGCGCCTTGCGCAGGCTCTCGAAGTAGATGAGCAGGTACACGAAGACGGCAACCAGGACGACGAGAACCGTGCGGGCAAGGTCGTCGATGATGAGCCGTCGGAGTTCCTCCTGGATCACGACGCTGCCGGTGATGACGGGGGGCTTGTCGATCCCGTTCCCGAGGGCGGCCTTGAACGGCACGGGAACCTCGCTGAGCCACTTGTGCTCGGAGTCGGCGGGCGGGTAGATCTTCGTCACGATACGGCACTGCGTTTCCGAGGGCTGATAGATGTAGGCTTTGGCGATGCGGTTGAGCTTGCGCGTCTCGGCATCGGGCAGCGAGGAGTCGAGTCGGTCGAGATCGATCGGCGCGCGGTCCTCCCGTCGCGCCAGCACCGCGGCCTCGTGGTAGCTGCGCAACAGGCTGATGAAGTCGTCGAAGACCCACGGAGCGATGTTCTGCTCGGCGGCCACGCGCAGGATCCTCGTGCGGACTTCCTCGATGTTGAGCCGCCCCATGCGTTCGAGCTGCACGCGCTGCGTCGCGGCCGACGGCACGTAGTGGCTCAGAGAATCGACAGCCATCAGGCGGTAGCCCGACAGCTCTGCGGCGTAGATGTTGCGGAACAACTGGTCGTTCGCCTCCAGCGCCGCCTGACGGCTCTCGCCTTCCACGATGACGACGAGCTGGTTGCTCGGCACCTGGAAGTGCTTCATGATGCGTTCGCGCAGTTGCACGTATTCCTCGCTGGGCTGCTTGAGCGAGCGGAAGTCGTCCTCGAAGACGATCGACCGTCCCTGATAGCCCAGAACGCCGCACACCACGAGCCCAACCATCAGAGTGGCCCGGGGGTAGTGCATGACGGTGAAGTGGAACTTGCGCAGGCCGAAGGTGGACATCGGCCGACGGGCGAACTCGCCGACCGGTCCCCCGCCGAACCAGACCAGGATAGCGGGAAGGACGAGTAGCACGGCGCTGAGGCAGCTCAGCACGCCGAGGCCGGCGACGAGGCCCAGCTCGCGGAAGCCGACGAAGCTGGTGGTCATCATGCCGAAGAAGGCGATGGCGGTTGTCAGCGCTCCGGCGATGATGCCCGGGCCGGTCTCGACGACGGCAGCCTGCACAGCCAGCAGGTTCTCCCGCCCCAGGCGCACTTCCTCCAGATAGCGGTTGTACAGGTGCACCGAGAAGTCGATGCCGAGTCCAATCAGGATCGCCGAGAAGACGAACGTGACCTGCGTGAGGCGGCCGATGAGCAGACTGGTGAGCCCAAGCGTCCAGACGACGCCGAGGATGAGCGGCACGGCGACGAAGATCAACGCCTCGGGACGACGGAACGCGAAGAAGAAGAGGCAGATCACGGCAAGGAAGGAGGCGATCGACGTGCGATAGAAGTCGCCCTTGACCAGTTCGGTGTCGGCGATGGCCTCCCAGTGCGGCCCGAAGAAGTTGATCTGCACCTGGCGCGCGGCCGGATCGTTGGGCGATCCGAACTCCGGGTTGCGGATATAGAAGCCGGCGCGGGTTTCCTCGAGGAAGTTCTTCAGATTCTGGGCGAAGCGCAGGTCGGTGGCGGCTTCGCTGGGCCAGGCGAGCAGGAGCAGCATCTCGCCGTCGGCGGACATGAAGTACTGGTCGCGCAGGTTGGCGCGCAGCTTGAGCGGACCGCTCTTGATCTTCACGCGCTCGGCGAGCACGCGCAGGATGTTGAGCGGGTCCTGCAGGAGACGCTCGCGCTGGGCCTCGTTGAGCGAGGGCACGGCGTTGAGCTTCGAGCGCAGGTCCACCACCTGGCGCCGGATGTGGTCCTCAGTCAGCATCGACTCGATGACTTCCCAGTCGGCCTGGCTCAGGAGCGAGATGACGCGCGCCTTGCCCTGGCGCGTGTCGAGTTCGAGCGACTCGGGCGTGATGCCCTTGGTGACTTCGCGGATGAAGCGGGGGTCTTCGAGGTAGTCGGCAAGCATGTCGCCGGCGCGCTTGAGCATCTCCTCGTTGCCGGGGGGCGCCTCGAGGACGACGAGCATGAAGTCGAAGTTGTGTCCGAAGTCGCTCAGGGCGGCCTGGTGATTGCGGGCGGCCTCGGAGTCGGCCGGCAGCAACTCGCTCATGTCCATCTCGATGGTCAGGCGCGCCCAGATGCCGACCACCGAGGCCAGCGTAAGGAGGACAGCGAGCGCGGCACACAGCGTGGGCCGGGTCGAAACAAAGGTCGAGAAGCGGCGCACGGAGAATTGGGTCATCGCAGTCCGCGGGTGGCCGGTTCAGGGAGTGGAACGCCGTAGCGGCGGGAAGCTGCCACCGGGCGACCGCGGGGCGCAACCGGCATGCCCGTCACTCGGGCTCCTCCTCTGGGGCGATGGGCGCGTCGCGATCCATCAGGGCGGCCAGCGGGAAGACCCGGGCGTTGCGCGGCAGGTAGCAGACGTTCTCAGGCTTGACGTCGGAGTGCGGCTTGTAGGCGTCGGACCTGAACCGCACGCTGAGCGCATCGCCCAGGATATGCAGCATCATGCGCGTCGGCAGGGGCTCGCCGTCGTCCGACAGGCGGAAGCCCTCGTAGAGTGCCTGCAACTCGATGCGGCCGTCGGGCCCACGGACAATGGCCTCGCGCACCAGCGCGTCGGCCCGGCGGATGCGGTAGGTCACCCGTCGCCCCTCGGCCAGCATGGTCGTCAGGAACAGCTCGTCGCCGGTGCGCAGCACCTGCCAGGAGCCCCCCTCGGCCAGACGTCGCCGCAGGTCCTGGTGCACCAGAATCGCCGCGGCCATGTCTTGCAGCGAAAAGGCCCCCAGCATCCCGCCCTGCCGGCGCAGCTCCGAGAGCGTGCCGGCATACAACTCGCGCTCCTTGTTCAGGTGCACCCAGGCATCCTCGCCGCAGACGATTACCTCGAATAGCGTGCCGATCACCATGCGGCTGCCGCGCAGCCGGAAGGACTCGGGTTCGTCGTAAATGAACGTGGCGTCGAACCAGACGCTGCCGCGGACTTCCGGTTGACGGATGGAGACGCGCCCTGAGGCCCAGAAGACTCCGTGGGGCGGGGTGCGCTGGCGCAGGACGGCGTCGAGTTCGGCCAGAGTCCCCTGCGTCAGAACCACTCCCGCCTCGGGATAGGGCGAATCGAAGACCGGTCGCCGCGATCGGCAACTGCTGAGCAGCAAGGCGAGGGCGAAGAGGGCGAGGAAGGAACGCAGGAAGGGCGACAAGGGCGGGGACTCGCTCGGCGACACGGGGTTGCTTGCGTCCGTTGGCGAGTTGGGGGCCGCGCCGTGACAGTGTCAAGACGCGAACGCCCGGGGTCTCACCGCCGCCGACGGCGGGGCGGCGCGAGGCGCTCGAAGAGCGGATCGAGCACCTCGCGGGCGGCCTCATAGACCGACGGGCCGGAGGCGGGTTCGCGCGGGCCGGCGACGTTGAGCCGTTCGGCGGCGTGCTGCCGGCACCACTCGGCCAAGGCATCGATGTCGAAGGGACCCTCAAGATCGACCATGCGCAGGGGTTTTCCGCGCGCCAGTGCCGCCTCGGCCGTCAACTCCGTGCCGCCCGAGAGTGGTTCGCGGAACAGGATCAGCGTCGCATCCGAGTCACGGACGTTCCAGATCGTGCGCTGGCGATAGGCCGACGAGGGAGTCTCCTCAAGGGGATAGCGCGCGGGAATCTCGCCATCGAGCGCCCGCCGGCCCAGTGGGCACCAGCCACCAACCGGCAGGCCGGCCTCCAGAGCCGCATCCAACGCCGCACGGTCCACTCCCGTCTGACCGCCCGAGACGATGCGAAGGCATGGCTTCCTCCGACGGGTCATCCTTGTGTCCCCTTGCCGAGTCCCGAGGGGTACGTCGCGCGAGCCCAAGCGATGCCGTCGGGATCGTGGGGCATCAATCCGTGATGAAGGAGATTGATTGCGTAGGGGGCCTGCTCCTGCACGCGTTCGAGCTTCCGGCGGGCATGACGACGAAGCGATCGGATCACTGGGTCGAGAACGAGGGGGTGCAACAGGCAGAGGGCCGCGAGGAACAGCCAGGCTAGTTGAACATGCGGAGAGGTACTCATGAGTAAGCCGCGCAGGCCGACGAGCAAGACGTCAGCGAAGTAGACAAGGACAAAGAACGGGGAAATTAACACAAGGGCCATTATCCCCTGCATCAATGCCCATACCTTCAGTGTCCACCGCTTGCTCTTCACATGGGAAAGCTCATCCCAAACCTTAAAGACGCCTTCCATTCGGCCCAGATGAAAAGAAGACCCTATGGCATCGGCAAGCACGAGGAGTCTCGGATACATGACAAAAGAAACTGCTGCGAAGAAGGTCGCTGCCGAAGAACACCGTGTCCAGCAGAAGCGCAGAAACTGCCCATGAATCGCGATGACAGCGAGGACCACTGCAGGCAGCACGTACGCATGGAGTTGCTTGAGGCCCAGGTACTCGGCCACGACGATTTCGCGTGGACAAGCCCCGATTGGCACGAGCGTTCTAAGATCACTGAATGGCAACAAGGGAGAACGAAACCGGTCTCGGGAGCGAATCATCCCAATGGCAACAGTACCAATCATGAGCACCAACGCGACGGCCAACATTCCTCCACCCTGCGGGCGTTGGACGATCAGCAGGGGGACTGAGGCGACCAAGACCGAGATGGGCCATCGCCACCTGCGCATCAGCACCCCCTGACAACGCATCGGATCGTTCTTGCCGTTCGGCCAGCCGTGCAACTCACGCCGGCGGCGATAGGCCTCGAAGACGCAGTTCGTGTCCTCCTCCGCCAACAACGGGTCGAGGCGACGCCAGAAGGGACTGAACGCCGGCGGCAACGTCGTCTCGGGACCCGGCTGAATCCTGCCGAGCCTCATGGCCGACCGCCCGGGGCATCGGTTGGCGGGTTGGGAGGCAAGTCCGGAGCAGGTGGTGCCAGCGGCGCGACGCCGACGTACTTGGCCGGGATCGGTCCGCCGTGGGTCGCGCGGGCCCATGCGAGGCCGTCCGGATCCGCCAGCACCACGGAGGCCATGTAGGCATTGTAGAGAAAGCAGGCGCGTCGCTGGACGTGGGAGTACAGGCCGGGCAGGCGCCCCTGTGACCGACGAGTCCAGGCCCGGGTGATCCATGCCGCAATCAATGTGACCACCGCGGCGATCGTCCAGCTCAGATGGGGCCACAACCAACTTGGTATCCAGCGCGAAACATCGAAGGAATCGAGAAAGGCTATCATGGCAATGAGGCCGCCGACTCCACAGAAGCCAATGATGAGAATCCAGGCCGCCGCAACAGCGAGGTCCGAAATCTGGCTGCGCACATAGCCCCCAAAGTCCAGCGCGGCCATCCACCGGTCGTACAGCCGGTTGATTTGCTGGAGCGTCATGTCGATCAGCGACACCTCGCCCCAGTGAAGCAGGGCCCTGAGCAGCAACACCATCGCCGCCAGAAAGAACACGCACGACCACGAGCAGAAGTAGAGCAGCAGGCCCGCCAGAATCAGGTACATCAGCACGGCCAGGCCAAAGGCGAACTCCTGCGTGCCGCGGTGCGACTCGCGCATCTCAAGATAGAGCGCCTCGGTGATTTCCTCCGCGGGACACCCGAGCATCCACAGGTCGGTCGCCAGCGTGCGCGCCTTCGAGCCGATCTGAAAGGAACGGAAGAGATAGGGCGGGATGTTGGCTTCGAGGCGGCCCGGGGGCGCGACGATGAACACGACCGCCACGGCCGCGGGGAAGCCGGCGAGCATGAGAAACTCCGGGCCAAGGAACCAAACCAGCGGAGGCGTCAGCACCACTGTCACCGCCAGCAGCGCGGTCGCCCACCAGTTGCGACGCATGCGGTACAGCAGGCGGTCGCCGAACGAGCCGCTCTGCCGGCCGTAGACGCGGCGCCGGCGCCGGAAGGCCTGGAACAGGCCGTTCGTCTCCTCGGCGGCAAGAACGGGATCTCGTGCCCGTGCCTTCTCCGAGAATGCGGGCAACAACTCCATCTGCGGGCCGTACTCAACTCTCGCCATCCGGGTCGTCCTTGGCTTCGTGGCGTCGTGGCCAGAGTTGAATCGCCACACCCGCCGGGAAGAGCAAGAGAATCGGCAGTCCCCCGAGCGGCCAGTCCAGACCGGTCATGATCAGCATGCTCCCGATCGCCGAGGAGCCCACCGCCACGACCACCTTGCGGGCGAAGAATCCGACCAACCCCGCAGCAATCGCCGCCAGAGTCGCCCCGCCGAACAGCACAATATCCGGATCGGCGCCGGGAAAGAACCGGCCGTGGAGCACCGGCGCCAACTGAATGGCCACCAATCCCCCGACCGCCGCGCCCAGAACAAAGAACGAAATCGCCCCCAACGTGTGGAAGGCCAGGACCCCGGCCACCACCCCCACCACCCCGCTGCCGAGCACCAGCGCGACGGCTCCGCCCCCCGTGGCGTCGAATGCCCCGGCCAGCACCACCCCCAACCCCACACCCAGCCCGCCGCCCAACACCCCGCCGACCACGTTCAGCACGGCGTTGTAGAGCAGCCAGCCGAGCAGGAGGAGCAGTACCCCCGCCGTCAGGGCGATGATGCGTGCAGCGTCAAGTTCCTGACCCATACATTCCACCTGCGGCATAGATGTTCCCATCGGGTATCCGGGCCCGGTTTCAGGTGGGCAAGGGGTTCCCTCCTGACTTCTGAGAGGATCGAGTCAATATGAGGTCGCCGCGTCATTTTGCTTGGCCCCGTCGGCCGCAGTCCCATGGATGGCAGAAGCTTTTCGGGGCGCTCGGCTTGGCCGGGTTCCCTGCGGGCGTCGCGTCCGCGGTCGGCGTTGGAAGGATTGGCTCCGGTTGCGACAGTTCTGGTGAAGCCGTTGACCCCCTTGCGCCGGGGTCCTGCGGAGCGGGAAAAGTTGTGAATTGGCGACTTCCGAGTGCTTCTTGGGCTTGCACCCCTCCGGCCCGGGGTTGCCATAGTGCGTGAAGAGCTTAGTCCAGATTGAATCAGGAGTGACTCCATGAACCCGAGTTTCGCTTGCAGAGCGGCTATGTCGTTCCTGCTGGCCTGTTCCTTGGCGCTGATGTCGTGTGCGACGAAGCAGCACGGCCACGACGACTACGATGCCCGGCTGATCGAGTTGCGCCAGCGGATCGACCGGTTGGCGGCGGCACCGGCCCAGCAGGTGGTCGTCCAAGAGACCACCAAGCGAGCCAGCCGGGCCAGTCAGGTACCGGAAGGCTACACGGCGACCTCGATGGCGCTGCCCAGTGGCGACGAGTCCACCAGCACCGTGCTCGTCGAGAAGATGGTGCCCGTCAAGGTGGTGGCCGGTTCCGAGTACACCTCCTACATCGTCGTGACGAACGTGGCGGAGAACGTGGCGCTGCGCGACGTGACCGTGCGCGACTCGTTCTCGAACGGCTACGCGCTGAAGTCGGCGACGCCGGCGGCCTCGACGGCCACCGCGACCGGCGCCGTCTGGAACCTGGGCACTCTGGCCCCGGGCGACACCGCGCGCATCACGCTCGTTGGCAGCAGCGACCAGACCGGCGCGATCGAGTCCTGCGCCGTGGTCGACTACACGCCGTACCTGTGCATCTCGACGCTGGCCGAGCAGCCCGAGCTGACGCTCGCGCTGACGGGCACCGCCAACGCGCAGCTCTGCGATGAGCTGACCTTCTCGACCACCGTGCGCAACGCCGGCACCGGCACCGCCCGCGACGTCAAGGTTACCGTGCGCCTCTCCGAGGGCGTGACGACCGCCGACGGCCAGTCCGTCGCCACCTTCGACGTGCCCAGCCTGGCCGCCGGCCAGAGCCGCGACTTCTCCTTCAAGGGCAAGGCCAGCCGCACCGGCACCTTCCTGACTCAGGCGATCGCCACGGCGGCCGACGGCCTGACCGCCCGCTCCAGCGACGTCAACACCGTGATCTGCAAGCCCGTCCTGCGCGTCACGGTCAGCGGCATCGAGTCGACCTTCGCCGGTCGCCGCATCACCTTCAACGGCACGGTGACCAACGCCGGCGACTGCGCCTCCGCCAACACCGTCGTCACGATGTCGGTCCCGTCCTGCACGAAGTTCGTGTCCGCCTCCTCGGGCGGCACGGCCACCGGCAGCGTGGTGACCTGGAACCTCGGCACCCTCGAAGCCGGCGCCACCAGCAGCGTTTCGCTGGTGCTCCAGGCCGACGAGATCTGCGTCGCCACGACCGAGATCGCCGCCGCCGGCGCCTGCGCCGACCGCGTCACCGCTGGTGCTGCGACAGAGCTCGTCGGCATCCCGGCCATCCTGCTCGAGGTCGTCGACGTCGATGACCCGATCGAGGTCGGCGGAATCGAAGAGTTCATCATCACCGTGACCAACCAGGGCACGGCGACCGACACCGGCATCCGCATGGTCGTCGAACTCGAGAACATGGAATACGTCTCGAGCACCGGCCCGACCACCAGCAGCGCCCTTGGCAACCGCGTGACCTTCGCGCCGCTGCCCACGCTCGAGGCCAAGCAGGTCGTCGAGTGGCGCCTGCGCACTCGCGCCGCGAAGGCGGGCGACATCCGCACCCGCTTCACGCTGACGACTGATCGTCTGGACCGCCCGGTCGAAGAGACCGAAGCCACCTTCATCTACGAATAACCCCGCACCACGCGTGCGGTGCGACGGGCCGACTCCCTGCGGAGTCGGCCCGTCGGCGTTTTAGCCGTATCCTTTCGCAACCGGACGGCCTTCGCGCGTCGCTTCCGGGTTGCCCGCCGCATGGCCGGCCCGGATGGTGGCGCCGCGCATAAGCAATTGGGAAGGGGGAGCCGATGAGTCGCGTGGATGCGGTGCTGCTGGGGGCGGGACAACGGGGTCGGGACGTGTTCGGGGGCTATGCCCGCACGCACCCGGACAGGCTGCGGTTCGTGGCCGTGGCGGACCCGCATGGGGGACGCCGGAACCGGTTTGCCGACGAGCACGCGATCCCGTCCGAGCGTCGGTTTGCCGGCTGGGCGGATCTCCTCGCGAGGCCCCGCCTGGCCGACGTCTGCTTCAACGCCACGATGGACCGCACGCACCACGAGTCGGCGCTTGCGGCGCTCGATGCCGGCTATCACCTGATGCTCGAGAAGCCGATGGCCGATTCGCCGGCCGGCTGTGTCGGGCTCGAGGCGCACGCGCAGGCCCGCGGGCTGCTGCTGCAAATCTGCCATCCTCTTCGCTACACGCCCTTCTACACACGGGTGAAAGAGGTGCTCGCAAGCGGCCGCATCGGGCGCATTGTCTCCCTGACGATGCACGAGAACGTGGGCTACTGGCACTTCGCACACAGCTATGTGCGCGGCAACTGGCGGCGACTGGACGAGTCGGGGCCGACGATCCTGACGAAGTGCTGCCATGACATGGACATTGCGGCGTGGCTGGTGGACGCACCGGTGCGTCAGGTGAGTTCGTTCGGCTCGCTGCGGACTTTTCGTGCCGAGAACGCCCCCGAGGGTGCCCCGGCGCGCTGCACCGACGGCTGTCCCGTCGAGGCGAGCTGTCCCTTCTACGCGCCGGCATTCTACATGGGCGCCGGGATCGGTTGGCCGACGAGCACGATCTCGGTGGACACGAGCATCGAAGCGCGTCGTCGGGCGCTGGAGACCGAGCGCTACGGACGTTGCGTCTATCGGTGCGACAACGACGTCGTGGACAATCAGGCGGTGACCGCCGAATTCCAGGACGGGACGGTGCTCGACTTCTTCGTTCGCTCGAACAGCGTGGACTGCTTTCGCACGATTCGCGTCGTGGGCGAGCGCGGCGAGTTGAACGGCCACTTCGAGAAAAATGAGATGATGGTCTCGGAGTTCGGGCAGGGTTACTCCGACAAGGCGCGCCACGAGGTGATCCGCACAGCCGTCTGGGACGGTGGGCACGGCGGCGGCGACGTTGGCGCGATCGGCAACTTCCTGCGGAGCGTCGACAGGAAGGACAGTGCTGGCATGGCGCATTCGCTGCGCATCGCGGTCGAAGGACATCTTCTGGCCTTTGCGGCCGAACAGGCCCGTGCCGAGCGGCGCGTGGTGACGATGGACGAATTCCGGGCAAGCCTGAGCCGCTGATCGTCGGCCGGTACCCGTACACACCCTGGAGGATGAGATGAGAGAGCACCTGGGAGGATTGCTGTTGCTGGTGGCGGTGGCGTGCGCAACAGCCTGCGCGCCGGCGACCCGGCAGGTCGAGACGCAAGCAGTGCCCGCCCGCGAGTCGATCGTCGAACGCGTCGGCGACATGGAGCTGACCTACAACCAGAGTCAGGGCGTTGCCCTGCGAGTCTTCGACGTGCCGGTGCTGACCAGCAGTCAGGTTGCCGTGATGACGCCAGGCTGGGGACAGCACTACTACGTGACGACGCACAACATGACCCTGATGCAGGATGCCCGCGTGGAGGACTACCTCGGCGGGCGGCGCGTCACGATTCTTCATCGCATGGCCGAGGAGTACGAGTCGCCCTTCACGGCGACCGAGACGCACACGCTGCTGCCCGGCAACGTGTATCGGGTGGCGATGGACTTCCACTTCGCCAGCGACAAGGACGTGATCCTCGAGTGGCGTGCGGGGGGCTGGAATCCGAACCTGGTGGCGGGGATGCCCTTCCGCGTGGTGGAGGCGACTGGCACGCGCGAGGGTGTGGTCCCATATGTGTCGCCCGGACCCGGAGTCGAAGAAAGCACCGTTGCGCGCGCGTTCAGTTCGCTCGCCGTGAACTCGCGTTTGGGCGAGATCGTCATCGAGGCGGACGCCGACGACGATCTGATCCTGTTCGACTATCGCAAGAACGTCTGGGCTTCGGACGACAATCCATGGTTCTGGTTCGGGTATCTGGATCGTCCGTTCCCCGGGCACAAGGACATCACCTACGCGTACACGATTCGCCTGCCGCAGACGCTTCCTGCGGCCGCTCGTGCCGCAGGCACCCTCGATGCCGTGGCCACGACAACGCCGACCGATCGCGCCCGCGTGCCCAATCGCCATCGCGACTTCATCATCCCCAAGCCCAAGAGCGCAAACTTCGCCGACACCCACATGCCGTTGGACGCCGAGACGACCATCTACATCGGCGAGGACCCGGGAGCCGGGATCGAAGTGGCCGTTGAATTTCTGCTCGGCGATCTTCAGAAGCTTTACGGCATCAAGCCGCAGATTCTCCGCGCCACGGCGCCCGAACCGCTGCCCGCGGGAGCGATCGTGCTCGGCGAAAAGGCACGTCACGCACGGGCGGCCAGCCTGCTCGAAGCACAGGGCCTGGCGCTGCCGGAGCACCGCGAGGGTTACGCGCTGCACGTCGGAGCGGACAACACCGTCATCGCCGCCAACACGGAGGCCGGCGTCTTCTATGGCGTCACGACGCTCGTGCAGCTCATCGGCACGGATCCATCCGGCGTCTTCCTGCGCGGCGCGGCGATCACGGACTATCCGTCGCTGGACTTCCGCGGCGTCCACGCGTTGTCGAGCCGTCATGCCGGCGACCAGATCGCCCGCGCCGTGCGCGACCTGCTTGCGCGCTACAAGATGAACACCTTCGTCTGGGAGTGCCAGTACATCGTCTGGGACTGCTGCCCGGAACTTGAGCACCCCGAGTACGGGATGCGTAAGGACGACGCCCGCAAGGTGGTGGAAGCCGCCGACCGCTACTTCGTCGAACTCGTTCCGCTCGTGCAGTCCCTCGGCCACAGCGAGTGGATCTTCACCGGGGGGAACAACCTCGACATCGCCGAGGACCCCGAGACGCCCTACGCTTACAGCCCGACGAACCCGCGCACCTACGACTTCATCTTCACGGTCTACCAGGAGGCGCTCGAGCTCTTCCGACCCCGCATCTTCCACATCGGGCACGACGAAGTGACCATGCGCGGTCGTTTCCCCTACCGCAGCAAGGATTCGGGACTCTCCATCACCGAACTGATCCTGATGGACACGAAGCGGCTGCACGAGTGGTTCCGCGAGCGCGACGTGCAGGTGGCGATGTGGGGCGACATGTTCCTGCACCAGTCCGAGGCCCGCGACGCCACCTTCGCTCCGTCGCTGGAGGAGGCCCGCGCGCGCCGCGCCGCGCTGCCCAAGGACATCCTCATCACCGACTGGCACTACCATCCCGTTTCCGCCGCGGAGTACACGTCGATCCCGCTGTGGCGCGACGAGGGTTTCGACGTCGTGGGGTCCGCGTGGTTCAGCCCGGCAAACATCCACCAACTCGCACTCGCGTGCATTCGCAGCGGCGTGCTCGGGTTCCTGCAGACCACCTGGGCCGGATTCAACTTCGCCATCGATGGCAACGAGTCCGCATGGTTCCAGTACTGGGCCTACATCACGGCGGCGCACTACGCGTGGTCCGGCGACGAGACCGCGCCCGATGCCCTGCCGTTCAACTCCAAGGACGAGTTCCTTGCGACCTGGTTTCCCAAGCCCCCCTTGGCGAAGCAGCGCGCGGGCTTTCATGTGGACCTGCGCCCTGTCTTCAATCGCCAGCTTGAGGACCCGGACGGAACGCAGTGGCTTGGCTACGGTCCTGACAACGACTTCAGATCCTTGCCGACCGGTGCTCTCCTTCTCGACGAGACGACCTTCCATCTGGATCGCAACGCCGACGGAGCCGGGGCCCTGCTGATGGCGGGGAAGATGAATCCCGCGGGCACGTTCCCAAGCGAGGTCCGCGTGGCGCTGTCCGGCAAGCGTGCGTCCGAGTTGCGCTTCCTGATGACAACAGCCTTCGCGACGCGCGAGCGCTCCGAAGTCGGCCGCATCGAGGTGCACTACACGAACGGCGAGAAGGCGGTGCTGCCGCTTGTGTATGGCTCGAACATCTTCGCGTTTGGCGAGGCGCGTGCCGGCGCCCAGTCGCGCATTGCGTTCGAAGGGCAGACGCGCGCGGGAACGCCGGTGCGACTGTGGGACATCCCGTGGGAGAATCCTGCGCCGGACTACGCGATCGAGGCGGTCGTGCTGGTCAGCAACGTGACGGAAGCGGCGCCGCTGCTCTTGGCGATCACCGGCGTGGAGTAGCGCACTGCGTCACGTGGCGCGCATGCCCAGCGTTCCGTGGAACGCGTCCTCGAGCGAGACGGGCACAGGCACGGCATCCTCGCGGGGACGTTGCGGCGCAAGGCATCGCCAGCGCGCCACGCCGCCGCGTGCCGTGCGATAGAGCAACCTGCCCCCTTGGCGCCCGAGCTCCTCGCCGAGGCGCTCGCCTTCGTGCTCGGCGACGGCGACGTCCCAGACGCGTCCCTGCCATGCGGCGCGCAACTCGTCGGGCGTGCCGTGGAACCGGAGCACGCCGCGGTCCAAAATGCCGATGGCGGTTGCCGTTCCTTCCAGATCCTCGACGATGTGCGTCGAGAAGATGACGGTGCGCTCGCGTGCAATCTGAGCCAGCAGCAGTCGAACGGAGACGCGCTCCATCGGGTCGAGTCCCGCGGTTGGCTCATCGACGATCAGGATCGGGGGCGCTTGCAGCAGGACGCGGGCAATGCCGGCGCGCTGCTTCATTCCGCCGGAGAAGTTGCCAAGGCGCTCGTCGAGGAACTCCTCAAGGTGCACCTCGCCGGCGACGCGGGCCATGGCACGCGCGCGTGCGGCCGGCGAATCCAGCGCATCGAGGGCCTGCAGCCTGTCCGCCAGCAGCGGATAGGCGTCGGGCACGGCAAGCGCCGTGCGCCGCGTGCGCGCCGTCAGCAGCGCGAAGTACTCCAGATACTGCCGCAGCGTCATCCACTCGTAGAGCCCATGCGTCTGCGGCAGGTAGCCGACGAGCGGGGCGAGGCTTTCGCCCGCGTCGCGACGTGGCACGCCATACAGGCGCACCGTTCCGCGGGTGGGTTCCAGCAGTCCGGCGATGCAGCGCATCAGCGTCGTCTTGCCGGCGCCATTCGGCCCAAGCAGACCGAAGACGCCGGGCTGGATCGTCAACGACACCTGCCGCAAGGCCTCGAAGCCCGGCACGGGCTGGTGGCCGAATGGCACGTCGCCCTTCGGCAACAGCCGGACCGCTCGTTGAAGGCCACCCTCCGTGTAGACAACGTGCAGGTTCTGAATCTCGATTGGCGCACGTGACGGGGAGACTCTCTCCATGATCGCGGGCGCAGCAGCGCTGGCGACAGCGACTCGCTTTCGGCCAAGGACAAAGGCCAGATCGCCGACGACGGACCGCGCCAAACGCCAAGTGCCGCGCACGACGGCCCGCGTCGCCCGCCAGAGTGTCACCGGCACCAGGACAAAGAGAAGGCGGAGCAACCACTTCAGTGCCCGCCAGAGCAGCGGCGGCCAACGCAGCGGACGCCACTTCCAGATCTGCACCACGGCAAACAACGCATGCGTCACGCCGTTGACAACGCGCTCGATTGACCGAAAGACCGTCGCGAGGAACCACAACCACCACGGGCGGATGAACGCCACAAAGTCGTCGCCGATCATGTAGAAACAGGGGAGCACGAGCAACGTCAGCAGCGTGGCGCTGGTGAGACCGCCAACAACCGTCACGGCGACCGGACGCCACTGGGACTCCTCGCCGCCGAACATCGCCAGGGGCAGCAACCCGAGGGCCGTCGTCAGGAAGGTCATCACGATGGGCCGCAGGCGTTGGTCCGCCGCCTGGAAGACGGCGCGCAGGCGTCGATAGTTCCGGTCCTGCCGATACCGCAGCGCGGTGTCCATCAGCACGATGCCGTTGTTCACCGCCAGTCCGTTGAGCAGGATCACGCCGAAGGCCGCCAGCTCGTCGAAGGGCAGGTCGGTGATCGCAAGAGCCATCACGATGCCGACCAGCATCAGGGGATTCGTCACGATGATCGTGAAGGGCACCCAGTACGATTCGAAGATCGCGGCCATCACGATGTAAATCATCAGCACGCCAGTCAGCAGCATGAAGATGAAGTCCTTCTGGCTCTGCTCGAGCTGGCGCTGGGTGCCTTCGAATTCGGCGGTGATGCCCGCGGGATTTGGCAGGGCGCGGATGATGCCGCGAATCTGGTTGGCCAGCCCGCTCTGGTCCGTACCGGGCGGGAAGAAGTACTCGACCGTCAGGCTGCTCTGGCGATCGAGGCGTCCTTGGCCGCCGGGTTGCATCCCCGTGCGCAGGCGCGTCAACTCGCCCAGCCCCACCGCCGTGCCCTGTCGCGTGTGCACCGGCAGCGCCTGAACGTCCCCGATGGTGTCCGTGCGGCGCTCGGCCACGGAGATCGTCACGTCGGTGCGCTTCTCGCCATCCTTCAGCACGAGGCTGGATATCTGGCCGCTCGCCCGCGTCAATCCCATGTACTGCCCCAGTTCCTGCGACGACAGACCGAACACCTTCGTCTTGTCGCGATCCACCACGTTCTCGAAGAGGAACTGCTCGTTGTCGGATCGGATCGAGGCGCTCGACACCTGTGGCAGCACCTCGATGGCATCGATCAAGCGATTGGCGTACAGCTCGATGGTCGCATGATCGAGGCCCTTGAGGGCGACGGCGCCGCGATCCCCGAGATTGGTGATCTCCTCGACGCCGCGACGCTCGGGATGGGTGAGCGACAGGTTGCCGCCGGGCACCTCGCCGACGAAGTCGATGATGCGGGCGCGCACCTCCGAGAGCGAGCGGCGGCTTGCGCGCTCTTCCAACTTCGGCAGCACCAGGTCGAACGTCGCGCGTTCCTGGCGGAACCAAACCGCGAAGCGCTTGAGGTCCTCGTGCTTGACGAGGCGCTGCTCGACGAAGCCGACGATGTTGCTGGCCTCGGCCGTCGTCGTTCCGGGCGGCATCTCGAGGTAGACGCGGAAGACCTCCTGCTGGTTCTCGCGGTTGACCGTCGCGTCACGCACGCGGTCGCAGGCCTCCAGCCACACGAACGCGAGCATCAGCGCGATCACGGCGAGCACGCGTGCCCGGTGTCGCAGGCAGGCCTTCAGCAGGAAGCGATAGACCTCGCGCATGCGGCTCTTGGTTGGGTTCAGCCGGCGCGCCGCGCGACGCCATTCCTCCTCCCCCACCGCACCGGAGTGCCGCACCACCGTCTGCAACGCCTTGGACGTCAGCATCGCCGACAGCGACAGCGCCACCGCCAGCGACAGCATCAGCGGGAACACCAGAGCCAGGGCCGGCTCCTTGACGAACAGCCGGAACTCCCCCTCGATGAAGAAGAGCGACACGAAGGGAATGCACGTCGTGAGGGTCGAGGCGAACAGTGCACGACCCACCTCGTCGCCGCCCATCGCCGCGGCCTTCAGGGCGTCGAAGTGCCGGCTGAAGTAGAGCCGGAAGCAGTTCTCCACCACCACGATCGAGTTGTCCACGAGCATCCCGACGCCCAGCGCCAGACCCACGATCGAGAAGATGTTGATGCTCATCCCGAAGAAGTAGAACAGGTTGAACACCGCGATGATGGAGATTGGAACCGAGATGAAGATGATGAGGGCGATTCGCCACGACCGGAAGAAGACCAGCGGCACGAGAAGCGCCAGCAGCGCCCCATAGACTGACAGGCGCCGCACCTGGTTCACCACATCCTGCACCATCTCGGCGATGTCGGTCTCGATGGAGACGCGATACCCTTCGGGCATCGTCGCATTGATCTCGTCGACGCGCTGGCGCACCTTGCCGGCGACGGCGATCATGTTCTCGCCCTCTTCGCGCTCCAACCAGAGGCCGACGGCGTTGTTGCCGTTTGCGCGGTAGACCCATTGGTCCAGCGACTGCCCCTGGGCGACATCGGCAATGTCGGCCAGCGTCACCACGCCGCGATCGTCGACGTAGATGCGCTTGAGTTCGCCGACGTCGCGCACCGGTTGGTCGATCCGCACATAGTGCGTCTCGCCGGGAATGCGCAGCCGCCCGACGTAGCTGTCCTGCGTGCCCGCGGCCTGGATGCGTCCGAAGACGCGCTCGAACGGAAGGCCGAAGCCCGCCATCCGCGACGTGTCCAGTTCCACTTCCGCCGCGGGCGACGTCACGCCGCCGATCTCGACCTTCGCCACGCCCGAAATCGCCGTCAGTTTCGGCGCCACCTTGTCGCGCACCAGGCTGTGCAGGAACTCCTCGTCGGAGGGGCCCTGCACGGAGACCTCCATCAGGAAGTTCTTGAACGAGTCCGTCGTGAACGGATAGACCTCGATGCTGGCCCGGCGGTCGTTCAGTGTCTGCTGGAAGGCGTTCAGGCGCTCCTGCAAGTCGATGGTCGCAAAGCGGATGTCGGTGCCCTGTGCGAAGTCGATGCGAATCCAGGTGCCCCACGAGCCGGTCCAGGAGCGGATGCGCTTCACGCGGGGCAACTCGGCGATGATGCCCTCGATGGGCTTCGTCAGCGTCTCCATGTTTTCGGGTGGGCTGCCGTCGGGCTTGCCCGCGAAGACGCCGATGGTCGGGAGGGTGAAGTCGGGCAACAACTGCACCGGCAGCATGCGGTACGCGACGGCGCCCAGAATGACGAGCGCCCCGTACACCATCAGGATGGTTACGGGGCGGCGGACGGAGAGACGGGAAAAGTGCATGGGCGGCGGTCGAGGGCGACGGCCGCGCCCCCACGGACGGTGCGACTCGTCAGGCCGATTCCTTCGACTCGCGCTTGACGTATTCGGGTGAGCCGGTGCCGAGGATGACGTCGCGCGTGATGCGCACCTCGCGCACCTCCGGCGCCACGGTCGGCAGGTCGAACATGATCTCGACCATCGCGCCCTCGAGGATCGCCCGCAGGCCGCGCGCGCCGGTCTTGAGATGCACCGCGCGGGTGGCGATTTCGTCGATTGCGTCCTCGTCGAACACCAGGTCCACGCCATCCATCTCGAACAGCTTCTGGTATTGCTTCGTCAGGGCGTTGCGGGGCTCGGTCAGAATCTTGACGAGTTCGTCGCGGCCGAGGTTGCCCAGCGTCGTGACGACGGGGAAGCGGCCGATGAACTCCGGGATCAGGCCGTACTTGAGCAGGTCCGCCGGCGTGACGCGCGCGAGGATCTCGCCCTCGTCCAGGTCGGCGCGCGACTTCACGTCGGCGCCGAAGCCCATCGTGCGCTGCTCCGTGCGGTGGCGGATGATGTCCACCAGGCCGCTGAACGCGCCGCCGGAGATGAACAGGATGTTCGTCGTGTCGACGCGGATGTACTCCTGATGCGGGTGCTTGCGTCCGCCGGTCGGCGGCACGTTGGCGATCGTGCCCTCGAGGATCTTCAGCAACGCCTGCTGCACGCCCTCGCCCGAGACGTCCCGCGTGATCGAGACGTTCTGCGTCGTGCGGTGAATCTTGTCGATCTCGTCGATGTAGACGATGCCGCGTTGCGCGCGCTCGACGTCGCCGTCGGCGTTCTGCAGGAGCCGCAGCAGGATGTTCTCGACATCCTCGCCCACGTAGCCCGCCTGCGTCATCGTCGTCGCGTCGGCGATCGCGAACGGCACGTCGAGGATGCGTGCCAGCGTCTGCGCCATCAGCGTCTTGCCGCAGCCCGTCGGGCCAATCAGGCAGATGTTCGACTTCTGGATCTCGACGTCGTTCGTCTCGACGTTCGAGAGGATGCGCTTGTAGTGGTTGTACACCGCCACCGACAGGGTCCGCTTCGCCGAGTCCTGCGAGATGACGTACTGACTCAGGTGCTCGTAGAGTTCCTGCGGCGTGGGCAGCTTCTTGAGGCTGGGCAGCGGGCTCTTGGTGTGCCGGATAACTTCTTCGCGGCGCAGCCGGTCGTGGCATGTCGCCACGCATTCGTCGCAAATGTAGACAGGCGCGTTTTCCTCGCGGGAGCCCAGCCCCTTGAACAGGGTGCGCACCTGGGTCTGGTCCTTGCCGCAAAACGAGCACTTCAGCCGCATCGGGTTCATCCCCCGGGTCTCTGGTTTCTGGACTTAGCGGAGTTCCGGCCCCGTCGCAACGGGAATCCCCGACGCGCCCCCCGCGTCAGCCGGCGGACTTGCGCCCGCCGATCCGGTTCTCGGTGCCCTGCATCAGCCGGGCAATGTTCGCGCGGTGCTTGACGATCACGCCCACCGCCGCAAGTGCTGTCACCCCAAACGTCGCCCCCAACCCGTGCAGCACCCCCGTCGCCACCGCCAGCACCACCGCCGCCGTCATCGCTCCGGCCGACACATATCGCGTCACCGCCAGCACCGCCAGAAACGCCCCGAGCGCGAACAGCACCGGCACCGGCGTCAGCACCAGGAAGACGCCGAACGCTGTCGCGACACCCTTTCCGCCACGAAACCCCAAGAATACGTTGAATAAATTCCCTACCAGCACCGCGATGCCGGCCAGCACCGGCAACAACGCCGGCGCTCCCGCGCCCGCCAGCGCCGGCAACCACGCCGTCGCCGCAGCCGCCTTGCCCACATCCACCACCAGCACCGGCACGCCCACCTTCCATCCGAGCACCCGCACCGCGTTGGTGAACCCGATGTTCTTCGAGCCGTGCTCGCGCAGGTCCACGCCCCCGAACCACCGACCCAGCAACAACCCGGTCGGGATCGCCCCGACAAAATACGCAGCCAGCAGCACCAGGATCGAGCCCACCATGCGCGCCATCGCTCCTTCAGGGCGTTCCGGCCATCAACTGCCGCGCGGCAACCGCCGGGTCCGGCTGGCGCATCAGACTCTCGCCCACCAGCACCGCCCGCGCCCCGGCCGCGGCCACGCGCGCCACGTCCGCCGGCGTGAAGATGCCACTCTCGCTGACCAGCAGTGCCCGCCGGGCCAACTCCGGCCCAAGGCGCTCCGTCACCGCAAGGTCCGTCTCGAACGTGTGCAGATTCCGGTTGTTGATGCCGACCAGCCGCAGGCGGCAGCCGCTTGCCTCGACGCGCGCCACGTCGGCTTCGTCGTGCACCTCGACCAGCACGTCGAGCCCGACGGCGTCGGCGGTCGCGTGCAGGGCGCCCAGCTCGTCCGCCTTGAGCGCCGCCGCGATCAGCAGCACCGCGCTCGCTCCGGCCGCCCGTGCTTCGTGGACCTGCGCGTCGTCGATCACGAAGTCCTTCCGAAGCAGCGGCAACGCGACCGCACCGCGAATCGCGCCGAGGTACGCCAGATCGCCCTGGAAGAAGTCGCGATCGGTCAGCACAGACAGCGCCGCCGCGCCGCCGCGCTCGTACGCCCGCGCGATCGCCACCGGATCGAAGTCCGCGCGAATCACGCCCTTGCTCGGCGAGGCCTTCTTCACTTCGGCAATCAACCGCATCCCGCCCGGCGCGTCCAGCGCCGCCACAAACCCCGGCCCCGCCGGCATGGCCAGCGCCCGCTCGCGCAACGCCTCGCGCGACGTCCCGGCCAGCAACGCGGCAACCTCCTCGCGCTTGCGGGCCAGAATCTTGTCGAGAATCGTGGGCATAAGGCAGTGGTTCGTTGTTCGTGGTTCGTGGTTCGAGGGGGGAAAGCAGTTATTGGTTGTTAGTTGTTGGTTGTTGGTTGTTAGTGGTTGGTTGTTAGCTATTGGCTCTTGGTTGCGGGAGGATTGCCGCTCGACGCAATCCTTCTGCATTCTTCCTTCTGCCCCCTGCCTTACTTCACGAGCTCGTCGAGCAGGCGGGCGGCCTTGCCGGAGCGCTGGACGTCGCGGACGTGCGCGAAGGCCTGCGGGTAGTCGCGCTCGACGCCGCAGATCCACAGCGCCGCGGCAGCGTTCAGATTCACCACATCCGCGTGCGGGCCCTGCTTGCCCTCGAGCACCCCGCGCACCAGTTCGGCGTTCTCCTGCGCGTCGCCGCCGACGATTTCGGCCATCTCGATCGGCCGCAGGTCCAGATCGCCCGGCGCCACCGACCACGGCCGCAGCGCCCCGTGCCCGTCCAGGTGCAACCCCGCCGTCACCTGCGACAACGAAATCTCGTCCATCCCGTCGGCGCCGTGCACCACCAGCGCCCCGCGGCAACCCAGCATCCGCAGCGCCCCGGCCATCGGCTCGACCAGATCGCGCGACGCCACACCCACCACCTGGTGCGTCGGCCGCGCCGGATTCGACAACGGTCCGCACAGATTGAACAGCGTCCGCATCGCCAGTTCCTTGCGCGCCTCGGCGGCGTGCCGCATCGCCGGGTGGTACGACCGCGCGAACAGGAAGCAGAAGCTCTTCTCCACGAGCTGGCGCGCCGCCGCCTCGGGGTCCTGATCGAGGTTGTAGCCCAGCGCCTCGAGCACGTCCGCGCTGCCGCACTGCGACGACGCCGACCGGTTGCCGTGCTTGGCCACCTTCACGCCGGCCGCCGCCACGATCAGCGCCGAGGCCGTCGAGATGTTGAACGTGTTGTGCCCGTCGCCACCCGTGCCGCAGGTGTCCAGAATCGGCCCGTCCACCTTGGGCCGCGGAAAGGCCCGGGCGTTGTCCAGCATCACCTGCACGAACGCTTCGATTTCGAGCGACGTCTCCCCCACCAGGCGCAGAGCCGTCAGGAACGCCGCGATCCGCGGCGTCGAGG
>JAHCAW010000027.1 GCA_019634695.1 Candidatus Sumerlaeia bacterium
CGATGGCCTCGCGCAGGAACTCCAGACGCTTCTTGTTGGACTCGAGCAGGTGGACTTCGCAGTTGGGCCAATAGAGGGCGTAAATGATGCCGGGCAGGCCGGCGCCGGAGCCGACGTCGAGGAGTTCCTCGGGGCCGTCGGGCAGGAAGTCGACATCTTCCGGGGCGGCCTCGAGCGGGGCGAGGGCGTCGCCGACCACTTGAACGGCCAACTCGTTGAGGTCACGGAATCCGGTCAGATTGTTGTCGCGTCCGCGACTGCGGAGCATTTCGAGGAAGGCTTCGAACTTTTCGAGCAGAGTGGCTTTGTTGCCGTTGGCCCGACCGAGATAGGGCTCGATCACGTCGGGAAGGGAAACAGCTTGCGCATTGCTCATAGGACTCGCACCGGTGGCTGGGACGCGAGCAGTCGCCATTGGGCGGCCAACCCGGCCAGCAGTATTTTGGAATTGAGCGTGGACTTGCCGGCCCGACGCTCTTCGAACGTGATGGGCACCTCGGCGATGCGGGCACCCATTGCATGGGCTGCGACCAGCAGTTCCTGCACGATGGCCGGGCCGTTGGAGTGAACACGCTCCCAGCGAATCCGCTCGAGCACCCACCGACGATACACCCGATAGCCGGAGGTGCAGTCGCGCACCGGAAGTCCGAGCAGGACGCGGATGTAGGTGTTTGCGGCAAGTGTGATCACGGTTCGCAGGGGGCTCCGCCCTGTCTCTCGGCCGCCCGCGACAAGGCGCGACCCGATTACCATGTCCGCTCGACGAGTTGCCCGAAGCATCTGGCGCAGGAAACGCGGATGATGCGACCAGTCCGCATCCATTTCCACGACCACGTCCGCCCCGAGGTCCAACGCCTTGCGGAATCCCGCCACTCCCGCCGACCCCCGTCCCCGTTCTCCCCGCCGGTGCACCAGATGCACCCGCGGATTTTTCTCCGCCAACCCTCCCACCAGCCGCCACGTGCCGTCCGGAGAATCGTCGTCCACCACCACCACTTCGAGGTTCCGGGAAACCCCCAACAGCGCCTCGATCAGCGGCAGGATATTCTCCGATTCGTTGTAGGTCGGCAGGGTTACGAGGATCTTCATGCCGTGTGATGTCGAACCCCAGATCGACGACTGGCGCAGGAGAGACCCTCTCAGCGCAACCCGTTAGATACCCTTCACACAGAGCCGCTCCCCGGCAAGCCAAAAATTGCCTCGACCCCTCTCCCCACCCGTCACTAACTGCCCCGCACGGGGGGCTCTTTCCCGCGAAAACACCGGAAAACACCACGCTTTCGCCCCGGACGTCCGCCCCCCGAACCCTCCCGATTTCATCCCTCGCCCGGAGCCCCAACGCCATGACCAGCCTCGACGTCGTCAAGGACCAAACCTTGAAACTCCGGGCCATGATCGCCCGCCTCGTCGCCGAAGACAAGCACCGCGCCGACGTCATCCCCGCCGGTTGGAACAATAACCTGCGCTGGCACGTCGGCCACCTGATCACGACGCCGCATCTGCTGACCCAAGCGCTGATGGGCGAGCCGCTCACCATGCCGGCCGAGTACCGCGCCCTGTTCGCCAAGGGCACCAGCCCGGCCGGATGGCAGGGCCAGGAGGTCCCACCGCTCGACACGCTGCTGGACCAGATGACGGCCTGCTCGGAGGCGATCTTCGAAGCCTTCGCCGCCCGCGCCGACGAGCCCTTCCCCCAGCCCTACACCACCTCGGTGGGCGTCGTGCTGGCCACGCCGGCGCAGTCGCTGCTGTTCAGCCAGGCCCACGACGGCATCCACCTCGGGATGGTCATGGCCCTGCGCCGCGCGCTGCGGTGACCGAGTGCCGTCCGTAATCTCGGGTCCGCCCACGCCTCTGGCGCAGTCGGAGCACACCACTCTGTTGTGCCACCCAGTGGCCTCAGCCCACGCGACGCCCGACAGGCGCGGTTGCATCATGCAGAATCCCAACGGGATTTCATGACACAGCCCCGGGCTGTTGTATTCAATCCCTTCGGGATTCGGAGTTCGGCTCGCAATCTGAATCGTTCCGATGGCGATTGGGTGGACGGTGTCCTTACCACTTGGGAGCCGCGGTGCGCAGGGCAAGTGGCTGAGAACCAAGGGACAGTCGGCCCCGCCTCATCCCTCCGCTTCGGTGGCGAGGCGCTCGTAGGTTTCGAGCGCCGAGAGGAGTTGGCGGCCGAGCAGTTCGCCGGTCGCTTGGACTTCGCGGCCGAGCGGCTCGAGCGCCCGGTGCACCGGGGGCATCTCGAACGCGATCTGCGGGTTCGGGATGTTGAGCCGCACCGGGGCGGCGGGGGGCGCGGGTTCGACGCGCGGCGCGGGCTGCTGCCGGGGTGTCTCGCCGGGCGTCAGCACGAAAACAAGCGCGGCGCAGGCCGCCGCGAGCCCCAGGCCCCCGGCGAGCGTCACGATGCGCGCGGGCCGACGACGGGCGGGCCGCGCAGCCGGCGCCGCCGCGGCCCGGGCCTGCATCGCCGGCGCCACGTGCGCCATGATCCGCGCATGCAGGTCCGACGGGGCGGGCTCGTCGCCCGCCAGCAGGCGGTGCAACTCCGCGTCCGTCCGTTCCAGTTGCTCGCGATTCTCTTCGGGTTCGCGGTTCATGATTCGTCCTCCGGGAACAGGGCCTTGCGCAGGCGGTGGCGCGTGCGGTGCAGCAGCACCGCAAGGTGGTTCGGGGTCTTGCCCAGAATCGCGGCGATCTCCTTCAGTTCCATCTGCTCGCGATAGCGCAGATCGAACAGGGCCTGAAGCAGGGGATCGAGCGCGGCGAGTTCGCGCTCGAGGCGTTCGACGGTCATCCGGGCCTCGACGACGCGGCGCGGCGAGTGGCCGGCCGGAGCGGCCAGCACGGGCACCTCGCCCGAGTCGTCGTCGAGCGATGCCATCGGCGCGCGCCGGCGGCGGTTCAGCGCCGCATGCACGGCGATGCGCAGCAGCCAGGGCCGGAACGGCCGGGCGGGATCGAACGAGTCGATCTTCTCGAAGGCGCGCAGGAAGGTCTCCTGCGTGACGTCCAGGGCGTCCTCGTCGTGGCGCAGGATGCGACGCGCCAGCGTGTGGACGCCCCGCTCGTGGCGCGCGACGAGCGCCTCGAAGGCGGCGACCTCGCCGGCCTGGACGCGGCGGGCGAGGTCTTCGTCGGGCACGGCGGTGGACGGCGGCGCGTTCATTCGATCGGCGTGGCCTGCTCGCTTGCGGGTTGGGCCTCCTTGGCCAGACCCGGCACGTTCTCGTACGGCACCGTCAGGCTGACGCGCAGCCCGCCCGGTTCGCCGCCCGGTTCGATGAGCAGCCGCGACAGCAGCGCGCGCTTCGGATCGTCGGGGCGCATGCCCATCTGGGCCAGCGCCACCAGCCCGTACGCCCCGAGCTGCATCTGGCTGGCGTACTCGGGTTCGCGCACCTTGATCTCGGCGACGAGACGCACGCCCGCGTCGGCCAGCGTGACCGTCGCCGCGATCGCCTCGTAGGTCGCCTGGCCCAGAATGCCGGGCAGATTGTACGAGCGCAGGTCGGGCTGGGCCGCGCACAGCCAAACGGTGGGCCCGTCGGCCGCCAGGCGCTCGCCGGTGGCGAAGGCGGCGCGGTCGACCGCCTTGCCGGCCAGCGCCCCGTAGATGCCGGCCAGATCCTGCTGCGAGTTCGCCGCCACCATCACGCCGTCGGCCGGGAAAGCCACGAACGGCTTGTCGCTCTGCGGCAGGTGGTGGACGTCGTGCCCCTCCACCTGGACCTTGGCGTAACCCGGCGTCAGCGACGCGATGGCGATCAGCTTCGTCGGGTCGAAACGTCCGAGCACCGCGACGTTGAGGCGCTGCATGTCAGCCGTCGAGCCGAACAGTACCACATGGTCGAGGTCCTTCGCCAGATCGATCCCGAGCGCGTCCTTGACGCCGTCGAGATACTGGCGGTCCGACCCTCGAAGGTGCGCCTCGACCAGACGTTGCGTCACCGGGTGGTTCACCGCTTGGACAACATCCAGCACCATGACGAAGTTGGAGCCCGGCGGCACGACGTCCAGCGGGCTGCGCGCCCAGCCGTTGACCGCCGCCAACAGGAATGCCGCTGCGACCAGCAACCGACGAATCATGCGAGGAGACCTCCGTGGTTGGACGGAAAGACCGCGCCGGCGTGCGTGCCGGCCTTCATCGGGAATCTACCCGCCGGCGGCCGAGACATTACAGCCCGTCAGGGCAGCGACCGCAGCAGGCCGTCGATCGCCCGCCGCACGTCCGGGTCGGTTTCGACCGCGAGCACGTCGCGGAGCAGGCGCCGGGCCGCCTCGGCGTCCGGGCCGAAGACCAGCGCCGTGTAGCCCCGGATGCGTTCGGGCCCCGGCAGCGAGGCCGCCGGGCCGTTCGGCGCCAAGGCCCGCTCGAGTTCGCGCGCGGCGTGCGCCCGCTCGCTGCCGCCGATGTCGTCGCGGCCGGCCGCAAGAATCAGCAACTGGGCGTTGGCCAGCACCGTGACCGCCGGGTCGCCGGGAAACAGGTCCGCCGACTGGCGGCACAGGCGCAGGCACAGCTCCTCGTCCACCAGCGCCGCGAGCGTCAGGCGCGCCTGCCACTCGCCGCTCTCGATCGGCGTGCGCGTCGGCTGCTCCAGCAGGTCGGCCACGTCGGGGTCGCCGGCGAAATCGAGGTCGTCCAGCCCGGACGGCACGATGCGCAGCACCAGCAACTCGCGCAGGTCCGAATCCTCCTCGACGGCCATCATGCGCCGAAGGTGCGGCTGCAAGTCCTCGCGCACGTACAGCAGGTCGATCAGGTTGTGACGATGATCGGGCAGCAGACGCGCGTAGAGAGCGAGGACATCGCCGCCGGATTCGGCCAGCAGGGCGTCGAGTTCCTCCTCCCACAACGCGGGCTCGTCGGCGCCCGGATAGGGGAGGTCGGCGTCGGCCGCGTCGTCGGCAATCGCCGCGGCAGACGACCCGGTTGGCGCAGCGGCGAGCGGACTGCCCGCGGAGTCGGCGGGTTGCTCCACCAAGACCGCCGGCGCCGCAGTGGGTCCGCTCGATTCGGAACGCTCGCCCGCCGTCTCCACGCCGCCACGCGGCGCCAGCACCACAATGCCGACCGCCACCGCGACCACCGCGGCCAGGATTCCGATGCGACGCCACAAGGACTCGGACATGACTCGAAGCGCTCTCCAACCCGACCATCCGGCCGGCGCCGAATTCCTCCCCCGCCGCCCGCAGGGATGGCAACTGGGGAGAGCAGAGGCCCTCCCATGACCCAATCAAGCATCAGGCCCCGCGGCAATTGCGTCGGACAGGTCAGACTTGTCCGACAGGTCGGACGTGTCCGACCCGTTCGACCGACACTCCCGCAACCCCACCGCCTTCCGATGCCCCAAGATTCGTCCGCTCCCTCGGATTCGTCCGATTCCGCGCCCCCGCCATCCCCCGCAACTCGTGTTGCCGGCCGGGCGATGGTGTCCTATGATGATCCCGTAACGTGCGGGGAACACGGGACCGAGGGGAGCGAACATGTCCATTCCGGAATTCGCCAACAGGGCGCCGGTGCTTGCAGCGACCGCGCTGCTGGCGCTCGCCTTGGCCGGGCTCGCCCCGGCGCAGTTGACGCACCCGTTCCGGGTGGACGGGCTGGATGGCGCGAACGGCGTGAGGCTGAACGTGCGGGATGTTTTTGGCCAAGGCCGTCTTGCCCAGCAACTTGGTCGCCGGCTGGTGGGAATCGGTGATATCAACGGCGATGGCTTCGAGGATTTCGCCGCGTCTATGGTGGGCGAGAGCGCCGAGATCCCCGTCGGTATGGGATGGACCGTTATCAATCGCGGGCGTGTCTATGTGGTTCTGGGGCGCGAGGGAGAATGGCCCCAGGGTGTGGTATCGCTTGGCGATCTGGATGCGTCCGAGGGGTTCCATATTGATGGACGATTCCGGGTTTCGGACCTCGGGGTCAGCCTGTCGGGCGCGGGTGATGTTAACGGCGACGGATACGCAGACTTTCTGATCGGCGCTTGGGGAATCGGAAGCATGGCAGTCGATGAGCCCGACCAGGCAGTTTATCTGGTCTTCGGCCGACCCGACTTTCCCTCGCCCTTCAGCCTCGATCCGCTCGATGGCCACAACGCCGTGCGATTCAAGTGGGGGCTCCAAAGCTGCGGTGGAATCGGAGATGTCAATGGCGACGGATTCGACGATTTCTACATTCCCACATTAAGCGCCGTTGGAACCGTGGATGGGATGATTGTCTATGGCCACCCAGGGAATTGGGCGGGAGAAGTGCACCTGTGGGACCTGGCCCTGGGAACCGAGTGCTCGGTGGTCGAGAGTGACGCGCAACCGGTTGTCACGGGCCTGGGCGACGTGAACGGCGACGGCGTGGACGACTTCGCGCTGGCGTTTCCTCTCGCCGACTCGACCGGCGGTAGTGCGGCCGGGGCGGTCTACGTCATCTACGGCCGGCCCGGGGGCTTCGGCGACGAACTCGATCTCGCCGCGCTCGATGGTACGAATGGATTTCGGTTGGATGGGGACTCTTCAGGCGAGCGGCTAAGTACTGCTTCGAGTGTTGGGGACTTGACCCACAATGGGTGCAATGATCTCTTCATGGGTGCGAATGGTTTCAATTTCGGAAACATGCCCAATCGTGGCCGTGCGGTCTTGTTATCCCATGATCATGCTGGTTCATCCGTGTTTCCCCCGATTTCTTCTCTCGACGACCTGGGAGCCTGCCAGATTTGGGGGGGCGCGGCACGAGAATCTGGCAGCCTCGTCAGGTTGTGGGGCTTCGACTCGTCAGGCCGCACGATGGTGCTTGCCTCCACGCCCGGCGGAGGAGAGCCAAAGGACCCCACGACTGGAGTTGGCATGGGAACGGCCCAAGTATTTCTCTTTGACCCAAGCGTTCATGGCTGCCCTTTTGACTTGTCAACGTTTGATGGACAGCATGGAATCCGTTTAGAGGGAATCAACGTTAACGATACTTTCGGTGGTGGTTTCTCCGGATTTGACTTTAACGGTGATGGGGTTCTGGATATAGGATTCCGGGCACCGGGCGCTTACGACGGCGAAGGCGAGATCAACCTCGTCTACGGCTTCGACGGGCCGACGAGTTTGACGTTGCGGCGCTATGTTGCGCCGGGCAATCCGCCGACGGCCGGCGTCGGGATGCTGGGCAACGGCAGCCACACGATTCCGCACTCGAGGCTCTGGATCACGTTCGGGTCGGGCGACGACGGCAGCGGCGGCGCGAGCCTCGTGACCGTCACGATCAACCGCACGGCCGACGGACTGACCAATCTCCCCGGCCCTGTCGCTGCCGTTCAGTGGATTGGCGATTGGGGCCGCCCCGGCTGGGACGGCGCCTACATCACGGTCAAGTATCTCGACTCGGAAGTTGCCGGCCTCGACCCCACGCGCCTGCGGCTCTACTACTCCGAAACCCCCGATGGCCCATGGACCCAGTCCGAGCACGGCTTCGTCGACACGCGCCGCAAACGCGTCGGCGGCGTCGTCTGGTCAACGGGGTACTACGTTCTTGTCGAAAGGTCCCCGCCCACCGGCGACGTCAACCGCGACGGCGCCGTCACCCCCGTGGACGCGCAATGGGCGTTCGAGTGCGCCCTGGCCGCCTGCCCGCCGAACGCCGATATCGAAGCAGGCGATCTCTGCCCTCCCTACGGCGTCCTCACCCCTGCCGACTCGCAAGGCGTCTTCCACCGATTTCTCGGTCTGGCGGAATGCCCGTGAGGGCATCAGGTGGCACAGGCGATTGGCGGATTCGCGATCAGGTGGAGCGGTTGGCGACGAACGGGTTCGGTATGCTGGCATCCGTCAACCGGGCGTAGAGCACGTCCGGATCGAGGTCGGCTCCGTTGGGCCAACCAATGGTCCCCACCTCCGGGATCACTTGGACCTGCCGGAATCTGGACGGGTCTCTCAAGGGCTCGAAGATGCCTTCGAAAGGAACGAGGTCGGTCAGCAGGATCGTGCCCTCCACACCATCCTCGAATCGGAGGTGCAGTCCGTAGTCGTCGCGTGGTTCGACGGCGATGATATCGCGCAACATGGTTGTCTCCTCAGTCGAGAGGCCGGATCGGCACCAGTTCCTTCATCTGCCGTGCCCGCTCCCAATCGTCCCGGAGTTCCTGCTGATGCAGGGAGGCCCATTCAATAACCAAACCGCGAACGCGGGCTGATAAGTGTCCTTCGATGATCGTCAGGGCTTCGATGTCGATCAGCGCCTTCTGCTGACCGTAGCGCGCGTGGGCGGAGGAGGGTGGTCGTTGTAGTACATCGCAATGACGATTCCAAAGAAGCGGTCAATCTCGGGCATCTGAGCAGTCCCGGGAACTGATTGCTTCGACTTCCTATCCCTGTAACCGGACGAAAGGAAGCGAAATCTGTCGATCAGTCGCTACGGCACCAGCACCCGCTCGCCCGCGGCGAGGCCGGAGAGGATTTCGACGGTGCCGGCGGGGCGGGACTCGCCGGTGCGCACCATGCGCCGGCGGGGCGGATCGGTGGCGAGCCACACGGCTTCGATTTGACCGGTGCGCTCGAGGGCACCGGCCGGCACGGCGAGCACCCGCCGCGTGCCACGCGGAATCGGCAACCGCGCGAACATGCCCGGATAGAGTCCCTGCGGATCCTCGAGCGCGACCTTGACGACGAACGAGCGCGAACCCGGGTCCGAGAACGGAACGATCTCCTGCACAATGCCGGCCACCGTGCGGTCGAGGCTGTCGATGTGAACGTCGAGGCGCTGGCCGATTCGCAGCCCGGTGGCGAGCGATTCGCGCACGTCGGCCTCGAGGCGCAGCGATGCGGGATCGTAGAGCCGCACGAGCGCGACGCCGGGCGTGGCAAGGTCGCCGGGCTCGGCGAAGCGGTCCACCACGCGTCCTGCGATGGGCGAGGCGAGTGTGGCGTGACTGAGCGCGGCCTCGGCTTCCTCGATGATGCGGGTGGCGCGGGCAAGTTCAGCCTCGGCACCTTTGAGGGCGGCCTCGGCGCGGTCCAGGTCGCTGCGCGCGCGCACGTTGCTCTCGAAGAGTTGACGGGTGCGGTCGAAGTCGCTGAGCGCCTCGTCGCGCCGCGCGCCGGCGGCTTCGGCGGCCTGCCGCGCCTGCTCGACCCGCGAGACAAGATCGCGCTCGTCCAGTCGCACGAGCACCTGTCCCTCCTCGACCGAGTCCCCCGCCCGCACGTGCATGGACACGATGCGCGACGCGATGCGCGACGAGACGGCCGTCTCCTCCCGCGCGCGGATCGTTCCGACGGCGCGCTCGAAGACCTGCTCGTCGATCGCCTCGACGGTCGTCGGCGTGCCGGCCGCGAAGACCGCCGGTGCCGCCACGCGACCCGGCGCCACCTGCTCCTCGAACGCGCCGGCCAGCCAGGCCATGACGAAGCCCAGCAACGCGATTCCCGCAACGAACGCCAAGGCGCGCAGTAACGTCTTCATGGTCCGGACCGCTCCCGCGTCAGATTTCCTCGTCCGACTCCGCCACCACGCCGTGACCCGGCCGATTGCGATACGCCAGATAGTACACCACCGGAATCACGCCGAGCGTGAACAACGTCGAAGCCCCGATGCCGAAGATCACCGCCCATGCCAGTCCGTTGAAGATGGGATCCAGCGTGATGATCGCGTTGCCCAGCATCGTCGTGCCGGCCGTCAGGAACACGGGCCGGAAGCGGATCGCTCCCGCCTGGACCAGCGCCTCCTCGAACGCCATGCCCTGCTTGAGCGCCAGATGGATGAACTCAACCAGGATGAGCGAGTTGCGCACCACGATTCCCGAGAGCGCAATCATGCCGATCATCGCCGTCGCCGTGAAGAAGACCGGATTCGGATAGGCGCCGATCGTGCGCTCGCCCACCGAGTTGAGCAGCCAGAAGCCGGGCATGATGCCGATCGCCGTCAGCGGAATCGCCAGCATGATGATGAGCGCGATCGGCACGGAACGCGCCTGCAGCGTTAGCACGATCAGGATTCCGATCAGCGCCGCGCCGAATGCAATGCCCAGGTCGCGGAACACGCGCACCGTCACGTTCCATTCGCCCTCTCCGCTCCACTTCACGTGCACCTGTTCGGGCACATCCCAGGCGATGCCGGCGCCGGGGCGCAGATAGGTGCGGCCGGCGACGGGGCGCTCGGCGTCGCCCGCGCGCGCGAAGTGCCGATCCCAGGCGACATCGAGAATGGCGTCGCCCGGTGGGCGACCCGCCAACTCGCCGTAGACATAGACCACGCGGCGCAGGTTCTTGCGATGGATCGTCTTGTCCTCGACGGTTTGCGTGAACCGCCCGATCTCGCCCAGCGGCACGAGCGGCTGCGGCGCCTCGCGCACGGCTTCGCCCTCGCGCACCTTCGCGATCCCGGGGCGACCGATCAATCGCAGCGCCTCCAGATCCACGAGCGAATGGCGGCGCTCGAGCGGCAACCGCAGCACGACCGGCAAGGGCTGGGCTTCGGAGGCGAGCTGCAGGAAGGTCGCCGGGATGCCTTGCGTCGCCAGTCGCACGGCCAGCGCCACGTCCTCGGTCGCCACGCCCGACAGCGCGGCCTTCTCCTTGTCGGTCTCGAAGACGAGGCGGGTGCGGTCGTGTTCGACCGACGTGTCCACCTCGACGACGAGCGCCTCGCGGCGCAGGCGTTCGGCCAGCGTGTGCGCGGCGTCCTGCAGTTCGGAGTAGGGCATCGAGGCCGGACCGGTGACTTCGGCCGTCAGCGTCGCGACGACAGGCGGCCCGGGCGGCACCTCGACGATCTTCAGGATCGCACCGTGCCGGGCGGCGATGGCGTCGATCCCGTCGCGGATGCGCAGCGCGATTTCGTGCGACTGATGGGCGCGTTGCGTGCGCGGCACGAGCGTCAGGCGCAGGTCGCCCACGTGCCCGCCCCGCCGCATGTAGTGATGACGCACCATGCCGTTGAAGTCCATCGGCGACGCCAGGCCCGAGAAGCCGGCGAACTCCTTCACCTCGGGCACCGTGCGCAGGAAGTCGGCCACTTCGCGCAACACGCCGTCGGTCTGCTCCAGGGTCGCGCTCTCGGGCATCTCGGCGACCACCTGCAATTCGTTCTTGTTGTCGAAGGGCAGCAACTTCAGCGGCACCAGCCGGAACAGCGTGAGTCCGAACGAGGCAAGGAACAGGAGTGTCACCGCCCCGAGGAACAGAACGGCACGCTTCGGCGAAGTCACCAGCGGCCGCACCACGCCTCCATAGAGGCGATAGACGAACGAGCGACGCACGTCGTACTCCGCCTCGGTCGACGAGCGCAGCAGCAGCCGAGACAACCAGGGCGTGATCAGGAACGCGACGATGGTGCTCATGATCACCGCCAACGGCACGTTGATCGCCATCGGTCCCATGTACGGGCCCATCATGCCCGTGATGAAGAACATGGGCACGAACGACAACACGATCGCGACGGTGGACATCACCAGCGCGGAGCGCACCTCCTGGATCGCCAGGGCGATGCCGCGCACCTTCCCGAACGTGCCCATGCGCATGTAGCGGTCGATGTTGTCCACGCCCGTGATCGGGTCGTCGACCAGCAGGCCGAGTGCAAGGATCAGCGCGAACAGCGTGACACGGTTGATCGTGTAGCCGGTCAGCAGATTGATCCCCAGCGTGGCGCCATAGCAGATCGGCACCGCCAAGCCCACCACCAGCGCCGCGCGCCAACCCATCACCGAACCGACGAAGATCGTCACCGTCAGCATCGCCACGAGCAGGCTCGACACCAGGTCGTTGACCTTCTCGTTGGCGGTCTCGCCATAGTTGCGAATGATGCGGAAGCGGGCCTCGGGAGGCAGCAGGTCGCGCTCGAGTTCGGCCAGGCGCCGCTCAACGGCCCGCGCCACCTGCACCGCGTTGGCGCCGCGACGCTTGCCGACCGACACCGCCACCGCCGGAAACAGGCCACTCTCCGGGTCGGCCGACGCACGCGCCGGACCGAATCCGATCCACGTGTACGTGTCCGGCTCGGCTGCGCCGTCGTGCACCGTTGCCACGTCCTCCAGGTGCACAGGTCGGCCGTCCACGACGTTGACGACCGCGCGTCGCAACTCCGCCGCCGACCGAAAGAACGTCCCGGCATCGATCGACCATGAGGCACCCTCCTGCGGCAGCTCGCCCGCCGGCCGCAGGACGTTCGACACCCCAAGTGCCCAAGCCACCTCCAGCGGCGACGTGCGGCGCGCCGCCAACGCCTCGGCGTTCAGCTCGACGCGAATCTGGCGCGGCAGCCCGCCGGTCACTTCCACGCGATTCGTTCGCGGCACCGACCGCAGCGCCAGCGCGGCCTCCTCGGCCAGGCGACGCAGTTCGAACGGACCGACGCGCGACGGATCCGCACTCCACAACATCGCCACGACAATCGGAACGTCGTCCACCTCGACAGGCTTGACGACCCACGACGTGACGGCCTGCGGAACATGATCCGCGTGTGCCAGAATCTTATTCGTGACCTTGCTGAGCGAGTCCTCCCGGTTCTCGCCCACGTAGAAGCGCACCGTGACGACCGCTTCGCCCGCCCGCGACATCGAGTAGACGTACTCGACGCCGTCGATCTGGGTCAGCAGGCTCTCGAGTGGAATCGCAACCTGGCGCTCGACCTGTTCGGCGCTGAGCCCCGGAGCGGCGACGAAGACGTCGGCCAGCGGCACGACGATCTGCGGTTCCTCCTCGCGCGGGGTGACCACCAAGGCCACCGCACCGGCCAGCAAGGCCACCAATGCCAGCAGTGGCGGGCCGAGCGAGCCCCAGAAGCGGGCCAGCAGCCGCGAGAGGCCATCGGGCAGCGGCCCGTCACCGACGGGTGGATGGTCCGCGGATTCGGTCATGGCCTCCAGCTCTTAGTCGTGCACGGCGCCGGCGAAGGCCGAGCTGTCGCGCTCGAGCCGACGCACCACCGTCTCCATCAGCAGGTCGCACAGCTCGCACACGCGTGGGTCGCGAATGCGGTACTGGACAAGCGTGCCGTTGCGCTCGGTCTCGACGATGCCGGCACGCCGCAGAATGCCGAGATGCTTGGAGACGGTCGGCTGCGTGGCCGCCACGGCCCGCACGATGTCCTTCACGTACTTGGGCTCGTCGCGAATCTGGTCAAGGATGCGCAACCGCAGCGGATCGGCCAGCGCCTTGAGATGGGCGGCGATGAGCTGGAAGGCCTCGTCGGTGAAGTGACTCATCGCAATATCTCCACAAAGGAATATAGTGAGTGTGGAACAACGCCCGCGCGTCTGCCAATGGCAACCAGCCAACCGCCCGCGCCGAAGGACCCTCCCCTCGGATGCCGGGACAGGGACGGGCGCCGTGAACGCGCGGGCCGTCCCACATCAATGCCTCGGAGCCTAACACGTGGCGCCGCGGGAATAAAGCCTTTTTCGCGTATGCTTGTCGGATTTAGAGCGGTTCGGCCCCCGAATCATCCGAATCGGCGAACAGCTCCCGGGTCAGCCACCCCTCCAGCAGCATGTCCGGGCCGCTTGCGGTCCACGTGACATGATGCATCTCGCGCGCCGCGAGCATGGTGTCGGGTGGGTCGGCAACACGCAGCGCCCCAAGCGATTCGGTTCCCGAAGCGATCAGCTTGGGCGCCAGAAACACCGCGACACGATCGACGACGCCTGCGGTCAGGAAGCTGCCGGCAACGCGACGCCCGCCCTCGACCAGCAACGCTTGCACGCCGCGCGCATGCAGGGCGGCCAGCAGCGCCGGCAACGCGATCGCCGTCCCGTGCGCATCCGTTTCGACGCGCCACACGTCGGCGCCGGCCGCGCGCAGGCGCTGTTCGTGATCGACGGATGCGTCGGCGCCGCACACCACGACGGCGGGGCTCTCGGTGGCCTGCACGAATGGATGGTCGGGCGGCAGACGCAGGTGGGCATCGAGCACGATCCGCAGCAGCGGCGGGCCGGGGGGCACCGCGGCGTCGCGGATCGTCAGCCGCGCTTGGTCGCGCAAGGCGGTCTCGACGCCGACCAGCATGGCGTCGTGCTCGGCGCGCAGGACATGGGCGCGGCGGCGCGATTCCGGGCTGCTGATCCAGGCGGCATGGCCACCGGCGGCCGAGGTGCACCCGTCGGCCGTCATGGCCCACTTGAGCGTGACCAGCGGTCGCTTGAGGCGGTGGAGCGTGTGGAAGCCGGGGTTGAGCAGGTGTGCCTCGGTTTCGAGCAGGCCGCTTTCGACGGCGATGCCGGCGGCGCGCAGGCGGTCGAGCCCGCCATGGGCCTTGGGGTTGGGATCGCGTGCGGCGACGACGACGCGGGCGATGCCGGCGGCGATCAGCGCGTCGGCGCAGGGCGGCGTGCGGCCATGATGGGCGCAGGGTTCGAGCGTCACGTAGGCGGTGGCGCCGCGGGGGTCCTCGGTGGCCTGGGCCAGGGCGACGGCCTCGGCATGGGGCTGTCCGGCGCGCGCGTGCCAGCCTTCCGCGAGGACGCGCTCGCCGCGGGCCAGCACGCACCCGACGAGTGGGTTCGGCCGCGTCTGCCCCCACGCCCGACGGGCAAGCTCCAAGGCGCGGCGCATGTGGCGTTCGTCGGGGGAGAGCATGGCCGCTGCCTGACCGATACGGTTTCGGATAACAGTCCTCAGCACCCCGAGCGCAAGCGAGGCGGCGTGTCGACGGGCTGTGCCGCTCCGGGTCAGACGCCGTGGGCGAGGCGTTCGGCGAGTTCGCGGGGCAGGCCGGCCTCGATGATGGCTTGCTGGGCGCCGGCCAGATTGTACTTCAGGCGCCGGATTTCCAGGCGCATGTTGGCCAGATCCAGCAGCACCCAGCAGGCGTCGGGGTTGTGGTCGCGGGGTTGGCCGACCGAGCCGACGTTGACGAGGTAGCGGCGGTTGTCCTTCAGGTCGATCTCGGGACGCGAGGGGCACATCAGGTTGCCGCTCTCGTTCTCGATGATGAAGGGCTGGTGGCTGTGGCCGATGAAGCAGATGCGCTCGGTGAAGTGGTTGAAGTTGGTGCGCGCTTCGCCCATGGTGAGGATGTAGTTCCACTCGCCGGGGTCCTTGGGCGAGGCATGGACGAAGAAGACGTCGTTGGCGGTGTCGCGGATGGTCAGCGGCATCTGGCGCAGGAAGGCGACGTTGTCGTCTGTCAGGACGTTCTTGGTCCAGATGACGGCGGCCTTGGCGATCTCGTTGAAGTTCGAGATGTCGGTGAGCATCAGGCAGGCGTGGTCATGGTTGCCTGCGATGACGGGAATCTTGAGCGAGCGGATGGCCTCGGTGCACTCGTTTGGGCGTGCGCCGTAGCCGACGACGTCGCCGCAGCACACGACGATGTCGACGCCTTCGTGGTCAATGGCGGCGAGCACGGCCTCCAAGGCGTGGTAGTTGCCGTGGATGTCGGAGAAGATGGCGATCTTCCGCGCGGCCGTGTCGAGTGTCACGTTATTCGGGTTCGGATTCCCAGTCATAATCCTGTCCGGTCAGTTCCTTGAGTTTCTTCGCGGCCTCGCGGCGTACGAGCTTGTTCTTGTTCTTGAGTCCTCGATACCAGCGGCGCACCTGGTTGGCGTCGACGCCGGGCGGAATGGGGATGGTGTCGGTGCTGTCGCGTCGGGGAGCGGCGGCAACGGCGGGCGCAGCGACCGGGGCGGGCGGCGCGACGGCGACCGGGGCCGGCTCGGGCGCGCGAGGCATCGGGGTGTCGCTGACCGGTGCGGGGCGAGAACCGGGCTCGATGTCCTCGACCGGTCCCTGGAAGAGCGAGCGCTCTTCCTGTTCGTCCATCTCGGGCACTTCGGTGTGGCCGCCGAAGTCGGAGTCGTCCACGCCGTGCAGGCCATGGTCGTCGCGAACGGCGGCCTCTTCCTGGGCGCGCAGGTCGCTGTCGTCGTCGAGCAGGGCGGCCGTGCGCTTGAAATCGATCCCGCCGCCCTCGTGCAGCAGCTTCTCGGCCTCGAGTTGTTCCCACTCGGCGCGCCGGGCCAGTTCCTCGTCGGCGGTGTGGGAGAACTCTTCGTCGGCCTCGCGTTCGAGCTCGGCCAGTTCTTCCTCGGACAGCGGGGCGAACTCGTCGTCCTCGATGTCGGCGGCACCGCTGCCGGTCGGTTGGTCGACCGCCAGACGCACCGGCTCGTCGTCTTCTTCCTCGCTGTCGAAACCGGATTCGAACTCGAGGTCTTCGTCCTCGGCCTCGATTGCCGGCTGCGGGATCACGGCCGACGGGCGGCGACCGACGGTGGACGAGCTGGCATGGACGGCTGGCGGGGCGGGGGGCGGCGGGGCCTCGGGCTCGGGCACCTGAACCTGAAAGCGTTCGGCAAACTCGTCGGGTTCGCCGACCAGAAAACGAAGCAGCGTCTCGCCGATACGGACGTCGTCGCCGGGGCGCAGGGCCTTCTCGCGCACCTTCTCGCCGTTGACGCGCGTGCCCTTCCACGAGCCGAGGTCGCGCAGGATGAACTGGCCGTCGGCCCACGAAATGTTGGCGTGCTTGCGGGCCGCTCCCATGTCGTGCAGGCGCACGGCGCAGTTGTGGCGGCCGATGGTGGTCTCGCCCAGGGGCAGGGCAAAGGCGCGGCCGGCCTGACGACCGGTGACGACGTCGAGGACGGCAATCAGTTCGCCCGAAGCCAGGCGCGCGAACAACTCCGCGTCGGCCGTCGAGGGTGCCTCGACCGCCACTGCCTCCTTCGGAATCGCAGTGCTGGTGACCGGCACCGGCGCTTCCGCCCCGGCGGGCGCAATGGGAGTGGCGGGCAGCGGCACCGCCGCCCCCGAGGCCATCGCGGGACCGACTTGCGACAGCTCGCTGTAGTGCAACCGATGCTTGCCAATGGAGACGATGTCGCCGTCCACCAACTCGGCCCGCGACACGCGCACGCCGTTGACGAACACCCCGTTGGCCGAGTTGAGGTCGACGAGCACCATCTGCTCGCCTTCCCGCCGGATGCGGGCGTGGTTGCGCGAGACGGACAGGTTCTCCAGGACGATGTCATTGTCCTTCGCGCGTCCCACGGACACGACGTCCTTGGTGACGGGGAAGTTTTTGACGATCTTGTCGCCGAGCTTGACGATAATGTGTGGCATCGCGCCGATCTGGTACCTGTATCTGGGTCGACCTGATGCGTACCCGGGAGCGACAAGACTCCCGACCTTCAACGTGCGTGCCCCCAAGGCTGGCGCTGCCGCCACCCGGGGGCAACCGCGAAGCCTCGGGGCAGGCGGGCGACTCCCGATGCACCGAAACTCAGGGGGTATTTGCCGGCACCTGCCGGCGCAATGACAACAGAAAAGCAGGGCAAGCGCGGCCGACAACCGGAGGTTTCTGTCCGGAATCGGACGCGCGGGGGCGCCGCGGGATCAGGCAGCGCCGGTCTCGGGCAGCGCAGCCGGGGCGGCGACGATGCGGGCTGGGGCGGCCGGGTGCGCGACCCGGCCGCCCGCCGACGCGCCCTGCCGGGAGGTGGCAGGCGGCCGCAGCCCCTGCTCGGCCAGCTTGGCCAGCAACCGCGTGCGAACCGACGAGGCCGTGGACGGCGAGACCGCCCCTGCGGCCAGAGAGAGTGCGAGTACGACGCGGAACGATGACATGATGGCTTGGCCCCCCGAACGGGTACGTTCATCCAAGGGGGTTATTCAGGCGGAATTCGTGCCAGCCGGCGGGCGCGTTCGGCGGGCCGTATTTCGGCACGCGCGTGGCACCCCGGCAACGGGGGCGTACGTAATGGAACGGTGCCCCTGCGCGTTACGGGTCAGGCGTCGGGTTCCGTATCGCGCCGGCGGCGCAGGGCTTCGATCTCGACGTTCGCGTCCCAGAAGGTGGGATCGACGGCGGGCGTCAGATCCTCGGGCGGCGTGTCGGGCGGCACGACGTAGACCCACGCGGCCAGCAGCTCCGGAGCCCGAATCGGGGCCAGCACCCGGTGGTACAGCGAGTCGTCGGGCATGTCGGGATCGAATCCCTCGAGGTCGTCGAGCTGGCGGAGCAGATCGGGTTCCGGCGGCAGCAGCGCGAGTTCGCCGCGAACGACCAGCCAGTCATCGTCATCGTCCGGGAGACTTGCTTCGACACCTTCTGCCAGCAGCTTCTGCGTCGTCTGGTCGTGCCGGAAATCCGCGGTTCCGCGGGCCAGAATCGCGGACGGCGGCAACTCGAGGAACGGTGTCCCCGTGTGGCGAACGTGGAGCCGCCCGCGAACGGTGGCGGGCTGGCACGAGACCGCCCGACCCAGATACGGATCGTGGTTCCAGTAGCCACGCTTGAGCGTGCCGTAAACGAAGACCGGTACGAGGGAGGCGTAGGGCATGGCGGACGGATGGCTTCGAGGGGGGAATGGGTCCGACTGAGGCAGGGTGACGCGCGCGTCGGGACGAGTCGAGTGGAGTTCGGCGAACGACGGAACTCGGATTGCGGCGGTGGGCGTTGAGTCTGATCGTGCGCGGACCTTCCGCCCGTCGTTCGAGGGGAGCGCGTGACCGCATCGCCCGCCACAGCCGCCTCCCCGGACCTGTCCGTGCCCTCGGGGCGGCGGATGCTGGGCACGGTGGCGCGCCTTGGGGCGCCGTCGGTTCTCGAGAACTTCCTCAGCTCGGCGATCATCCTGACGGACGCGCTGATGTTGGCGCGGCTGGAGAACAACACCGTCTTCCTGGCGGCGACGGCGCTGACCGGGGTCTGCTTCTGGCGCATCGTCAACGTGTTCGGCTGCACACAGACGGGGGCGGGCGCGTACGTTTCGCGGCGTTGGGGCGAGGAAAGGCACGAGGACGCGAGCCGGGCGCTCGGGCACACAATGGCGCTCGGGGCGATTCTCGGGCTCGCCGCGGCGGCGCTGGTTTGGGCGTTCGTGCCGGCGCTGTTCTCCATGATGGGAGCGCGCGACGAGGTGCTGCGCGTCAGCGTCACCTACTTCCGAATCCTGCTGCTGGTGATGCCGGTGCGCCTGGCGTTGCTGAGCATGACGGCCTGCATGCGGGCGGCGGGCGACACGCGCACGCCGCTGCTGCTGATGGCGCTGATGGTGGTGTCGAATCTGGTGCTCAACTGGCTGCTGATCTTCGGCAAGCTGGGCTTCCCGCGACTGGAGATGGACGGCGCGGCGCTGGCGTCGGCGGCGTCGTTCGTTCTGGGCACGTCGGTCGGGGCGCTGTTGCTGCGGCGGGGACTCCGGCCGCGACGCCTGATCGCGCGCAACGTGGGCACACCGATCGTCTACGACCCGAAGACGGGCGACGAGGAGGCCGCGGCGAACCTGGTGCCCGACCCCAGCGCGCACGCCGGCGTGCTGGCGATCAAGCGCGGAATGCTCCGCCCCTGGCTGCCGGGCGTGACGCCGACGATCCTGCGCATCTCGCGACCCGCACTCGGCGAGGAGATGCTCTACTCGGTCAGCTTCATCACCTATCTTGCGATGGTGGGCCACTTCGGAGCGCACGTGCTGGCAGCGCACTCGGCGACGGTGCGCATCGAATCGTTGAGCTTCACGGCGGGCTGGGGCGTCGCGGTGGCGACCGGCACGATGGTGGGTCAGGCGCTCGGGGCGGGCCAGCTCGGCCTTGCGCGTCGGCTCTTCTCCTTCAACATCAGCCTGTCGATGATTGCCATGGGCCTGCTGGGGATCGTGTTCGTGTCGTTCCCGGACTTCCTGCTCGGGTTGTTCCGACTGAGCGGCGAGTCGCGCGACGTCGGCCGCATGATCCTGTACGTGCTCGGCTTTGCGCAGGTGCCGATGGCGGCGGCGATGTGCATGCAGGGCGGATTGCGCGGCGCGGGCGACACGCTGTCGCCGTTCCTGACGCAATTCGCCGGCGTGATCGGCATGCGGCTGGGCGTCGGCTATTTGCTGACGTGGCCGTTGGGCTTCGGGGTGATGGGCATCTACTACGCCACGGCGCTGGATTGGGTGACGCGCGCGTTGTTCCTGTGGTGGTTCCTCGCGCGCGGCCGCTGGGAGCGCATCAAGGTCTGACGGCGTGCAGGCGCCGCAGAACCTCCTGCATGCGATTGACCTGTTCGGCGTCGAGCATGCCGGGCATCTCGCGCGCAAGGGCGTCGAGGGTGTAGGCCTCGACAGCGGCATCGTGCCATGAGCCGTCGCGTTCGGCGCGCGCGGCGGCGGTTTCGACGCGCCAGAGCCACAACTCGCCGTCGAGCGGGTGGCGCTCGAGTGCCTCGTCGACGAGTTGGCGCGCGCGGGCAAGTTCCCCGGCGCGCTCGAGGTACTCGGCCGCACGGGCGATGTAGCCGGTGTTGCCCGGATAGGCGCGCGCAAGCCACTCGCAGTCGGCGGCGGCCTCGAGCCATTCGCCGGCGCGCGCGAAGAGCAACGGCCCGCGCAGCGCCGCCTCGCGCTGGTCCGCCTTCTCGCGCTCGAGCTGGCCGGGTTCCTGCACGAAGACCGACAGCGGCAGGTCGCGCGTGCGTCGGAAGGCGTGCCCCGCAGCCAACATCTGCTCGCGCCACTCGAAGCCATCCTCGTCGAGGGCGTCGGCAAAGCGTTCGTGCAGCAGGGCCTGCGTCATCGCCACGTTGATCTTGTTGCTGCGGGCGGCGGCTTCGTTCATCGCGGCGACGGCAAGGCGATACTGCTCGCGGGCCGCCTGCACGTGGGGAGTCCTCTGGCGGCCGGCGACCGATTCGACGCGCGCGCGGCGTTCGAACGAATCCGCGACGGTCATGTGAACGATCGCGCGGTTGAGCGCCGTCTCGGCATAGCCCGGCGCATAGAGTTCAAGCCGATCGTACGCATCGAGCGCGCGCTGCTGCGCGGCGATGCTGTCGTCGAGCAGCGCGACGAGGCGGTCGAGTTCCTCCGGCGGGGGCAGGCCGCGCTGGCTTGCCGACGCGAGTCGATCGCGAAAGAGCGTCTTCGACACGAGGCCCATGCGATTGTACGCATGGCCGAGCTTGTAGTAGGCCGTGACGAACGTCGGATTGAGCCGGACGGACTCCTCGAGGTCCTCGGCGGCACGCGCCAGCATGCGAAGCTGCTGCGCGGCGAGTTCATCCGGATCCCGGACCAGACGCGGCAGGAACTCCTCCGCATAGTGCACGCGCCGCAAGCCCTCGTTGTTCGCCACCGACCCGCGGAAGAAGCGCACCGACCAGACGGCCGACCCGGCGAACCATACACCAGCAAGCACCACGAGCACCGCGCACACCCGCGCGCGCGGCGTCCACGCGAACGGCCCGCGGCGCGGCTCCGACATCCCATCCCCAAGCGCTGTCTGCGACGTGCCAAGCATCAGGCCAAGGCCGACCGCCAGTTGCACCAGGCCCACCGGCCAGCGAATCATCGGCGTCAGCAGACCGCCGAGCAGCAGCATCCCGACGCCCAGAGCGTAGCCGAGTACCGCGAGGCGCATCGCATGCGAGGCCGCGCGACGGAACGCCCGCCAGGCGACGTGGAACGCCCCGAACAGAAAGGCAACGTAGGCGAGCAGGCCGGCGATGCCGGTTTCGGCCAACAGGTCCAGCACGATGTTGTGCGCGTAGAGCGTAAGGTTGCTGACGGCCGTCAGGTGGTAGTCGGGACTGCGCACGCCGGGAAACTCGAGGCGGAAGCTGCCGGGTCCGGCGCCGAGCAGCGAATGCTCGCGGAAGATCGTCCATGCGCCCTGCCAGATGACGGCGCGCGAGTCGGCGCTGACGTCGAACGTGCCGAGGCGTTGCTGTAGATCCGCGCGACCGAAGTACACCGCCGTGGCAACGACGACCGCTCCAAGTCCCACCGCCCATGGCCACGCCGGAACGCGCAGCACCTTGAAGCGCGTGCCCGCGTGCGCGGCGATCGCAAAGGCCACCAACAGCACCGGCACGCAAGCCACGGCCGTCTTCGAGAAGGTCCAGAAGATGCACAGCGGCGCGAAGGCCGCGACGAGTGCCGCGGCGACCACCCAGCGGCGCGTCGGCTCGCCCGAGCGCATCGCGGCAAACTCGACGACCAGCGACGCCAGCGCCACCGGCAGCACGAACGTCAGGAAGTTGCCGAAGAACTGCGAGTTGAGGATCGTCGAGAGCATCTCGCGGCGGCTGGCGAAGGTGAGCACCAACTCATAGAAGCGACTGTCCGTCTCCGGTTGGCCGCCGGCCAATGCCTCGATCGCCGCGAGGACGTGTTCAAGCGCGCCTGCGTAGTGCAGCAGTCCGAAGCCGCACGTGGTCAGCCCCACGACCACCCAGAAACGCAGGCTCCCGCGCACGAGGCGTTCGGTGCCCACCGACGAGGCCGCGAGCAGCAGGAACCCGGTCGCCCCACCCATCGCGGCCAGCGTCTGCCACGCGGACCACTTTGCATACGACGCGGTGGCCACCAGAGCCGAAAGGATCAAGACGCCCAGGTAAGCGCACCACCCGACAAGCACGGCGCGCGGCGGCAACCGCAACGATCCGAACAACGCGAGCACCGCGCACGCCAGCAGGCACAGACCACCACCCGCCCACATGGTCACCAGCTTGATGTCGTCGAGGCTGTTCGTGTAAGGCGTCAGCAGGTGGACGTGGAGGAAGACGAGCAGCGCGAGCAGACCCGCGCCCATCATGCGGGGCGACAAGCCGGAATCCTCGCCGCCGCCGGCGGTGCCCCGTCGAGACCGCGCGCCGGGCCGATGCGGGATCATGAGTTCCACAATCCCTCGATGCCGAACATGCCGGCATGCTCGGCAACGCGCTCCAGGGAGATCTCCATCTGCAAGCCGGTGAGCACGGCATCGACGTTGGCGCGGTCGCCTTCCCAGGCGTAGATGTGCAACGTGCCCTGCCCGGCGACGGGCGTGCGGACAACGGCGAGGTTGTCGTAACCCTCGAAGCGATTGCAGACGGTCTTGATGGTGTCCGGGGCGACGCGCACGACCAGCGTGTACCACTGTCCGTCGAAGGCGGGCAGGCGGGGCCGGCGCGGGCGCGACGCGTCGGCGGTCATGGGGCGGCTTGCTGCGACGAGCCGCTCATCAGTTGGCGGATCGCTTCCTGGATGGCCGCCTCGAGCGGATCGGGTGGCGGGCGACGCTCCTCCTCGCCCGAGTCGGGCTTGAGCGCGTCGGCCGGATCACGGAACAGCATCCAGTCGCCGGTGACCTCGGGCGGCGCCTCGCCGAAGTACCACACGCGCAGCTCCTCGCGCGGGCGCAGCATCTTCGACGTGGCCGCGTCGCCCCACAGCACGAGGAACTGGCGCTCGGCGGCGTCGAAGTCCTCGAGGTAGGTGTGAGCCTTGACCAGACGCATGCGATTGCGCGGGGCCAGGGGGTGGTCGGGGTACTCGAGGACAAAGCGGTCGTAGAGCGCGATGGCCTCGTTGAGCAGGTTGAGGTCGCCGTCGTGGCGCGTGCCCTCGAAGTACCAGTGGGCGGCGATGGCATTGATGGCGTAGGGGCGCAGCGCCGAGCCGGGGGCGGCCTCGACGAGTTGCGCGAGGCGTGCGCGCTCGTCGGCCGTGCGGGCCACTTGGGCCTGAATGGGCCAGAAGTCGCGCGGGCCGGTCATCAGGCGCAGCGCGGTGGCGTCGGGGCCCTGCGCGGGCACGACCTCCAGGACGAGGTCGCCGATCGGTTGGAACTCGCGCGCATCGGGACCGCCACCCTCCACGCGCGTGCAGGCCAACATCACGCGAAGACCGTAGGTGCCGGCCTCGAAGGTGAAGGCGCCATTGGGGCTCAGCTCGTCGTAGGCCAGGGTCAGCACGTTGCTGACCGATTCGCCGGCGCGCAGCTCGTAGGTCAGGTTCGGGGTGAACTCGCCGCGCTGGGGCAGCGAGAACTCGTAGGGCTGGCCGCGCGGGGGAAAGATGATCGCGCGCACGTCGCGGCCCATGTCCATGCGGCCGATGAACTCGATCTTGGTGGTGTCGGGCGGCGGCTGGCCGACCAGGCGAATCTCGACGACGACCGGCTCGCCCACCGCCACGCGCGGCGTCAGCAACCGCGCCGAGCGATGCACGCCGGCGCACGTGACGCCCTCGCTGAACGGAACGGGCGAGCGATGCGCGGAGGGCTCGGCGGCCGCGCGCACCGTGGCGGGCAGCTCCGCCCGCACGCCGGCCGCCAGCACCAGCAGCGCCGCCAACCCGACCACCCAACGTGCTGTCCATCCTGCCCGCATCGGCTTCGCCTCAAAAAAGCCGGGAGTCCACACAGGACCCCCGGCAGCCTGCTTCAACCAGATTGCCCGAGCCCCGAACCGGTTTGGCCGCAGGCCACGTGGTGCGCAAGCGTCAGGTCACCCGCATGGAGTCGTAGCGTTCGGCCTCGCGCCGTGCTTTGCGCGCCAGACGCTCCATCACGGCCAGTTGCGACCGGAACGTCGCCGAGTCCTTGCCGACCCACTGCCAGACGACCTGGCCCCGCTCGACATCCCAGAGCGACAGTTCGAACTGCACGCGGCTGGACCACCAATTGAAGACCATGTTGTGGATCGTGCGCGACTCGTCCACCCGGGTGGTGAGCACGTAGTCCACGTTGAGCGAGCGGCCATAGTCGAGCGGATCCTGCGCCTCGAGCACGGCGAGCCGTTGCTGGGGGGTCAGGTCCGGCAATTGCCGGGCCAGGACACGTTCCTTCTGGGCCATGTAGGCGCGCAGCTCGCTGCGCGGGAAGACCTCGACACCGGGCATGTCGCGGAACTCGCGGGCCAAGGCCTCGCCAAGTTGCACGCCCGCCTCGCCGTTGTCGAAGCGGTTGCGCGCCGAAAACCACCAGCCCGCCTGGGACTTGCGCGTCTCGTGGCGGCCGTCGGCCATGATGCCGTCCAGCACCGCCAGCGTCACCGTCGTGCGCGGGGGCGGCATCTTGCGGGCGCACCCGCTGGTGGCCACCAGAACCGCCGTGCATGCCATCAGCAACCAGGCCAGCCGTCTCACGCGTCGTCCCCTGTGCGGATTGCGGGAATCTCGGCAACCGGCGCGCCCTGCGGCGCTTCCGGGCCCCTGCCTGCTCCCAATGAGATTCCGCGGCCGGACGGGGTCAAGGAAAGGCTCCCGGGCGGACCGCTCCCCCGCCGGCCAAATGCCGTTGCCAACCCCGCCCCCCGCGTGGCACCCAACCGACGCGACGCGACGGACTCCCATTTGTCGCCTTTCTCCCACTCAAGGACTTCCCCGATGAAGAACTTCCGCGACTCGATGCTCCAACTGGTGATCCAGACCTCGACCAACCTGCCCGCCGACGTGCGCCGCTCCATCGCCCAGGCCGCCACCCGCGAGAAGCCCGGCACCCGCGCCGCCCAAGCCATCGAGATCATCAACCAGAACATCGACATGGCCTGCGAGGACCAGGGCGCCATCTGCCAGGACACCGGCATGCCGACCTTCGAGATCCACTGCCCGGTCGGCGCCGACCAGATTGCCATGGAAGAGGACATCCGCTGGGCCGTGGCCGAGGCCACCCGTCAGGGCAAGCTGCGCCCGAACAGTGTCGATTCGCTGACCGGCCGCAACACAGGCGACAACCTGAGTGACTCGACCCCGGTGGTCCACTTCAAGCAGTGGCGCCGCGACGAGATCGAAGTGCGCCTGCTGCTCAAGGGCGGCGGCTGCGAGAACAAGAACATCCAGTACAGCCTGCCGTGCACGCTCGAGCATCTGGGCTCGGCCGGCCGCGACCTCAAGGGCGTCAAGAAGTGCATCCTGCACGCCGTCTGGCAGGCGCAGGGCCAGGGCTGCTCGTCGGGCTTCATTGGCGTGGCGATCGGATCGGACCGCGCGATGGGATACGCGCACGCCAAGGAACAGCTCTTCCGCGACTGCGACGACACGAACCCGGTGCCGGAGCTGGCGCAGCTCGAGGCCGAGATCGTCGAGGAGGGCAACAAGCTCGACATCGGACCGATGGGCTTTGGGGGCCTGGCCACGCTGCTGGGCTGCAAGATCGGCGCGTACAACCGCCTGCCGGCCTCGTTCTTCGTGTCGGTGGCGTACAACTGCTGGGCGTATCGGCGCCTGGGCGTGACGCTGGATCCGGCCGACGGCGCCATCCGCGGCTGGCAGCAGCTCGCCGTGCGGCCGGCGAAGATGGCCAAAGAGGCCGGCTTCCCGCTGTCGGGCAAGGAGGTGCGCCTGACGACGCCGGTCGCCGAGGCCGACATCCGCAAGCTGCGCGTCGGCGACGTGGTGCTCATCAGCGGCCGCATCGTCACCGGCCGCGACGCCATCCACAAGTACCTGATCGAACACGACACCGCCCCGACGAACCTGGAGGGCGCGATCATCTACCACTGCGGGCCGGTGATGCTGAAGGACGCGGCCGGCCAGTGGCACGTCAAGGCCGCCGGACCGACCACCTCGGCCCGCGAGGAACCCTATCAGGCGACCGTGATGAAGAAGTTCGGCATCCGCGCCGTGATCGGCAAGGGCGGCATGGGGCCGAAGACTTCCGCCGGCCTGGTCGAACACGGCGGCGTCTACCTGCACGCCATCGGCGGCGCCGCGCAGATCTACGCCCGCACCCTCAAGAAGGTGACCAACGTCCACCTGCTCGACGAGATGGGCATCCCCGAAGCCATGTGGGAAATCGAGTGCGAAGACTTCCCGGCCATCGTCACGATGGACTCGCACGGCGGCTCGCTGCACGCCGAAGTCGCCACCGCCAGCGGTACGAACCTGGAGGCGCTGGCGGGGGCGGGCGCCAAAGGCAAGTAACCCGCAGCCACCAGTTCCCGGCATCCGCGAGGCCGAGGGCTGTGGCCCGCAACTTGCCATTACTCTCCGATAACCGACAATCAAACCGGTTCATCGGAGGTGCTTGGCAATAGCCCCGCCGTTTTGCTTGACGTTTCACTCCGAAAACCACCATGTACGGGGGGTGTCAGGGAGCGAAACGGCCATGAAGCCCGCCGAGTTCTTCCAAACCCATCCCGTCTTTCGGCACGAGGAATTCGTTGCCGCCTGCTATCCGACGACACCGTCGGGCAGCCGAGCCGCGGAGCGGGCCTTGGCCTATCATCAGGCCGCGGGACGTTTGGTCAGGATTCGCCGAGGGCTCCACGCGGTGCGCTCCATCGGAAGTGCAGCCAATTCCTTTCAGATCGCCTCCAGACTGGCACCCGATGCGGTGCTGGCCTACCACACGGCGCTCGAGTATCTGGGTTTCGCGTACAGTCTCTGGAGTGATCGGTTCGTCCTCACAACAACGAAGACGAAGGGATTCCGGCACGAGGAAGTCCGCTATCGCCCCATCGGGGTTCCGTTGGCGCTCGACACGCCGGAGAAGAGGGCGCTGGGCGTGGAGGTCCGTGAAGATGATGGTCTTGCCGTCCGCGTGACGAGTTTGGAGCGAACCTTGGTGGACCTGCTCGATCGCCCGCAGTACGCCGGGAGTTGGGAGGAACTGGGACGTTCGTTTGAGAACGCGGGCTTCTTGGATACCAGGCTTGTCGTGCAACACACCCGCAACCTTGGAAATCGAACGACGGCCGCGCGCGTGGGATGGTTTCTGGAGCAGCACCGCGACCAATGGCTGGTGCCAGAAACCGTGCTGGCAGAAGTGCAAACGATGGTGCCGGTCACCCCCGTCTACCTTACCCGTTCCCACCGCGAGAGCGGCACGCTGCACCCGCGCTGGAACCTGATCGTCCCCCCGAGAGTGAGCGCGCGCATCTGGGAGGAGGTCCCGTGAAACCCACCCGCCAGAGCCTCACCAGAATCGCGGAGGAGACAGGCTTCCGCGCCGAGTACGTGGAGAAGGTGCTGTGGTTTTCGAACAAGATGGTGTGTGGTTGCTCGGCAACCCATGCCGCGAGTGAACTGGCGCAAACGGTTTGCCGGCCCGAGAAGCGAATGGACAGCCCGAGCTCCGTCAAGGTTGCAGAGTTCGGACTTCTTGAATGAAGCCCTTGAGACTCATCAAATGAGATCGAACAGAAGTGGGGTATCTGTCGTGAAGCGTCTCCGGAACCACAAGGCGTACGCCTGCTGTCTGCATCTCCTGGAACTGGCGTTCTGATACACCCTCCTGAAGTGTCAGAACATGTTTCGTCCGGATACGATCGGCCTCACTGAGCACTTGGCGCCAACGGTCCTTGCACGTCGTCTTGACCCCCAGCACCCGCAATTGAGAAGGGGGGAACTGCGGGTCCGAATAAGATTCGTGAGATGGAAACAAGAAATCCGGTTTCTTGCCATCCTCTGATTCGGGTTGGTATGAGAAGTCGCGTCCCTCGAGAAGTCCCTCCTCGATCAGTATTCGGCGGGTGTGTAGCTCGAGGGAGCGCCCAGCTCTGGACTTTCGACGCTGTAGAATGCTCTGAGCCTTTGCGATGAACTCGTCCAACGTGCCGAATCCTTGTCGGATCGACGGAAGCTCGACAGCCTGCTCGATACTGCGAAAGACCTCAAACTCGCAGTCCCGCCTCTTCATGAGTCGCTCATCTACGGGTCTGTCATCGACAGACCTCAGGACGAGGGCCTTCTCCACAATCTCCTCGCCTGTCGGGAAGCGGACAAGCCACTCAGCAGGGATCTCATGAGGCTCAAGCCAGCAACTCCTGCGAGGCAGTTCGATGTCGCCGAACCACTTGCCGGTATCGACAGTCCATGTTCGTGGATAGCCGGGTTCGACCGGTCCAACAAAGCTCTCGGCAATGTCCTCCTCGAACTCGTTGCGGCAGACCCAAACTCGGCATTCAGCAGTATTACCCGATACGCTCCGGAGAAAGGCAAAGATGGCAATTGCGCCCGTATTCTCAGGGTCCAGCAGCGCGGAACTGCCTCCACCAAAGTTTGTCATTCTTGCCTCATCGCGGGTCCCCCCACGATACTTGTTATTGTACCAGACTGCACGTACACGGCGCACTACCCCGCCGTGTGAGTCTACACTCAGGTCAAACCACTGATCCGGATTCTCGGTGTCCACTTGGTTGATCGCCGGGAACAAAGAAAAAAGAACTTCTTTGGGAATGTATGGCCCCGCCTGATGTGCTCCTGTCGCGAGTGTGTCGTTGCCTGCCAATCGCTTGAGGTACAGAACGCTCCCCGGAACTGTGTTCTTGTCGAGCCAACTCTGAACGTCGGGGGTCGTCATCGCCTTCTCCCGTGAACCTGAGCGCTTCTGGTTCCTGCATCGAGCCAGCGTGTGACGCGCTCGATTGCTGTCTTGTCAGACAATCGGAGCCTGCCTTTCAAGGCGCATTCCCACACCGTCAGTACGCGCCAACCTGATGCAACCAGACGACGGCGTACTTCGCGATCATGCTGGCGATTCCGTTCGATCTTCGTGCGCCAGAATTCCCTCCGTGTCGAGGGCCACCGGAACAGGTGGCAATCATGGCCGTGCCAGAAACATCCATTAACAAATATTACAGCCGATCGGGAAGGGAACACAAGGTCGGGACGTCCGGGAAGTCTTGTTACATGCAGTCTGTATCTGTGCCCCATGCGATGAAGGGCTTGTCGAAGAAACAACTCTGGCTTGGTGTCCTTCCCTCGGATGCCTGACATCATCCGGCTTCTGACGCCTGAAGAGACTACGTCAGCCATAGATCACAGCCTCTTCGCTCGTGGTGAAGAGATCAAGAGCCTTCCCGATCACCTTCTTGCCCAAGCATGCCGCCTCAATGTGTGGAGCCATGGCGCGGGCAACCGCACCAACAACGGGCACCACCACTGAGTTTCCGAATTGCCGGTAAGCCTGGGTGTCCGAGACGGGGATCACGAACTGGCTTGAACCTGGTTTGTCAAACCCCATGAGGCGAGCGCATTCACGTGGCGTCAGGCGTCGTGGATTGCCTCGACGACGCCGAATCAGAATCTCTGCCCCGTCTTTGTAGTACCTCGCTGAGAGCGTTCTGGCAACATCTTGTGATCCGAAAAGGCCAAATCCAAAGCCATTCCCTTTCTGCCTGTGCTTCTCGGCGTACGCCTGCAAGTACGCCCAAAGGTGGTCGGTCAGGACGTACTTCCCGGAAACAGTGGCTTTCGCACCGACCGTATACGGTTCTTCCGCCCTTTCGGTTCCGTCCTCGGGGTGCAGGATGCTGCCCAGCTTGGGGCCCTTCGCAGGATCGGGAATCCTCAGGTCATCAAAGTCGAAATGGCTCTCGTCCCGAAATCCGACGATGAAGATTCGTTCACGATGTTGCGGGACCAAGGATCTCGCATCAATGACACGCCACTGAACATGATATCCCAGTTCTTCGGTGAGCGTACGATAGATCACGCGAAACGTGTTCCCGCGATCGTGGTTCAGCAGATTCTTGACATTCTCGAGAAGGATCGCCTTCGGACGATGCTGTTCGATTATCCTGGCAACGTCGAAAAACAATGTTCCCTGTGCCTCGCATCGAAAACCGTGTGCTCGACCCAAGGCGTTCTTCTTGGAAACTCCTGCGATGGAGAAGGGTTGGCATGGGAAGCCCGCGAGCAATACGTCGTGCTCCGGGATGTGCTCTGCGTCGATCTGCGTAATATCCCCGGCCAGTTCATGCGAATCCTCGGGATTGTTCGCTCGGTAGGTTTGCTGCGCGTGTCGATCCCACTCGGAAGTGAAGACGCAATGGCCCCCAATCGATTCAAAGCCTCTGCGAAGTCCGCCGATTCCAGCGAACAGATCGATGAACCGGAACCTGCCCGATCCATGCCGTAGGTACGGGCTTCTCTCCTCGCACAGGCGATGCAACACATCGACCGCGGCCTTGCGCGGGTTGCTTTCTCCTCGTTCCCAACGATATATGGTCCGAGCCGCATAACCAGTGCGCGCTGCTGTCTCCTCAATCGAAAGCCCCGCGCGTTCTCTCAGAGCTGCAAAGGACTGGCTCATGGCTGTGCCTCTGGGAATAATTCTGACATCACGTCAAGCAGTCGTCCCAGCTTCGCCTCGTCGCAAGCCAGATGTCACCCGTCAATCTTGACGGCGAAGATAAGACGAAGCTCGGCGTCCCGCAAGGGGAAACATTGGCACGGCCTCGCTATGACTGCCGCCGAGTTGGTCGGCCCCTTCACATGGTCCGCTCCACCCACTCGCCGCTCGGCGTTTGGCTGGGGCGGGGGTCGTGGATGGTGGCGTCGGGCAGGGGGGCGAGGCGGGGGAGCCAGCGGCGGATGGTGGCGCCGGTGGGGTCGAGGTGGCGGCCGGCGGCGAGGGGATCGAGGCGGGGCTCGGGGGCGAGCGGGCCGTCGGGCAGGCCGGCCGCGGCCATCCAGTGCGCCGTGCTGATGCAAGCGTCGTGGTCGAGCAACTGGGACGCAAACCACGCAGCGCCGAGGCGCCAGTCGAGGGCAAGGTCGTGCACGAGCTGGTGGGCGACGTCGCGGCGGGCGTCGTGGCCGAGCAGACCGGTGAGGCGCAGCTCGCGCAGGGCGGCGTCGGCGAAGGGCAGACCGGTGCGGCCGGTGCGCCAGGCGTCGAGCCGCCGGCGTTCGGCAGGCGACGCGGCCGGGGATTCGAGCGCGGGCAGGCGACCGTCGAGCGCGGCCCAGCGGCAGGCGTCGCGGGCGAGCAGCGCGGCGACGAAGGCGCGCGTGCCGGCGTTGCGCACGCGGCGGCGTTCGTACTCCAGCACCTGGGCATGGACGAAGCGGGGCGACAGGCAGCCATGCGCCAGCCAAGGCGAAAGGCGCGACGGCTCGGGCGTCGGGCGCTCCGGGGTCGGCGGATCGGCGTAGGCGCCCAGAGCGTTGCTGGTCCACATCCAGGCAACCAGGCGCTGGAAGCCGGCGGCCTCTCCCCCGCGGGGCTCGAGGGCGGCGCGGCGGTCGAGTTCGGGCGCGTGCAGGCCGAAGTCGCCCAGCGCAGGCATGCGACCGAGCGGGACGTTGGGCAGCGGCGGGAAGGCGCGCGGCACCGAGAGTGGCGGCCGCACCCGGAAATCGTCCACGCCGACCGCGGATCGGTCGTCGCGATGCACGACGGTCGAGCCCCAGAAGAGGCGCAGCTCGCGTCCGTCGGCGTCGAGTTCGGCACGTACGGCCTCCTCGATGGCGGCGTCGGCCGGCGCGGGTTCCTGCTGGGCGACGACGAGGTGGGCGCCGCATTCCGCGGCCAGGACGGGCAGCACCTGCTCGGGCAGGCCCGTGCGCACAGCCAGGCCGGAGCCGAGTTCCTCGAGCGAGGAGCGTAGGTCGGCGACGCTCTCGATCAGAAAGCGCGCGCGAAAGGGCCCGGTGGCGGGAAAGCCGAGCGCCGTGCGGCCAAACTGGCGCGGGTCGAAACAGGTGACCGGCAGCACCGCCGCCCCGTGCGCAGCCGCCCACGCCAACGCCTCGTTGTCGTGCAGGCGCAGATCGCTGCGAAGCCAGTACAGGACGACATCGGGCACGGCTGACACCCTCGCTTCCTCACCTGAGAACCCGACTACTTAAGATCTGTCGAGGCTTGATCGAGCCCGCTTCATTCCCGATTCGCCGGGCTTCGGACCTCGATCGGCGGTCTACTTGCTCGAATCGTGCCCGGTTGGTTCTGCGGATCGATCAAGGTACGCACGGACCTCGATTTCCAGTCGATCACAGACCGGCCACAAGCCTTCGATCAAGGGCCGCATCCTGCTCCACTGCAGTTGGTGAACATAAGCGTGACGGAACACGTGGCGAAAACCAAGGTAGTTGACGAGCTGGTTGCGGAGCTCCTGCGAGAGAACTGGTGGTTTATTGCCACGCTGCGATGCCATCATGGTCAGCAGCCGGGAGTGCCAAGTCTCAGGATTGGCCGCGATGTGCTCGGATGATCCCTCGGCTTTGGCGAAGTGGAGTAGCACTCGCTCGACCGCTGTGTAGAAGGAGTGGAGCAAAGCGGCGAGAGCATCGATGGATTCAAGACTCGGCGGGTGCTCCAGGCAGTTCTGGACGAAGTCCTTTCGAGGTCCCAGCATACCATGAAGCTGGGCAAACTCGGCCTCGACACAGTCCCGCAAGTCAGATGACACGACGGAAGTCCCCTTCCGCGCGGAGCAGCTCCATCAAGGGGCCTGTCTCATCGAGATCCACGACATCGACTGGAACGTCGAGTTCGCACAGGACTTCCCCGACGGCTCGATAGAAGGATTCAGGCGCAAGCCCGCGCACGGCCAGATCGACGTCAGAATGCGCACGCGCCTGTCCGCGGGCGCGCGACCCAAACAGATAGACTTCGCTGGCGCCGAACCGGTGGAGCACGTCGGCCGCACGGCGGATGTTGGACGGGATATCGGTGATGGGTGCGGGAGTCGTCATGTTCGCCTCCGCGAAGCGGTCAGTACAGCGGCGTGAAGGGCGCCTCGGAGCTGCGGCGCGCGATCATCTTGGGCGACATGAGCGTGGGGGGCGGGATGTCGCCGGTGCGGATTTGCTGGATCAGCAGCTCGACCGCGCGCCGGCACATCTCCTCGATGGGATAGCGCAGGCCGGTCAGCGGCGGATCGTTGAGTTGGTAGAGCGGGTTCTCGTCGAAGCCGACGACCTTGACGTCTTCGGGCACGCGCAGGCGTTCCTCCTGCAATGCGCGCATGACGGCGAAGGGCAGGATGCCGCCGAGCGTCAGCACGCCGTCGGGACGGCCCCAGCGGCCCACGTGGTTCATGAAGGTGGCCTTCGCCAGGTTCATGTCCAGCGGCAGGTCGACGACGTCGTAGCCCAGCGACGGGTCGCTGTACGTCTCGACCACCTTCTTGATGCCCTCCAAGCGGCGCGAGATGGCGATCTCGCGCTTCTGGGACTCGGGGACGGCGACGACAATGCGACGCGCGCCGGCGACGATCAGGTGGCCCATGGCCATGCGGCCGGCGGTGAACTCGTCGACACGCACGGAGCAGAAGCGGCCGGTGGGCAACGCTGCCGGGCCGACGATCGCGATCGGCACGTTGGCACCCTCGAGCTTCTTGACCAGCTTCGGGTCGTCCTCGGGGTTGACGTAGACGACGCCATCGACGGACTCGGAGGCCTGCTGGAGAATGTCGTCGATCGTGCGGCCGGCGCCGCGCATCATCAGCACCAGGTCCAGGTTCGCCTCGGCGGCGCCGCGCGTGACGCCGCGGATTTGCAGCATCTGGCTCAGGTGGCCGAAGATGACGTCGATGGAGGAGGTGTCGAGCGGTTCGCCGCGCGTGCCGTACTCGGGATAGCAGAGCGCGATGGCCTGGTGGCGGCCGGTGGCCAGGCGCACGGCGGCGCGGTTGGCCTTGTAATTGAGCTTCCGCACGGCCTCGAAGACGCGCTGCTTGGTCTCCTCGCGGGCGGAGAAACCCTCATAGCTGTTGTTGAGGATGCGGGAGACGGCGGCGATGCTGACGCCGGCCTCCTTGGCTACGTCCATGATCGTGACGCGCTTGCGCTTGCGGGTGGCGGCGCCGGGGGCTGGAGCTGGAGGCGGTGGGGCGGCTTTGGATCGCGAGGGGGACATGGTGGTTGTCGGAGCGGACGCTCCTCCGGGGCGGGCGAAGTGATAAAATCCGGGCCATTGTATTTTATCGGGGCGGGCGGTCAAGGTGTTTGGCGCCCCCCGGCCCAATCCGCCTCACCGCGCCAGCCCCGCGGCCAGGGCCGCCAGACGCTCCAGCCCCCCGGCGTCGATCTTGTCGACCGTGTCCCCGGGGGTGTCCTTGTCAGCGTGCGGACCGGTCGTCAGGGCCACCGTCTCCCCCACCCGGCCGTCGAAGGACCGGACGTCGGTCGACAGCGCGCCGACCGGCAGCCATGACAGGGCAACGTCCAGCCGGCCGGCCTCGGCGGCGACGACCGGCCGGACCCCTTCGGTGGCCTCGACCTGCAGGGGCCCGCTGCCCAGCCGCCCCACCATGTCGGCCACGACGACGCGGCCCAGCGGCACGCCGCCCCACGTCCGGGCCAGATGGGCCGAGCCAACCAGGCCCGACTCCTCGGCCGAGAAGAAGGCCAGGACAACGGGGCGGGGGCGCTCTGGCGCGCGGGCGAGCCGGACCGCCGCGCCCAGCACCACGGCCACGCCGGAGGCGTTGTCGTCGGCCCCCGGATGATGCGGCCCGCGGCGGCCGGGGCGCCGGATGCCCGCAATCGCCAGGCCGTCGCCGACATGGTCGTAGTGCGCGCCCAGCAGCACGGCCGTGGGGCTGGCGGGCCCGTCGGCGGCGACCGTTGCCGGCAGCCAGCCGACGACGTTCAGGCCGGTCGGAAGCGGGCGCTCCCACTCGGGCGGCAGGGGAAACTCGTGCAGGAAGCCCTCGGCGCCGGGCAGGGGCTGGACGCCGAGGCGCTCGAGTTCGGCGACGATATAGGCCGCCGCGCGGCGCTCGCCCGGTGTGCCGGCCAGACGCCCGGCATAGCCCTCGGCGGCGAGCTCGCGAACGTGCTCGATCAGCGGGCGGGTGCTTTGGGCCCCTGCCGCGAAGGGACCGGACACCACCAGCAGAAGCAGGAGCACGGCGCGGAGAGGATGGAAGGGGTGGGTCATGGTGTCCGGTAGTGTGCGGGTCGGGGCGCCGCCGGGCAAGCATGGGCGCGAAGGCGGGCGCATGGAAAGGAGGGAATCGCAATTGACCGCCGGGAGGATCGGTCCTATCCTATATGCAGACAAAGAATCTCTGTCTTATCGTATAAATGCGGGAGTCGTTATGCCGAACCGGACTTGTGGCTGTGTTGCCGACGGCGGCGGCGCCCGCGGGAGGTGCCCGATGGGCCGGACCCTGATGCTGCTGATGCTGGTGGTGGGGTTGACGCGGGCGGGCGCGGGCCAGTCGGAGCCGGCCGTGCCGGCGGCCGCGGACACGCCGGGACTCTACTGGGCCGAGGACTACTTCGACAACGGCAACCTGCGGCGGCGCTTTTCGTTCTACTACTCGCCGGAAACGCCGTGGATGCGGATCTACCATGGCCCGTACTATGACTTCATGTACTGGCACTCGGGGGTGGTGGGTTATCAGGCATACTACCAACATGGAGTGGTGCATGGCGAGGTGCGCGACAACCTGCCGTGCGGCAAGCCCCGTTGGGAAGCCACCTTCCGCAACGGCAAGCGCCAGGGCATCACACGGCAGATCGGGTACTTCGACGACGTGGCGTGCGGCGCGATCCGGCACTTGTACACCGAGTTCTACGTGGACGATGTGCGGGAAGGCGAAACGGTGGAAACGTACTTCTACGAGGACGGCAGCGTGGCGTCGCGCAAGACGGTCCCATACCGCAACGGGGTGCGCGAGGGGCGCTACGAGGAAGTCTCCTACCATCCCGACGGCAGCATCGCGAGCCGGACGCGGATCAACTACATCGACGACTTCCCGATGGATGGAGACTACGAATCGACGTATACCTATCCCGGTGGTCCGCAGCAGCCGACCAACCTGCCGATCCGACAGACGGGCACGACGCTGTACGGCCTGACGCACGGCACGCACTGGTCGCTGAATCCTGCGACTGGCGGCGGGCAGTACACGTCGGCGATCGACTATCGCCTGGGGGCGAAGGATGGAAGCGAGGTGGTGGAGTGGGTGGCGTTCGGGCCGAACACCACAGGGGCAAGTCCCGGCTATCGATTCCAGACCAACAAGGCCGGACTCGCGCACGGCGCGTCGTATGGCGACTTCATGTCGCGCGACTTCAGCCGGCAGCGCATGTACACGACGGAATACGCCTACGGCAAGGGGCACGGCACGCGGACGAGTTGGTACACGAACACCCAGGGCATCGACGGGATGCTGTCGGACACCGGCCGGATGAGCAACGGCAAGCTGTGCGGGCAATGGACCACCTCGCGCCCGCGCTGGAACTTCCAGACCGAGCGCTATGAGGTCGAGTATGAGACGGTGAATCACGGGCCGTGCGAGCCGCTGGAGATTCCGGGGGCGTTGTCGCCCTCGGCGATCGTCGGAACGGTGGTGGATCGTCAACTGGGGGTGCCTCTGGCGAACGTGGCGGTATCGGTGCCCGGGTCGTCGACGACGACGGACGGGCTGGGACGCTTCGAGGTGCAGGCGCCGGCGGGAGCGAGTGTGACGCAGGTCGCGATGCAGCGGCCGGGCACCGTGTCGCGGACGGCGACCGTGGCGATCAAGCCCGGCGCGCCGACGAACCTCGGCGCCGTGTCGATGGTGCGCATCAAGCCCAAGCCGCTGCTGGTGGATGTGGCGCACAACTATCCAAACCGGGCGATCTTCCTGGCTGGCGTCGAGGTGCCACCGGAGGTGTACAAGGCGACGGTGGACTGGAACAACGTGGACGCGCGCGTCGGACAGGTGGTGTTCCGCGTGCGGAATCAGGAGCGCTCCGTTGCGCCCTCGACCGAGGAACCCACGCATGTCGAAACCTCGTATGCGCTGCACGCGGCGCCGTTCGTTCCCTCGCTCGAGCCGCTGGCAAACCGCGTGACGGTGCGCGCGCTGCTTGATGGCGTGGCGAGCGATCCCGCGCACGTGGACCTGATGGTGGTTCCAGTGCCGGCGTGGATCACGGCGTTCGGCAACTTCGGCGTGGCGGCGCACGATGCCTCCTACGGCCTGCTCTCATACAAGCTGAAGGCGGAGTATCCGTCGCAGCCGATCGCGATTCAGATCAGTCAGCAGTCGCTGGGTGCGACGTTGTGGCAGGCGTGGAGCCTGATGCCGATGATCGGCGGTCGGAACTTCGGCATCCCGCCGTCGAAGGCGGAGATGGAGCTCGAGGTGAAGTCGGACGGCACAGGCTCGGTGTCGCTTGCGGGGGTCACGGGCTTCGAGGCCGCGGGCAAGAAGATCGACGGCAAGCTGGGCGGCGCGGGCAACATGGCGTACGTGCCGGGCAAGGGCCTGACGTGGCAGGGCGCGACGTTGATCCTGGGCGTCAAGGGCACCATCGAGGAGAAGGCGGGGATCGTGACGGTGATTCCGGCGCTGAGCGGCGCGACCTCGATGCCCTACATCGGCGGGCTGATCTCGCGGTTCAACAATCTCGCGCAAGTCGAGGGCCGCGTCTATGCCGAGGCGAACAACAGCCTGGAGATCATCAGCAAGACGAGCGAGCTCGGCTTCCACTCGGCGTCGGGCAACATCAAGGTGGGCCTGAACCTGGGGCTTGCGGCGCCGGTGCACGAGAAGCTGAAGGCAACCCTGCTTGGTGGCGGTGAGACGGTGCTGTATTGGGAAGTGCCGGCGAATCCCGACTACCTGAAGGATGCCGAGTCGAAACTCTACGCGAATCTGGTCTTCAACATCTGGTCGTTCGAGAAGACGTTCGCCGGCGAGTTCGGCTTCCGGCTGTCGGACCCGGGCAAGGCGGTGTTCGGCGCGTTCGACGGGGCGGAGGCGATGGCCCCAATGCGGCCGTTGGTCTTCGTCGTGCCCGAGGCCGACAAGTATCACCTGATCGCGACGAGCAGCGTGATGCCCTCGCTGGCGAAGACCGCCGCGGGCGCGCCGGTGCGCACAACCGTTGTGACGAACACGTTCCGGCACCCGGCGCCGGCACTGCTGGGCGGCGATCCGGAGTTGCTGGCGCTCGTCGCCTTCAAGCCGGCGCTCTCCTCCTTGCAGGCGACGGAAGTTCAGGTGCTCAACTTCGCGGATGCGAATCCGTCGGCGACCGCGGTGGCGCTGACGAACGACACGCGCGGAGACTTCGCGCCGACGCTGGCGCGTGACGCGGCGGGGCAGGCGGTCGCTGTGTGGGAACGCGTGCGCGACGAGGCGCTCGCCTCGGACGAGATCGAGGACATGGCCGCCCAGATGGAGATCGCGTTTGCCTGGCGCGACGCCGCGACCGGCGCATGGTCTGCGCCGGCGTTCGTCACCAGCAACACGCACCTCGACTACGCGCCGCGGCTGTTGACCGCGCCGGACGGGTCGCTTGCGTTGACCTGGATGAGTCAGGCGTCGAGCGAACTGCTGGCATCGACGACGCATCCGGTGCGGTTGCACCTGGCATCGTGGGACTCGTCGACGCGGACCTTCGCGCCGGCGCCGACCACGCTGGAGTTCACGAATCTCGTGTCGCATGCCTCCGCGTGGGACGGCGCCGAAGCGTCGGTGATCGCGATTCTCGATGAGGACGGCGATCCGATCACGAGCGATGACACGCGCGTGGCGCGGTATCGGAATGACGGCGCGTGGAGCGCCGCGGAGTTGCTGACGCCCGATGCGGGCGCGAACGAGCTGCCGTGGGCCGGCCAATCGTCCGCGGGCGGCGATGTCTTGTGGGTGCGCGAGGGCGTGCTGGTGCACGCGCGCGACGACGGGGCGGCAATGCCGGCCGGTCCGCGGGCGGGCATTGCGCAGCCGCGCACGTACGCCGCGGCGGTGCGGGGCGACGGAGCGCTGGCCGTGGTGTGGCAGGAGCCCACGCCGGAGGGCGTGGGCTTGGCCGCGTCGGTGCGCGATCCGTTGGCAGGCGCATGGAGCGAAACGATCGCGCTGGATGCGGGCCCGCGCGTCGGCGACATCCCGACGGTTGCCTTCACAGCACAGGGCAACCTCGCACTCGTATTCCCGCAGCACGCCGTCGCCGCGGAGACCTTCGAGGTGCTCTCGACCGATCTCGTGCGCGTCGAGCAATCGCTGGCGCGTGACCTCGCATTCGATGCGGCGTCGCTTCGCTTCGAGCCCGAGCAACCGGCTCCCGGCGAATCGCTGACCGTGCACGTCGATGTCGTGAACCATGGCGAGTTGGCCGTGGTCGATCCGGTCGTGGCGTTCCATCTCGGCACGCCCGACGCGGCGGGCGCGGAGATCGGCCGCGTGACGATCAGCGGTGCATTGGCCGGGCGCGATCGGGTGGCGACGTCGTTCGTGTTGACGGTGCCGGCCTCGTCGGCCGATCCGCATCACCTGCATCTGATCGTCGATCCGGACAATACCGTCGCGGAGCGCGACGAGGCGAACAATACGGCGGTGCGGTCGCTGCTGCTGCCGGACCTCGAGATCGTCGGCACGCGCAGCGAGATGCTGCCGCTGAGCGAGACGATCCGCGTCTGGATCGAGTTGCGCAACAACGGGGTCGTCGATGTCGCGATGGCGGATCTGCTTGTGCTGATCGAGGGCGTGGACTCGGGTCGGCTGCGGTCGCCGCTGCCGGCGGGCGAGTCGCGCACGGTGCATCTGGACCTAGCGCGTGCGGACCTTCGGGACACGATCAAGCGTGTCGAGTTCGTGCTCGATCCCGACGAGGCGATCGACGAGAGCACGCGCGCGAACAACCGGCTCGAGATCGCGCTGAGCCACTGGGATCTGGGCGAGGCGTTCGAGGGCGAGGTGGCCGTGGTGGCCGATCCGCCCGAGGGAGGCACGATTTCCGGTGCGGGTCGCTTCCCGGCCTGGAGCGTGCAACGCCTGGTCGCCACGCCGAATGCCGGCTTCACGTTTGGCGGCTGGAACGACGGACTGCCCGACGATGTGCGCGACGTCGTCGTGACGCACGATGGGACGACGACGTGGACGGCGACGTTCGTGCGGCAGAGCGGGACGCTGCTGGTGCAGGCCGCCCCGCCCGAGGGCGGCACGGTGGCCGGCGGCGGCACGTTCGACCTGCGGAGCGAACAGATACTGACCGCAACGCCGAGCACGGGATGGCGCCTGGCGAGCTGGGGCAACGACGCCGGACTTCGCGACGGCAATCGCCAGACCGAGCGACCTGTGCTCGTCCTCGCCGCCGAGGAAACCTACATTGCCCACTTCGAGCCCGCCGGGACGCTGCGCGTGGTGATCGAACCCGCCGAGGCGCGCGCGGCAGGAGCCGGCTGGCGCCGGACGACGTCTGCGTGGTGGAGCGATTCCGACGCCGTCGAGGCCGATGCGGCGGTCGGCGATGCCTCCGTCGAGTTCTGCGACATCCCGGGTTGGATGACGCCACCGCGCCGCGCGGTCACCGTCACGGCTGGCGAAACCACGACAGTCGAGGCAACCTACACGCCGGTGCTCGCCAGCGACGGGAGCGTCTGGATCCTGCACTGATTGCATCGGCGGCAAGTGCATCGCGATTATTCCGTGAGGACGGGAAGCACCAGCCCAACATCCCCCCAAGTCGTCTGCAATCCGACTTGGTACCGGCAAGCTTGTCACCGCCCATGAAGGGAGGCGCCTTCGGGAGCGTACGCCCGACAGCTCGGTGGAACGGTTGCGGCTTTCCGATGCCGGGATCCGGAAGGCCCGTTCCCCACCATGTAACCGGAACTGTCAGGACACTCAACACGAGGGAGGCGTTTCTCATGAGCTGCGTGCACCCCAACCACCCCGAGACCTTCCGCCGGCTTGTCCAGATTTTCGAGGAGCTGGAGCTGAGATTCCGCGTCGAGCCGGACGCGTGTGTTCTCCACACTGGGTTCCAAGGAAGGCGGCATGGCTTGCGCTATCAGATATGGCTCTGGATTGAGCCCGATGACAACAGTCCGTTGCGAATCAGGTGCGACTATCCGGTCAATGTGCCCGCGAGCCTTCGGCGCACGGTCGCCGAGATGGTTTGTCGCGCATCGTACGGCCTGAGGGACGGCCACTACTTTCTGGACATGCGAGACGGCGAAGTTGGGTTCACCTGCTCCGTCCGAATCGTCAATCACGACCTGCCCACCGAGCTCGTGAGCGATTTGCTGCGTATGACGGCGACGATGATGGAAGGCTACTGGCCCGCCTTCGAAGCCTGTATCTTCCACGGTATGGAGCCCGAGGAGGCGGTCGTCAGGTTCGATCCCCTGCGCTGTGCCGAGATTGGGCCTTCGCCCCAAGGCTCCGCCGACCAATGAAGAATGCAGGACGCCCTGATGAAGTCGTTGGGGGGTTCCGAGCGCAATGTTGGGTCCATCGTCGTCGCAGGCGTGCGGCTCAGAGCGGGCGGCGGGACGGCGTGACGCGCGGGGTGACGACCGGGATGCCGGCCTGGCGGCAGATGTCGGCGGCGTCGAAGAAGCGCTGCACCGGGATGCCGGCGTCGGATTCGACGACGACCTCCTTGGCCTCGTCGAGCTGCACCATGCGCCTGAGGCGGCCGAGGAGTTCCTCGGTGCTCGCCTCCTGCCCATCGAGCATCAGGCGTCCGTCGGCCAGCAGCGAGACGACGGGAACGTGCTTCTCGACGACGCGCGCCTCGCCGGTAGTCGAGGTCGGCAGGGTGACCTCGAGGTAGTGGCTGCGGTCGCGAATCGTGGTGGCGAGCAGGAAGAAGAAGAGCAGGTTGAAAATGATGTCCAGCAGCGGCGTCATGTTGAGGCCGACGCCGGAGTCGGCGAGTCGTGCGGGGATGGGACGACGTCGGCGGGCCATGGGATCACTCCACGGCCTGGGTTGGGGGGGCGGGCTGGTCGGCGTCGGGTGGGGGCTGGGTACCGATGTGGCGCAGCAGGGTCTCCAGGGCACGGGCGCCCTCGGTGGGGAAGAGCACCTGCTCGCAGGCGCTGATGCGGCGGGCGAAGATGTAGAGGAAGATGAAGGCGGGGATGGCGATGGCGAGACCCCAGGCGGTGGTGAGCAGGGCGACGTTGATGCCGACGCTGAGTTCGCGGACGGAGGGGTCGGTGGATTCGGCGAAGTTGCGGAAGGTGCGGAGCATGCCGAAGACGGTGCCGAGCAGGCCCATGAGGGGGGCGACGTTGTAGACGAGGGCGAGCTGGCTGTTGCGCTGCTGGAGGGCGTTGCACTCCTCCTCGATGGACTCTGCGAGGACCTCGGCGGGGTCGGCGTCGGCCTTGAATTCCAGGTGGCGCAGGACGCGGCGCAGGACGAGGGCAAGGCTGTGGCCCTCGCGCTCGAGCAGGCCCTCGATCTGGCGGCGGGTGCGGCAGCCGGCGAGCAGCTCGGGCAGGCGGCGGTTGAAGTTGGCGGGGCACAGGCGGGCCCGGCGCAGGTTGATGAAGCCCTGGACCGTGAAGGCGATCGCCAGCAGGCCCAGCGGCACCAGGAAGGCCATCATGACGCCGCCGTTGAGGACGTACCGCTGCAAAGCCGTTTCCATCGAGTTTACTCGCTTGCCCGCCAAGAGTCGCCGGTCTAGAACCGGCCCATTCCCCACCCGGGCAGGTGCCGACCCCCCCGAGGGGCCCGGACCGCCCGGCCACACCGGCCCCACTGTGAGGAGCCCCATGGCGGGCAGCAAGCGGCTTATCCTTGTCGTCGACGACAACGAATACAACCGCGAGATCCTCGTGGAGAACCTGACCGACCTCGGCTTCGAGTGCGAGGAGGCGCCGGACGGCTACGAGACGCTGGTGCGGATGAAGCGCCAACCGCTGCCGGCGCTGGTGTTGCTCGACGTCATGATGCCCGGGATCGACGGCTTCGAGGTCTGCCGACAGTTGCGCCAGGACCCGCGCACGCAGGACGTGCCGATCATCATGGTGACGGCCAAGGCGATGAGCCGCGACGTCGTGCAGGGACTGCACGCCGGGGCGAACGACTACGTGTCGAAGCCGATCGACATGGAGGTGCTGCTGGCGCGGGTGGAGACGCATCTGCGGCTGCGCGAGCTGAGCGAGGAATCGCGGCGGAGCAACGAGCGGCTGATGCGCGAGCTGGCCGCCGCGCGCGCCGTGCAGGAGTCGCTGCTGCCGCAGGCGGCGCAGTTGCGCGAGCTGCCGGCCTCCTACGGTCTGGGCGTGGCGGCGCTGTGGCGCCCCTGCGAGATGCTCGGCGGCGACTTCTGGGACATCGTGGCGCTGTCGGACGGCTCGCTCGGCCTGCTGCTGATCGACTTTGCCGGCGCCGGCGTCGTTCCCTCGCTCTACACGTTCCGCATCAAGACTTTCCTGCAGGGCCAGATCGTCGGCATCCACAATCCCGGGCTGGCGATGGCGCGGCTCAACGGCGAGCTGATGGCCATGCTGCCCGAGCACGAGCTGGCGACCTGCCTGTATGCGCGCTACGATCCCGACCGCCGGCAGTTCACGATGTGCAATGGCGGCTGTCCGCATCCGATGATCTATCGGGCGCGGACGGGGGCGGTCGAGCGCGTGGCAGTGACCGGCCTGCCGGTCGGTGCTTTCCAGGAAGCGTCGTGGACCGAGAAGGTGGTGACGCTGGACCCGGGCGACAAGATCGTCTTCTACACCGACGGACTGGTGAAGGGCGGCACGACGGACGACGGGCCGTACAACGAGGTGCGCCTGGCCGAGTTGGTGTCGCAGCGGGGCAACCAGTTGCCCAGCCAGTTGGCGGCGACGCTGGGCCAGGATATCGACGCGCTGGCCCCGCACACACGCCACCGCGACGACACGACCGTCATCTTCGCCGAAGTGGTGCGCGAGGATTGACGGTGCGTTTCACACAGGCCCGGGGGGACCGAGCCAGTTTTCGATGACCTCGACGCGCGGCAGGGCGGGAACGGGTCGTCTGCTGTTCATCGTGTGATCCAGGCGACAGGCCGGACGATAGTCGCAATTGCCGCAGGGCGTCTCGCGACGCACGAGGGCCGGATGAATGGCGATCGTGCCGGCGGCGATCGCGCGGGCGTGGCGCTCGATGGTCTCGCGGGCGCGCGTGCACAGGGCGGCGAACTGCGCGTCCGAGATGACATCGCCGCGGCCCGGGGTCTTTTCGTTGGCGTCGGCCGAGCCCTTGAGCAACACGGGCTCCGCATCGAAGGCGAACGCCGCGAAGGCGCTGGCGGGCGCCACGCCGCGGAAGAGGCGCTCGGCGTCCTCGTGCTCGACGACAGCAACGTAGAAGGCGCCGGCAACGCCAACGTCATCCACGCCGGCCAGCGTGGCGCCGTTCTGTTCGAGCACAAGCAGGTAGCCAGCGAGCTGGAGGCTCATGCCATCGGCGGCCTCGACCCACTCGAGCCGCCGCTCGGACAACTTGTAATCGAGAATGGCAAGCCACGGGCGTCCGTCGGCGTCGCGCCAGCAATCGACGCGATCGATCTGGCCGCGCAGGATGACGTCGAGCGATCCGCCGTCGGGCAACGGCACCGCGAGGCGCGGCCCGGCAATGTCGTGATTCGGACCGAAGCGCGACTCGGCCGCGACGATGCGCGCGTCGAGCCGACGCCCGGCCTCGGCAAGGAAGCCGACGAGCTGGACGAGTTGCTCGCGCAGGAGCGTGGCGACCACGCGCTCGGATTGCGTCGCGAAGAGCCCGGCGGCTTCGAGGCGTTCGAACGGCGGACGGAAGCAGGACTCGACGCGCGGTTCGATTTCATCCGGTCTCAGCGAACCAATCTGCCGCCCTTCGGCGATGAGTCCATCGGCAAGTGCCTTGAGTGTGGCGTGCGCCAGGTTGCCGATGTCGGCGGGCGTGATGCCCTGTTCGGCAGCGGTTTCGGGTGCGATCAGCGCGCGCATGAAGAACTGGAACGGACAGGCGGCGAAGCTCTCGAGCGCCGAGACGCTGGTGCGCAGCTCGCCGTCGAGGAAGCGCCGCGCGATGACGGGATCGAGGCGCGCCTGATTGCGGCGCGTGGCGGAGGCAAGGACGGTGCGCGCGGCGGCATGCTGGCGGCCGACGGGCAGCAGGTCGAGCACGCGGGCGCCGGCGGCCGCGGCGAGTTCGCTGACACGACCGTCGACGGCCAGCACTTCGCGGCAAAGCATCGCGGCAACCTCGGCGCCGCGGCGGGCACGCTCGCGCCCGAGCACCGGGCCCGGACGCTCGACTGGCGTGCTCGGAAACAAGCGACGCGTCTCCTCCCAGTACGGTGACGGCGCCAGTGCCTCGCCGCCCTCGCCCGAGAGCGGACGCACGAGCGTCAACGACTCCGAGGCACGCGTCAGCGCCACGAGCGCGAAGAAGCCCTCGCGCAGGAAGAGCCGCCGCGCCGACGCGCGCACGACGCCACCACGACGAACGCCGGCGAGACGATGCAGGCTGTCGCGCTCGCGATCGGTGAGCAGCGAGACGTTGCCCCCCGGCAAAGGAAACGCGCCCTCCGCCAACCCAAGCACGACGACTCCCTTCGCAGGGGGCAGGCGCGTGCGATCCACTTGTCCGGCGACCACCTGGTCCAGCACCGGCGGAATGCGCGGCAGCGTGAGACGACCGAAGGTCTCCTGCACGAGATCGAGCAACGTGTCGTCGTCGAAGCACTCGTCGGCGGCGGACTCGACGAGCGCACCGAGCATGCCCGACACCTCGCCGAGAATGGCGCGGGTCTCGTCGTCCGGCTCGGGTTGCGCTTCGTGGAGCAGACGGCAGACCGCCTCGACGAAGGCGGGGACGGCAATGCCGCCGGGTGTGCGCGCCGCCTCGATGCGATCGTGCAGGGCCACGAGGGGCGCGACGACGGCGCGGCGCGTGCGGTCGATGGTCTCGAAGGCGGCATCGGCGGGCCGGACGCGGGCGCTTTCCTCGAAGGGGCTGCGGCGCGGCGGTGGACTCCACGGATCGCCGGCGAGCCAGCGTTCGCGGCCCACGGGCCACGACTCGACGAACTCCTCGAGACGCGCGACGGCGGCCTCGTCGTGCGCGAACAAGCCCGACTTCGCGAAGGCGAGAATCGGCGTCGAGCGAAAGCCGGCGAGCACGGCCTCGAGCGCGGCGAGCGTGCCCTGCACGAGCGGGTGCGTCTCGAGCGGCTCGTGGCGGTCCAGAAAGTACGGCACGCGGAAGGCGCGCAGGGCTTCGTCGAGCGGTTGCGCGTAGGGCTCGAGTTGGCGCGCGAGCACGGCCATTTCGCGCCAGTGCCAGCCGTGCTCCTCGCGCCAGGCGACGAGTTGCTCGACGGCAAGACGGGCCTCCTCACGGACATCGGTGGCCTCGACGAAGCGCAGGCCCGGTGCGGGGCCGTCGTGGGCCGGCTCGCGGTCGAAGGCGAGAAAGCGGCGCGCGAGCGTCTCGAGCGCGGGCGTGCGAAAGCGCGGCAGCTTGGTGGCGCGGCCCGGCAGGATCACCGGATCGGCAAGCGCGATGCCGTCGTCGGCCGCCAGCGCGAGCAGTTCGTCGAGCGTCTCTTCGGCCGGGAAGGTGCGCGAGGACTCGAGCGGCGACGCGCCGCGACGAATCGCCTCGAAGCGCGCGGTGTCGAGCGGCAGGGTGACGACGACTTCGGCGCATCGGCGCGCCAAGCCGCGCAGCACCTCGAGTTCGACGGGCGTGAAGCCGTAGAAGCCGTCGAGCAGAACGCGAGCGCCCTGAAGTTCGGGAAGGTCGGCCACGCGTTCACGCAGCGAAGCGAGTGTGTCCTCGGGATCCTCGAAGCGACCGGCGACGCGGCGTTCGTACTCGCGGGCGGCGCGGGCGAGGTCTGCGAGCTTGCGGCCAAAGCGCGCGTCCTCTGCGGCGGCCTCGTGCGCCAGACGTTCGAGTTCGTCCGCGTTCAGGCGGAACTGCTTCATCTCGGCGAGAAAGTCGGCGGTATTCTGTTCGATGCCACGCACGCGGAACAGGGTGCCGGGTTCGCCGACGCGACCCAACTCGGCAACGATGGAGGCGACGAGCACGCGACGGTGCATGTCGGTCAGGCGCGGGTGGGTGGGGACGGGTCCGAGCGAGAAGACCCACTGGGCCAGGCGTGCGAAGGAGAAGACGCGGGCGCGCAGCGTGCCGGCAAGATCGCCGGCCAGCAGGGCCTGCTCGGTCTGGTAGGAGGCCTGTTCGGGAACGAGAAGAATGAGTGGGGGGCCGTCGGGCTCGGCGAGGGCGCGGGCACGCACATCGGCAAGGCACCAGTGCGTCTTGCCGCTGCCGGCGGGACCGATGACGAAACGCAGGGCCACGCGCCGCCTCCTCCGCGGGGGCTCAGGCGGTGTGGCCTTCGCCGGTCTCGCCCGTGGTGTCGACCACCACGCAGTTGCGGCCCTGTTCCTTCGCGCGATAGAGCATGTGATCGGCGCGCTGGAAGAGCGAGTCGGCCCCGTCGCCCGGGCGGAAAGTGGTGACGCCGACACTGGTGGTCATGCGGATGGTGTTCCCCTCGATGGCCAGAGGGGTCTTATCGATAGCCACGCGCAGGCGTTCGGCCAGCATGGCGGCCTCGGCGACGTCGGTCTCGGGCAGGCAGATGGCGAACTCCTCGCCGCCCCAGCGTGCGACGAGGTCGCCCTCGCGCAGGCCGTTGCGCAAGAGCTGCGCGACATGGCGCAGGGCCTCGTCGCCGACATCGTGTCCGAACTGGTCGTTGATGACCTTGAAGTGGTCGAGGTCGAGCAGGAGGAACGAGACGGGTCGGTACTGGCGACGGGCGCGGGCGAGCTGGTGGCGCAGGTGCACGCGCAACTGGCGGCGGTTGTCGAGACCGGTGAGGACGTCGCTGGTGGCCGAAAGGTAGAGCGACTCGTCGTGGCGCAGCTCGCCCTCGTCGCGGACGAAGAAGCCGATGACCGTCGAGCCGATCAGGATGCGGTCGCGCTCGCGCAGCGGCGTGCGGCCGGTGATCTCGTGCCCGTTGACTTGCGTGCCGTTTCGCGAACCCAGGTCCGTGATGAAGCAGCGAGGCATCTCCGAGGAGGACTTGAAGTTCTCGTACTCGATGCGCACGTGCTGGCGCGAGGAGGCGGTATCCTCGAGTTGCCACTCGCAGCCCATGCTGCGGCCGATGATGAGCGAGGGCCCGGTGAGCGACCGACGCTGGCCGCGCTGGCTGCCGGTCAGGCAGATAAGCACCGGCCGAAAGACGCGGGACTCGAAGACGCCCGAGGACGGCTTGAGCACGTTGCCCGACATCGTCGACTCGGTGATCTCGGTCGGCGAGTCGCCGCGACGGATCGAAGAGGACGGGTCGTCTCCCATCGCTTCCTCATCCAGATTCTTGTTCGCGTCTTTCGCGTCGGAGGTCATCGGGTTGGCTGCCGGCGGATGGTTACGATGGCGGTATCGGCAAAGTGTATCGAAGGGCGAGGTTATTGGCTGTGTTGTTCGACTGCAAACGAAAACAGACGGGGGGCGAGTGCGGGGAGTCGGGTTGCGCCGCTCCGGCGCCAGGCGGACGGTGGGGTGGGACTCCAGCCGGGAGGCGAGCCATGCCGGGAATGGAAGAGCTGTTTCGTCTGGACGGGCGCGTGGCGGTGGTCATCGGGGGTTCGGGTTCGCTGGGCGCAGCGATGGCGGAGGCCTTGGCGCAGGCCGGGGCGTGCGTTGTGCTGGCGGGTCGCCGGGAGGCCGCCCTGCGCGACAAGCAAGAATACTTGTCAAGCATGGGCCTGAAGACGCTTGCGATGACGGCCGATGCGAGCGACCCGGGCAGCCTCGATGCCCTGTTCGCGCGGGTGACGCGGGAGTGGGGGCCTGCCCGCATTCTGGTCAACGCCGCAGGGGGAAACCTGCCGGAAGCGACGACAGGGCCGGGCACGCCCTTTCAGGCGCTGGACCCCGAGGCGCTGCGGCGCGTGGTCGACCTGAACCTGTTCGGCGGGGCGGTGCTGCCCTGTCAGGCCTTCGTGCGCGCGCTTGGCGAGGCGCCTGCTCCGGCCAGCATCATCAATGTCGCCTCGATGGCCGGCCTGCGGCCGCTGACGCGGGTCGGGGGCTACGGCGCGGCCAAGGCAGCGGTGGGCAACTTCACGCAGTGGCTCGCGGTGCATTTGGGCCGCGACCTGAGCCTGCCGGTTCGGGTGAACGCATTGGCCCCGGGATTCTTCGTGACGGAGCAGAACCGCTACCTGCTCGAATGGCCGGACGGCCGCCCGACGGCGCGGGGGGCGACGGTGCTGGAGCACACGGCGCTCGGACGGTTCGGTCGCCCGGAGGATCTTGCGGGCGCAACGGTGTGGCTGGCCAGCGACGCGAGCGCCTTCGTCACCGGCGCAGTGGTGCCGGTGGATGGCGGGTTCTCGGCGTTCGGGGGCGTCTGACCCGCGGGGCTACTCGGAGGGGAACTCTTCGAACTCTTCAAGCACCCCGGCCGGGATGATGTAGGGCACCTCCCGGGTGGTGTAGCCGACGGCCGAGACGCTGAGGGCCACGAGCAGGCCCAGCATCATGGCGGCGCCGAAGCTCTCGGTCTGGAAGTCGGGCGCAATGCCCGGCAGCAGGAACCGGATGAACAGTGCCGAGAGCGCCATCGCCACCACGAGCAACGGCAGCACGTACTTGCCGACGCCGAACAGGTCGATGATCGGCAGCGCCACCAGGCCACCGAGCGGCCCGAGCGCGAGATACAGCACCCACGAGAAGAAGCCGTGGATGCGCAGTTGGTTGCGCATGACGAGTCCGGCGACCAACAGCGCCACGGCCGAGATGCCCCACGCCAAGCCCACAAAGACCGGCGGACCGATCAGGTCGAAGATCATCGATGACTCCAGAACGATTATCGGGACGGCGAACGACTTGTAACGGCCTGCAACGCGGCAACCAGCGGCGGGATATCGGAATCCGCGGTGGGCCGCCCGAAGGTGATCCGAACGCCGCCGGCGGCGCGGTCCGGGTCCTCCGGGAACATGGCCGCCAGAACGGGCGACCGCGTCAC
>JAHCAW010000028.1 GCA_019634695.1 Candidatus Sumerlaeia bacterium
TTCTCCTGATGCAAGCGGTGGGTGGAGACTGCCATGGCGATCAGGCTGCCGAAGACCTCGGCGGCGGCTAAGTCCGAGGCGCCAAATCGGCGGTCGGCATCGAAGCTCGAGAAGTTCGCGAGTCCGAGCAGTTCCTCGCGAGCGATCAGCGGCACGGCGATGGCACTGTGCACCGCGCGGCCATGCCGGGAGGCTGTGGCATCCAGTGTCCCCTCGACGAGGCGCGCCCGGCGATTCGCAATCACCCAAGCGCTGACCGTGCCCGGCTTCGGCGATACCACTGTGCCGACCGCCATCTGATCCGGCATGCCCTGCCCGGCCACAAGGCGCAGGTTGCCATCGTCGTCCAGCAGCAGAATCGAGCAGCGATCGACGCGCAGGTGGGCGACGAAGATGCGCAGCAGCTTGAGCATCTGGGTCTTGGGATCAACCGTGAGCCCCAGATGCTCGCTGGCGCGACGCAGGGCGCCGAGCCAATTCTGGGGATCCGGAAAGAAGTCGCGGGCGCGTGTGCCCGTGCGCTCCAGTTCGTCGATCACCTCGGCGGGCGTTGCCGACTGCGGCAGGACGCCATCGGCTCCCGCGCGGACCGCGGGCAGAATCTCATCAAGGTGCAGGGATTCGACCAGCACGAGCAAACGTTGGGGGCGCAGGATGATGCTCAACGCCTGCGTCCAGTGGACCACCGTATCGCGCCGCAGAACCCCGGTTCCGGACGGTGCCACGACGGCCCACACCGCGCCGGTGTGGCGCTGCTGCTGCCAGTCCACGCGGGCCACGTCGCGCGGGTCCAGGCGCAGGCACTCGTGGCACCGCGTGCCCAAGCTCGCGATCAATCCGGACTCGAGCGCCGCCGAGTCGCTGACAAGGACCAACTGGACTGCCTCTGCTGCCACGCCCGACTCCACCGAGTCCATGGGCGGCCCTCCCGCGCAGGAGAAGTACGATCTTGCCCCTCATTTACCAGATGGGGGGCAAGGTGGCTAGCACTTTCGGTGCCGGGGTCAGGCGCCGGATGCCCGAGAGTCCGAGCCGTCGAGCCGGGCGGGTGGGGGAGACGAGAGTTTGGGCTCGTCGCTGATAATGACGCTTTCGGAAGCGGGCACCAGGTCCCGCGCGAATCGGGGCTGCGTGTCTCGTGCCGGGCGAGGTGCAACCGCTTCGTCGAGCAGACGCTCGGCCGGAAGCCCCATGCGCGCATCGTTCATTCCGTGAGCGGTCTTGCGGGCCAGCAAGGCCTGCATTTGCTCCGGAGTGAGGCGCCGCCAGTCGCCCAGCGGACGTGCCAGCAGCAGCGTACGGCAGGCATGGTCCAGCACTTCCATCTTGTAGTAGGCATCGAAGGGATCGAGTCCGAAGGTGACCGCGCCGTGGTTTGCCAGCAGGAAGGCATCGTGCGTCTCGATCCACGGATCGAGTCCCCGGGCGAACTCCCAAGTGCCGGTCGGTTCGTAGGGGACGATGGGAACCTGGCCGAGATAGAGTTCGAATTCCTCCAGCACGCCGCAGGGCAGGAGTGGCCCGGTGCAGGCGAAGGCAGTGGCGTGTGGCGGGTGGACATGGACGACGGAACGGATGTCGGGCCGGTGCAGGTAGGCGTTGAGATGCAGGCGGATTTCGCTGGTGGATTCGCGACGGCCGCCCTTGAGGCGTCCCTCCATGTCGAGCAGCACAAGGTCGTCGGGGGACATGAACCCCTTGCTGATGCGCGTGGGCGTGGCGAGGATGGTGTCCTCGTCGAGCCGGAAGGAGAAGTTGCCGTCGTTGGCGGCGACGAACTGGCGCTGCCAGCAGCGGCGCCCAATCTCGCACAGCGCCTCGCGGACATCGTAGTCTGCCATGCGTGCCTCCGGGCCGGGAAGTCGGGGTGCCATCCTGCCGAAGCCGCCCGGCGGGTCCAAGGGAAAGTCGCCCGGGGGCGGGATCTCCATCGCGTTTGACATCGTCGGAACCATCCGCGCAGGAAGGGGGTGCGACTCCGAATTCCGCGTGGGAGCCTCCCATGAGCAAGGTCCCCTTTTCCGATGACCTCCGCAAAGTCGCCGAGGTGTTGCCCTATCTGGCCCGGCCGGACCGGATTGTGACGGACAGCCTGCGGCGCCTGGTGCATCTCGGGTCCGCGAAGGTGGGGCTGCCACCCGGGACACTCGTTGCCGTCGGTGGCGAGACCGGGTTGCCGACCCAAATCGGTTTGACCGAGTACGGACTCGGTCACCACGCCGAACGGGAGAACCTGACGGTGGCCGAGGCGCTCGATCCTCCGGCGGCCGAAGGCGTGGTGCGTTGGGTGCGCGTCGTCGGCCTTCAGCAGACCGACGTCGTCCGGGAGATCGGCGAACGCCGGGGCGTCCATCCGTTGGTGCTCGAGGATGTGCTGAACGCCAGCCATCGCCCCAAGTTCGAGGACCACGACACCTATCTCTTCGTCGTGTTGAAGGTCTTCGTCGGCACGCAGACGCCCACGACTCCGCTGACGCATGTCTGCCTGTTGCTGTTCCGCGATCTGGTGGTCACCTTCCACGAGCGCGACGACCATGTGTTCGACGTGATCCGCGACCGCGTGAAGAACGAGAAGGCGCGCCTGCGCGGACTGGGACCGGATGCGCTGCTGCACGTGCTGATCGACACGGCCATCGACCAGTTCTTCCCGGCGTTCAACGCCTTCGGGGAGGTGGCCGAGGAGATCGAGCTCGAACTCGTCGATCGCCCCTCGAACCACACGATGCGACGGCTGCAGCAGATGAAGGGCGAGTTGATGACGATCCGCAAGGCGGTGGCGCCGTTGCGGGACATGCTGATCGCCGTGGACCGGTCGGAGAGCGACCTGCTGGGCGAGAAGACGCTCGTGTATTTCAAGGACGCGCAGGACCACGCCGTGAACGCGACGGAGCTCACGGAGACCTTCCGGGACGTCTTCGCCGTGCTCACGGATCTCTACTTCGCCAGTGTCAGTCACCGGACCAACAACATCGTCCGGACGCTGACCCTGATGGCGACGATCTTCATGCCGTTGACGTTCATTGCGGGCATCTACGGCATGAACTTCGAGCACATGCCGGAGCTGGCCTGGCGCTATGGGTACGCCGGAATATGGGGCATATTTCTGCTCGTCACAGCCGGCCTGCTGCTGCTCTTCCGGCGATTGCACTGGTTTGATTGACAGTCACTTGCGGCGCCGCGGGCCATCCTTGCGAGGGCGCGGGGGCTTGGCGGCGGGCTGGGGTGTTGCCGGCGATGCATCGCTCGCGAGGCCCTCGGTGGTCGCCGGTGCGGCGGACAGCGCATGGTAGGCGTCGTCGAGCAGCATGGCCACCAGTTGTTCCTCGTCCTCGCTGCGCATGAGTTCGCGGGCCAAAGGCAGGAAGCGCTGCATGCGCTCGACCTGGAGCTTGTCGCGCGAGCGCAGGCGCGCTTCCAGTGAGGCGGTCAGGCGCTGCGAGACCGTGTTTGCGACATCTTCGTCGGAAGGCAGCTCGCGCGGCTGGATGTGGATCTTGTAGAGTTTGGCGATGCGGCCGAGCGTGGCCTCCTCGATGCCGGATACGAGCGTGACGGCAGTGCCGCTGGCGCCCGCGCGTCCCGTTCGACCCGCCCGATGGATGTAGGACTCCGGGTCGTCGGGCGGCTCGTACTGGATGACGTGCGTCAGGTCGTTGACGTCGATGCCGCGCGCGGCGACGTCGGTGGCCACCAGCAGGCGAAGCTCCTTGGCGTACAGGCGCTTGAGCACCTTCTCGCGCTCGGCCTGCGACAGGTCCGACATCAGAAGGTCCGCATCGTAGCCGAATCGTTGCAGCACCGTCGAGACGTATTCGACGCGCGCCTTCGTGTTGCAGAAGATGATCGCCGAATCCGGGTTCTCGATCTCGAGGATGCGCACAAGGCAGCGATCCTTCTGCATCGCCGGCACCTTGTAGCTGACGTGCTGCACCTCGGCGACGTGGACGTTGTCGGCGCTCAGGCTCAGGAATTCCGGCTCGTAGAGGAACTGCCGCGCGAGTGCCATGACGCCGACCGGGTACGTGGCCGAGAACATGTAGGCATTGAATTCGTGCTTGGGCAGGAAGGTCTTGAGGCGCCGCATGTCGGGGAAGAAGCCCATGGACATCATGCGGTCGGCCTCGTCGAAGACGAGGACGTCAAGCTTGTCGAGCGTCAGGTTGCGGCGCATGAGATGGTCGAGCACGCGGCCCGGTGTGCCGACGACGAGATGGGCGCCGGCGCGGAAGGCGTCGAGCTGCGGGCCGTATCCGACGCCACCGTACACGGGCACGCAGCGCAGTCCGGAGTCGCCGAACACGGTGCGCGCTTCCTGGTAGACCTGGTTGGCGAGCTCGCGCGTCGGCACCAGCACGAGCGCCTGACACGTGGGCTGCGCGGGGTTCAGACGTTCGAGCAGGGGAAGCAGGAAGGCGCCCGTCTTGCCGCTGCCGGTGCGCGACTGCACCATCACGTCGCGCTCCTCCATGAAGTAAGGAATCGTGCGGGCCTGCACGGCCATGAGTGACTTCCACTCGGCCCGATTCGCGCCCTCCTTCATGCGAGGGGTCATCTGGTCGAAGGTCCAGGCCGGCAGCGAGTCGATCGAGTCGTCGGACATGTTGGAATCGGTCATGCGGGTTCCATTTCGTGGAGAGTATGGGGGCAGTCAGGTGCTGGCTTACTTGGGGGCGAAGCCGATGCCGACAAGCACCGGATCGTGATCCGACGAGCGCCACGGGCCGTCGGTATAGAGGTTCGCAGGGTTGAACTCCATGCCATAGTCGAGGATGCGGGGTTCGTCGGCGTTGATGTGCCATGCGGCGGCGCCGGTGACGTGGGGGGCCAGGGCCAGGCTGGCGAGCGCATGGTCGAGCGCGCCGGCCTCGCCGCGGTAGACGTAGCTGTAGGCGGTCGCGCCGCTGAAGTGCGCCAGCGCGTTCGCGAAGCCCCCCTCGATGATCGTGCGAACCGGGTCCTCCTTCGCATAGGCATTCAAGTCGCCGAGCACGAGAACCTTCTCTTCCTCAACACCGGTCGGGTTGGTCTTGAGCCACTCGACCAGGAGGTGGGCCGCCTCGGTGCGCTCGGCATTCCAGCAGCCCTGCCCGTCGTTGGCGTCGGCGTTGGCGGGGTCGGGCTCGCCACAGCCCTTCGACTTCAGGTGGTTGATGACCACTGTCAGTCGGCCGCCGGTGGCGATCTCCTCGAAGGTCTGGGCGAGAGGCGGGCGCCGCGTTCCGAACGGCCCTGCGGAGGTCGTCGCGGCGGTCCCGGCTTCGCGCACCGTCGCCGCGTTGTAGATGATGGCTTGACGAATGGCGTCGGAGCCAATGTCGGCGTCGGTCACGACTGCCGCGTAGCGGACGCCCTCGGGAGCCTTGGCGTTGAGGCCGCGAACGAGCTCCTGCAAGGCACTCTCGGGACCATAGCCGTCGTTCTCCATTTCGATCAGGCCGACGATGTCGGCGTTCATGGCGATCAGGGCGCTGACGATCTTGGCGTGCTGGCGGGCGAACTCGGCTGGGGTCTTGGCCCCGCGCGGGGTCGGGAAGCCGCCTCCCTTGCCGTCACCATTGAAGTAGTTGAGCACGTTGAAGCTGGCCACGCGCAGGGTGCCGCCGACGGCGGGGGGGACGGTCGGCCGAGGATTGCGGCGCTCGAAAGTGATCGGGCCGACGGGATAGACGCGGTATTCGTCGAAGGCGTAGGTGAGGATGCCGGTCAGGGAATCGACGCCGTCGCCGACGCGCAGGGTTCCGTCGGGGCTCAGGTAGGGGGTCGGTTTGGGATTCTGGGCGGTGTTGCCGTCGTCGAGGATGAAGCGGCGGCGGGCGTTCTCGAGGGCGATGGCGCGGGCCGGTTCGCCGGGCTCGGCGACGTTGGTCGGGCTCCACTGGCGGGCTCCGTGCGCCAGAAGCACCTGTCCATAGCGGCCGAGGTCGTAGGTGTCCGCCACGACGACCGGGCCGGGGATCGTCACCAGCATCCCCTCGTAATACTCCCAGTGCTCGGGCGATGCGAGGGGCAGGTCGATCCGGGCGGGGACAGTGGTCGCCTGTCCGATGGCTTCGATCTTGTCGACGCGGCTCAGTTGGGTCTGGCCACGGAACTCGTTAACTTGACCGGTTACGCGAATGAGGCTTCCCGGCCGCAGTCCGTTCGTCTGGACGCCCCGCAGGTAGACGAAAATTCCTTCCGAAGTTCGGGGGTCTTCATCCCAGTCTTTCTGCTCTTCCTGCAGGAAAATACCATCGAGCGTGGAGCGGAAGTCGGCAGTCAGGACGGCCTCGACCGTCACGGTCTGACCGACCATGGGACTCTCGGCCCCCGGCCCCTGTATGCGGTTAATCGGTGTCACTTGGGCGACGGCCGGAATCGAGGCCAGCAGGAGCAGCAGGACCGCAAGGATGCGCTTCATCATGGACAACTCCCGGGGCGGCTGCCGCCGCCGACACATTGGAGGGCAGCCCATGCGGGAATGCCCTCTCGCTTTGACGATGCGGCCCGTTGCCGCGTTCCATCCGTCCGTCCAAGATGTTTCCCCTGCGCGCCTGCCGCCGCAAGTGGGAAGCCGCTCGCGGCGGCGCTTGGTCAAGTACGCCGCCGCGGCGACCGGGGCGTTACGAGGTACAACCTCGTAACGATAGTTTTTTCTCCTTCGCACCGAAATTGCCGTTGACGCTGGGGACGGCTGTGTCAATCACCGACCATTCGGGTACCACACTCTGGTCGGAGTCGCACCATGGAATCTCGGGGTTCAGGGCGGCGCTGGGTGCGCCGCACACTAGGGGTAGCTGCACTCGCTTCGGTTCTTGCGTATCATGTACCGGCCCACGTCGACGTGGCCAACACGGAAGCGGCCCGCTTGCGCGAGGCGGACTTGACGGCCGCATTCAACGCCCTTGGGGATGTGGGGGCCGAGGATCGTGCCGAGACCTACATCCGTTCGGTGCTGGCAGTGGCTGCCGACGACCAGAAGGCGGCCCCGATCGAGAGTGGCTCGTGGATTCCGGCGGGCACGCGCCTGGCCGGTGTGGAGTTCTCGCGGCCGAACAAGAACGGCGAGGGCCGCAAGGAAGTGCGGGTCATCCTCGACCTGCCTCCGGACTTCGTGCACGGGGCGTATCTGGGCAGTTCGGGCTTCAACGACGCCCGCGTCATGCGCATGGGTTACGAGATCTTCGGCCCGCTGCTCTACAGCAACGACTTCGACACCTTCCTGCTGTACGCGATCGACCCGGAGACTGGCGAGGTGCGCGACATTCAGGACCTGTTGCCCCGTCGCAAGGACGCGAAGGTGGAGTTGCCCATCGAGACGGTGCATCCGCTGCCGGCCGAGAAGGATGCTCAGGCCGGCGAAGGCGTCGCGACTGCCAAGAACGCCCCGGTCATTGCGCCCGGTGCCGTGCAGGGGTCGTTGAGTGGCAAGACGATCTACCTCAACCAGTCGCATGGCTGGTTCGACGACGTCAGCTTCGGCCGCTGGCGTGTGCAGCGCGGCAACTGCTATGGCATCACGGAGGACTTCTCGAGTCCCGAGTTCCTGAACCTGTACGTCCTGCCGATGCTGCGCAACGCGGGAGCCAAGGTGCAGACCGTCCGTGAGTCCGACCACCAGACCAACATGGTGATCGTCGACAACTCCGACCTTACTGGCTACGCCGAGAGTGGGTCGTGGTCCACGTCGTCGATCAATGGCTTCAAGCAGAAGACGACGCAGTACTGGACCGGCGTGAGCGTCAATCCCTTCAATCAGGGGAGCGGGCAGAACCGGCTGGCCGCAACGACCACCTCGAGCACGCCGACCGCCACGGCCACTTGGACGGCCGACATCCCGGCTGACGGCTACTACAACGTCTACGCCAGTTGGTCTGCCTTCAGCGCGCGCTCCAGCGACGCCCAGTACCTTGTGTACCACAGCGGCGGCGTGACCGAAGTGCGCATGGACCAGAAGATCGACGGCTATACGTGGAACCTGCTGGGCAACTTCTATTTCGAGGTCGGGGCGCCGGTCGACCAGCGCAAGGTCGTGTTGACCAACTCGACCAACGGACCGTCGGGCACGAACGTCTCGGCCGACGCCGTTCGCTGGGGCGGCGGCATGGGCGACCTCGCGCGCCACACCAATGGCATCAGTGGCCGGCCGCGCTGGGAGGAGGAGGCCGTCCTGTACCTTCAATGGAACGGCTTCGGCTACAGCGGGCTTGCCTACACCGGCACGAACGATGAGCAGGGCGGCTGGGCCGACCGCCCCGAATACGCCAAGTGGGAGCACAGCTTGAAGGACGGTTCGGTCGAGGACGCGATCTACATCGCCTACCACACGAATGCCTTCCAGGGATGTGGCTCCACCGCCCGGGGCCTCAGCAGCTTCCGTCACAGCACCGCCACCCAGGCCTCGGCCAACCTGCAGACGATCGTTCACGACACGGCGTACGCGCACATCGCCGGCCTGTGGTTCCCCGGCTGGACTGTGCGCAGCAAGAACGTCACGAACTTCGGCGAGAACAACCAGTCCAGCCTCGGCACGGGGCTGCCGGGATTCCTGCTTGAGGGGCTCTTCCACGACAACGAGACCGACGCGACCGCCTACGGCGACCCGCGTTTCCGGCACGATTTCGCCCGCGCCCTGACCCATGGCATTCTTGCCTACTTCGGCCAGCGCGACAATGTCACGCTGACCAAGCCTCCCGAGACACCGCGCAACCTGCGGGTGATCTCCAACGGCAACGGCACGGCCACCGTCTCCTGGGACGCGCCGCTCAACAACACCAACAACCAGTTCTTCGGCAACGCCGCCACCAGCTACCGCGTCTACACCAGCACAAACGGATTCGGGTTCGACAACGGCACCGTGGTGACCGGCACGTCCACGACGATCTCCGGCATCCAGACCAACAGCCCGACCTACGTTCGCGTCGCCGCGGTCAACGCGGGCGGTCTCTCCTTCCCGACGGAGACACTGGCCGCGTCGAACGGCAGCACCCAAGTCCTGATCGTCAATGGCTTCGACCGCTACGAGCGCGCCCTGGTGCCGCAGGAAACCGTCACGAACGCCGGCACGCAACTGCGCGTCGATCCGCGGCGTTTCCAAGCCTTCAACTACATCATCGAGCACGCCAACGCCCTCGCGCCGCACGGCGTGCGCATCAGCAGCGCCAGCAATGAGGCGGTGATCGACGGCCAAGTCTCGCTCTCGAACTATGCCGCGGTCTTCTGGATTCTGGGCGAGGAGTCGACCACCACGGAGACCTTCAGCAGCGCCGAGCAGACGCTCGTGACCAATTACCTCGCGCAGGCCGGCAAGGGCTTCTTCGTCTCCGGCGCCGAGATTGCCTGGGACTTGGACGGCTGGAGTAGCGCCACGACGGCGGATCGAAACTTCCTGAACAACGTCCTGATGACCGACTACGTCGGCGACAGCGCCAACACCTACACGATTGCCAACGCCGCGAGCGGGCCGCTCTCCGGCTTGGGCAGCTTCCTGTTCTCGCCCGCGTCCGGCGCGCGCTATAATGCCGAGTTCCCGGACAGGCTGGCGGCAATGGGTGGAGCCACCGTCGCCCTGACATACAGCGGCGGCAACGGCGGCAATGCCGCAATCGCCTTCTCCGGCAGTAGCAAGGTCATCGTCATGGGCTTTCCCTTCGAGACGATCGGCTCTGCCGCCGTGCGTCAGCAGTTGATGGAGAAGGCCCTGGCCTTCCTGGTGACCAACGTGCCGGCGGCGCCGAGTGGTCTTGCGGCGACGACAGTCAGCCAGACGCAGATCAACCTGTCGTGGACCGACAACTCGAGCAACGAGACCGGGTTCACGATCGGCCGCAGCACCACCTCGGGTGGGCCCTACACGGACATCGCCACCGTTGGCGCCAACGTGACGACCTTCAACAACACCGGCCTCACCGCCAACACGACGTACTACTTCGTCGTGCGGGCTACGAACACCGGCGGTGCCTCGGCCAACTCGGCGCAGGCCAGCGCGACGACGCTGCCGAATCCGCCGGCAGCCCCGAGTGGTCTTGCCGCGACGACGGTCAGCCAGACGCAGGTCAACCTGTCGTGGACCGACAACTCGAACAACGAGACCGGCTTTATCATCGGCCGCAGTACCACCTCGGGCGGGCCGTACACCGACATCGCCACGGTCGGCGCCAATGTGACGACCTTCAACAACACCGGCCTCACCGCCAACACGACGTACTACTACGTCGTGCGCGCGACGAACACCGGTGGTGCCTCGGCCAACTCGGCGCAGGCCAGCGCGACGACGCTGCCGAATCCTCCGGCGGCCCCGAGTGGTCTTGCCGCGACGACGGTCAGCCAGACGCAGATCAACCTGTCGTGGACCGACAACTCGAACAACGAGACCGGCTTCATCATCGGCCGCAGCACCACCTCGGGCGGGCCGTACACCGACATCGCCACGGTCGGCGCCAATGTGACGACCTTCAACAACACCGGCCTGACGGCGGGCACGACCTACTACTACGTCGTGCGGGCAACCAACACGGGCGGCTCTTCGGCGAACTCGAACCAGGCCAGCGCCACGACTCAACCTGCGAACCCGCACACGGCCGTCGAGACCTTCGAAGGCTACAGCGCGGGAACGACCGTCATGTTCCGGAATCCGACCTTCTCCGGCAGCACGACCGGCGTTGCCAGCGGCAACACGGCGCTGACCTCGACCGAGGAGGCCAACGGAGTGCTTGATCCGGCGGCCGGCTCGATCGGCACTGTCAGCAACAAGGTCTCCTGGTCCTGGACAACAGCGGGCAGCGGCTTCATCCGTCTGACGACGGCGGGTGCGGCGAATCGCCCGAATCCGGCGCTCGACCTGACAAAGGGTGTATCGCTCTACGTCAAGCTCCCGGCCGGCCAGCTCGACATCGGCATCCTGGTGCGCGAGACCGGCGGCAGCGGCCCCATCGGTGCCAATGCCGGCACGTCCGGCGCCATCGAGCGCAGCGCGAACTCGATCCGTGTCAACTCCTCCGGCGACTGGCAGTACCTGCACTTCGACCTGCCGAACATCGCCTGGACGGCCTTCACCGGCAACGGCGTGCTCAACGGCACGTGGGGTTCGCTCGAGGCGCTTGCCATCAATGCCGTCTCGGGCGACCCAACCACGGCGTTCGTCCTCTACATCGACGACATCTATCAAGGGCCGCAGCACACGCCGATCCCGACGGACATCATCCTGGACAACCCGGCCGCCAGCTTCAGCGGATCGTGGTCGTCAGGGACCTCCGCGACGGGCAAGTACGGTGCGGACTACCGCTTCTGCAACTCGGGAGCGGCGGCCACGGCAACGTACTCGTTCAACGTGCCGGCCGCGGGCCAGTGGACCGTTCAGGTCTGGTATCCGCAGGGCAGCAACCGCGCGAACAATGCGCCGCACGACGTGATCCACGCCGGCGGCACGACGACGTACAACGTCAACCAGCAGACCAACGGTGGCCAGTGGGTGACGCTGGGCACGCACACCTTCGCCTCCGGTGGCGGTCAGGTGCAGATCAAGGGTCAGGGGGCAAATCCGTCGGTCGTCATGGCCGACGCGGTGCGCTTCGTGTGGGTTGGCCCGTAACGCCGCCATACCTCGCCGCATCTCACCCGTGCCTCGGCCCGGATCGTCCACAACGATCCGGGCCGAGGTTCTTCTTGTATCGAGCCGCGACGGCCGGATGAGCGGTGTGGACATCTGGGCTATTGGAACTTGCACACCGCATTGTGAAGTCGCTTCACGGGCTGTCCGCGAAGCCGGTGCGGTTTCTACGTTCACGAAGTTGACGCATCTTGCTTCATGCCCGATCAACTGTCTCCAAGTGGTCGCGCGGGTCGCTGCCCGGAGGGGGACGGAGGCAGCCAACGACATTGGGGGTTCGCATGAGTTGTACACGAGACACGATGGTGCGACACAGGACGTGCTGGAATCTGTTGGTGCTCGGCGCAGCCGGGGCGCTGATGGCATTGCCCGCGAGCGAGGCGCATGCTCAGGCGTTCGGCTTCGGGACGGCCGGACTTCTGCATGACAACGCGGCAATCGATACCGGCGATGACGAGTTCCCGGTCATCGTTACCGACGGCTCAGGGACCTGGATCTCCGTCTGGGAGTCGACGGACCCCCTCGGGGGTTCGCTCGGGGCGGACTCGGACATTCTGTTTGTGCGCTCGACGAACAATGGAGCCACATGGAGTGCGCCCGCCGCTCTCAACACGAACGCCGTCGGCGATGCCGGCGATGACCAGCGGCCGCATCTCGCCACCGACGGCGCCGGCAACTGGGTGGCCGTGTGGTACTCAGACGACCCGCTCGGCGGTTCTCTCGGAACGGACACCGACATCCTCGTCGCGCGTTCGTCCGACAACGGTCTCTCTTGGTCGGCACCCATGGCGTTGAGCAGCAATGCCACAAGCGATTCGGGCAACGACTTCTTTCCCCAGATTGCCACGGATGGTTCAGGCACCTGGGTTGCGGCATGGGTGTCGACGGATTCGCTCAGTGGCACGATCGGAACCGATGCCGACATTCTCTTCGCCCGCTCGACGGACAACGGCGAGAACTGGACTGCTCCGGCGCCGCTGAATACCAACGCCGCCACCGATTCGGGCGCTGACCAGTTGCCGCGCCTCGCCGTCAGCGCAACGGGCACATGGATCGCCGTCTGGCGTTCCGACGATTCGCTTGCCGGCACCATCGGCACCGACACCGACATCCTGATGGCGCGTTCGACGGACAGCGGAGGCACCTGGAGCGCGCCGCAGGCGCTCAACCCGGGTGCCGGGAGCGATTCAGCCAGCGACACGAGTCCGTGTATCACGACCGACGGTGCGGGAAACTGGATCGCCCTCTGGGTCAGCAGCCAAAGCTTCGTTTTCATGCCACCCAATACGGTCATCTTCTACCGGATCAAGGGGGCCCGCTCCATCAACGATGGCGCCACATGGGCGGCAACGGCCGACCTGCACGAGTTCCCCTCGGATGCGTTCAAATCGGCACCGTCGATCGTCACGGACGGCTCGGGTACCTGGCTGGCGGCGTGGGAATCCGATGACACGCTGGGCGGGACCTTGGGAGAAACGAGGAATATCCTCGTATCGCGGTCGTCGAACAATGGAGCTAGCTGGACCGCCCCGGCGGCCCTTAACACGAACGCCCCAACGCCAACAGGCAACAACGGGCGGCCCCACATGGCCACCGATGGCGCCGGCACCTGGATGGCTGTGTGGCAGTCAACTGACACGTTTGGCGATACGATAGGCTTCGACGAGGACATCCTGTTTGCCGTCAGCACGACGGCGCACCTGCCAGAGAGCAGTCTTGCCGATTGGTCGCTTTACTGAGCGGTTCGTGCGCTCGAACTCGGAGTACTGGACGGGGTCGGCGCCAAGGGGCCTTGCCCGCGGCGCAAGCCCCGCCCGGTTCCTCGCCCTTCTCCGCGGCCGTCGCGTGCGCCGTGGCTGGCTTCCTCAACATCATCGGCCGCCGCCGGCGCGGTGCTCGAATCCGGGTGCAGCGTCAGCGGCACAAGTATCAGCGCGACAAGTACCACTGTCGCCATCGAGAAACCCACGATTCGCCACTTCCGCGCACGACCGGGCGTTCCCGTCGCAATCGCCCAGATCCATCGCCGGTGTAAGAGTGCATGCAATGCAATGGCCGACAGGAACCCGATCGCGATCCAGAAGTGCACGCCCCCCCAATCGTGCCGGGTCAGCCCCAGGACTTCGAGGCGCGACCCGCTGCCGGCCGGCAGTGTATAGTGGATCAGCATGCCGGTTGCCCCGAGCGCGCACAGGAGTGCGAGCGCCAATCCGTCCAGCAGAAAGTACGCGTGCTTCTTTGTGAAGTGCATCATGATGCTCCCCTCCTCACCACGCGCAAGGTCGCACAGTAGGGGAGCGAATGCAATCGAAGGAAGCACTTCAGCGTGGGCGGCGCAGCGCCTCATCGAGCAGGGCGTGGAAGCGGTCCACTTCCTCCATCCAGGGGAAGTGGCCGCAGTGGTCGATGCCGGCGAGGTGAACCTCGGGAAAGAGATCGGCGTACTGGTGGGCCACATACTCGGGAATGGGGTCATCCTTGCCGTAGATCACCGTGCAGGGACAGCGAAGGCGCCGCAGTCCCTGCTCCCAGTAAGGGTCGGCGTACCAGCCCTCCAACTGGCGCAACACCGCCTCGCGGATATGCGGGTCAAGGAATGCAAGACCGGGTTTCCCTTCACGATGGCGCGGCGAGAAGTACGAGGCGACCGCGATGTTCGCGCGCCGCACGAGCAGGGGAGCGGCCTCTTCGCGGCTGTGCGCTTTGGCCGCCTGGAACTTCAGGTGATCGAACTCCTCGCGCAGATCGTGCGGCAGGCGGGCGCGGATTTCGTCGTTGAACTGCTTGCGCCATCCGCTGCGCGGGCCGATCGGGCAGACGAGAATCAGGCGCTCGATAACCTCGGGATGTTGCGAGGCGTAGATCGTGGTCAGCAGCCCACCCCACGAGTGTCCCAGGATGCCGATGCGGCCGGCGCCAAGGTGATCGCGCACGGCCTCGACGTCCTCGGCGAAGGCCTGAATCGTGAAGGGCCCGTCGCTGGGCGAGCCCTGGCTGCCGCGCTGGATGAAACCGACCGCCTTGTAGCCCGCATCGGCGAGTTGGCGTGCAAGGAACTTGAACAGGTAGTCCGTTCCGCCGGGCCCACCGTGGACGAGGATCATCGGCGTGCCATCGGCCTCGGCTTCGCGCACGCGCAGCGAGGCTCCGATGCTTGGAACAGAATAGGTGCGACTGTGCATGGCGGCGATTCCTCAGTAAGACTGTGCCCGGTGGCGTTCCTCGAGTCCGAAGAATTCGAGAACGTGGGGCTCCTTGAGCAACTCCTCTAGGCGCGTAACCCGGTGGCCCTCCTCGGCCAAGCGCCGGATGCCGTCCTTGTCGCGGCTCAGCGCCAGGCGCTCGTATAGAGCCGAGGCTTTCTGGCGCCTGAGCTCGGGCACCGACCACCCTTCGCGTGCGGCCTCGATCTCATAGAAGCGACGTTCGGCTGGGTCCTTGACCGAGAGCAGCAGGACGTAGTGGGTCCAGCTCAGTGGAAACGAGGGACCCGGTATCGGTGCGATGGAGTCGGAAGCGGCCGCGGATTTGCCAGCAGGCTGCTGGCGTTTTCCGGGCAGCGCCAATTTGCCAGTAGGCTGCTGGCAAATCTCGGCGACGCGGTCCTTCCAGAGGAGGAAGAACGAGCGCATGTTCTGAAGGTTGCTTCTCGAGATACCCCGACCGCACTCCGCCGTCAGGCGCTCGGACAGTTCCTTGAGCAGCTCGCTGCCGTAGGCGGCCCGTCGCTTGCCCTTCTGTTCGTGCTCGACAATCCGGCGGCCGATCTCGACGTTCGTCAGCACTTGCAACGTGTTGACGGTCGAGGCCGCCGCGCGGCGGGCCTGCTCGACCAGTGTGCGAATCTCGCGTACCAACGGAGCCAAGTCGCCGACTGGGGCGACGGCAGCCGCCGCCTTGCGGGTAGTGGCCTTCTTTGGCATGTTCGCGGTCTCCTTACTTTTCAAGTAGATCGCGCAGCAACGCCGCGGCAGCCGACTTCGCGCCGGGGCCGCTGGCAAGTTCCGGCCCCACGCAGGCCGGGCAACCGGACGTGCAGCCACAACGGCTGGCCGCATCCAGCGACGCGCGGTGAATGCGCGCCTCCATGCCGAACAGCCGGCGCGCCAATCCGATTCCGCCCGGGAACCGATCCCAGACGATCACCGTCGGGCGTTGGTCGTGCGGCGAGCGCAGCATCGCCGAGACCCCGATGTCGCGCGGGTCGCACATGACATGGATCGGCACCGTGTTGCGCAGCAGATGCGCGAGCCCTTGCAAGGCCGCCGACAACTCGATGCCGCGTGCCTTGTAGTCGGCAGCGAGGTCCTCGCGGAACGTCAGCCACATGGCCTCGGTCTGGATCTCGAGCTGGGGCACCGAGACGTCGCCGTAGCCGACCGACTCGTGGGTCTCGAACTTCACCTTCTTGAACTTCGCGACGACCGTCGCAACGGAGACATCGCCGAAGCGGCGCGCCTCGAGCACACTGCCCGCCCGCGTCGGCTGGATCTCCTGATCCACGGAAAGCACCTGGATGTTCGAGCTCGCCTCCGCGTCGGTGTAGTAGTCCACATCCTTCTGGCGCACATAGGCCGTGCGGCGGTCCCACTCGAGGCGCTCGACGTAGTACGGCACCGCGTTGTGGATGTAGATGGCGTGCGTGTGGATCAGAAAGGGCGCCGCGTTGTAGTCCACCTCGCCCAGCACGCGGTTGGCGTTGCCGGTGTCGAGGACGACGAAGTTCTGGTTCACGCCGGTGCGCAGGCTGACGTTCTCGGCCGGATAGGCATCCGACGCGTAGTGCCATCGCCCGCCGCTGTGGCGCGCGATGCGTTCGTCCTCGAGCATCTGGAGCACGGGTCGCGGGTCCGTGCCGCCGAAGGACTCCCCATCCGTGAAGGGCAACTCGAACGTGCCGCACTTCAGATGCGACGCGAGGATGGCAAGGTTGTCGGGATTGACGATGCCCTGTTCGGGCGAACCGGCGAAGAAGTACTCGGGATGCGCCATCAGGAATTGGTCGATGGGCGAGTTGCTGCCGACGTAGACGGCAAGCGAAGGTGTCGCCTTGCGTCCTGCGCGCCCGGCCTGCTGCCACGCGCTGGCGATGGTTCCCGGATAGCCCGCAAGGATCGAGACGTCCAGTCCACCGATGTCCACGCCAAGCTCGAGCGCGTTCGTCGAAACGACGCCCAACAGGTGGCCGCTCTTGATGCCCTGCTCGATGCGGCGACGCTCCGTCGGCAGGTAACCCGAGCGATACCCGGCGATGCGGTCCGGGTCGCGATGCAGGCGTGCCATGAATCGCTTGAGGTAGGTGGTCATCACTTCGACCTGCACGCGCGAGGAGCCGAAGATGATGGTCTGGCGGCCTCGGGCGATGAAGCGCGAGGCGAGTCGCGTGGCCTCCAGGCGCACGGACTTGCGCACGTTCAGCTCCTTGTTGATGACGGGGGGATTGTAGAAAACGAACGTGCGCTCGCCGCGGGGCGCGCCGCTTTGGTCGACGAGTGCGAAGTCGCGGCCCGTCAGGTCGCGCGCCAGTTCGCACGGATTCGCGATCGTGGCCGAGCAGCACACGAAGGTCGGGCGCGTGCCGTAGAAGCGACAGAGTCGATCGAAGCGCCTCAGCACGTTGGCCAGGTGACTGCCGAAGACGCCGCGATACTGGTGCAACTCGTCGATGACCACCAGCCGCAGGTTCTCGAACAGCTTGATCCATCCCGTGTGATGCGGCAGGATGCCGCAGTGCAGCATGTCGGGGTTGGTGACGATGATGTGGCCGGCGTCGCGCAGGGCGCGGCGCGTGGCCGGGGGCGTGTCGCCGTCGTAGGTATAGACGCGGATGTCGCGCCCGCAGTCGCTCGTCAGGCCGTGGAGTTCCCGGTACTGGTCGTGACTCAGTGCCTTGGTGGGGAACAGGTAGAGAGCGCGCGCGTTCTGGTCCTGGAGAATCTGCTGCACAACCGGGACGTTGTAGCACAGAGTCTTGCCCGAGGCGGTGGGCGTCACGACGACGACGTCGCGGCCGGCGAGGGCCGCGTCGATGGCCTCGGCCTGATGGGAGTAGGGCCGCTCGAGTCCGCGAGCCGCCAGCGCGGCGCGCAGTTCCGGCGCCATCGTCGCGGGCCATTCGCCGAAGCGGGCCGCTTGGGCCGGTTGACGCTCGACATGGACAATGCGCGCGGCCAGCGAGGGATGGTGCAGGAATTCCTCAATGAGTGCTTCGAGGGGCCGGGTCTCGCGACCGGATTCGGGAGGCGGGGCAGGGGAGGGGGGCACGGGGAGGGCCTTGAGGGCGAAGTGTTGGCCGAGGGCCTAGCGCCCGGGAGGCAGGAGTCTCAAGGGCGAAGTTTTGGCGTAAGCGCCCGCGTCCATCCCGTCGGCAATCCGTCGAACGCCAGCGCCTGATTCGAGTACCGGCCATCGCCCGAGATGTCGCGCCATTCCCAACCCTCGGGCGGGCAGGGCGTGGGCCCGGCCTCGTCCACTTCAATCTCCGCCAGCACGAGGCCCGCGTGCGCGCCTTCGAAGATGTCCAACTCGATCCCCCCGGGCAGCCACAAGCGGGTCTTCTCCACGCGCGCGGGACAGAGCGCCAGCATCGCTTCCGCGTCGGCCGGCGGTACGCGGTACTCGAACTCCGGCCGGGCCACCGGGCCACCGTCGGGGGCGGGCAGCGCCGCGCCCTTGACGCTCAGCCATGCCTCGTCACCGGCCAAGCGCACCCGCACGGCCGGCGTGCCGCGCGTCAGGTAGCCCTGCACCAGGTGCATCCGCCGTCCGGCGGGCAGGGTCTCCGGCAGCCGGGTGACCAAAAATCGCCATTCCACTTCCAGTGCCATGAGAAATATCCTTTTCAGCGGCGTCCGCGGGCGCGAGCTGCCTCGGCGGCTTCCTCGCGCTTGAGTTCGTTCAGTCGCGCCTGCACCGGAATCGGGAGCGGTGCGCGTTCGCGCGCCAGTCGTTCGAGGAAGGCAATCGCGTCGGCGCGGCCGCCTCGTTCCAATTTCAGTCGCACCACCCACAGCGCCAGGCCGGGCGACCACGGCAGCCGCTCGTGTGCTTCGAGGGCTTCGCGCTCGGCCTGCGCGGGCGGGAGCGTCCGCGAGGCCCAGCGCACCCACTCGATCCGGGCGTCCTCGTCGTGTGGACTCGCCGCGATCCAGTTCTCGAGCACGGGCTTCAACTTCGTGCGTGGGTCCGTGAATCGGGCCAACTCGGCGGACCTGTCGCGGATCAGCCATGCCTGGTCGCGATGCGGCACGGTCCAACCCGGCAGGGGAGAGGTGACGCCGAGATTGTCGCGTGGGGCCTGGCGCTCGTAGGCCCACTCCGCCAGCGGGAACGCGAGCGCCATGATGGCGACACAGGCGACCGCGCCCACCCAACCCGTCCATGCGAACGGCGGCAGGTCGTCGGGGTTAGCCGACTCGTCGGGCACCTCCTCACGGCCGACGATGCCGGGCCACAGGAGGAACAGAATCGCCAAGGGAATGAAGGGCGTCTGTCGCATCGCCAGCGCGGCGACCACCCACAAGCCCGCCGCGCCGAGGAGCACCAGCCGCGAAGGCTCCCAGGCGCGCCGCGACCAGGTCTCCGCCACCGCCAGCATACTCGCCAGTGCGAGAACAAGGCACGCCACGCCACCGATCTCGACGAGCAACCGGACGACGCCCTGTGTTGCGAAGGGCCCGAGTGCCGGTGCGCGCTGCGCGTATTCCTGCATCACGCGCTCGAACCCGCCACTCCCCCAACCTGTCAGCGCCGCCGCGCGAAAGGCCTCGAGGGCGCCCGTGCGATCGGCCAGCAGCAGGGGCTCCGGTATGGCCTGACGCTCCTGCGCCGTCAGCGTGCCCAACATCAGCACGATCCACGAAACGCCGCCGATCAGGACAGTGGAGTCTTCGTCCTGGCGCTCGAGTTGGCGCCGTGCCAGCGGTACGATGACGCACCACAGCGTCACGGCAATCCACCACGGAAGCTCCGTCGCGCGGAACGTGGGCGAGTCCAGATTGGCAATGCCGCGCAGCACGCCGGCGCCGAGCAGTGTCACCACAAGGAGATCAAGATCCTGCTGGCGGAAGCGCCAACCAACCACCAGCAGTCCTGCCATCAACGCCCATGCCGGCAGCGTCAGCAGCGCGGCTTCGTGCTCCGCCGCAAGTCCCAGTGCGCCGGCGCCCATCCACGCGAGGAACAGCACCACGAGGCCGAGCACGCCGACGCGGCGCATCGAGTTGGATTCGAACCGCCTGGGAGGACCCGCGACCAGCAACGCCACCAGCACCAGCCCCAACGGCAGAACACCGGGGCGTCGGATGTCCAATGGTTGGGACTCGAAAAACGCCAGTGCGCCGGCCACGCAGCCGGCTGCGACGGCCGTCTTCCAGAATCCGGCGCCGCGGCCCAGCAACCGCCACGAGCCCCGCGTGGCGGGCGCGACAGGCGACGAGGCGCGGAAGGACTCGGTCACGGCAAACTCCACGTCACGGGGCGCGATCGCGTTGGGCGAGGTACTCGGTCACTGCGGCGAGCGATTCGTCCAGCGCGGTCAACTGGCGCCGGAACCGCGTGCGGTCGCCTTCGCGGTGGAAGTCGTGCAGGTTCTCGGCGATCACCTCGAGCCGCATCGCGGCGTTGCGGAAGCCGGGCCGCATGAGGTCGGGCATCTCGCCTTGTCGCCCGACGAGCGCGCGCGCCAACTCGGCCATCTCGCGGGCGACCGTGGGGGCCTCGACGTGCAGGCGGTTCATGCTCTCCTGTCGCAGCCATGCGCGCCGTCGTTCGAGTTCCACCGCAAGATCGCGCGCGTTCAGCAGTACCAGCCCCGTGCGGAAGGCCTCGTCGCCATGGCGCAGGGGCCCCCAGTCCGGCGGCAGTGCCATCGCGTGCGGACCCGCGCCGCCGCGGTTCGCAATGTCGGCCAGCAGCGCCAGTTCCTCCAGGCGCAGCAGCGATTCCTCGAGGAACCGCAATGTCGTCACGAGTTCCTGCTGCGAACCGTCCACCATGTCGCGCTCGAGGTTGGCGATCAGGCGATTCGTGCGGCCGAGGGCGGTGCGCATCGTGCCCCAGTCTTCGCGGGGCGTCATGATCTCGGCGATGCCGGCGAACAGTGTCAGATCCTCGCGCAGCGTCCCGATGGTTTCGTGCAGGCGGGGGACATCGTCGGTGCGCGTGACGGCCCGAAGCGTCGAGACCCGCGAGGCGAGTTGAAAGCGCACCGCCGTCCATGCCGTGCTCGTCGCCTCGTCGGCGACCAGCACCTGCGGGTCCTGCGCGGGCGACAGTGCCACCCAGCCCAGCCAGACGACCGTCAACGCCAGCACGCGCACGGCACTCACTGGGGCTCCTCCATCGCCTGCCGCAGCAGCGCGATCAGGTCGCGCGTGGCCTCGATTACCTCCACTCCCAACTCGAGCCGGTCCACAAGTTCGGCCCTGTCGAGCAGCAGGTCCGCCTCATCCAGTCGCCCGAGCGTCGCATAGCCGCTGGCCACTTCGAGCAACACGTCGAGATTGTCGGGCGCCAGTCGCTCGGCCATCTCGTACAGGGCCATCGCCTCGGGATAGGCCTCCGTGCGCAGCAGCGCATCCGCGGCCCTTGTCAGCACATGGGCCTGCTCCGGATGCAGAGTCGCGCGGTTCAGCGTGGCGGCCAACTCCAAGTCGGGATCGACTCCACGGACGGCCCATGTTTCCACCAGCCGGTTCATCACACCATTGTCGGCGTGCTGCGTGACGATGCGCTGCATCAGCGCGGGCGTTGGATCCGCGTCCTCGGCGATGCCGCACTTCTTCGCCTCGTGCACGACGAGCGCGGGCAGAGTGTCCTGCCCGAAGTTCTCCACCAGCACGACCGGCATCCAGGTGCTTTCCAGCAGCGCCTGCGCGCGCTCGTGCAGCGGAACGCGTCCGGCCAGGCGTTCGCGCGCCACATGGAAGGGCGCGTGCAGCGTGCGGCCAAACTCCATCTCGTGCGTCACGTCGCGCGTCAGCGAGAAGCTCAGGTAGGGCATCGCCGAGTCGAGCATCCACTCCGCATGTCCCGCCCGCACCAGTGCATTGCCGTATACTGCCGCCACGGCGAGCGTCGTCGAAGCCTCCTCCGGCACGAGGCCGTCCATTTCGGTCAGGAAGCCGTCGAGGACAGCCAAATCGGTGATATCCCCGACAAGCTTGACCTGCGCGCGGCGCTCCAGCGTTCGGCGCAGGGCCGACTCCATTCCATCCACGAGTGTCACGGTAGGCTGGTGGCGCGTGCGTTGCTCGGCGTATGTCTCGCCGCTGAGGTCGATGCGAGGCGCTGCCGGATCGGCGAGGCGCCGCTCCAGTTCCGCCATGGCGGCGCGCAGGTCTTCGGTGACTTGCAGGGCGACGCGCTCGAGACGTCGCTGCGCACGATACGGTTCGCTCAGGTCGGCGGCGAGCAGGTCGTTGAGTTCGGCGCGCAGCACGACGGCGCGTCCGTTGCGGACGACGGTCATCACCGTCCAAGCGCCGCCGGGCGAGCAGGCAATCGCCATCGTCGGCTCGGCCGTCAGGGGGCGCCCCTCGGGATCGCCGCCCAAGGTGGTCGTCCATCCGCGCGCCGATGGGCCCAGTTGCACGCCCTCGTCGCCGACGACTCGCCGGTTGGCGCGCACGAAGACCAGCCGGCCGCTCCGTTCGCCCGAGGGGCTCAGGTCCACGCCCTCGCCCGGCCGAGTGAGCTGCACGCGCCATCCGAGGTCCTGGTCTTCCAGGAAGGCTTTCGGGCTGACGCACTCGAGATCGTGGTCGAACTGCCACAACGGAGCAGGGTCGGGGAACAGCTTGTGCGGCTCGATCACATGCCCCCACACCATCTCCAGTTGGGGAATCGTGCCCAGCGCCGAAGCAAACGCCGGCGAGCCTTTCACTTCGCGGCGCGATCCGCCATCGCGCGGCACTTCCCACACGCCCCACACGATGCGGATGTCGGCGTCGGCGTCGAAGGAGACCGTATCGCGCATCAACCAGAAGCCGTCGCCGCGCGGGGCGAATGCCAGGAAGCCCTGCAAGTCTGCACGCCCGTCGCCATTCCAGACGACTTCCGCCTCGGGCCACGAGAGCAGCACCTTGTGTTCCGGCCCCGAGAGCAGCAACTCCGTGCCCTCCCCGTTCCACTGCGCGGTCTGCGCCGGCCAATCCGCCAGCGGTCGTGGTGCCGCCGCATCGCGTGCATGCGCCACGACGCCATTGCCATCGGCCGTGACGACCGCACCCTGCTCGTCCACCAGCAGTGCCACCGGCGCCTCGTGCAGCGGCCCCTCCCAGACAATCTCGCCCTCCGTGAGGCGGACTGTCGATGGATCGGGTGTGTAGCGACCGCGTGGCAGCGTCACCTCGCGGGGCCGCGGCGCCAACCGGTCGACTTCCGTGCCGTCGGGCAGCGTGAGGCGCGCGGGCTGCGTGCGGGCACGCGTCTGCTCGAGGATCGCCGCGACGCGCGGGGCATGATCGGGCAGGTCGGCGGGCACTTCCGCGGGACGCCCTGTGCGGGCGGTTTCGCGGTCGCGACAACCCACCACCGCCAGAACAACGAGACCCATCAGCAGGAGGATGCGATTGCTTCGGATGATCGATCTCCTTTCACTCAGGCGCCACGACGAGGACGGATGCGCGCTCGACGGCCGATTCGTCCTGCTGCCCGTCGGGCGAACTGCGCAGGCGAATGTGCTTAAGCAACACGCGGACCGGGCATGCCTGCCGCTGGATGCGGATGCGGTGCCGCGTCCGCACGCGGCGCTCGTCCGCTTCGGTGCGATCTTCTTCCACGTCGGTGCGATACGTCAACCCGGGGCAGAGGTCGGCGAAGTGCGTCGTCAGCGATTCGGGCACGTGCAGGGCGCCCTCGCTGTCCAGCACGCCCACCAACACGTCGCCTTCGCAGCGGCGTGCGTCGTCCGTCTCGACGTCCTCGAGCACGAAGGCCAACTCGATCTCGCGGTGGGCCAGCGACTCGACGTGTCGCTGCGGATAGCGTCCCTCGGGCGGCGCGGTCCTCGTCATCAGAAGGGCTTGTCGTCGAACAGGTCGTCGTCCTCGTCGTCGGGTCCGGGCTCGAACGGCCCTTCCATGAACTCGCGCAACGTCCCGAAGGCGCCCTGCATCCGGTCGGCCGGCAGGCCGGAATCCAGGAAGGCGACCCCTTCGCGGCCGAGCACGGCCTCGATGCTCTCGGCCAGGAAGGTCTCCGGCGGTGCCTCGCGGCGCTTGCCGATCTTCGTCGCATAGCGCAGAATGTTCACGCCGTCGCGGCTGCTGAAGCCCAGGTTCACCGCATGGGCCTTCTGCAGGAAGTCCGCGACGTATTCGACGACCTTCTCCTCGGCGAACGGCACGTTGAAGCGCAGGATTTCGATCTCCTCGGAACGGGCCGGGAAGGTCACTTCAATCTGCGGTTGGAGGCGCGAGTGGATGTACTCGGGAATCTCGTAGGTCGACGCGTCGTCGTTCATCGTCACGCAGACGCGGAAGTCCTTGTGCGCGACGATCTTGATGCCCGCCACGATGGACTCCACCGTACGCCGCATGTCGAGCAGCGGCGCCAGCGAGGCCCAGGACTTCTCGCTCATCCGGTTGCCTTCGTCCAGGATGCAGATGCCGCCGCGGATCATGGCCGTCACCAGCGGCGAGGCATGGTAGGCAATCGCGCCCGCCCCCGCGATGACCGGCGTCACCAGCAGGTCCTCCGGTCGCGTGTCCATCGTGCATTGCAGGATGTAGACTTCCTGCCCCAGCGAGCGCGCCACGCTGTACGCCAGCGTCGTCTTGCCAACGCCCGGCCGGCCGATCAGTCGCGGGTTCAGCGGAACGTCCGTCGGAGCCACCACCATCCAGGCGGCAATCAGTTGTTCGCGCACCCGTTCGTTGCCGATCCAGCGCGTGGGAATCTCGTCCGGATGCGCCAGATGCAGCGGGACTCCTTCGATCTCGACGATTGTGGACATGCCGATGGGGAAGCCTTCGAGGGCTGGGGCCAAGCCGCTGGCCCGACTGTGCACCCGATTTACCGGGGCGCGGGCCGGGGCGGTCAACACGGGAAGCGACCCGCGCCGAATCCTTGGCGTGCTTCTTGTAGCGATACCAGCAGTCCCATTTCGACTTCAGGAGTCAAAGCAAATGAAATCAAAGATCTACGCTGTCCTTGGCGTTGGCGCTCTTGGCACGGCGCTCGTCCTGATCGCGCCCACCGTGGCACAGCAGCCTCCCTCGGCCGCCGCCACGCAGACTGTTGCGGAACCAACCGCCCCGAAGTACAACGTCGACGTCGTCCACTCCCACATCGTCTTCAGTATCCTGCACATGGGGGTCGGTACGAACTGGGGGCGCTTCAACGAGTTCTCCGGCACGATCCACTTCGACCCCGAGAATCTGGCCGGCAGCCGGATTCACGTCGCCGTCAACACGGCCAGCGTGGACACCCGCAACGAAGGGCGCGACCGGCATGTGCGCACGGCCGACTTCTTCAACGTCGAGCAGTTCGCCACCGCCGAGTTCGTCAGCGACAAGATCACGCACGTCCAGGACAGCATGTATCAGGTCTCCGGCACGCTGACCTTCATGGGCGTTTCCAAGCCGCTCACGGCGCCGTTCCGGTACAATGGCAAGGCCGAAGGCCGTCGCGGCGCCCTGATCGGAGGAGATGCCGAGTTCGTCTTCAAGCCGGGCGAGCATGGCATGCCGCAATCGCAGGGGCTTGGCAGCGAGGTGCGCGTGTTCGTCAGCCTAGAGGCGGGCGAAGCGCGTGAGGGCGACGGCCAAGGCATGCAGGGCCAGCGTCGGCCCGGCGGTGGTCCCGGTGCAGGCCAACCCGGCGGGCAGGGACGCGAAGGCGGGCAGGGCCGCGGCGCTCGTCCCAACGCCAGCAACTGACCAGTCGCTCCGCAATCGAATCGATGCCGGCGCGGGCTCCCCACACGGGATGCCCGCGCCGTTCTTGTTTCAGGGCAGGCGCTCCACTTCCGTCACGTAGAAGACCTCGCATGCTCCATTGCCGACATCGTCGCGCGTGCGCGAGGACTTCCATGTCCAGCCGCCCGGTCCCTCGATGCGCACAAGGTAGCCGTACAGGCGCACCGAGTCGCCGCGGCGCAGACGCAGCACTTGCCGACGCAGCGACCCGTCCCCCGGCGCCGGAATGATGTGCGTGTTCGAGGCGTTGCGGTCGATCTCGCGCGGCGCGATCGGCGGCTCGTCCGAGTAGCGGTAGTTTCCCCAGCGGTCCGACTGGCTGAAGCGCACCGCTTCGATGACCTCGGGGCTCGTGACCGGTCCCCATCCCAGCAGCAAGTCCACGGGTGCCAAGGCGGCCTCGGTGTCGAAGCGATAGCGCCGTCGCGACAGCACCAGTGCCTCCACCTCATAGCGGTCGGTCGCAAGGATCGTGTGGCCCTCGGGTGCGTACAGCTCTTCCGGTTCCGAAAGGGCGATCTGGCGCGGCGGGGGAAACGGTCCGGCCGGCCGCAGTGGCGGCTCGCGCAACATCGCCGACAGCAGCATCAGGCCCAGCAGCAGCCCGACTCCGATGCCGCCCCGCACCAGCAAGTCGCGATCGATGCCATGGAACATGTGACGTGCCCTGCCGCGACCGGAAGATCAGAACTCGAGGCGATTCCACTTTCGAAGGCCCAATGCCATGGGCAGCACGATGATGGCGATCTGGAACACAATCACGCCGAGGATGTAGAGGGTCGACCAGTTCTGCCAGAACGCCGTCGAGGCCAGCAGGCCCTTGCTCTGCAAGTGCACCGGCACGCCGACAAGGCCCATGGTGACGCCGATGTAGGCCATTGAGAGGAGCGCGTTGGCGGTGCCGCCCAGCCCGTTCGCGATCCGCGCGGGGTTGTCCTCGCGGAAGTTCGGCATCAACGCCCCGAAGCCGACCGAGAGACTGCTGAGCGCAAAGGCCATCAGGATCGTGCAGGCCAGCGACAGGCGCCGCAGGAAGATGTCCACTTGCAGGACGTGGTTGCTGAGCGTCAGCAGGAGGATCGACAGCGTCAGAGCCGACAGCAGGCACAGGGCGTACTTCTGCCACACGATCATCGAGCGCCGCATCGGTGCCAGTCCGACCGTCCAGAACTGCCTGCCCTCGAGGCTGAGCATGGGGAAGACGAACCGCGTCGTCAGGATCGAGAGAATGAAGCAGGTCGCCCCCAGGTTGAACAACGCCAGCATCGCCTTCCAGTCGGTGACGAGGAACTCGATGGTGGGGGAGTAGCGCCGCGCCGAGCGCAGGTTCGCGATGTAGATCGCCATCAGCCCCATGAGGATAACGAGTTGGGTCCACTGGGCCGGGTCGCGCCAGAAGGTCTTCAGGTCCTTCGAGAAGAGCGCGCGCGCCTGCCCAGGCAGGAACGTGAGCAGCCGATCCACCGCATTGAGCGGTGACCACGACGAGCGGCTTGCCTGGCCGCGATTGCCCGAGTCCTTCGTCAGGCACCATCCGCGGTAGTAGAGCCATGGGACCAGCCACTCGTTCACCTGCACGAGAAACAGCGCCGTCGCCACCAGCATCGCGAGCCAGTAGAGATACTGGCTGAAGTCGATGGGGCCGAGCGACCCCGGCGCGAGTGCCAGCAGGCCGTTCATCATCCAGGTGCTCGGCACGATCGGCGACGAGCCGAACTCCAGGAAGCTCATGATCTGCAGGAAGTTGCCCTCCTCGGCCTGCTGGAACAAGGTCCGGAAGTTCATCAGCCGCGCCAGTAGCAGCGCGAGAACGATGGTCATTCCGCCCAGCACTGCCACGAGCGTGCGCGTGCGGCGCGCGGGAAGAAACGCCGTGATCAGCATCGTGACGATCGAGCCGAGCGCGGCCGGAATCGTCAGGAACGGAACGAGCAGCACGAGCACCAGCGGATAGAAGTGCCACGTGACATGGCGCGAGATGCCGAATGCGAGGAAGAAGGGGAGGGACAACAGGGCGAAGGCCCATGAACTGTAGACGATCGACTCGAGAAGCTTCTGCCGAAAGGTGGCCCGATAGGCGATTGGCTGCGCCATCAGGAAGTCCACCTCGCGCGAGATGTACGTCGTCGAGAGCGTGATGATCAGGTTCGAGAAGACAAGCATCGAGAAGAAGGCGAGGAAGACGATGCCGACAAGGCGGTCCATCAGTGGCGGGCCGAACACGGCCTGCCCCATCAGGAAGCGGAAGACGTCGAGGAACAGATAGGTGCCGACGCCGACCAGCAACGACAGGACGACGATCGCGACGGAGATGTGGAAGACCATTACGCCTTCCATGCGGCGGACGGCGTTGGCCGCGCCGCGCCACTTGGCCCACAGGATCAGGAAGTTCTGCGTCATGGACATGGAGCGTGCCGGAGCCATGCGATCAGGCGGTTTCCTCGCGTGGCGCTGCGATGCTGGTCAGGTCGGCGGTGCACCCGTCCTCGGTCAGTTCGAGGAACAGGTCCTCGAGCGAGCCCTCTCGGGCCATGGTCGCGCGCAGGCTGGCCGTCGTGCCGAGGAACCGCACCTTGCTGTGCGTGATGATTCCGAGCCGGTCCCCGAGTTCCTCGGCCACCGGCAGCAGGTGCGTGGAGAGGAAGATTGTTCCCCCCTCGCGGCAGTAGTCCCGCAACAGGTTCTTCAGAGTGCGCATCGAGCGTGGATCGAGTCCCACCATCGGCTCGTCGATCACCAGCAGGCTGGGCTCGTGCATGAACGCCGCGGAGAAACAGAGCTTCTGACGCATGCCGTGACTGTAGTTTTCGATCAACTGGTCGGCCGCGCCGGTCAGCCCGAAGATTTCGAAGTACTTGTCCGTCGCCACGCGCTGGCGATCGGCCGACACGTGGAACAGGTTGCCGACGAATTGCATGAACTCGCGACCCGACAGCTTCTCGTACAGGTATGGGGTGTCGGGGATGAAGCCAACGCGGCGCTTGGCCTCGACCGGATTCTTCTGGTTGTCCAGACCGTCGATCAGGATGCGCCCCGTGCTGGGCCGCAGCATGCCGGTGATCATCTTGATGGTCGTCGTCTTGCCGGCACCGTTGGGGCCGAGGAAGCAGAAGAGCTCGCCTTTGGGAATCTCGAGATAGAGGTCCGAGACGGCCGTGAAGGCGTCGAAGGTCTTGGAGACGTGGTCGAGAACGAGCATTCGGTCTGCCTTGCGAGCGGGATTCGGGCGCATCTCAGGGATTGCGATCCAGCATTCCGGCGAGTCCACCCTTCATCAGCAGGGGCAGCAGCCCGAGGGATTGCAACGGCTCGCCAGTGTTCTCGCCGCGCATGTCGGCGGGCTGCAAATCCGGCACGGGCGGCAGCGTGCGCAACGCGGCATGGCGGATCATCTCCTCGGGTTCGTCGAGCCGTTCGAGCGTCACCGTCAACTGCGGCGACTCTTCGCCTTCCTGTGACCGCTGACCGCCGGCTCCCAGCGGCACCATGATCTCGCGGCGCAACGGATCGCCCCGCCAGTCGAGCCAGATCCGCGACTTCACGGTTCCCATTTCGGCTTCCACGATCTTGCTCTCGAAGGTCTGACCGCGCCAGTGCAGGCGCCGCGTGCCGGCCAGCGTCATCTTCATCCGGCCGGCCTGCATGCCCCAGAGCGGGTCGTACACGTCCAGCGTGTACGTCTTGCCCGGCTCGAGCATGCCGCTGGCCATGAAGGGGTCGGCCGCGAAGTTCATCGTGATCGGTCGGGGAAGTTCGAGTTGCTGGTACTTCACGCCGGTGGGGCTCGACAGACGCATCTGGAGCTGGCGCCCCTGGACAAGTCCGGCGAGTTCCAGGGCCGGCGGCCCGGACTCCCCGAAGCGCACCTGCACGACAATCTGCTCGATTTCGAGCCGGTCGTTCAGGCGGGCGGCGCTCTCGACCGTTCCCGGCGCGGGGCTGCCGTCGAGCGCCAGCTTCAGGAACCCATCGTAGCCCCCGTGCTCCCCGGCCTGCACGACCGTTCGCAGCGCCCCGACCTTGCGCCCGCCCACGAGCAGCGAGGTCCACTCGTCCCGCCCGGCCCACTCCTCGGCCAGCGCCGACGGGCTCAGCCGGATGCCGCCCCCCCGTTCCAGCGTCGGCAGCACATGCCGCTGCATCAGCGAGGTCATCATGACCCCAAAGAAGACGACGATCAGGATGGCGATCAGATGGCGCAGCATCGGGACCCTTCCGCGGTTGCGGGCACCCAGCCCTCGAAGCTAGATACGGGCCACCCCCGCCCGAGGCGAGCCCGAATCGCCCCCCGGGCCCCGAATTCGGAGCAAACGCCGGTGGACCAGTCCTCCTTCGCCAGCAAGTTCATCTCCCGAATCCAGCGCATCGACACCCCCCGGATCGAGTCCTTCCTCACGCAACTCGTGCGCGAAAAGGACTTCCAGCGCGTCGTCTTCGACTCCCTGCAGGAAGGCATCCTCGTTCTGGACAACTCCCATCGCGTTGTCTTCGCCAACGAGACGATCCGCACCCTGCTCGGGCTTCACACGCGCAAGGTGCTCGGCGAACCGGTCGAGCGCCTGTTGCGCGCGCGCACCCTTCAGGCCCTGGCCGAGCAGTTCCGCGCGGACCTCCAACCCATCGAGCAGCGAGAAGTCCGGGTCCGCACCCCACGACCTCGCATCTACTCCGTCTCCGTCCTGCCCATCGACGACGAGGGCGGCAACGTCTCCCACAGCATCTGGATCGTCATCGACCAGACCGAGACGCACCGCCGCGCCGCCGAGCGTCATCAGGCCGAGAGCGTCCGCTCTCTCGCCACGCTCGTCTCCGGCATCGCCCACGAGATCAAGAACCCGCTCAACAGCCTGAACATCCACGCACAGCTCATTCAGGCCGCCGCCCGCCAGCTCGAGCCGCAACTCGCCGATTCGCCCGAGGCCACGCGCCTCGTTGCCAGCTCGCGCGTGCTGCTCGACGAAATCGCACGGCTGGCACGCATCGTCGACCAATTCATCAAGGCGGCACGTCCTCCGCGTCCCGAGCTGCGCCCCGCACAGGTCAACGACGTCGTGCGCGCCGTCGCCGATCTGCTTGCACCCGAATGCCTCGAACGCCACATTGAGATCGACTGCGATCTCGACCCGCAATTGCCACCGCTCTCGATCGATCCCGAGCAACTCCAGCAGGCCGTCCTCAACGTTGCCAAGAACGCCCTCGAGGCGATCGACAAGCCCGAAGGGCGCATCGTGCTGCGCACCGCACTCAAGTCCGACCACGCGCTCGTGGAAATCGAGGACAACGGCTGCGGCATTCCCGAGGAGGACAGCCTGCGCATCTTCGAGCCCTACCACACGACCAAGTTCAACGGCACGGGGCTGGGGCTGATGGTGGTCTACCGCATCGTCCAGGCCCACGGAGGGGAAATCGCCCTGGATTCCCACGTCGGCCGGGGCACCCGGTTTCGCATCGCCCTGCCCGTGGACGACCGTCCCGTCCGCCTCATCGAGTCGCACCCCGGAGGCCCAATCCGCCTGCTGGAGGCGGGGCCGGAGCTGCTCGTCAGCCCCGCCGACGAGCCCGCCGACGTGCTCGACGTGGACCTGTTGGAGCCCGAAAACCCCTCGGAAAAGGGCCTCTGAGGCCCTTGGCGGTCATTTTTCCACAGGAAATCGCATTTTTTTGACTTTCCTGTGCGTCTTTTCGTTGACTCTACCGCGCTGCGGGGAGGTTTTGAAAACGGCGCACGCGGTGAGCACCTTTCCCGTGACCGCATCTCCCTGGGGAGATGTCCAGTTCCAACTCCCGTGAAAGAGGTTGCAGACCCATGGCAAAGAAAGAACCGAAGGCCCTGACCAAAGCGCAGTTGATGGCGACGCTGGCGGAGAAGACCGGCATCGCGAAGAAGGACGTCGTGGCTCTGTGGGACGTCCTGGTGGACCTGGCCTACAAGGAGGCCAAGAAGGACAAGGGCTTCACGCTGCCCGGCCTCGGCAAGCTCGTGGTCGTCAAGCGCAAGGCCCGCACCGCCCGCAACCCCCAGACCGGCGAGCCCATCAAGGTTCCGGCCCGCAAGGCCCTGAAGTTCCGTCTGGCCAAGCAGGCCAAGGACGCCATCGTCGGAGCCAAGAAGTAAGTCGCTCCCCGAAGGCACTTCCGGACGCCCGCGCCCTCTGCCGCGCGCCTTGCCCCCGACGGGCAAGCGTGACGGCAGAGGGCGCGGCCACTTTGTATCGCCTTCGATTCGCCGCGGATAGGGTTGACGGGCCCGCTCGCCCTGACCTTGACTCCCGCCCCGGCCGCAAGACGGCCAGCATGCGCCCCACGCGGCCATGCGGAAAGCAGTCAGCATGACCCCGCAGGAACTCAACGAACGACTCGAATCCCTCTACAACAGCGCCGAGGCCGCCACCAGCGAAGGACTCGCCGACCAGGCAATCCAGCGCTGCGAGGCCGCCCTCGAGCTCCTCGACCTCAACTTCGACGAGGAGTGCACGTTCACGCACGGCGACTTCCTCATGCTCGCCGGCAATGCCTGCTGGGAAGAGGGGGACATCGAGGGCGCGCTGCGCTACTATCGCCGCGCCAACGAAATGGATCCCGACCGCCTGGATGCCCTCGTCGCGATCGGCGTCGGGCTCTTCCATCTGTGTCGCTTCGCGGCGGCCAAGGCCTATATCGAACTCGCCAGCGTCGAGGACCCCGACTGCGGCGAGGCATGGTACTATCTGGCGCTGTGCAGCCTGCGCGAGGGCGACACGCGTCTGGCGCGCATCTTCTTCGAACGCGCCAGCCAGAAGGAACCGGACCGCTGGCTGCTGCCCGTCCTGCTCGACGAGGAGGAGATTCATCGCTTGGTCGAGCAGATGTTCGCCCTCTATCCCCCGGAGATTCAGGAGTCGCTCGGCAACGTCGCCATCGTGCTCGAGCCGATGCCCTCCGAGGACCTGCTGCACTCGTGCGACCCGCCGCTCGATCCGCTGCTGCTCGGGCTCTTCACCGGCGTGCCGCTGCCCGAGCGCAGCACCTTCTCCGCCGAGACCGAACTGACGCAGATTCACCTGTTCACGTACAACATCGCGCTCGTCGCCGGCAGCCGCGAGCGCCTGCTCGAGGAACTCGCCGTCACCCTCAAGCATGAGATCGGACACTTCCTCGGGCTCGACGAGGACGACCTCGAAGAGCGCGGGCTCGACTGACCGCCCTTCCCCGGACAACGCCCCCATGCGAATCGGAATGGTCACCCTCGGGTGCGACAAGAACACGGTGGATAACGAGTACCTGGCCGGCCTGCTGGGCCGCGACGGGCACGCCGTCGAAGTTGCCGACCCGGCGCGTCCACCCGACGTCGTCGTCATCACCACCTGCGGCTTCATTCAGGCGGCGCGCGATCAGTCGCTCGAGGCCATCGCCGAGTGGTCGCGTGTGCGCGCCCGCTCCGGCACGCGTCTGGGCGTGATCGGATGTCTGGCACAGCGCAGCCGCGAGGACTTGCTGCGACGCTATCCCGACATCGACTTCCTGGCTGGAGTGGGTGAGTTCCACAAGGTCGCCCGCCTCGTTGCCGGCGAGCAGCGCAGCCGCTTTCTGGCCGACACGGCCCCGGAAAGCGCCACATGGAACCTTGGCGCCCAAAGCCCCGCCGCAAACGAAACCATCGAGTTCGACGACCGTGCCTTCTCCGATGACGCGCCGCGCGTCCTCGTTCCCGAGGCACTTCCGCGCACGCGCCTCGAGCGCCGTCCGCATGGCTTCTTGAAGATCTCCGACGGCTGCAACCACACCTGCACCTTCTGCAGCATCCCGCTGATGAAGGGCGTCTACTCCAGCGTCCCGAAGGCAATCCTGCTCGACGAAGCGCGCCGCATGCTCGACGAGGGCATCCGCGAGATCAACGTCGTCGCCCAGGACATCACGAAGTACGGTTTCGACATCGAGAAGCGCTTCATGCTGCCCGAGTTGCTCGATGCCCTCGCGTCCCTGTCCGGCGAGTTCTGGATTCGCCTGTTCTACCTCTACCCGTCCACCGTCACGACCGACCTGATCCAGGTCATGCAGTCGCATCCCAAGATCGCGCGCTACCTCGACATCCCGCTCCAGCACCTCGACCCCGCCGTGCTCCAGCGCATGCGCCGCCCGCACGACCGTGCCCGCACGATGGACATGCTGCGCCGCATCCGCGCCGAGCTGCCCGACTGCGCCCTGCGCACCACGTTCATCGTCGGCTTCCCTGGCGAGACACCCGACGAATTCCGCACGCTGATGGATTCCGTGCGCGAGATCCGATTCGAGCGCATGGGCGTGTTCACCTACTCGCGCGAGCCGGGCACGCCCGCCGCAGACCTTCCGAATCAGGTCACCGACAAGGTGAAGCAGCGTCGTCGCGAGAAGCTGATGAAGCTCCAGTCCGGCATCAGCGCCGAATGGGCCGCCGCACAGGTCGGCACCGAGCGCCGGGTGTTGGTCGAAAGCGCCGTGCCGGGCAAGCCGTGGTACGTTGGGCGGAGCCACAGCGAGGCCGCCGACATCGACGGGGTCGTGCGGGTGCACAGCGAGACGCCGCTGGCCGTTGGCGATTTCGTCACCGTGCGCATCACCGAAGCGGACGTCTACGATCTCACCGGCGAGGCGCTCGTGCCCGCGCGCGTGGATACGGTGTGAGCAACTTCTCGCGCAGCGAATCGCTCAGGCTGGTGCTCCCGAGCCAGAGGCCGAACTTGGCCCGCGCGAAGTCGTCGCCCGGGATGGTGCCGACGAACTCGCCATTGGAAAGCAGCGTCGTGCCCGTGTCCGGGTGGTACTCCAGGACGTAACTGTCGCCTGCCTTGACGTCGCGGTACCAGTCGTAGATGCGGTCCAGTCGCTCTTGGAGCACGGTCTTGTCCACGCCCGGAGTCCGCGCCAGCAGGTCCTCGCTCGCCTTGACGATCTGGGCGCGCGTGATTTCGCGATGGTAGCGCAACTCCAGTCGCTTGGGGATCGCATCCAGCACGTCGCCTTTCGCGTCCCAGTTCTCCGGAACGTGCAGCGCTGCCGTGTAGACGCGAAACTGCCAGACTCGCAACAGCCCAATCCCCTGCAAGCGAAGCCGTGCTTCGCCGACCGATGTAGTTGTCGGAAAACACTCCGAATCATGGCACACCGAGGAAGGTTCCTCGGCGCGCAGCGGCTGGAGCGCCGCAAGGTTCAGCACGCACAGCAGCATCAGCAGACGCATGGTCAGCCTTTCGAATCGAGGGCCGGGGCTCGATGGCCCTGGAAGAACTGTGCAAGGTCCTCACGCCGACGGACGCGCATCAGATGGATCCAGACATAAGCGAGGACGGAAAGATTGCCGAGCAGGAAGAAGGAAAGGGTCCAAAGTCCGGCGACAACGCGATTCGACTCCCGATGGAAGACCCACACGCCGGCCAGGATCAGGCCGGCATAGAGGTCCACCAGCGTGGTGCGAAACCAGGCGTAGTCCATCAGAACGCCCCCCTCGTCCCACAGGGCACTCTGGAAGCTGGCATGGACGATGAATCCGAGCAGAAGCGCGAAGAGAAGCGATATGCCGTGGCGAACGGTGCAGAGCATGGTGGTGTCAGGCGGCTTGGTGCTGCCGGCCTTCCTCAAGGATGTGTTGCGGCGGTGCCTTCAGGTCCCACACGAGCCCGAACCACGACAGTGCCTTGAGCACCCAGTGCGTCGGGTCGATCTCCCACCAGTAGAAGCCCTGGCGCTCCGAGGCGGGGTAGCGATGGTGGTTGTTGTGCCAGCCCTCACCAAGCGTCAGGATCGAGAGGAACAGATTGTTCCGGCTGTCGTCGCGCGTGTCGAAGCGCCGCGAGCCGATCAGGTGGGCCAGCGAGTTGATCGTGAACGTGCCGTGGTACAGGAGCACGGTGCTGGCGAAGAAGCCCCAAGCCAGCATCTGCAAGCCCGTTATACCCGCGGCGGGCAGCCAGCTTTCCAGTGCCAGTCCGAAGCCGTAGAGGGCCCACGCGAAGAAGAACGGTACGACCATGTGCCAACGCGTCAGCCAATCGAGTTCGCGGTGAACCAGCCAGTCGCGCACCTCATTGCGGTCCCAGCCCGCGGAGTGACGCGAGAAGATCCAGCCGATGTGCGACCAGATCAGGCCGTGCAGTCCGGGCGAGTGGATGTCGTGCTCCGAGTCGGAATGGCGGTGGTGGTAGCGATGATGGGCGGCCCACCAAAGCGGTCCGCGTTGCGCCGCCGTGGTTCCCAGCAACGCCAGGGCGAACTGGAATCCGCGCGATGTGCGAAACGACCGGTGCGAGAAGTAGCGGTGGAATCCGGCCGTGATGCCGAACATCCGCACGTAGTACAGGAGCAGACACACAAGCAAGGCTTGCCAGCTGAAGCCCGCTGGAATCAGAAGGAGGCAGCCGGCATGCACCGCGAGGAACGGCACGCTGGCCTTGAGATCGAGAAGTCCCTCGCGCCAGGTGTACGGGGCCGGCTTCGGGATCGGTGACTTCGATTCGGACATGATGCGTTCTCTTGGCTCCTCAGGCGCTCTGTCCCGGGCGGGCCAGAACCAGGTGCAGGTTGTTGATCAGGCGCTTGCGGAAGCCCGCTTCGCAGTAGGCGAGGTAGTACTCCCAGCGACGCCGGAAGCTTTCGTCGAATCCTTGGGAGCGGATCGTCGCCCAGTTCGCTGTGAAGGCGTCGCGCCACCGCGCCAGCGTTTCGGCGTAGTGCGGTCCAATGTTCTCCAATCGCTCAACGACGAGCGCGGAGGACTCGGTCATGGCGTTGGACATCGCCGTCAGCGAGGGGCAGACGGAACCGGGGAAGATATGGCGCTCGATGAAGTCGCCGTGCCGGCGATAGGAGTCATAGCGCTGGTCGGGCACCGTGATGACCTGCAGGGCCACGCGGCCGCCGGGCTTCAGGACGCGGTCACAGGCCGCGAAGTAGCTACCGAGGTTCTCATGGCCGACGGCCTCGAGCATCTCGATGGAAACGATTCGGTCGAACTGTCCGGTCGTCTCGCGGTAGTCCTGCAGGACGACCTGCACGCGGTCAGCGAGTCCCTCGTCCTGAATGCGCTGCGCGACATGGCGATGCTGCTCGCGCGAGAGCGTCAACGTGGTGACGCGCGCCCCACGGCTGCGGGCGGCCTCGATGGCGAACGTCCCCCAGCCGGAGCCGATCTCCAGCACCTCGTGCCCCTCGCGGATGTCCGCCAGGTCCAGCAGGCGCTCGATCTTGTTCCGTTGCGCAGCTTCCAGGGTGTCCTCCGGATTCAGGAAGAGACCGCTGGAGTACATCATCGTGGAGTCAAGGAAGGCCCCGAAGAAGTCGTTGCCGAGGTCATAGTGCGCGGCGATGTTGCGACGGCTGCCCGTGAGCGTATTGCGCTGCAGGAATGTCCGCGCCTCGGTGGCAAGGCGTCCCATCGTGCGCGCAAGCAGGCTGCGCCCGCTGACGAGGTGGAAGTTGTCGCAGAACAACTCGAGCAGGCCGACGAGGTTCGGACTCTCCCAGTCGCCGGCGATGTAGGAACTGCCCAGTCCAATGTCGCCCTCGCGAATCAGGCGCGCAAAGAAGTCGTAGTTTCGTACCGCCAGAATCTGGGCGTCGGCGGCGGCAGGATTGCCGAACTCTCGGCACGTGCGATCAGGCAGCTCCAGAACCAGCTTCCCGTGCCGAATGCCGCTGAACAGCCGCGTGACAAAGGCGAGGCCCGCTCGCTGCATTGGACTTGGGGGGGCGACCTTGATGGTCATCGCGCTCGCGGGATTGGGCTTGGTGTACACGGGGAGCTTCTTTCGGTAGTGGAGTTTGGCCGCTTCGATCAGGATGCGCGGCATCGTCAGGGAAGCCCTTAGGGGGAATCGTGCCAACGTGCGCGCCAGGGCTGATGGCGTCATGGGCTGGGGAGTGCCCTTGATCCAGGTGCGAAACGCCGGGCTCCCGTCGCGCAGGATGTCGATGCGGATGTCCAGGTGGTCCCGGATGTCGGAGAAGTGGAAGTCGTACTCGCCCTGCAAGTCATTGAAGGGCGAGACGTGGAAGTCCTTCGGGACGGTGTAGCGGGCAAGGAACCCGTCGCGTGCGGCGCGCGGTTCGGTCAGCACGTACAGGTGACGCTCATGGAAGGTGTTGTTCACCTCGGCGAGGTTGCCGGCGAGCGTGCCGTCCGGGCGGAAGAAGTAGTAGAAACTGACAGGATTGAAGACGTAACCCAGCGTGCGCGCGGCCGTGATGAGCATTACGCGGCCGATCTCGCCGCCGACCCCCTTCTCGCGGAGCGCCCGAATGGCGCGCTCGCGCAGGGATTCACGCTCGCCGCGGAAGTAGTCCGCGTCGTGCAGCGACACCACTGCTCTCCGATTATATCCGAACAGCGGAATGCGACGGTCCAGGTCAGGCAGTTCGTCCAGGTCGAACCCAAAGATGTAGACCGGATACTTGAAGGCGTGCCGCACGGGGCCCAGCCGCGCGTGCATCACCTCTCCGACGTAGATGGCCGAGTTCATAGGGCTTCACCAAACAGGCGTCCGACTTCGTTGCCCGAGCGCACGGCGTCCTCATGGAAGCCGTAGCCGAAGTAGGATCCGGCAAAGAAGGTGTTCCGCTGACCGTTGAGGCGGGGAAGCTCGGCCTGGGTCGCCAGCGACCGGAACGTGTACTGGGGATGCTTGTACGGGAACGAGGCGATGACGCTGCCCTCGGCGAACTCCCGCTGGCTGTTGAGCGTGACGCAATACTCACGCGCCGTGCTCAGGCCCTGAAGACGGTTCATGTGGTACGTCACGGACAGCGGGATGTGCGAGCCGGCCTGCGCCTCGCGCCTGTAGTTCCACGAGGCCCACGCCCGACGATTCGAGGGGAGAAACGAGTTGTCCGTGTGCAGCACGGTGGGGTTGCGGGCATACTCCCACGCGCCCAGCAGGCGGCGCTCGTCGTCCGACGGGTCGGCCAGCAGCGCCAACGCCTCGTCGGCATGCGTCGCTACCACAACGCGATCGAAACGTTCGCTCTGTCCGTCGTCGTGGAGCAGCGTCACTCCGGACTCCTCCCGCCGAACTGCGTGCAGGCGCGTGCCCGTGCGCACCTGACCTTGGAACGCCTTCAGAAATGCGCGGACGTAGCTCTGGCTGCCACCGACGACGGTTTGCCACTGGGGGCGATCGGTCAGCGTCAGCAGCCCGTGGTTAAGGAAGAAGCGAAGGAAGGATTCGGCGGGGAACTCGAGCATGCGATGGGCGTTGGTTGACCAGATTGCGGCGCCCATGGGCAGCAGGTAGTAGTCGCGGAAGGCGTCGCCGACTTGGAGGCGGGCCAGGTACTCCGCAAGGGTCAGGTCCACGACGATGCCGGATTCCAGATCCACGCGTGCGCGGCGGTTGAACCGCACGACATCCGCGATCATGCCGTGCATGCGGGGGCTGACAATGTTGAGGCGCTGCGCGAAGAGGCCATTGAGCGTCGTGCCGGCATATTGAAGTCCGGTCAGTTCGCAGGCGAATCCAAACGACATGTCGGCGTCGCGCACCGGCACCTCGAGGCTGGCGAGGAATCGATGCAGCAACGGATAGGTCCGATCGTTGAGCACGATGAAGCCCGTGTCCACCGGCGTCCCGGCATCGGGGCCGTCAGGAATGGTGACGGTGTTTGTGTGCCCGCCCACGTAGTCGTTGCGCTCGAAGAGCGTAACGCGGTGGCGACGCTGCAACAGCCATGCGGAGACGATACCCGACACACCGCCGCCGATGACGGCGACCGAAAGCCCTGCGTTTTCCATGTTGTCCGTCCGTTGCGCCGATTATTCGAGGCGCTGAATCCAGTCGTGAAACTCGCTCAGGTTCGTCATGCACAGCACCCCGTCGAGTCCTCCGGGAGCGCCGCTGCCGCCGACGACGATCGGCACGTGTGACGGTATCTCCAGACGCAGTTGTCCCAGAGCGCGCGAGACCTCGGCGCGATCCTGCGTGATCGAAACGCTCAGGCAGATTGCTGCCGGGGAGTGGGCCGTCGTCATGCGCACGATTTCCGGTGGGGGAGTCTGCGGACCGACGTAGAGCACCTTGCGCTCGCCCAACGCTGCCATCAGCGAGCACATCTGCAGGCCCAGTCGGTGCTGGTCGCCCGGCAGGCTTGCCACCAGCACTGGCGGCGTGCGTCCGCTCTCATTCAACCGCCGCCACTGCGAGGCGAGGAAGTCGCCGACGCGTTCGGACGCGAAGTGCTCGTGGCTGATCGCCAGCTCGCCCTCGCGCCAGTCCTGGCCGACGCGCTCCAGAAACGGCGCGACGCGCTCGGCGACGAACCGCATCGGGCCCAGTCGCGACCAGTCATGGCGAAGCTGCGACGTCAAACCCTCGTCATCGAACTGCCGCGTCGCCTCCAGCCATGCGTCGATTTCCGTCGGTTCCTCCCGCTGATCGCTTGGCGACGCGACGTCGCCGGGGCGATAGCGGCGCCGGCCCGCGAGGACCATCGCCTGGAGTGCCCCGGCGCTGGCCGCCGCAACCTCGCGTGCGCGGAAGCCCTGCCGCATTGCCTCGGCTGCAAGGCGCAATCGCTCGATTTCCGTCTCCGGATACCGCCGGTGCCCTGAGGGGAGACGAATGGACTGGGGCGCGCCGTAGCGCCGCTCCCACATCCGCAGCGTCTCGATGCCGATGCCCGTGGCACGCGCGACGGCACCGATCGAGACTCCCTGCTCGGGTGATTCTTCCTGTAGTGCCTGCTCCGTCACGGGCGGCCTCCGGGGTGTGTCTGCGGGGCCAGTGCGGCCCGCAGCGCCTCTTCCAGCGTTGGCTGCGCAAACTGAAATCCCGACTCGAGCAGCCGTCGCGGTCGTGCGCGTGTGCTCGCCAGCAGCGCTTCATCCGCCAGCTCACCAAACACAAGGCGCAGCGCGAAGGCCGGAGCAGGCGGACCCACCGGTCGGCGCAGCACGCGCGCCAGCGTCCGCGTGAAATCGCGGTTCGTCACCGGCTCGGCTGTCACGCCATTCACCGGCCCCACCAGCGAATCGGTTGTCAGGCAATGCCGAATCGCGGCGACCTCGTCTTTGAGCGCGATCCAACTCATGTACTGCCGACCCGACCCCAGCACGCCGCCGAGTCCGAGCCGAAATGCCGGCAGCATCTTCTTCAAGGCCCCGCCTTCACGGCTGAGCACGACGCCCGTGCGCAGGTGAACCACGCGGATGCCCGCCTTGGATGCGGGGGCGGTTGCTGCTTCCCAGTCGCGGCCGACGTCGGCCAGAAAACCGCGGCCGATCGGCGACGACTCGTCCACCCACTGCGCTCCGCAGTCTCCATGGATCCCGATGCCCGAGCCGGAAACAAGAACCAAAGGCGGCGATTCCAGACATGCCAGGGCTTGGCTCAAGGTGCCTGTGCCCTGAACGCGGCTTTCGCGGATGCGGCGCTTGCGCGCTGCCGTCCAGCGCCCCTCGGCAATGTTCACCCCTGCCAGATGCACCACCGCCTCGCAGCCTTCCAGCGCCCCCGGCCCGTCCGGGAAACCTTTGGCCGGGTCCCAATACACCTCGCCCGCCCCGCCGGCAGGCCGGCGGACCAGACGGACGACCTCGTGTCCGTCGCCCTGCAAGGCGCCAACCAGCGCCCTGCCAATCAGACCCGAGGAACCTGTCACTGCGACGCGCATGGGCTTTTCCTGTTCCGCCGCACCGGAGCAGACTTCCGTGTGACCCACAATGGAAATCCGGGCAGACCGTCCAGATCAGGTGCCGAAAATCTGGACAAATCTGCTCAGGAAGCAGGAAGAGTGCCAAGACTGAGAATGCTTCAGGGAGGGAACAACTGCCCCTTCACCAGCGAAAAGACCGGCTGGCGGAAGTTGCATGTCTTGATCCTGCAGGCCGCTCCGCAGCCGTGAATCTGGCGCCGCCGCTCGGCCGCCAGCGCCGACTCCCAGATATCCCGTGGGTGTGCCTCGCGCACGTTGCCCACCGCCTCCATGACGTCACACAGGCGCACCGCCCCGTCGGGTTCGATGTCCATGTTCGCCACCCCCACCTTGCAGGGCACCGTCTGCGGCCCCTCGGGATCGAGCAGGTAGCCCCGCATGGCCTCCATCTGGGCGATGCTGTTGCTGATGGGCAGGCCCTGGCGCTTCAGGCCGATCAGCGTATCCATCCCGCGGTTGATCTTGTCGGCGTCGTCGTCCCAGAAAGGACTGCTCTTGTACCAGCCCGGCACGTAGTCGTCGTTGCCGCTTTCGAAGTAGAGGATCTGGAAGGTGATTCCGTCGAGTTCCTTGTCGCGCACCCAGCGCACCATGTCGGGCAGGTGGTCGATCGTCGTGCCCATCAGCAGCGTCGAGAGCGTGATGCGGAACTGGCGGCCGGGGTAGTTGAGTTGGTCGATGGCGTCGAAGATCTTCTGGGCGCTGCCGGCCACGCCCCGGGTTTCGTCGTGGCGTTCCGGATCGAGGTGATTGAGAGAGAAGCTGACGAGGTGAATCGGCGTCTGCTTCAGGCGCTCGATGCGCCGCGGGGGCAGGAGCGAGCCGTTGTTGACCGTCGTGGTCGAGATGCCCAGACGGGCCGCCTCGTCGAGGAGGTCGAAGATTTCGGGACGCAGAAAGGGCTCGCCGCCGGTGAGTCCGAGCATGAAAGGCCCGAGCCACTCGCGCAACTGGCCCAGAAGGCGCACCATCTCCTCGAGCGTCAGTTCGGTATCCTTGGCCTCGTTGGGAGTCTTCCAGTAGGCGCAGGTGGGGCAGCGCAGATTGCAGCGATTCGTCAGCGAGAGCGTGATGTTGCTGGGCTTCACGAAGGCGGAGTCGAAGCGATAGGCGACCGGCTCGAGCGAGCGGCGCAGCAGCTTGCCGAGGTTGACCGCGTTGAAGGCGCCGAGATTCACGCTCATGGCAGCGGCATTCTCCGACCGCGATGGTCGTGGCGCGGGCGCTGGCCCGTCAAGGTCGCTCGCCGTAGACGCCGAGGTAGGCTTCAAGGTCCTCGATGAGGGGCCGCAGGATCGGGCGTTCGCGCTCGGGCAGTGAATCCTCCGGCCAGTACGCCAGCGCCTCGGCGTAGTTGCCGCGCACATAGGCCACATTGCCCAGGACGATCAGGGCTTGGGTGGACTCGGGGTCCAGACCCAGGGCCTTGCGGCCGGCTGTCTCGGCGGCCTCAAGGTCACCGGCCGCGAACGCCACGGTGGCCAGCGCCTCCCAGCAGGCCGGCGCTTGGGGATGTCGTTTCGTGAGATCCTCGAGCAGGCCACGCGAGCGACTCCAGCGCTCCTCGTGGGCGTAGCTCAGTGCGATCCCGTACTCGGCCTCGAGCAGCGACGGGTTCGCCTTCAGGGCGCGCTGGAAGGCCTGCCGAGCCTCCCCGCTGCGACCGGCCTTCAGGTGAATCTTGCCGGACATCAGCAACGCGTGGTCGTTGGCCGGATTCTGTCGGGCGGCCGCCTCCAGGAACGCCATCTCGGCGTTGCGCTCGCGCAGCTTCAGGCTCGGGAACATCTGGAAGCTGCACCCGGCCAACAAGAGGGTGGTTGCCAGCAACAGGCAGAAACCGACCGGACGACTCATGGGGATTCCTCCTCCGCGGGTGACTCGACAGGACAAACCAGTTTCTCGATGCGGCGGCGCAACTCCTCGATTCCGAGGCCCTTCTGCGCCGAGATGGGCAGCAGTTCGACGCCATGGCGCGTGCGGAAGAGTTCCTGCAGCGTGGCGACGTCGGATTCATTCAGCAGGTCCGTCTTGTTGAGGCATACGAGGCAGGGCTTCTCCAGAAGCGCCGGACTGTACTGCTCCAGTTCGCCGCGGACGAGCTCGAAGGCGTAGAGCAGCGTCTCGGGCGATCCATCGGCCAGCGTGGGATTGCCATGTTCGTCCTCGCCCCCTTCCGGCGCCACCAGGTGCACCAGTGCCCGGGTGCGCTCGATGTGGCGCAGGAAGCGATGCCCGAGGCCGGCGCCGGTGTGTGCGCCTTCGATAAGGCCCGGGATGTCGGCCAGCGTAATGCGGCGCTGGTAATCCGCGGCAATGAAGACGCCGAGATTCGGCGACAACGTCGTGAATGGATAGGGAGCGATGCGCGGGTGGGCGTCCGTCAGCGCCGTCAGCAGGGTCGATTTGCCCGCGTTCGGCAGGCCCACCAGCCCGGCGTCTGCGATCACCTTGAGTTCGAGGATCAGGTTGCGTTCCTCACCGGGCCAGCCGTCGTCGGCCTTGCGGGGCGTCTTGTTCGTTGGCGTGGCGAAGTGCTGGTTGCCGCGGCCGCCGTCGCCGCCGCGCGCCACCACAAGTCGCTGACCCGGCACCGTCAGGTCGCCGAGTTCCTCGCCGGTGTCGCCGTCCAGTGCGATGGTGCCCAGCGGCACGCGGACGACGATGTCCTTGCCGCCACGGCCCGAGCAATTCTTCCCCCCACCGTTGCCGCCCTTGGGGGCATGCAGATGGTGGCGGTAGCGCAGGTCGATCAGCGTGGCCAACTCCGGGTCCGCTTCCAGAATCACCGATCCGCCGCGACCGCCGTCCCCGCCGTCGGGGCCCGCGAACGGTTGCCCCTTCAGGCGCAGGAAGGAGATGCAACCGTGCCCGCCGTCCCCGCCCCTGGCGTGAACGCGCACGAAATCCACAAAGTGCCCACGACTTTCCCGACTCACGGCTTTCCCCCGCGCTTGGATCGTGTCGGCGCCGCCTCGAGGGCCCGCCGGATCACGTCGCCGGTCGAGGGCCCCAGACCCGTCTCCAGCATTCGCACCTCGCCCCCGTAGGCCTCGACGATCTCGTGGCCCACGGCGCCCTCGACATGATTCGCACCCTTGACCAGAATGTCCGGCTTCAAGTGTTCCAGGAGTTTGCGAGGCGTATCCTCATCGAACACAATCAGATAGTCCACGTAGGGCAGCGACCCGATCAACTCAATCCGCTCGGTCGCCGTCAGCAAGGGCCGGGGCGAGCCTTTCAGGCGCCGCACCGACTCGTCGCTGTTCAGCGCCACCACGAGCACATCGCCCAAGGCCCGCGCTTCGGCCAGCAGCCGGATATGGTGGACATTCAGGATGTCGAAGCATCCATTCGTCAGCACCACGCGCCGACCCGACCGCGCAAGAGACCGCCGCACGGCGAGCATCTCGTCCCAGCCCACAGACTTGCGCACGCCGGCATAGCCTTCCAACTCGCGCTGCAACTCCTCGCGCGCCACCGCCGCAACACCCGACCTCCCGACAACGATGCCCGCTGCCGTGTTGCCCAGCTCGGCGGCCTGCCCGAAGTCCGCTCCCGCGAAGCGTGCCAGCGCCATCACGGCCAGAAACGTGTCGCCCGCGCCGGTCACATCGAACACCTCGCGCGCCCGCGCCGACACCTGCGTCACCCGCCCCTTGCGCGGATGAACCGCCACGCCGCCCGCTCCCAACGTGATGCAAACCGCCTTGCCGCCCACCTGCTTCTGAATCGCCCGCGCCGCCGCGGTCCGGCTCGCTTCGTCGACGATCGCGATGTCGCTGGCGAGCTCTGCTTCCTTCTTGTTGGGCGTAATCAGGTCGGCGCCGCGATAGCGCCGGTAGTCGGTCCCCTTCGGGTCCACGAGCACTTCGAGCCCGCGCGCGTGTGCCAGCGCCACGACCTCGGCGATCAGCTCGGGCACCAGCAACCCTTTGCCGTAGTCGCTCAGCACCACGCCCGTGACGCCGGACAGGGCCCGTCGGACGCGCGCCAGCAGGCGCGTCACCACCCGCGGCGGAGCGGCCAGCGTCCGCTCACGGTCCACCCGCAAAATCTGCTGCCCTTGGGCCACGAACCGCGTCTTCAGCGGCGTCGGGCGATCCGGCTGGCGCTCCACCTCCCGGCGAATCCGGGCCTCGCGACCAAGGATGTCGAGCAGGCGATCGCCCGCCTCGTCCGTTCCGCACAGCGACACGAACACCACCTCGGCGCCCTGCATGGCGATGTTGCGTGCCACGTTGGCTGCACCACCGGCCAGCCACTCGTCCCGCTCGGCATGGAGCACCGGCACCGGCGCCTCCGGCGAAGTCCGGTGCACGCTGCCGACGACATAGTGATCCAGAATCGCGTCGCCGATCACCAGCACGCGCTGCCGCGGAAACGACTCCAGCAGGCTCAGGAGGGATTCGGTCATCGGCCTAGTACGCGTTGCCTCCGGCGGTGCCCTTGACGATGGCCACTCCCGAACTGGTGCCCAGCCGCGTCGCGCCCACGGCCACCAGTGCCCGGGCCGCCTCGGCGTCGCGCACGCCGCCGCTGGCCTTCACCCCCATGCCTCCGCCGACGACGGCCCGCATAAGGCGGATGTCTTCGACCGTCGCGCCGCCGCCGCTGAACCCGGTGCTCGTCTTCACAAAGTGCGCATGCGCGGCCGCCGCCAAGAGGCAGGCCTCGATCTTCTGGTCCGTCGTCAACAACGAGGTCTCGATGATGACCTTCACCCGCCGGCCGGAGGCAGCCTCGACCACGGCGGCGATGTCCTCCAGTACTGTGTCGTATTCCCCGCCGCGCAGCCGCCCCACCGCCAGCACCATGTCGATTTCCTGGGCGCCCTCCGTCACGGCAACCTGCGTCTCGAAAGCCTTGGACCGCGTCGATGTCGCCCCGAGCGGGAAGCCGACCACGGTGCAGACCTTCGGCACCGCATCGGCCAGCAGTTCGTGGCAGAGCGGCACGAATCCGGGATTCACACACACCGAGGCGAAGCCATGCTCGCGGGCCTCGGCGCACAGGGCGCGAACCTGCTCGGCCGTCGCCTCGGGCTTGAGCAGGGTGTGGTCGATCAGGGGCGCCAGCCGGTCGGGCACCGCCGGGGCACCGGCGACCTCCAACTGGCGACTGGTTACGAACGAGCCCAGGGCGTCGGCCCCGCTGCCCTTGAGCTGACTCATCAGACGGTTGGCAATGCCCTCGATGTGCTGGTGCATGGGGACCTCTCCGCGGGGGACTTCCTCAACCCGACGCAGGGTCCGTTGCTTGGCCTCAGGGCGTCAAGTCGGACGCCGGGGCCGGCAAACTCGAAAGGCTTGACGCTCCCGGACGGGGGTGGCTTGGTTCCCCCAATCTGGAGTCTTGCGGGATTGTCCCAGCACGCCGGTCTTCCCGGCATCCCGGTGAGGAGGAGTTGCCATGGCCTGGTTTCCCAAGAAGATGGTCGTCGTCCCGATCGACCTTTCGGATTTCTCCCTGATGGCCCTGGATGTGGCCCTGGACTTCGTCGAGGACGCCTCGCACCTGCACGTCATCCACGTCCTGCGCGAGATGAGCCCCATGGAACCCGGGGTCGTCTGGGGCGAGATCGACGACACCAGTCGCCGCATCCACGCCGAGGAAGCCATCCGGACGCGGCTCGCCGACCCAAAGTACAACGGCATCGTGATCCACATCCTGTTCGGCAATCCGGGCAACCAAATTGCCCGCTATGCCGAGCAGCGCGCCGCCGACCTGATTGTAATCCATTCGCATGGTCGCACCGGCGCGGCCCATCTGTTGATCGGCTCCGTCGCCGAACGCGTCGTTCGCCATGCCCACTGCCCCGTTCTGGTCATCCGTGACTGACCCTAGGAGGTTCGCCCACCCGATGAAGCATTTCCGGTCCCCCCATTCCTGTCGCTCCGCCTGCCTGCCCCATCCGGACCTGTCACGGACTTCGCGCACATCCTTTCTGGCCGCCGCACTCGCGTTGGCCCTTGTGCTCGCCCTGTTCGCGCGCGTGCCGGCCGACTCTGCTCCCGAGATCGTCGACGACGTCGCCGTCGCCCTCCAGCAGACCGCTGACCAACAGGCCCCGGCCCCGGCGGGGGAGACCCGAATCCAGACCGTCGTCAACCGTTGGGTCGAAGGCGCCAGCAACGCCATCTTCGGCGTCTTGTTCTTCGACGTCTCGGGCGGGTCCTTCCGCAGCACGGTGATCGACCGTGACAGCCGCCTGCCCGTGCTGGACGAATCCGGCAACCCCAAGACCGCCACCCAGGCGCTGCCGCTGCTCATCGTCGTCCTGCTCTTTGGTGGCATCTTCTTCACGATCTACTACCGCTTCGTCAACATCCGCGGTTTCCGCCACAGTATCGATGTCGTGCGCGGCCGGTTCGACAAGGCCGAGGACGAGGGCGAGGTCTCGCACTTCCGGGCCCTGACCAGCGCGCTGTCGGCGACTGTCGGCTTGGGCAACATCGCCGGCGTTGCCATCGCCGTCAGCCTCGGCGGGCCGGGCGCCGTCTTCTGGATGCTTGTGACGGCCTTCTTCGGCATGGCCTCGAAGTTCAGTTGCTGCACGCTCGGCCAGATGTACCGACAGGTGAACGCCGACGGCACGATCTCCGGCGGCCCGATGTACTACCTGGACCGGGGCCTTGCCGAGCGTGGCGGTTTCTTCAAGCCGCTGGGCAAGGTGCTCGCCATTGCCGCGGCCATCATGGTGATGGGCGCCGCCGTCGGTGGCGGAAACCTCTTCCAGGCCAACCAGTCCTACGCGATCGTCGAGTACGTCTTCGACCTGAAGTACCAGCACGCGAGCGCCATCTACGGCGTCATCGCGGCGCTGCTGGTCGGTGCGGTGATCATCGGCGGCATCAAGCGCATCGGCGCGGCGACCTCGCGCATCGTTCCCCTGATGGCCGGTGTCTACATCCTCGGCTGCCTCGTCGTCATCCTCAGCCATGCCGACAAGGTGCCCGGCGCGCTCGCGCTGATTGTACGCGAGGCATTCGCCGCCGACGCGCTGTATGGCGGCTTCATCGGCGTGCTGGTCATGGGTGTTCGTCGCGCCGCCTTCTCGAACGAGGCCGGCATTGGCTCGGCAGCCATCGCCCACTCGGCCGCCCGCACGAACGAACCGGTTCGCGAGGGCATCGTCGGTCTTCTCGAACCCTTCATCGATACCATCGTCATCTGCATGATGACCGCCATCGTGGTCATCGTAACAGGCGTCTACGACATCCATGGCGCCGAGAAGGCCGCCATCATGGCAACCGCACACCATGCCCCGGAGGGCGCGGTGCTCACCGCCGTCGCCTTCGGCCAGGTCGTCTCCTGGTTCCCCTACATTCTGGCCGCCGCCGTCGTCCTGTTCGCCTACTCGACGATGATCTCGTGGTGTTACTACGGCGAGCGCGGATGGATCTACCTGTTCGACCACTGGGGCGGCATCGGCCTGCGCTCGGTCATCCTGTACCGACTCTTCTTCGTCTTCTGCGTTTTCGTCGGCGCGGTGGCGAACCTTGGGCCGATCATCGACCTGTCCGACGCGCTCCTGCTGTCGATGGCCTTCCCGAACATTCTGGGCATGATCCTGCTCGCCCCGCTCGTGAAGAAGAAGACGGACGATTACTTCGCCCGCCTCAGAGCGGGAAAGATGCCGGTCGTGAGGTGATGGTGGCGCGGGATCAACAGCGCGCGAGGTCCTTCTCGAGCCTCTTGCCCTGGCCCGTCAGCACCACGCGGTCCCCAGTCTGAAGCGCAGTCTGGGGGCCGGGGAAGACCTGCTCCCGACCGCGCTTGATCAGCAGCACCTGCGCGCCGGCCTTCTGGCGAAGATTCAACTCCGCCAGCGTCTTGCCGTCCCAGTGCCGCGGGGCCTCGTACTCCAGAATCACCTGCCCGTCCCCGATGTCCACCATGTCGATGCGGTCGGCCGCGCCGATGGCGTCCACTGCCGTCGAGACCGCATCGCGCCGCGCCAGTTCCCGGTTGTAGGCTTCGATCACGTCGCTACGGATCAGATCCCCGTGCAGCAGCCCCGTCTCGGGGTCCACCACCGGGAAGACCTCGAACGCCACATCGTCGATCGTGGTCGCCGCCGTGCTCGGGTCGGCGG
>JAHCAW010000029.1 GCA_019634695.1 Candidatus Sumerlaeia bacterium
ACGCATGCCATGATCACGTTGAAGTAGATCACCGGCGACAGCAACGGGATCGTGATGTTCCTCGTCTGCTGCCACCAGTTCGCCCCGTCGACGATCGCCACCTCGTAATACGACCGCGGGATGTCCGTCAGGCCCGCCAGATAGATCACCATCGGCTGGCCCACCCCCCACAGCAGCGCAAGCACCAGCGCCATCTTCGCCACGCGCGGGTCGCCCATCCAGTTCGGCGTCCCCGTCACGCCCAGAGCCGCCAGCCCCGTCGCGTCGAGCAGCAGATCGAACACATGGTTCACGATCCCGAACTGGCCGTTGAAGATCCAGTTCCACAACACGCCGAGCGCCACCAGCGGCACGACCGACGGCAGGAAGAAGATCGTGCGGAAGAAGCCCCGCCCCCGCGGCAGCGCCTGCACCAGCATCGCCAATCCGAGCGCCGAAAACGTCGAGGCCGGCAGCAGCACTGCCCCGAACAGCAGGGTGTTCCACAGCGACTTCAGGAAGATACGGTCCGTCGCCAGGTCCACATAATTCCCCAGCCCGATGTAGACCGGCGACCCGAGCACCGAGTAATCGCACAAGCTGTAGTAGAACGACATTCCGGCCGGAATGGCCAGGAACACCGTGAAGCCCACGATCCAGGGCGAGACGAACGCCAGCCCCGTGCACAGTCGCCGCGCTTCCGTCCGGGTCATTGGCGGGACCACTCCTCGATGCGCTCTTCGCGCACACGTTCCCACTGGCGACGCCTCCGGTCCAACTCCGTCTGCAAATGCTCCTGCGCCTGTTGCAGGGCGTTGTCCGGCGTGTCCTTGCGCAGCCACACCTTGTCAACCGCCACTGCCATCTCGTCCCGCAACATCTCCACCAGCGGGATGCGCGGCACGGCATGTGCATTCTTGGACTCCGCCAATCGGTGAAACAGGTGGATGTGCGGATTCGGATGCTGCTCGTAGAACGCCTCGCTCACCTCGCGAAGCGGCGAGAACTTGCGTTGGCCCAGGCACAGCAACTCCATGTTCTCCTGCTGCTGCACGAAGCGGATGAACTCCCATGCCTCGTCCGGGTGGCGCGCCCCGCGCGGGATCACCAGGATGTCCGCGTCCACGAACGTCACGTCGGCCAAATCCTCGGACACGGCCGGGAACGGCGCCACGCCCCACTCCATGCCGGGGTTGTAGCGCTCGATGAAGGTCGCCATCCAAACGCCCTGCAACTGCATGGCGATCTTCTCGGCGAGGAACAGGTTCTGGGCCGAGCGAAACTGTCCGCCACCCGCCAGAAACCACTGCAAATCCTCCGTGCCGTGCGTCTCGGCGATCGACCGAATCCAGCGCAGCGCCTCCAGACACGGCTTCGTCGTCAGCGTGATCCGCTCCTTGCCGTCCCAGTGCTCGCCCCCGAACCACCAGATCCACCAGGCCTTGAACCACGGCGGCTCGACCGGCGCGAAGCCCAGTTGCGTCAGGTGCCCGTTGGCATCCACGCGGGTCAGCGCCCGGCTGTACTCGTCCAGTTCGGCGATCGTCCGAGGCGGGCGCTCCGGATCCAGCCCCGCCTCGCGGAACAGGCGCTTGTTGTAGTGCAGCGCCAGCGATGCGGGCGTCGAAGGCAGCCCCCAATAGAAGCCCTGATACTCGCACAACTTGATCACGGCCGGCAGATAGTCCTCCGGGTCCACGCCGTCCCGTCCCATGTACCGGTTCAGCGGCAGCAGCGCATCCCGGTCCGCGTAGCGCAGGATCGTCTCGGCGAACACCCCGGCCACGTCCGGCGGCGTCTGGCCCATTGTGGCCAGCAGCAGCTTCGTCCGGATGTCGGTCACCTGAAAGTACTCGACGACGATGCGGTCCTGCGAATTGTTGAACCGCTCAATGACGCGCTCCATCGCCGCCTGCTCGTCCCCGGCCCACTTGTCCCAGTAGACCAGGTGGACGCGGCCATCGGCCGAGGGCCGGCTCGCCTTGGGCTTGCCGCACGAGCCCATCGCAAGCGCCGACAGAACCGCCACCGCGGCCAGCAATACGCGCCAAGCTCCAGCCCCGTTGCGCATCTGTCTCATTCCTGCTGCACCCATCAGCCCAAACCCCAGGCGACTCCTCATCCCCTTCAACCGTGGCCCACCACCCTGCACCGGACTGCCCCCGAGGCTCAACCCCATTCGCCGCGCTTCTGGCTTGCCCGCCTTCCGTCCCTTTCAGAGACTCCAATCAAGACTCACCCTGACCGGAGTGCTCCCGCCCGCCTCATGACGAGCCCCCACCGTCCCGCCGCCACCGCACTTGCCGGCCTGACCGTGCTCGTCTTGGACGACGAGCCCACCATCGCGCTCACCTATTCCCGCCTGCTCGAGCGCGAGGGCTGCCGCGTCCGCACCGCCCTGTCCATCGCCGAAGCCGAACGTTTGCTCGGCGACGACCTGCCCGACATCGCCATCGTCGATGTCTACATCGGCCTCGATGACGGTCTCGAATTCGTCCGGAACCTGCGCCAGCGCCTCCCCTCCATCGACGTCGTCATGGTCTCGGGCGAGGATACCGAGTCGCTCGCCCGCCAAGCCATTGCCTGCGGCGCCGACACCTTCCTCTCCAAGCCCATCGCCCCGACGGCCCTGACCCTGACCATCGGCAAGCTCGCCGAACTGCGCCACCAGCGCCGCCGCGCCGAGGACCTCGAGCACGAACTCAAGCGCTCCATCCAGGATTCCATCTTCCCCGAGATCGTCACGAACTGCGACGCCATGCGCGCCGTCCTGCGGCTGGTCGAGAAGGTCGCCGGCCGCGACCTTGCCGTCCTGATCTGCGGCGAAAGCGGCACCGGCAAGGAACTGTGCGCCCGCGCCATCCACCAGCTCAGCGCCCGCGCCCGCGGCAACTTCGTCGAACTCAACTGCGCCGCCCTGCCGCCCAACCTCGTTGAGAGCGAACTCTTCGGCCACGAGAAGGGCGCCTTCACCGGCGCCACCAACGCCCGCATCGGCAAGATTCGCCATGCCTCCGGCGGCACCCTCTTCCTGGACGAAATCGGAGAGCTGCCCCTCGAAATCCAGCCCAAGTTGCTGCGCGCCCTGCAGGAGAAACGCATCGTCCCAGTCGGCGGCAAGGAGGCCATCCCCTCCGACTTCCGCCTCATCAGCGCCACGAACCGCGACCTGGTCGAAGAGGTCCGGGCCGGGCGGTTCCGGGAGGACCTGTTCTACCGCATCGCCGTCTTCCCGATCCAGCTCCCCACCCTGCGCCAGCGCATGGAGGACCTCGACATTCTGCTCGCGCACTTCCTGCGCCAGGAGGGGCTGGAGAACCCGCGCCTCAGCCCCGGCGCCCGCAGCCTGCTGCACGCCCACCACTGGCCCGGCAACATCCGCGAATTGAAGAACTTTGCCCAGGCGATCACGCTCTTCACCGACGGCAGCATGATCGACGAGCCCAGCGTGCGCGCCTACTTCGGCTCGCGCCTCGAAAGCCCCTTCACGGCCCCGCTGCCCACCCAGCCTCCCTCCATCGGCGAACGCCGCCCAGTCCGCCGCCTCGAAGAGGTCGAGCGCCAGGAGATCCTCTACGCGCTCAGCTTCTGCGAGGGCAACGTCTCCGAAGCCGCCCGCGGCCTCGGAATGGGCCGCGCCACGCTCTACAAGTACCTCAAACGCCACGGCATCGACATCGACGACTTCACCCCCCGCAGCGGCTCCTGAAGATCGGCGGGTCGGCCGAGCCCATCATCGGCACCTCGATCATAAGCGAGACGGCATGCCCTCGCGTCCCGTTGACTTTCGTCATCGCAGGCCGATGTCAGTCGTTCCTTTTGGCGGCTGCGGATTCTCCCAGCCTGCTATTGGGCTCGCGCAAAGCCGCCAAGCCGCGAAGGACGGCGGTTGGGGTTTGGTTGCCGCAAGAAGCGCGAAGAAGCGCAGGATGTGCTGTTGTCGCCGTTTGGTCAGAAGTGCGGAAGATGCTTCAAAGCACGCGATCCCGTCAGGGCAGGAGCCACCGACATGAACTGTAGACGGTCGGACGACAATGGTGTTCGGGATCGAATGCTGTCAGGAGATGGGTGCAAGGCGCTATATGCCGTGAAGCATCCGGCTTGATAGAAATGGCATCAAGAGGCAGGACATCCAAGGTATTGGTTCTGGGCGCCGTGATGGCGCTGGCTTGTATTGGCTTGGTGTTCGCGAGGCGCGGCTACGCTGCCGGGTATGGAACCAATATGGTCAAATTCACGTCGCAAGCGAATCTGGTCGAGTTGGGTTTGTCGAGAATTGAAGTGGATGAATTGGTGTCGCTGTATGACAGGAGAAGAGAGACTGATGAGGCAGTTATCTACTCCATCGAGCCAGTTGACAGCATGTTGTGGAACGTCATCCCAAGAATCCCCGTCCACATTCAGGTGGACTTCGATGAGCATGGGAAAGTCGCTTCAGTGAAGGTCTATGATGGCTAGCCCAACCTCCGCAGTTTCCGGCCGATTCCGACTCCCGGGGCGGTTCTTGACCTCCGCCGTTCGTTGAGTGGCGCGGGTTGGAATCCGCAGACCCCTTGTAGTGGCGACCACCCCCTTGCGGACCGGGGGGCGGTTGTGCGACAGGATGGGGCGAAGGCGACTTCGTCCAGGGTGCTGCCGTGGCTTATCTCAAGCGTTCGCGTCGCAGGAAGAATGGTCAATTCTACGATTCGTGGGCGATCGTCGAGTCCGTGCGCACGGGGCGCGGGCCGCGGCAGCGCACGATCGCCACGCTGGGCAAGGCGCCGGGGCTGGACGAGGAGGAGCGAGTGGATTGGGAGCAGATTGCCGAGGAACTCTCGGGCCGGCGCGCCGCAACGGCGCGGCAATCGGACCTGTTCGCGCCGCCGCCCGTCGAGCCGCCCGAGTGGGCGAGCGTCGATCTGTCGCGTGTGCGCGTGGAGCGGTTGCGGCGTTTCGGCGATGTCTATCTGGCGCTGGCGTTGTGGAGGCGCCTGCGTCTGGACGAGTTCTTCGCGGGCAGTATCGAGCCCGGCCGCGAGCAGGTGCCGTGGGCGACGATGGCGGCACTGCACGCGGTGGCGCGGCTGTGCGAGCCGTCGAGCGATCTGGCCATCGCCGAGTCGTTCTTCGCCAAGACGGCGCTCGACGATCTGCTGCCGCTTGCCGCCGAGAAGGTGAACGACGACCGTCTGTACCGGGCGCTCGATGCGATGCTGCCGCTTCGCCCGGCCCTGTTCTCGCACTTGCGCACGGTCTACGGCGAACTGTTCGGTGCCACGTTCGACGTGCTGCTCTACGATATCACGTCCACCTACTTCGAGGGCCAGGCCGAGGGCAACGCGAAGGCCAAGCGTGGCTACTCGCGCGACTCGCGGCCCGACTGCGAGCAGGTGACGATCGGGCTGGTTGTCACGCCCGAGCAGTTGCCGCTGGCCTACGAGGTCTTCGACGGCAATCGCAACGACGCCACGACGCTGTCGGAGATGTTCGATCTGATGGAGGAGCGCTACGGCCGGTCGCGCCGCACATGGGTGCTCGATCGCGGCTTCGTCTCGGAGGACAATCTGGCCGAGCTGCGGCGCCGCGGCGCACTCTACATTGTCGGTACGCCGCGCTCGGCACTGCGCAAGTGCGAGCGCGAACTGCACGACACGCGCGATTGGTCGCAGGTCGCGCCGGGCGTCGAGGCGCGACTGGTGACGCTGCCGCCGGGCGCCGACAGCGAAGGCAACGACGACCCCGGAGGCCGCGAGAGCTACCTGCTGTGCCGCTCGCGGGCGCGCATCGACAAGGACCGCGCCATCATCGACAAGGCGGCCGGGCGACTGCACGCCGGCCTGCTCAAGCTCAAGGAGCAGATCGACCTGGGCCGTCAGCGCGACCGCGCAAGGCCGAGCGGCGCATCGGCCGCCTGCTCGAGAAACACCAGCGCGCCAGCCGCCTCTACACGGCGACGATCACGGAGGGCGACGACCCCGACAAGCCCGGCCGCACGCGCCTTTTCATGGACCTGGGGGAAAACAAGGACGCGGCCGACTGGACAGCGCTGCAAAACGGCTGCTACCTTCTGCGCACGAACCTGATCGACAAAGCGCCCGAGGAACTCTGGCGCACCTACATCGGCCTGACGGAAGCCGAGGCCGCCTTCCGCGCGCTCAAGAGCCCGCTGGGCCTGCGCCCGCTCCACCACCAGCGAACCGACCGAGTCGACGCGCACATCCTGACCTGCTTCCTGGCCCTGGCCATGCGGCGCACGCTGTCGCTGTGGATGCGCGAGTCGGGCCTGGGCACGGCGCCGGACAAACTGCTGGCCGAACTCAAAGAGGTCCGCTCGCTCGACATCGTCCTGACGGCCCGCGAGCAGACCGAGATCCGCTTGCGTCTGGTGGGAACGCCGGAGGAGAGCACCCGGGTGCTCCTGCACGCCCTGCGCCTGCGCCTGCCCAACCGACCAAGACGCTTCCAAAATGTAGTGGCGACTCCGACCCCCTGAACGACGTAAGTCGAGCCATGCCAAGCAACAGACGCGCAAAACTGCGGAAGTTGGGCTAGGTGACGGGATCGCATCCTGTCCTGCAATCGCGCCGGCCTGACCTTCTCGGCCAGTCCAACTTCATGGCCGGTTTCCTTAGAGCGAGACCTTCGCGGCTTTGCGGCTTCGCGTGCGACACGCGCCGCCGTTGGCCTGCCAGGCGCGTCGGCTCTTGGGGGGAGAAAAAAGATGGCGGAGAGGGCGGGATTCGAACCCGCGGTAGAGTTTCCCCTACACACGCGTTCCAGGCGTGCACCTTCAACCACTCGGTCACCTCTCCGCGGTTCCCGGAACGGGCGGCAAGTAATGCCGCAGCCGGCTGGCCGGTCAACGGGAAACTCCCCGGCGGCCGGAATCGCGCGCGCCCGTTCGCAAGTCTTTTGATTTCAGCGCATCGCGGCGCGGCTGGCGCTTCCCCCTTGACGGGTTGGGAGCACGCTTCGTAATCCATCGTCCACACGATTCGAGCCCGCAGATTCCCAGCCAGCACACCGGTACCGCCCCCTTTGGACGCAGAACCCCCAAGTAGGCCCTTCGCACCGAGCCTCGTCGTGGTTCCGCTGACCGCCCTGGCGGGGGTGGCGTCGGCGCAGGCCCCTGCGCCGGTCGCGCCCGTGGGCGGTGTGTCGCTCGCCCTGCTGCTTGCCTTTGCCGTGTTGGCGTTTGTCCTGAGCATGATGCGCGCGGCGCACGCCGTGACGGCCGAGAGCACGGGCCGGAGCCGGGACGAAGACCCCCCCGGCGCCGGCGAGCGCATCTACCACCAGGCGACCCGGTCGGCCGCGTTGGCGGCGAATCTGGCGCTGGGGCTGCTGTTGGTCGAGTGCTTCATGCGCCTGTTTCCGGGGACCCCGATTCTGGGCGGGCTGTTGGGCGGTGTGCTGGGCGTCGGCACGCAGGGCGCCTTGGTCGGCATCGTGGCGACGGGTTGCGGCTGGCGGCACGGCGCGGGGTTGCGCCGTTGGCTGGACGCGCCGTTGCGCGGGCTACTGGCGCCGCTCTTCCCGCTTGTGCGGGCCGGGCTGCGGTTGCTTGGCCGCGGGCCGGAGACGCCGGTGGGCAGCTATCGCCTGGAGCGCGACCGCGAGCTGCGTCTGCTGCCCTACTTGCGCGGAGTGGACCGGTTGGTGGTCGAGGACGCCGCCGAGATGATCGACGCCGTGCGCGAGTTCGCCGAGGCCACCGCCCTCGACATCATGACACCGCGCACCGACATCGAGGGCCTGCCCGCCAACACGCCGACCGACAAGCTGATGCGCCACCTCGTCGAGGCCGAGTACAGTCGCCAACTCGTCTACGAAGGGACGCTGGACAACATCGTTGGCGTCCTGCTGGCCAAGGAGGTGCTGCTCAACCGGCCCGCCGAACCGCTGACGCTCATGCGCAAGCCGCTCTTCGTCCCGCACGACATGCGCCTGCCCGAGTTGCTGCGCCGCATTCGTCACACGCCTGCGAACCTGGCCGTCGTCCTCGACGAGTACGGCGGCACCGCCGGCATCGTCACCATGCACGATCTGTTCGAGCGCGTCATCGGCGAGCACATCGAGGACGAGTTCGAGGACGATGAGTTGTGGGTCGAGCTGGAGGGCGAGGACGTGGCGCGCCTCTCCGGCCGCGTCGAGGTGTGGGAAGTCAACGAGGAGCTGGACCTCGACCTCGACGAGTCGGTGGCGCGCACGATCGGCGGCTACCTGATGTATCGCTTCGGTCGCCTGCCTGCGGTGGGGGACACGTGGGTGGCGACGGGCGGCGAGTTCGAGGTGCGCGAGCTGGACGGCAACCGCATCGTCGAGATTGAGTTCCGCCGGCGCGCCGATGCCCGCGAGGTGGAGACGCACGACGAGGAAACGGAGGATTCGCCATGAGCGCATTGGCGGCATACGCCGGCCTGTCGCTCGCGGCGGGTCTGGCGTTGCAGGTCTGGGGCGAGCACACGGAAGCGCGCGTTCTGCGTGCGGCCGGGCGATTGCTGCGTCCCGCCGGCGGCGACGAGGCACGCCTCGAATCCGCCGAGACGACGACCGTTGTGCAGCGCACGCGTCTGGCATTGGCTGCCGCGCGGCTCGCGCGCCTGACGGCGCTGGCCCTGCTTCTGCCCGGCATGTTGACGCTGGTGCGCCTTGTCCTGCCCGGCCGCGGCCCGGATTCCACGCTCGTCGATCTTCTCGGTTTCCTTGCGCTGCTGGGAATCCTGCTGCCGGTGGCGGTCGGCTCGGCATGGAGCGCAAACCGGCGCGTCGCGGCCAGCACTCCGGTGCTGGTGCCGGACTGGTTGCGCGATGCGGACGTGCATCCGCCCGCCTTGCTGCTGCTGGGGGCGACGATCTGGGACCGCATCTTCGGACTGGCCGACGCGCTTGCCGGCCGGTTCGGGCTGGCGCGACCCGAGGCGCAACTGGTCGAGCGCGACGGTCGCATCGAGGTGCGCCTGGCCGGCGAGGACGAGGGCCCGGAGGCGACCGTGCTCCAGACCCCCCCAACCGCCGGCGCCGACCGCACCGAGGAGCAGATGATCCGCGCGATCCAGCGCCTCGATCGCACCATCGTGCGCGAGATCATGCGCCCCATCAACCGCGTCACGGCGATCCGCTTGCGCGACGTCACGCCCAAGCGCTTCCTCGACCTCTGCCGTCGAACGGGCTTCACCCGCATTCCCTGCTACGCCGACCACATCACGAACCTGATCGGCTACATCAACGTCTACGACCTGCTGGAACTCGACGAGCCGCCGCGCGACCTGCGCGAGCTCGTCACGCCCGCGCTCTTTGTTCCCGAGGTCGCCCGCGTCGATGGCGTCCTGCAGGAGATGATCGCCACGCGCCAGCAGGTCGCCATCGTCTTCGACGAGTTCGGCGGCACCTCCGGTTGGCTCTCCCGCGAGGACATCCTGGAGGAGATCGTCGGCGACGTCGGTGACGAGTACGAACGTCCCCGCCCGATGATCGTGCCCTCGCGCGGAACGTTCCTCGTCAACCCCTCCGTCGATCTCGACGACCTCAAGGAGCAACTCGGCCTCGAGTTGCCCAAGCGCCACGTCGATACCATCGCCGGCTATGTCTACGCGCGACTGGGGCGCGTGCCGCGCCGCGGCGAAACCATCGAGGAACGCGGCTGGCGCATCCAGGTCGCCGCGATCGACAACCATCGCATCCGCCGCCTGCGTCTCATCCCGCCCGCCGACGAGAGCGACCCGGAGTAGACGTGCAACCCATGGTGCCGTGCTGCACCGGGGCATGCCCGCGGCCGCATCAGTCTTCTTCGGGGCGAAGGCCCTTCCAGGCCATCTCGTACTGGTGCTCGATGTCGAGTAGCTCCAGGACCTTCATCACCATGAAGTCCACCAGGTCGTCGATCGTCTCGGGCTTGTGGTAGAACCCCGGCATGGCGGGCACGACATGGGCTCCGGCCTCGGCCAGCGTGAGCAGGTTGCGCAGGTGAATCGTGGACAGCGGTGTCTCCCGCGGGACGACCACCAGCGGGCGCCGCTCCTTCAGGAAGCAATCCGCGCAGCGCGTCAGCAAGTTGTCGGAGTAACCGTGCGCGATCGCCGCCACCGTCTTCATCGAGGCCGGCATGACGATCATGCCCCGCGCCCGGAATGTGCCGGAGGCCATCGGCGCAGCGATGTCGCGGATGTTGTAGGTGTGCACCTGACGCGCCAGCCGAGTCGCGTCGCCGGGAATCCAGTCCGTCAACGGACTGGACGGACCGAGCCCGCGCAGGCCCAACTCTGCCTGCATCACCTTCCAGGTGCTCGCGCTCACCAGCAGCTGCACCTCATGGTCCAGCGCCACAAGGCGTTCGATCAGGCGGATGCCGTAGGCCGTGCCCGAGGCTCCGGCCAAACCGACGACGACGCGGTGCGATTCCATGGGGATCTCCTCAGCGCGGGGCGCGTTCGGCGATGTGCAGCACGGCGATGCCGAGGCTGAGTTCGGCATGGCGCACGCGCCGGTAGCCGCAGCGTTTCAGGATGCGTGCCAGTTCGCGGGGCGAAGGCCACTCGAGCACGGATCGGCTGAGATAGCCGTAGGCTTCCGAGCGCGAGACCAGATTGCCGATCGCCGGCAGCAGGCGCCGGAAATACAGCAGGTACACGGCACGGATGATGGGATTGCTGGGCGTGGTGAACTCCAGGATGGCCAGCCGCCCGCCGGGACGCAGGACGCGGCGCATCTCGCGCAGGCCGGCCTCGAACGACTCCATGTTGCGCAGGCCGAAGCCGATGGTCAGGAGGTCGAACGACCGATCCGCAAACGGCAGGCGCAGGCCGTCGGCCAGCAGGAAGGGGAGCGGCTGCTTGCGGGCGGCCCGTCGCAGCATCGGCTCGCAGAAGTCCACGCCGACCACTTGGGTCCCCGGCGAGGCAGCCCGCTGCAACTGGGCGGTCAGGTCGCCCGTGCCGCAGGCGACATCGAGCACCCGCCGGTCGGTTGGCCGCAGGGAGGCGCGCACGGCGAAGCGCCGCCAGGCTTGATCGATGTTCAGGCTCAGGAGATGATTGAGCGGATCGTAGACAGGCGCAATAGCGCCAAACATCGACTGGATGCGGCGGGCTTCCTTGGAGACGGTGGGGGAGTCGGGGGCGCGCAGCGCCATGGGGGGGCCTCGGGGCGTCGGGGGCGTCACGGATTCCGCCTTGCGGCGGCGCCGATGCTGTCCCTAGACTGACCAGCTTCCCGGCAAGGCCGCAAGGCCTTGTGGGTCAATCACATACCCCGCCTTTGCCAAACCCGCGCCATGCGGCGTGGGTCTGAATCGGGCGGACTCCCAATCGTCTTCCAAGGATGCCCCCACCCCCCATGTCCGATTCGATTTCCAACTGCCTCGACCGCCTGATGCGTGGCCGCAGGCTCCTGTTCGTCTGGGCCGCCGCCTTCTCGACCTTGGTCGGTTTCGCCGAAGCCCAGACCACCGTCCAGATGTCTCCCGTCCAGGAACGGACGGTCCAGTTGCCCGGCCAAGCCGACGCCCCCGAGTACGCCCCCGCCCGGGTCTATGCCAACGAGACGCTGGAGAATACCGGCGAGGCCTACTACGTGCGCGGCGGCACCGGCGACATCGTGCTCGAGAACGATCTGGCGCGCTTCGTCTTCGGCTCCGCGCAGCCCGACGCCCCGCGACGCGACAAGGACGGCATCCTGCTGCTCTCCCGCGGCGGGCTTGTCGACGCGATGACCACTCCGCGCGCCTCCGAGGGGCTCAACAAGTTCGCCCCGTCCGTGGCCGGCATCAGCGGCATCCGCATCGAAGTGGATTCGCTCGACTATCGGCAGGAGGCCAACGGCACCGCCGTCGTCGTCGTCGAGGGCTTCGACACCGCCCAGCCCTCGCTGCGCATCCAGACCGAATACCTGATGTTCCGCGACATGCCCGGTGTGCAGGTGACCACTTCGCTGACGAACACCAGCGCCGACACGGCCGCCCGCAACGTGACGCCGTCGGACATCGTGCTTTGGGGCGCGATGACCCCGTTCGTGCCTGGCCGCGGCTGGGTTTCCGGCAGCTACGTCGGCGAACAGGTCGAGTTCGTCTTCGGGCGCCACGACAACCTCTGGATGCTGATCGCGCCGGAGTCCGGTCTCGTCGACGCGGCGGTCACCGGCGAGGTGATGGGCATCCACTACGGCGAGATGCTCGACATGGAACCCGGTGAGACGCGCCTGTACCGACGCTGGGTGCTCGTCTCCGAACTCGATCCGGCCTACATGTTCTCGCTCGTTCTTCGTCGGCGCACAGGCCAGGACCACGGCACGCTGGTCGGTCGCGTGATCGAACGCGAGCAGGCGCCCGATGGCTCGATGATCGACCGTGCCCCCGTCGCCAACGCCGAGATCTTCATCTCGCCCGTGATCCGCGGCGACATGGACCCCAGCATCCTGCAGCGCGTCGCCACGCGTCCCTACCTGATCGCCCGAACCCGCGCCCGCGGCGAATTCGACACCCTGCTGCCCGTCGGCGAGTATCAGGTCTTCCCCTCGACGACCACGCGCCTGGCACCGCGACCCAACTTCGCCGCGCGCATCGAAAAGGACAAGGTCGAGGGCCTGGACTTCGGCGCCTCGCGCGCCTCGCGCCTGCTCTATCGCTTTGTCGACGACGCCACCGGTCAGACGATACCCGGCAAGCTCACCATCGAACCGATGCGCGGCACCCAGCCGGTGAACCTCGGTTCCTTCGGCGAGACACTCGCCGGCAATACGGTGCTCAGCGCCACCGGAGCGGGCTTCGTCGAACTCCCGCCCGGGCAGTATCGCGTCATCGCCTCGCGTGGCATCGAGTACAACACCACCGAGGAACGCATCACGGTCCGCTCGCTGAACGACACCGAGCAGGTCTTCCGGCTCAAGCGCGCCTTCGAGACGCCGGGCTGGATCGCGGCCGACGTCGGCTCGCGCACGAATGCCACTCCCACCAGTCGCGTCACACCCGAGGTGCGCGTCGCGAGCGCCGTCGCCGAGGGCATCCAATGGCTCGTCACCGGCGACGCCAACACCGTAACCGACTTGCAGCAGACCGTCGTCAACATGGGCATGACGGGCTTGGTGCGCGCCACGCCCGGCTTCCGGCGCTCGGGCAAGACACCACCCTACCTCGGCGACTTCCTGCTCTTCCCGGTCGACATCTGCTCGACGGGTGTCGAACCGGACTTCAGCGGCCTCATGACGGCCACCACCGCTGCCGAGATCGTCGAGCAAATGCGCGCGCTCTGCCCCGAGGCTGTCGTCCTCGTCACCCGGCCCAACTGGCCCCAGAACGGCTACCTCAGCTTGCAGGGCTACGTCGATACCATGCCGCTGCTGCCCGAAGGGGACTACACCCTCGACTTCGATGCCTTCTCGATCTGGGAAGGCAAGCGTCAGGGCGTCATCCGTGCCGACTACCGCACCTATCACAAGATCCTGCGCAGCGGCCACCGCATGTCGGCCTTCGGCACGACAAATTCGCACGGCACGTGGACCGACGAGCTGGGGTATCCGCGCGTCTATGTGAAGTCCTCGAGCAACGATCCGGCCCGAATCGATCCCGAGGAACTGGCCCGCAACATCAAGAAGGGACTCGTCAGCGTCACCAACGGTCCGTTCATCGAGATGACCGTCAATGGCCAGCCGATGGGCTCGCTCGTCACCGACACGGATGGCTCGGTCGAATTGAGCGTGAAGGTCTTCGCGCCAAACTTCGCCCGCATCAGCTCGATTCGCGTGAACCTCAACGGCGAGATGGTCCGCCAGATTCTGATCAATCCGCGCCTGCTGGACGAGGAGGGCGGGCTCGTCTTCCCGCCGCGCGATCGGCCGCAGGACGGCGTGCTGGCCATTCGCGTCACGGAGGACGCGGTGCTCGACGTCGTCGTCGAGGGCTCGCTCGAGGCCCCGATGGATCCGGTCAATCCGTTCGTTCCCTTCACGCGCGACCGCGGCCTGCCCAACGGTCAATTCCCCGTCGCCCTCTCCGCGCCGATCTACATCGACACCGACGGCAACGGCGTCCTGGACATCAAGCCGCTCGACCGGATGCCGCTGCGCATGTACGAAGAGCGCGACATGCCGTTCTGATCTCGCGACGGAGCACTCGCCCATGCCGCGCCCCCCGCAGCTCGAACAGGTGGATTGGAAGGCCGTCTTTGCGAGCGGCCTTCCCTTCACGCGCTGGATTTGCGAGGGCGAGTTTCCCGAGCACCGAAGCCGGATGACGGCAGGCATCGGGACGATCGCTCTCGCACCGGAGACGGAAGCTGAGCTGGCCGCGTTGAGCCGCACCGTGCACGTGGTAGCCATTGCTGAGGACTGGTGCGGCGACGTGGTGCGCCATGTGCCACCGCTGGAGCGCCTTGCACGCAGTGCCCCGCGCCTGGAGATTCGCTACATCCCCCGCGACCATCCGTCGAACGTCTTCGTGCGCTTCCTGACAAACGGGGGCGAAGCGATCCCCAAGTTCGTCTTCCTCTCGGACAACTGGGTCGAGTGCGGCAACTGGGGGCCGATGCCGGCCGAGCACCGGCGGCTGATCGCGCGCGGCAAGGGGGCCGGCGACGTCGCCGCGGCCCGCAAGCGCGTCTCTGCCCTCTACGAGGCCGATCCGAACTGCGAGACGGTCATCAGTGAACTGCTGGAGTTGGTGCGCACGGCGGTCTGCACGCGCCCGTGACGGCAATCACTCGCTCGTGACGACAAGTTCCGCGTGCAGCGGCCATGCCTTCAGCCGCGCGCGACCGGGCAGGAACGCAAGTTCGATCAGCACCCAAATCTCGTGGATCGAGGCGCCGCTTCGCTCGATCAGGCGCGCGGCAGCCTCCAACGTGCCCCCCGTCGCCAGCAGGTCGTCCACCAGCAGCACGCGATCGTTGGTGCCCAGCGCATCCACATGCAGCTCAACTGTTGCCTCGCCATACTCGAGCTCATACGACTCGCGTATCGTCTCGGCCGGCAGCTTGCCCGCCTTCCGCACCGGCACAAAGCCAATGCCCAGCACATGCGCCAGCGCCGCGCCGAAGATGAACCCGCGCGATTCCACGCCGACCACCTTCGTCAGCCCCTTGCCTCGATACCGACGGGCCAATTCGTCGATCACAAAGCCGAACGCCTCCGCGTCCCCGACCAGCGTCGTAATGTCCTTGAACTGGATGCCGGGCTTGGGGAAGTCGGGCACGTTGCGAATCTTCGAAAGCAGGTCCATCGTGGCTCACCTCGGCGGCTGGTCAGTGTCCGTTTCCTTGTGTCAGGCCGGGCGCCGGAGCAAGAACTCTTCGCCCCGTGCGCCTACAACCACTCTTCCGAGATGCCCGCGACCACGACGTCGAAGCGCGTCTCGATCTCGTCCAGCACCTCGCGACTCGTCTCCTCGGCCCGGGCGCGCAGCCGGCTGACGGTTATCACGGCCAGGGTGGCGATCTGCCACTTGTCGTGGTTGTCCACCTCGGCGACCGCGACGTTGTAGCGTGTCCGCAGCCGGTCCACGATGCTGCGGACCGATGAGCGCTTCTCCTTCAGCGACTGCGCCGCCGGCAGATGGATGTCCAGCGTCATGAGCAGAATGTGCATGGCGGGCATGGGGTCACCCCTCTCGCGGAGGATCCAGTCGCATCGCGGTGACGGCCTCCGCGGCTTCGCGCGCAACGCGCTCCTCGTACCATCGCGGCGAGCGGAACTGGTTGTCCCGAATGGCTATCCCGGCAAGCACGAGAATCGCGGGCACGAAAACGACCGCCGCCAGCAGCCCGGCTTCCGGCCCGAAGGCGCCGCCGGTCCACGCTTCCGGTCCCCGCACCCGTGCGGCCGCCAACGAGGGTACCTCCATCCCGGAAATCGGAATTCCAAATACGGAGCCCTGAAAGAAGTTCCACGCCCAATGCAACCCGATGGGAACCCACAACTGACGGGTGACGACGTAGGCGAGGCCGATCAGGAGACCAGCCGTGCCGGCAATCGATGCTGCCGCACGGGGCGATGAATTGGGATTCATGATATGGATCAGCCCGAAGGCGGCCGCGGTCACAACCAGTGCCGGCGCCGTGCCAATGCCGTCCTCCAAAATCCGCTGGCCGATGCCGCGAAACAGGATCTCCTCGTACGCCGCCACTGCCAGCATCATCGCGAGAACGAGCACCACACCAACCAACGTGGAACTGTCGATCGTCCACTCGGCCCGATACCATCCCTTCCACGCCATGATCCCGACGACCGCGCCCATCAGGCCGGCGCCGGCACCGAAGCCGGCCGCAAGTTGCGGAAGAAGCGAGGAGCGCTCGAGTCCCAGATCGTCGAGCGTCTTGGCATCGATGGCCTTGCCGATGAGGAGGTGAATCCCAAGGACGCCGACAGCGAACCACGAGAAGAGCAGCAGCCCGGCCGTCAACTCGCCTGGCGTGCTGAAGGACGCCCCATCGGCCTCGAGCGAAACCGGGCTCGCCAGACGGAGGATGGCGACCCCCATGACCGCCACCGCGACGAAAAGGATCGCCGCCAGAATCAGGCGAACCAGAGTCAGGCGCAGGACTCGCAGCAGACAGCCCATCATGGTGGCGGCGCCGCATGGTTCGGCGTTCGGGAGGCGTCGGAAGAACGAGCACGACGCAACAACGAACGAGCCGCCGACGCAAGGGAAGCGTCGGCGGCTCGGGGTCAGGCGTTCGGGATGTGGGTTCAGTCGTCGCTGCCGACCGGGACGGGCTCGGCGGCGGGGGCTGCCGGCGGGGCCGGCTCGTCGACAGGGCCGACCACCACGTTGCGGTAGCGGGGGAGACCCGTGCCGGCGGGGATCAGGAGGCCCATGATGACGTTCTCCTTCAGGCCGCGCAGGAAGTCGCGCCGCCCGCGGATGGCCGCATCGGTCAGCACGCGTGTCGTTTCCTGGAATGAAGCGGCCGAGATGAACGACTCCGTCTCGAGCGAAGCCTTCGTCAGACCCAGCATCTTCGGCTTGCCGATGGCCGGCTCGCCGCCGTTGCGCACCACGCGATCATTCTCCTCCATGAACAGCCACTTGTCCACCTGCTGGCCGTAGAGGAAGCGCGTGTTGCCCGGCTCCTCGATGACGATCTTCTTCAGCATCTGCCGGATGATCGACTCGATGTGCTTGTCGTTGATGCTCACGCCCTGGAGACGATAGACTTCCTGAATCTCCTGAAGCAGGAACTCCATCACGGACTTCTCGCCCTTGACGCGCAGGATGTCGTGCGGCGACTCGGCACCGTCGGTCAGGACGTCGCCGACCTGCACGCGCTCGCCGTCGCGCACCAGGAAGTTGCGGTTCAGCGGGATCGAGTAGGTGTGCTCCTCGCCCGTATCGGTCACGATAGCGCAGCGACGCATGCCCTTCGACACGCCGCGCACCTCGAAGCGGCCCTCGACGTCGGCGATGAACGCGACTTCCTTAGGCTTGCGCGCCTCGAAGAGTTCGTCCACGCGCGGCAGGCCGCCCGTGATGTCGCGCGACTTCGTGCGGGCGCGCGGAACGCGGCCCAGCACCGTGCCGGCCGAGATCTTGGCGCCGTCCGCCGCTTCGCGATTCACGATCGTTCCGGCCGACAGGGAGTAGTGCGCCAGCACCACCGGCTTGCCGTCCGCGTCCTTCTCCTTCGAGCAGATCAGCAGGCGCGGGTGACGCTCCTCCCGGTGCTCGGTGATCATCATCGTGCGGTGCTCGGTTTCGGGGTCGAAGTCGTAGCGCGACGTCACACCCTCGACGATGTCCTCGTAGGCGAGGATACCGTCCACCTCGGCGATGATCGGCGACGAGGCGGGATCCCACTGAACGATGCGCTGCTCGCGCGTGACCATCTCATTGTCGGCCCGCAGGATGCGCGCACCGTAGGGGATGTTCGGCAGCGTCTGAACGAGGTTGCCGCCCGTGTCGTAGACAAGGATGTCGCCCGTGCGGTTCGTGACGATGCGCTCGCCCGTCCGCGTCTCGATGAACTTGATGTCGCGGTACTTGATGTAGCCGTCCGTGTCCGCCTGATACCAGCCTTCGAGCACGCCCATCGACACGCCGCCCGTGTGGAACGTGCGGAGCGTCAGCTGCGTGCCGGGCTCGCCGATGGACTGCGCCGCGATCACGCCGACCGCCTCGCCGAACTTCACCATCTCGCCCGTCGACAGGTCGCGACCGTAGCAGCGACGGCAGACGCCGCGCCGCGTCTCGCACGTCAGCACCGAGCGGATCATCAGCTTGCTGATGCCCGCGTCCTCGATCTGGCGCGCGATCTCCTCGGTGATCATCTCGCCGCGGCGGATGATCAGAGCGTCGGTGTTGGGATGCCGGACGTCCTCGACCGGGCACCGGCCGGTGATGCGCTCGCGCAGAGGCTCGAGCACCTTCTCACCCTTGGCGTCCACGTCGATGATCGGGCGCGCCTCGATTCCGTTCTGCGTGCCGCAATCGTCCTCGGTCACGATCAGGTCCTGGGCGACGTCGACGAGACGGCGTGTCAGGTAGCCGGCGTCCGAGGTCTTGAGCGCGGTGTCGGCAAGGCCCTTGCGCGCACCGTGCGTCGAGATGAAGTACTCGAGCACCGTCAGGCCCTCGCGGAAGCTGGCCAGAATCGGCGACTCGATGATTTCGCCGATGCCGCCGGTCAGCTTCTTCGACGGGCGCTGCATCAATCCGCGCATGCCTGCCAACTGGCGAATCTGGTCCTTGTTACCGCGGGCACCGGAGTGCGCCATGATGAAGATCGGGTTGAAGCCCTGCTGGTCCTCGGCAAGGGTCTCCATCAGGTCGCGCGTCACCTGTTCGGTCGCGCGCGTCCACGTCGAGATGACGTTGTGATAGCGTTCCTGGTCGGTCAGGTTGCCCAGGCCGTACTGGTCCGCGATCGTCTTCAGCTCGCCCTGCGCTTCCTTCAGGATCGCCGGCTTGCTGGCCGGGATCACCATGTCGCAGATGCCGATCGAGATGCCGCCGAGCTTTGAGTAGCGGAAGCCCAGGTTCTTGATCTGGTCGAGCACCTCGGCGCAGCGCTCGGGACCGACCGCCTTGTGCGCCAGGTCCACCACGCGGCCCAGGGCCTTCTTCGTCATCACCTCGTTGGCGTTCGTGAGGAAGTCGATTTCCTTCGGCAGGTTCTCGGCGAACAGGAGGCGGCCGACGGACGTGAACGCCCAGCGGGTCTCCTTCTCGGGGCCGTAGTTGGCGAACCGCACCAGGATTTCGGCGTGTAGCGTCAGCGAGCCGTGCTCGTGCGCCTGGATTGCCTCGCGCCGCGAGCTGTACACGCCCGTCTTGCGCACCAGCGTGTACTTGTCGAAGTCCGCGATATCCTTGCGGGCCTTGGCCAGCTCGGCGCGGTTGAACGACAGGCGCTTGCCCTGCGGCGTGCGGTAGTGCTCGCGGTACTCGCCCTTCTGCCCGACGTGCTTGAACTTCGTCAGGTAGAAGCAGCCGAGAACGATGTCCTGGCTCGGCGTGGCGATGGGCCGGCCGTTTGCGGGCGCCAGAATGTTGTTCTGGGCCAGCATCAGCATCTTGGACTCCATGCGCGCCTCGGGCGACAGCGGCACGTGCACGGCCATCTGGTCGCCGTCGAAGTCGGCGTTGAAGGCCGCGCAGGCCAGCGGGTGCAGGCGGATCGCCTTGCCTTCGACCAGCTTCGGCATGAAGGCCTGCACGCCCAGGCGGTGCAGCGTCGGCGCGCGGTTCAGCAGCACCGGGTGGTCCTTGATGATGTCGTCGAGGATGTCGTACACGACGGGGTCCTCGCGCTCCATCATCTTCTTGGCGGACTTGATCGTCGTGCAGTAGCCGCGCTTCTCCAGCTCATGGATGATGAAGGGGTCGAAGAGCTCGAGCGCCATGCGCTTGGGCAGACCGCACTCGTTGAAGCGCAACTCGGGACCGACGACGATGACCGAGCGGCCCGAGTAGTCCACGCGCTTGCCGAGCAGGTTCTGGCGGAAGCGGCCCTGCTTGCCCTTGAGCATGTCGCTCAGCGACTTGAGCGGGCGGTTGTTGTGGCCCTTGGTCGGGCGGCCGCGGCGGCTGTTGTCGAACAGGGCGTCGACGGCCTCCTGCAGCATGCGCTTTTCGTTGCGCAGGATCACGTCCGGCGCGCGCAACTCGATGAGGCGCTTGAGGCGGTTGTTGCGGTTGATGACGCGGCGGTACAGGTCGTTGAGGTCCGACGTGGCGAAGCGGCCGCCATCGAGATGGACCAGCGGGCGCAGGTCCGGCGGAATGACGGGCAGCACGTCCAGAATCATCCACTCGGGCTTGTTGGGGGAGCCGCGGAACGCCTCGACGACCTTCAGGCGCTTGATGATCTTGTTGCGCTTCTGGGCCGAGGTGGCCTCGCGCATCTCGACTGCCAGACGGTTCGCGAGATCCTCGACGTCCGTGTTCTTCAGGAACTCGAGCACGGCTTCCGCGCCGATCATGATCTTCACGCGGTCGCCGTATTCCTGACGGTACTTGCGCGCCTGCTCCTCGGTCACCAACTCGCGGGGCTTCAGGCCCGTCTCCTCGTCGGCTTCGACGACGATGTACTCCTGGAAGTAGATCACCTTGCCGAGATCGCGGACGCTGATGTCGAGCAGGTTGCTGATCTTCGACGACGTGCCCTTGTAGAACCAGATGTGGCAGACCGGCGCGGCGAGCTTGATGTAGCCCATGCGCACGCGGCGCACCTTGGATTCAGTGACCTCGACGCCGCAGCGGTCGCAGATGATGCCCTTGTACTTGATGCGCTTGTACTTGCCGCAGGCGCACTCCCAGTCCTTCATCGGGCCGAAGATCTTCTCGCAGAACAGGCCGTCCTTCTCGGGCTTGAACGTGCGATAGTTGATCGTCTCGGGTTTCTTGACCTCGCCGAACGAGCGGGCCTCGATGTCGTCGACCGCGCGTTCGGTCTGGCGGCGATGGCGCCGCGCCCAGTCCAGAATCTGGTCGGACGAGGCCAGGGAGATGCGCGCCACGCAGGAGACGTCGTTGAGGTTGACGTCATCCATGGCGCCTTCCATGGCCACGGGGATCACCCGGTACTTCAGCGGGTTGCCGTTGGCGCCGCCGTTGGTGCTGGAAGCTTGTTCGCTCCGCATCGGTCAGTCCCTTTCACGTGAGTCGGGTGGTCGAGTGTTCTCGGGTGCCGGGAATGGCGTTCTGGCGATCAGTCCTCGTCGGACGGCGGTTCGTCGTCGTCCTCATCGCCCAGGCCGATCGTGGCCCGCGAGGTCGGCTCGTCGTCATCCAGACCGAACTCGTCGCCCTCGAGGAACGAATCGTCCTCGACGCCCTCGAGCGCATGCAGCACCGCCTCGGCCTCCAGGCCGGCCTCGTCCTCGACCAACAACTCGAGGTTCAGGCCAAGGCCCTGCAGTTCCTTGACGAGCACGTTGAACGACTCCGGAATGCCCGGCGTCACCGAACTCTGACCCTTGACGATCGATTCGTAGATCTTCGTGCGGCCGTTCACGTCGTCGGACTTCACGGTCAGCAGCTCTTGCAGCGTGTAGGCCGAGCCGTACGCCTCGAGCGCCCAGACTTCCATCTCGCCGAAGCGCTGGCCGCCGAACTGGGCCTTGCCGCCCAGCGGCTGCTGCGTCACGAGCGAGTACGGTCCGATCGACCGCGCGTGCATCTTGTCGTCCACGAGGTGGGCGAGCTTGAGCAGGTAGATCACGCCGACCGTCACCTTGCGGTCGAACGGCTCGCCCGTGCCGCCGTCGTAGAGCACCGTCTGCCCGCCGGTGGGAAGACCGGTCTTCTCCAGCAGGTTCCAGACCTCGGCCTCCTTGGCGCCGTCGAACACCGGCGTCGCCAGCAGCAGGCCGCGGCGCAGCTCCTGCGCGTACTCGAGCACCTCCGCGTCGCTCATCTTCGCGATGCGGCGCCCGTACTGGTAGAACTCCGTGTTCTCGGAGCCCAGCTTGGTGACGTCGCCGGACGGCTCGAAGATGTGCTTCAGGTACTCGCGTGCGGCGGTCGCACCGGCCTTGTTCACCATCTCGCCCACCTGCCGCCCGACTTCGGAAGCCGCCCAGCCAAGGTGCGTCTCCAGAATCTGTCCGACGTTCATGCGCGAGGGAACGCCCAGCGGATTCAGCACGACGTCGACCGGCGTGCCGTCGGCAAGGAAGGGCATGTCGGCGATCGGCGTGATGCGGGCCACAACGCCCTTGTTGCCGTGCCGGCCGGCCATCTTGTCGCCGACGCTGATCTTGCGCTTGCTGGCGATGTAGACCTTCACCAGCTTGATGACGCCGGGCATCAGTTCGTCGCCCGTCTTGATGCGGTCGATCGCGTTCTTCGCACGATCCTCGATCTCGAGCTCGCGCGTGCGCACTTCCTGATACAGTCGCTTGATCTCGGACCCGACCTGCCCATCGACGGGCAGCATGCCCGTCTGGAGGCTGTGGCGGATGTAGGCGATCGCCGCCGCGCTCGGCTTGTCGCCGGGCTTCATCTCGACCTTGCCGGTCTCGAAGTTGACGATCTCCTTGTCGAGGTTCTTCAGGATCGCGACGAGCCGAACGTCGAATTCCGCCCACAGGGCCTGCAGGCCCTCCTCGCGGTCCTTCTCGACGGCCTGAATGCGCACGCGGTCCTCGCGCTCGGTCTTCGCGCCGCGTTCCTTGCGGCTGAACGTCTTGACGTCGATCACGATGCCGTTGGTGCCCGGGGGCACCTTCAGCGAGGCGTCGCGCACGTCGCCGGCCTTCTCGCCGAAGATCGCGCGCAGCAGCTTCTCCTCGCTGCTCAGCTCGGTTTCGCCCTTCGGCGTCACCTTGCCGACGAGGATGTCGCCCGGCCCCACCTTGGCGCCGATGTAGACGATGCCTTCCTCGTCCAGCTTCGCCAGCGCGTCCTCCGAGACGTTCGGGATGTCGCGCGTGATCTCTTCCTTGCCCAGCTTCGTGTCCCGCGCGTCGATCTCGAACTCCTCGATGTGGATCGAGGTGAAGACATCGTCGTGCACCAGACGCTCGGAGAGCAGGATGGCGTCCTCGAAGTTGTAGCCGCCGGCGCTCATGAAGGCGACGAGCACGTTGCGGCCGAGCGCGAGCTCGCCCTCGCACGTCGCCGGGCCGTCGGCGATCACCTGGCCGGCCGTCACGCGCTGGCCCTCGTGGATCGTCGGACGCTGGTTGATGCAGGTGTTCTGGTTCGAGCGCTTGTACTTCTCGAGCCGGTAACTGTCCGTCTCGCCGCTGTCGGTGCGGATCGCGATCTCCTCGGCGGTCACCATCTCGGCGACGCCGTCGCGGCGGGCGAGAAGGCAGACGCCGGAGTCCTGCGCCACCTTGCGCTCGATGCCGGTGCCGACCACCGGCGCCTCCGTGAACAGCAGGGGCACGGCCTGGCGCTGCATGTTCGAGCCCATCAGGGCGCGATTGGCGTCGTCGTGCTCGAGGAAGGGAATCAGTGCCGCGCTGACCGACACGAGCTGCTTCGGCGAGATGTCCATGTACTGGACCTCTTCGGGCACCACGCGCGGGTAGTCGCTCTGGCTACGGCACAGCACGCGCTCCAGCTTGAAGCGCCCCTTGTCGTCCAGCGGAGCGTTCGCCTGCGCGATCGTGAATCGGTCCTCCATGTCGGCCGTCAGGTAGTCGATCTTCTTCGACGACACCTTGGCGGCGTCCACCTTGCGGTACGGCGTCTCGATGAAGCCGAACTGGTTGATGCGCGCGTAGGTCGAGAGCGAGCTGATGAGGCCGATGTTGGGGCCTTCCGGCGTCTCGATCGGGCAGATGCGGCCGTAATGCGTGTGGTGAACGTCGCGAACCTCGAAGCCTGCGCGGTCGCGCGACAGGCCGCCGGGGCCAAGGGCCGAGAGGCGGCGCTTGTGCGTCAGTTCCGCCAGCGGGTTCGTCTGGTCCATGAACTGGCTGAGCTGGCTGCGGCCGAAGAAGTCGCGCACCGACGTGACCAGCGGCTTGGCGTTGATGAGGTTCTGAGGCAGCATGTTCTCGAGATCGACGATCTGCATGCGCTCGCGCGCCGTCTTCTCGATCTCGGCAAGGCCCATGCGGATCTGGTTCTGCAGGAGCTCGCCCACGCAGCGCACGCGGCGGTTGCCCAGGTGGTCGATGTCGTCCACCTCGACGTCGCCGCCGGCGAGTTGCTCAAGGTGCTTCATCACGTGGATGAGGTCCTCGATGAACAGCAGGCGGCGGGCAAGGTCGCCCGTGCCCGTGCCGACGTTGTAGAAGCGCTTGTTGACCTTGTAGCGGCCGACGGCACCGAGGTCGTAGCGGCGCTCGTCGAAGAACATCTCTTCCATCAGGCGCTTGCCGGCCAGCACGCTCACCGGGTTGCCGGGGCGCATCTTGCGGAAGAACTCGACGACGGCCTCCTCGGCCGTGCGGATCTTGTCCTTGTTGAGCGTGTTGAGGATCGGGCCCGGCGATTCCGGGTTCTCGACCTTGACGACCGTCAGCTTGCGGATGTCGGTCTGCGAGATGCGGCGCAGCAGCGAGCTGGTGATGACGTCGAACGTCTCGGCGTGGATCTCGCCCGTCTTGCGGTCGATCACGTCGCGGCCGAGCACGCGGCCCACCAGGTTGTCGTAGGCGTCGCCGATGCTGAGCAGCACCTGGTCGTAGCCCGCCTTGCGCAACGCTTCCTTGCTCTTCTTGGTGACCTTCTGGCCGCGCTCGACCAGGACGTTGTCCGACTCGTCGAGGACGGTCTCGGCGTACTCGGCGCCCAAGTGCCCGTCCAGGTCTTCGACGCGGGTCAGGCCCTGGGAGAAGTCGTCGAGCTCGACGTCCTCGATATCGAAGAACTCGTCGGCGATGCGCTCGTCGTCGGACAGGCCGAAGGCGCGCAGGAAAGTGGTCGCCGGAATCTTGCGCTTCCGGTCGATCATGACGTACATGACGCCGTAAATGTCGATTTCGAATTCCACCCAGGCGCCGCGGTACGGGATGATGCGGGCGCTGTAGGTGAGGCGGCCGTTGGGGTGGGTGGCCGTGGAGAAGGAGACGCCGGGGGAGCGGTGGAGCTGCGAGACGATGACGCGCTCGGCACCATTGATGATGAAGGTCCCCTGGTCGGTCATCAGCGGGACTTCGCCGATGTAGACCTCCTGCTCCTTGATGTCGCGGATCTCGGGAAGGCCGGTCTCCTCGTTGACCTCGCGGACGATGAGCTGGAGCTTGAGCTTCAGCGGCGAGGCGTAGGTCATGCCGCGGTCGATGCACTCCTTGACGGCATACTTCGGGGTGCCGAAGGTGTATTCGACGAAGTCCAGGCTCGAGGGGTCTCCGGGCGAGGAGATCGGGAAGACGGAGCGGAAGACCTCCTGGAGGCCCTTTTCCTCCCGCTGGTCGGGCGGGATTTCGAACTGCAGGAAGTCCGAGTAGGACTGCTTCTGCGTCTCGAGCAGGTAGGGCATTTCCATGACTTCGGGGATGCGGGCGTAGGAAAGACGCCCGTTCGCCGTCGGTGCTGTGGGGAGCGCTGCGGCCATCGGTAGAAAGCTCCTGATCAGGTTGAGGGGGGAGGAGGGCAGTCCGGGCGGCGACTGCGGCGGGCCAGCACAAAAAGCCCACCGCCCGGAGAGATGCCGTCAGCTCCGGACAATGGGCCAGATTTTCGCGGTTTCGTCGCCTACTGGTTGGAACCGGTCAGGGGACAAGGAAACGCCTTTTACGGAAAACTCCCGAGACGCCGGGCAAGCAGTCTAGTGGACCGCCGCCATCGTCCGGTGTCAAGCCCAAACCCAGCAAGCATTACGCCAGCCGGGCAGACAGACGAGCCGGCCGACGGGCTCCCGCGGGAACCCGCCGGCCGGACACAACCCAGCCGAACTTACTTCACCTCGACGACCGCACCAGCGCCCTCGAGCTGCTTCTTGACCTTCTCGGCCTCGTCCTTCGGCACGTCCTTGACCACCTCGGCCGGCGCACCCTCGACCAGGTCCTTGGCTTCCTTCAGCCCAAGGTTGGTGATCGCACGCACTTCCTTGATGACCTTGATCTTCTCCTTGCCGGCGTCCTTCAGGATGACCGTGAACTCGGTCTGCTCCTCGGCCGGGGCGGCGGCGGCGCCACCACCAGCCGGACCGGCGTAGGCCACGGCAGCAGGCGCCGCCGAGACGCCGAACTCGGCCTCGAACATCTTGACCAACTCCGCCACTTCGAGCAGCGGCTTCTGCTTGATTGCATCGATGATTTCCTGGTTCGACAGAGCCATGATGAGCCATCTCCTTGGCTAAAGTGTTGATTGGTCGGGGGTTACGGGTTCCGATAGAAAGCAGGATCCAGCACAACGGCGCCGTCAGGTGCCGCTGCCCGAACCCTCCTCGAGCTTGCGTTGATAGGCGCTCAGCGCCCAGGCGAACTGCGTCACGCACGCGTTGAGCGCGTAGCACAGATTCTGCACCGGGGCCTGCAGGCTGCCCAACATTTGCGCGATCAACTGCTCGCGTCCCGGCAGCTTCGCCAGAGCCTCCACCTTGGCCCGGTCGAGGAACTTCTTCTCCAGAAGCCCGCCCTTGATCTCGAGCTTCTCCTCGTGGGTCTTCAGGAACTCCGTCACGCCCTTGGCCGGCGAGACGGGATCGGCCAGGCCGATCGCCAGAATCGTCGGGCCTGCCAAGGCCTTCTCGACCTCGGTGGTGTCGTAACCCGTGTTCCGCAACGCCAGACGGATCAGGGTGTTCTTGGCTACCTTGACGGCGACCTTGTTGGCGCGCATTTGCGCGCGCAACGCCGTCGCCTCGCCCAAGGTCAGCCCCTTGTTGTTCATCAGGACGATACCATCGCCCTGCGCGAAGAGCCGCTCCAGTTCCTCAACGGCGGTAACCTTGTAGCTCCTGCCGCGGCGCTTCGTCGGGGTCTTGCCCAGTTTTGCCATGCCCGGTTTCACCTCCTTTCTATCTGCCCGGCGGTCCTTGAGCCGCCCGGGCAGACTCCATCGGCCGCGCGAGGGCGGCTTTCAGGAGGTGCTCCCGGGCCTCGGCAGGACGGGGGAACCCCGCTTCGGGGCGCCCGGGCGGACGCCCTCCTGCTGTCTCCGGCCACCATTGGCCTTGTTGAAACGGCTCGGGTTCGGATGCCCCGGCCGGAACTTCCTGCCTTTCGGGCCGTCCTCAGACGGCCGCCGCCTTCACCCGTGCCTCGTTCGAGTCGATCCGGATGCCCGGGCTCATCGTCGAACTCAGCGTGATCGAACGCATGTAGGTGCCCTTGGCGGCAGAAGGCTTGGCCTTCATCAGAGCCTCGAGCATCGCCTCGACGTTCTCGGTCAGTTGCTGGTCGTTGAATGACATCTTGCCGACGAGCACGTGGACGATCGCGAAGCGGTCCAGACGGTACTCGACCTGGCCGCCCTTCAGGGCCTCGATCGCCCCGCGCACGTCCATCGTGACCGTGCCGACCTTCGGGTTCGGCATCATGCCGCGCGGGCCCAGCACCTTGCCCAGCTTGCCCACGAAGCGCATCATGTCGGGCGTGGCCACGGCCGCGTCGAAGTCCAGAAAGCCTTCCTGGACGCGCTTGACCAGGTCCTCGCCGCCCGCCACGTCGGCGCCGGCTTCCTCGGCCTCGCGCAGCTTGTCGCCTGCCGCGAAGACCGCCACGCGCACCTTCTTGCCCGTGCCGTGCGGCAGCGCCACCGTGCCGCGCACCTGCTGGTCCGCGTTGCGCGGATCGACGCCGAGCCGGATGTTCAACTGGACGGATTCGTCAAACTTGGCGAACGCGACCTGGCGCAACAGCCCGACCGCCTCGGCCACCGTGTAGCGCTTGTCGCGGTCCACCAGCTTGACGCGATCGGAGTACTTCTTGCCGTGCCTTGCCATGGGTGACTCTCCTGTGGTTCGAGCGGCGATCCCTGCGGCGCGCCTCCCACGAAATCAAGCACCCTCCCGACGGGCGGGAGCGGTGCGGTTCAGCCTTCGACGACGATGCCCATGCTGCGGGCCGTGCCCTCGACCATGCTGGCGGCGGCCTCGACGTCGGCCGCGTTCAGGTCCGCCATCTTGCTCTTGGCGATCTCGAGCACCTGGGCGCGCGTGACCTTGCCGACCTTGTTCTTGTTCGGCACGCCCGAGCCCTTCGGCAGCTTGGCGGCGGCGAGCAGCAGCGAGGAGGCCGGCGGCGTCTTGAGCTCGAACGTGAACGAGCGGTCCGAGTAGATCGAGATGACGGCCGGGATGATCTGGCCCGCCTTTTCTTTGGTGCGGGCGTTGTACTGCTTGCAGAACTCCATGATGTTGACGCCGTGCTGGCCCAGGGCCGGGCCCACCGGAGGCGCCGGGTTGGCCTGACCGGCCGTGCAGTTCAACTTCACGATCGCTTCGAGTTTCTTCTTCGCCATGATCGGTTACTCGCTGCCCCTCGGGCGGGGAAAATCGCCGGCAGCCTGCCGGCCAAAAACGTCAGGAAGAACTTTCTACCTGCAACACGTCGAGCTCGACCGGGGTGCTGCGGCCGAAGATCGACACCATCACGCGCAACTTGGCCTTGTCGTGGTCGATGGCATCCACCGTCCCGACGAAGTTTGCGAACGGCCCCTCGATCACCTTCACCTGGTCGCCCAGGCGGTGCTTGATCTCGGCGCGCGGCTTGTCCTTCTTGTCCTCGACGAGCCCCCGGATGTTGGCCACCTCGTCGTCGCTCAGCGGCGTGCGCGAGTTGCCGGCGCCAACGAAGCCCGAAACGCCCTTGAGCTCCTCGATCACCTTGAACAGCTCCTCGTCCTCATCCATCTGGATGAAGACGTAGCCGGGCATGATGTTCTTCGTGTGCTCGCGCTTCTTGCTGTCCTTGATCTCGACGACCTTCTCCTCGGGCACGATGACTTCGCCCAACTTGTCGCGAAGCCCCTCGATCGAGGCGCGGTGCTCGATGTCCTTCTTGACGGACCGTTCGACACCCGAATACGTATGGACCGCATACCACTTCATGTTTCCAGTCGCCTCGCTGGTCGTCATCCCGAAACACCGACTTGCAGCAACGCCGCCAGGGCCTTCGCCAGCGCGAAATCCCACAGGGCCATCATCACGCCCACGATCGCCGTCGCCACGATCACCACGATCGCGTAGTTCTTGCAGTCCTCCTGCGACGGCCAGGAAACCTTGGCCATCTCCGTGCGCACCTGGCTGAAGAAGATGTTCGTCTTCTTCCAGATTCCGATCGTCGCCTTCTCGGCCATGGCCATCCGCCCTGCACACCTCTCGCTGATATTGCTGCGCCACCGGGCGCTTGCCACATGTCTTCTATTGGCAGGGGCAGAGGGACTTGAACCCCCAACCTACGGTTTTGGAGACCGTTGCTCTACCAATTGAGCTATACCCCTGCAAAATCAAGCATCTACGACCGGGGAGACCTGCCGGGGCACCAGAGGCCCCCCGGAAAGAGCGGGTAGCGTTAGTCTCGCCCCGCCCCCCAGCGCAAGGCAAATCTCGGGCCATTTTCACGCCTTTTTTCACCTCATCCGCCTCGCCCCCCGGAACCTGCACCCGGGCTTGCGATCCCCCTGCGCGCCCCTTGATATTGACACCGGCCAACTTCGCCCCCCCTCTTGCCGACGGGTGGCGGCATTGACGGGTTGGGCAAAGACCCGGATGCCGCGTCACCGGTTGCGGCGCGGGACCTCCACGACGGATTCTGTCCCACATGGAATTCAGTGCCCGACTCAAGGGGCTCTTCCGCCGGCCCATCGAGGCCGAATTGGCCAACGAGGCCACCCGCCCGGCCGCCATCGCCACCGCCGTCGGCGAGGCCCAACGCATCCGCCGCGAGCAGCCCGGCCAACTCGACGCCGTCCGCAAGCCGCTGCTCGAGGTCGCCTCCGCCCTCGAAGAACTCGGCATCGAACCCGACGACTTCCACCGCGCCGCCGTCGAAGCCTTCCCCGACGATCCCCACTGGCGGCGCGAAATCCTCAAGCGCCACCTGCCCAAGGCACACGTCCCGCGCGAGGACCTGCCCCTGCTGCGCGACGAGGCCTGCTCCCAGCCCCGCAATCTGGGCCTTTGGCAGCGCCTTATCGAGGAGGCACGCCACTATGGCGATCCCGCCATCCTCGACGACGCCCACGAAACGCTCGTCCTGGCGCTCAGCCAGTTCTTCCCCCCCGGCGGGGACAACTCCTGGTACGACGTCGCGTCCGAAACGCAGGCGCGCTCATTGTTCTTCAACCGCCTCGACGACTGCACCGACCGCATCATCGCCTCCGGCCGTGAGGACGACCGCGCCCACGAGGTGCTGGAAATCGCCTATTCGCATTTCCCGAACCGCGGCGACGTCGTCGTCAAGCTCGCCCACCTCCACCGCGTGCGCGGCGCCAATGCCCCCCACAGCATCGGCGTCATTCTGCAAGCGCTGCTGTTCGCCCCCCGCGACACGCTGCTGAAGCGTTGTGCCGCAAGGCTTCTCGCCGAGCGACCCGGGCACGAGCAAGAGGGCCTCGACATCATGGCTCAGGTGCTCGAGGAGGTCCCCGGCGACACGGCCGCCGTCGGGGATTTCGTCTATTGCCTTTCCCGTGTCGGATACCTGCGTCCCGAGCATCTGGACCTGGTGCGCGCGCACTTCGCCCGCCACCCCGAAGACGATGCCGCGGCCCTGCTGCTCGCGGACCACTACGTCGCCCAGGAGGACGGCAACGGAGAGGCCGCCAGTGCCTTGCGCGCCGCCATGGCCCTGCGCCCCGAGGACTCGCGTTACCCCATCGCGTTGGCCCGAATCGAGATGCACCGCGGCGAATGGGCCAAGGCCGCCGAGGCGCTCGCCGCGCAGGCCCGTCGCGCCCCCTCGCCCCAGATCGACGAGGCTTGGGCCCTCTGTCTTGCCCACCTGCACCAGACCGACGAGACGGCCCGCACCGTTCTCCAGCGCGTTCGCGAGCATGGCACCGATCACGAGATCATCCATGATGCTTGGTGCGCGATCCAGTACCAGACTAAAGCCGACGATCCCGGGTCGCTTGAGCTCTTCCGCGAGACGCACCGGCGCTTCCCCGAGGCCATCTGGCCCCGTCTCGGCATCGTTCGCCAGATGATCGGCTTCGGTGATCTGGACCGCGCCCAGGAGAAGCTGCTGCCCCTGATTCTGGGTGCCCCCGTTCCCGGCGAGGCGGTCGTGCTCGCCGCGCGCCTGCTTGCGGCCGATCCGCGTCGCCAGCGCATTCGCGCCTATCTGACGTTGGCGCCCGAGGTCGCCCTCGATCTCTTCGCCCGCACCGCCGAACTGGTGCCCGACTCCCTGCTCGTCCTCAGCACTCTGGCCCGCTATCGCATCAAAGCCAATCTGCGCGATCGCCAGACCGCGGACCTGCTCGCCGACATCTGTCTGCGCGATCGCGCCGACGTCGATATCCGCCTCTATCGCGCCGACCTGCTCTCCGAACTCGGCGAAGCCGCCACCGCGCTCGACATCTATCGCGAGCTTCTCACGCGCACCCGCGAGACCACCAGCAGTGCCACCTCGAGTGGCGTCGTCCTGACGCCCGAGCAGTATTCCCAAGTGCTGCTGCGCACCGCCGAGGCTCTGTTGGTCACCAAGGGCGTTCTCGAAGGCGACGACGTGCGCAACCTGCTGGAAGGCGCCATGGACACCAACGCCAGCGCCGACTTCGTTCTACGTGTCGCCCAGTGGCTCGCCGAGACCGGGCGGCTTCACCCGCTGGCCCAGCCGGTCCTGGAGCGAGCCCTTGCCTTCGAGCCCGCCAACGAGCCGCTGGAGGCCGCCCTTGCCATCGTCCGGGCCCGCCGGGGAAACGCCCGCAGTGCGCTGCAAATGGCCCTTCGCCGCCTCGAGCGACTCCATTTCGAGAAGGCCACGCTCGATTTGCTGGAAGTCGTCGTCGAAACCATCCAGCCCGAATTGCTGAACGATGAGGTCTGCCGCCGGATTCTGGACTTCGCGGCGCGGCGCAAGTTCCTGCCCGAGCGCCTGCTGGTCCTGCTCGCCCGCCTGCTGGCGACCACCGGACGCGAGGATCCGCGGTTCGTCCCGCTGCTGGAGCGGGGCGTCGGCCTGCCCGGACTTCCGCCCGAGATTCTGGTCGTGCTCGACCGCTGCCGCCGCGCCTCCTAGGCGGGTCTGAAACGCCGCGGCAGGCACCATCACCTGGCTTGCCGGGGGGGCGAATTTCTCGCTCGCGCGGGTTGAGTTCCCCCTTGCCGTTCCGGCGAAGGAAATCCGAAACTTCGCCCGACGTGCCTGATGTCCCTCCCGCTCCCCGTCCGCTCCATGCCCCCTCCCGTCGAAGGCCCCTCCAGCCACTACCTCACCCCGGCCGCGATCGAGATCATCGCGCGCGAAATCGCTGAGGCCGGCGGCATCGAAGTCTTCTTCATCGGCCGCCTTGGCCGCGAACAGCTTGTCGAGGAGGTCGAGGCCCACGCCTTCGGCTCCCGTGACGCGGTCCCGGTGCTGATGAACCTTGTTCGCCCGGGCGAAGTGATCCTGCACAACCATCCCAGCGGCCAACTCGAGCCCTCCGATGCCGACCTGCGTGTCTCGTCGACGCTGGGGAATCTGGGCGTGGGCAGCTTCATCGTCGACAATGCGTGCACGCGGCTGCGGGTAGTGGTGCGTCCGCAGGTTCCGCGCGAGAAGGCGCGCGTCGCGCCCGAGGAGGTCGAGCGTCTGCTGGGTCCGAAGTCGGCGCTCGCGCGTGCGCTGGGCGAGTACGAGCACCGTCCCGAGCAACAGCGCATGAGCTTGGCCGTCGTGCGCGCACTCAACGAGGACGGCATCGCGGTCATCGAGGCGGGCACCGGCACGGGCAAGTCACTCGCCTATCTGGTGCCGTCGCTGCTGTATGCGCTGGACAATCGCGAGCGCGTCGTCGTCTCGACGCACACAATCAATTTGCAGGAGCAGATTCTGCACAAGGACCTGCCCGTGGTGCGGCGGGCACTGGATCGCGAGTTCGAGGCGGTCATCGTCAAGGGGCGGTCGAACTACGTCTGCAAGCGCAAGGCACAGATGGCGCGCGAGGAACTGGCCGGCGGCCAACAGTCGCTGATCGACGACGAGCATGCCGTGGAGTTGCGCGAGGTCCTCACCTGGGCGGCGACGAGCCCGACGGGCGACCGCACCGAACTCACCGTGCCTCCGCGCGAAGAGGTCTGGGAGCGCGTCGGCTCCGAGAGCGACAACTGCCTGCGGCTGCGCTGTCCGTTCTACGAGGAGTGCTTCTTCTACAACTCGCGCCGGCATGCCGCCCGCGCGGACCTGCTCGTCGTCAACCACTCGCTGCTGCTCAGCGATCTGGCCGTGCGCCGCGAATCGGGCAACTGGACCACGGCCGCCGTGCTGCCGCCCTATCGCCATGTGGTGCTCGACGAGGCACACCACCTTGAGGAGGTCGCCACGCGCCACCTCGGAACGATCCTGGCGCGTCCGGGACTGCGTCGCCTGTTCGGGCGTCTGGCCCGCACGGACGCGCGGTATGCCCGGCGCCGGGGACTCTACGCGACGCTCGAGGAAAAGCTCGAGGAGCTTCGCAAGGCGAGCCTCATCACCACGGACCACCCGGTTTTCCGCATCCTGTTGTTCGATCTAATGCCCGCGATCGAGTCGGTGCGCGAGCAGTGCGAGGCGCTCGTCGACGACTTCGGTCACGCCTTCATGGACCTTGTCGGCGTCGAGCGCGTGACCTCCGGCCACGAGCACCGCATCCGGCTGTTGCCGGGCCACACGGCCGCCGAGGCATGGGAGGGCGAGTGCCTGCCCCTGCTGCACGCTCTGGCGCGCGAGATCGGTCTCTTTCTGGATCGCAATCGCCAGGCTCTCGAGGCGCTCGGCACGCTGACCGATGTTGCCCTCGAGCGCCTGCGTGACGTGGCGCTCGAGTGGCGCGCCCTCATCGAGCGACTGGACGGCTATCGGCGCCTGGCTGTTGAGTTCGCACAGGACCATGACGATGTCTGCCGTTGGGTCGAGATCGGTCGCGACCGCCGTGAGCGCCTTGCCGTGCGGCTCTGTTCCGCGCCGATTTCGGTCGCCAATCTGCTGCGCGAGAGCCTCCACGACAAGATGCGGTCGGAGGTGCTGACCAGTGCCACCCTGGCGGTTGACGAGGACTTCGCGTTCCTCTTCGAACGCATCGGTATTCAAACACCGCCAGCGCCCGTTGCCGCCGGCGCGTCCGACGAAGCGGACGACGAGGGAACGGCCGAACCCGCGGCCCCGGCAGCCCGCACGACTGAGTCGCTGATTCTTGGCTCGTCCTATGACTACACCCAGCAAGTGCTGCTGGGCGTGCCGTCGGACCTGGGCGATCCGCGGTCGGCGGGTTTCGACGATCGGCTCGCCCGCTTCATCATTGGGGCCGTCGCCGCCAGCGAGGGTCGCGCCTTCGTGCTCTTCACCAGTTGGGGCCAGATGCGCACGCAGCACCAGCGCTGCGCCGACTCTATCCGGCGCCTGGGCATCGAGTGCCTGGTCCAGGGGCAGGAGTCGCGCGACCAACTCCTGCAACGTTTCCGGCGCGACGAGACGAGTGTCCTGTTCGCGACGAGCAGTTTCTGGGAGGGCGTGGACGTGCGGGGGCGGGCGCTGGAACTGCTCGTGATTGCGCGACTGCCCTTCGCCGTGCCGAACGAGCCGATTCAGGAGGCCCAGCACGAGCGCCTCCAGCAGCAGGGCCGCGACCCCTTCCATGCGCTCGCCGTGCCGCGCGCGGTGATTCGACTCAAGCAGGGCTTCGGGCGACTGATCCGTTCGCGGACGGACCGCGGCGCGGTGCTGATTGCCGACGAACGGCTCGTGCGCGCGGGCTACGGTCGGCGGTTCGTGCGCTCCCTGCCGCCCGTCGAGCTGGCACACGAGACGACAGATCTGCTGCTCGAGCGCACGCGCGCCTTCCTGGCGGGGGAGGGACCGGCTCCAGTTCAGGGGCCGCGCTCGCGGTCCGCCTCCTCGCGCGCCTCCAGATAGTCGCGGATCGCCTTCAGCGATGTGTGCAGTTCCTCGTAGTGGCGTGCCGTTTCCTCGTGCATGCGCCGCAGCGCCCGAAACTTCAGCACGAGGAATTCGATGCAGCCAATCAGCGTCAGGACGAACAGGCCGCACCAGCCGAGCACGAACGCGTACAGCACCTCGTTGTGCCCGGGCGCCAACTTGGCCACCGTCACCAGAACCGTCACACCGCTGACGAACAGCAGCGCGACCAGCCCCGACTCCCACCACTTGATCTCGACCTGGCGCTTCAGGCGTTCCCACTCGCGGATGTCGCGCACCTTGATGCGGGCATCCATCTCGGCCAGCAGGGTGCGCGGCTTGTGGGACGGCGGGGGCTGACTCATGTTGGGCGCAGGGCTCCGGTCGAGACGCTGCGTCAATTTGAGACTCCGGGGTGAGCAAATGCAACGCCCAAGGCGCGTCCGTCGGCGCAATCGCGCCACCCGGAACCGGATTTGCGGCGGCTCTGCCCCGGTCTGCGCAAGAGCGCTTTACCTTCGCGTGCCTTCATGTCGGAGAAGGCGAACCCCTTTGATTCGAGTGGTTTGCAGGAAAAGCTCAACCGGTTTCCCTGCGACAGCGTTCGCAAGAGGCTTGACTTTCCGACCCCGCCGTGTCTCCATCAAGGCTCGCATTTTGCTCACTCGGCACTAATGGAGAGGTATGCCTTGGAAGCGCCGCAGCAGGGGCTGCACGTCAACCGCTTCCGGGATCAACCCGCCGACGGCACAACGTCTCCGCCCACGTCCGTGGAGCAACAGGCATCGGGGCCAGCGCCCCGCCGTGATTTTCAACCAGGGAGACCCCCACGTCTTGAGCAAGCCACGCACCACCACGCTGTCGCCCAACCTGCGCAAGCTCATCAAACTCGGCAAAGAACGCGGACACGTCACCTACGAGGAACTCAACGCCAGCCTGCCGGAGGACTTCGCCCCCGAAGACACCGACGAGCTGCTCAGTGAACTCGAACGGCTCGACATCGATGTCGTCGAGTCGGCCGACGCCAAGAGTACCAAGGGCGCCAAGAAGACCGACGCCAAGGCCAAGACCGCCAAGCCGGCCGCCGCCAAGAAGGGCAAGGCCGGCGCCGCGGCTCCGCAGGCCGCTGCCACCCCCGCGGGCGCCAAGCCCGCCGAGCGCCGTGCCGCCTCCACCGGGCCCACCAGCGCACGCGACCTCCTCAACGCCCAAGCCGACAACCAGCGCATCGACGACCCCGTCCGTCTCTACCTCATGGAGATGGGCAAGGTCCCCCTGCTCACCCGCGAGGAGGAAGTCTTCCTCGCCAAGCAGATCGAGAAGGGCCGCCATGAAATCATGGCCGCCATCGCCCGCGCCTCCATCGCCGCCCAGGAACTCGGCCGCATCTACTCCAAGATCGAAATTGGCCAGTACAACCTCAACGACATTCTGCGCGCCAACGTCGACGAGTCCGACCCCGAGGAGCGCGCCCGCATCATCAAGATGATCCTGGACAACCTCAAGGAGGTCCTCGGCCACTTCGAGGCCATCGCCGACCAGTTGGACCTGCTCGAAGACCCCACCTTCGAGGGGCCCGAGCGCGATCAGGCCAACGCCGACGTCGAGCGCCGACGCGAGGAGATCTACCTGCTCCTCAAGAAGATCGACCTCAACTTCGCCATCGTCGAGCAGATCGCCGAGCGCGTGAAGGAAATCTTCGTCCAGATCGACAAGGCCAACGAGGAAATCCGGCGCACGATCCTCGAGGCCATGATGAGCGAGGACGACCTGCGTCGCGTCGTCCGCCGCACCAAGAAGAACAGCCCCGAGGCCAAGGCCCTGCAGAAGAAGTACGGCAAGTCGCTCGACGAGTTCATCCGCCTCGACAAGCAGCTCCGCATGGCGCAGCGCAACATCAAGCGCCTCGAAAAGGAGAGCGGCAACAAGTACGAGGAACTCAAGATCATCGTCGACAAGATCAAGAAGGGCGAGAAGCAGGCCCACGAGGCCAAGATGAAGGTCGTCGAGGCCAACCTGCGCCTCGTCGTCTCCATCGCCAAGAAGTACACGAACCGCGGCCTCCAGTTCCTGGACCTGATCCAGGAGGGCAACATCGGCCTCATGCGCGCCGTCGACAAGTTCGAGTACCAGCGCGGCTACAAGTTCTCGACCTACGCCACCTGGTGGATCCGCCAGGCCGTCACCCGCGCCATCGCGGACCAGGCCCGCACGATCCGCATCCCGGTCCACATGATCGAGACGATCAACAAGCTCTCGCGCGTCCAGCGCTTTCTCGTCCAGGAACTCGGCCGCGAACCGACACCCGACGAGATCGCCGAGAAGATGGGCATGCCCGTCGAGAAGATCCGGCGCGTCTTCAAGATCGCTCTCCAGCCCATTTCGCTCGAGACCCCCATCGGCGAGGACGGCGACTCGCACTTCGGCGACTTCATCCCCGACGAGGACGCCCAGTCGCCCGTCACCGCCACGGCGTACAAGCTCATGCAGGAGAAGATCGAGGAGGTTCTTTCGACGCTGACCGACCGCGAGCAGAAGGTGCTGCGCCTGCGCTTCGGCATCGGCGGCAGCGACTTCCCCCGCACCCTCGAGGAGGTCGGCACGATCTTCAACGTCACCCGCGAGCGCGTCCGCCAGATCGAAACCAAAGCCCTCAACAAGCTCCGCCACCCCAGCCGCCGCAAGCAGCTGATCGAGTTCATGGAGTGACGGACGGTCTCAACGCTGCGCCTCCCAACGGCCCCGGTCTCGCACGAGACCGGGGCCGTTTCGATTGCGCGACCCTGCTGCGGGCGGTCGTTCCTCCTTGCAATCGCTTGCGGCATTGCGGAAGCCTTCCCGCAGCTTGCTCGTTGGAGGGCGGGATGAAAGCGTTTCGCGCGATTGCCGGGATCCTGATTCTTCTTTTCGGATTGCCTGTCGCCGCCGCCCCGCCCGTCCGCCCCGGGATCGACATCGCGCCCTTCGGCTCGCAGACCGTCTGGCCGGTCAATGGGCAGTTGGCGACTTATAATGGCCGGCTTCAGCAGGCCGGCATCCAGTGGGCGCGCTTCGATTTGTGCTGGTGGAGTCTGGCCGAGCTCACCAAGGGCGAGTTCAACTTCACCAGCCCGAATCATCCCGGCTACCAAGGGTGGAACACCGACGCCGCAATTGCCGACCTGAAGGCCCGCGGCATCGAGCCCTTCCCGATTCTGTGCTACGGCAATCCGCACTACGACAACGGGCAGGGGCCCTTCAGCGACGCCGGGCGGGCGGCGTTCGGCGACTACTGCTATGCGGCCGCCAGCCGCTACAAGGACTCGGTCAACTACTGGGAAGTCTGGAACGAGCCGAACCTCGAGATGTTCTGGGGCCGCGCGCCGCATCCGGCCGACTATGCCCGCCTCGTGGCCGTGGCCGCGCCGCGCATTCGACAGGCGAATCCCAACGCCGTGATCGCCGGCGGAGCCGTCGCCGGCATCGATCTGGCCTTCCTCGAAACCGCCTTCCAGCACGGCCTGCTCGACCACATCGACATCCTGACCGTTCATCCCTACCGCATTAGCCCGCCCGAGTCGATCAACGGCGAGATCGCCACGCTGCGTGCGCGCATGGCGGTCTACACCAGTCGCACCATCCCGATCTGGACCGGTGAATGGGGATACAACACCTGGTGGAGCGAAGTGACCCCGATGGGCCAGGCGAAGTGTCTGGGCCGCATGATGGTCAACAACCTGTCGATCGGCATCGGCAACTCGATCTGGTTCTCGGTGCATGCGTTCCAGGAGATCTCCGACGGCAGCGACCCGGAGTGGGCGCTGCTCGACTATGGATTGAACCCGCGCCCGAGTTGGCAGGCGTTCAAGGTCGTGAACGACCGATTGCCGGCGCCGGTGACGCATGTGGGCAATCCGCTCGGCGGCTCGTTCTCGCCGGCGGTTTCCAACCAGCGCCTCGAGACGTTCCAGCGCGATAGCGAGCGGCACATGGTCGTCGCGGTCTGGCAGGCGCGGTGGCCGATTCCGGACTCGTACTCGGGCACGACGACATCGGTGCGGCTGAACCTGCCGGCCGACGCAACGGTCCGCGCTTACGACGGACTGTCCGGCGCCGAGGTGGCCCTGACCCCCTCGCACAGTGCCGGCGTGACGACGCTGTCCAACTTTCGCGTGCGCGACTATCCCATCTATCTGGACATCCAGATTCCGGACAGTGCCCGGGGTGACGTGGACGGCGACGGCGTGATTACACCGGCCGACGCGCAAGGGGCGTTTCTCTGCTATGTGCTGGGTCAGTGCCCCGACGGCGTGAACCGCGACCGGGCGGACCTGTGCGCGACCGGCGCCGTGACGCCACGCGACGCCCAAGCCATCTTCCGCCTTTGGCTGGGCCTGCCCCCGGACTGCCCATGATTCGGCACGGGAATCCGGCCGGAGCCCCACAACAAGACTTGCGCCGGCAAAACTCCCACTGGCTTGGTAGGCGCACTTTGCCGGGACGGTCGGACCATGAAATTGAGCCGCAAGTCGGACTATGCCCTGCGGGCGCTGCTGCATCTGGCAACGATTCCGCGCGATGCCCCGCCTGTACCCGTGCGCGAACTCGCCGAGCAGAACGGCATTCCGCGCAAGTTCCTCGAGGCGATCATGCGCGAGCTGCGCGAGAAGGGGATCGTCCTGAGCATCGCGGGCAAGAAGGGGGGCTACAAGCTGCGTCGCCGCCCCGAGGACATCACCATCGGTGTGATCCTGCGCTACTTCGACGGGCATCTGGAATCCTTTGAGGCCGAGTTCGACGACAAGGCCGCCTCGCCGGAGGAACCGCGCCTGATGGTGCAGCGCGTCCTGCGCGACATCGGCCGCAAGGTGGACAGTCTGATGGACCAAACGACGTTGGCGGTCGTCGTCTCGGGCACGCCGTTGCGCTACGAGATCACGAGCCGGGACACGTACGCCGACGGGGGTGGCATTTGAGGACTGGAACCGCCCGCTGCAAGGCGGGCATTTTGGACGACAGGGGAGCCCGTTCGCGTGAGCATTGAAGGCTGGATTACGATCGCGACCATCGCGGCCGTCTTCGGCGGTCTCGCGTTTTCCCGACTTGGACCGGATTTGATCCTCCTCGCGGGTGCCATGGCGTTGGTGCTCGTCGGGGTGTTGACGCCCGAGCAGGGGCTGGCCGGTTTCTCGAATACGGGGCTTGCGACCATCGCGGTGTTGTACGTGGTGGCCGCCGGCATCCGCGAGACGGGCGCCATCAGCTACCTGGTGGATGCGGTCCTGCGCCGTCCGCGAAGCGTGCAGTCGGCGCAGTTGCGCGTGATGCTGCCCGTGGCCGCCATCAGTGCCTTCATGAACAACACGCCGATCGTGGCGGTGATGGTGCCGGCGCTGACGGAGTGGGCGAAGAAGACCGGCATGCAGGTCTCGCGCCTGATGATCCCGCTCAGCTACGCCGCCATCGTGGGCGGCACCTGCACGCTGATCGGCACGAGCACCAACCTGCTGGTCGACGGCATGGTGCGAACGGCGAACATTCCAGGCTTCGAGCGGATCGGGTTCTTCGAGATCTCGCGCGTCGGGATCCCGTTGGCCTTCATCGCCATTGGATTCATCGTCGCCTTTCAGCACTGGCTGTTGCCGGATCGTACTCCGCCGGCCCGGATGCCGACCGATCCCCGGGAATACGTCCTCGAGATGCTGGTCGAGGAGGGCAGTACGCTCGTTGGTCGCTCGATCGAGGAGGCCGGCCTGCGTCACTTGCAGGGCGTCTACCTGATGGAGATCGAGCGCGAGGGCGAAATCCTGCCGGCCGTCTCGCCCCAGATGCGCCTGCACGCGGACGACCGCCTCATCTTCGTCGGCATCGTGGACTCAGTCGTCGATTTGCAGAAGATTCGCGGCCTGAAGCCGGCCACGAACCAGACCTTCAAGCTCGACGCGCCGGACGCCCGTCGCGCCCTGTTCGAGGCCGTCGTTTCGAACTCCTCGCCCATCGTCGGCAAGAGCATCCGCGAGGGGCGCTTCCGCACGCGCTACGACGCCGCGATCATCGCCGTCGCCCGCAATGGCGAGCGCATCCGCATGAAGATCGGCGACATCATCATCCAGCCCGGCGACACGCTGATGCTCGAGGCGCATCCCGAATTCCTCGACCGCATGCGGCACTCGCGCGACTTCTACCTGATCAGTCGCATCCGTCAGTACACGCCCCCGCGTTACGACCGTGCCTGGCTGGCCATCACGGTCCTGGCCGGCATGGTGCTCTCCGCCGCGATTCTGCACGTGTCGTTGCTCAAGGCGGGCATGGTCGCCGCCGGCCTGATGATCGCGACGAAATGCTGCACCATGGAGGCCGCCCGGCGGTCCTTGGACTGGCGACTCCTGCTTGCGATCGGCGCCGCGCTTGGGCTGGGCAAGGCCATGGAGACCAGCGGCGCGGCGAGCACGATCGCGCAGGGGCTGATCCAGTTCGCGGGCAGCAACCCGTTCCTGGCCCTGGCGATTGTCTATCTGACGACCACCTTCTTCACCGAGATCGTCACGAACAATGCCGCCGCCGTGCTGGTCCTTCCCATCGCCATCGCAACCGCGCTGGGCTTGGAAGTTTCCCCGCGCCCCTACGTGTTCGCGGTCATGTTTGCGGCATCGGCGAGCTTCATCACGCCCATTGGCTACCAGACCAATCTGATGGTCTACGGACCCGGCGGCTATCGGTTCACCGACTTCCTGCGCATCGGCTTGCCGACCAATGTCGTCGTGTTCGTGACGGCGATGCTCTTGCTGCCCCGCATGTTCCCGTTCTGAGATTGCCGGCTTCCCGATTGCGGGGGGCCGGCCCCTCGTGGGAGCGTCCGCCATGGCGAGTTCGCAGCAAGACAATCAGAACTGGGGCGGCTTGTTCGCGCACGACCTCGGCGTCCCGGTCGGAGAGCGCCACGCCTGCCCCTACATGGAAGGGCGTGCCGCCGCCGAGCGCGCCTTCCTTGCCGACCGCATGCCGTCCGGCTTCTATCAGGCCCTGATGGACAACGGCTGGCGTCGCAGCGGGCCGATCGTCTACAAGCCCGCCTGCCCCGAATGCACTGCCTGCCAGCCCATTCGCCTGCCCGTGCACGACTTCCGTCCCGACCGCGCCCAGCGTCGCGTCCTGACCCGCAATGCGGACCTGCGCGCCGTCGAAAGCCCCCCCGTCCCGACTCAGGAGACCTTCGACCTCTTCGTCCGCTACCAGCAACACCGCCACGCCGGTGACATGTGCACCACCTGGCACGAGTTCTCGAACTTCCTGTACGCCTCGCCGACCGAGACGCGCGAGTTCCGCTTCCTTCTCGACGAGCGCCTCGCCGCCGTGGCCATCGCCGACCTCGGCCCCGACTACATCAGCGCCGTCTATACCTGGTTCGACCCCGACCTCGAGGCCCGCAGCCTGGGCACCTGGGCCATCCTCTGGTTCATCGACCTGGCCCGCCAGCGCGGGATCACCCACTACTATCTGGGCTATTACATCGCCGACTGTCGGAAGATGAACTACAAGGCGCGGTTTCGTCCCCACGAGATCGGCGATTCCCGGGGGGGCTGGTCCCGGCTGGAGTGAAGGTCCCCGTCCGGCGCTACTGTTGGGTTGCCTCCATGGTCGGCGGTCCGCAGACTTCGGGGCGCCAGAATCCATTTCGACCCGGGGAGGGCCGGAGCATGAGGCGACTTGCGCACATCCTGACTTGCGTGGTGGCGCTGTGCGCCCTGCTGGCGGCCTGCGGCGGGGGAGAGTCCGCCACCGGCCTGACCAAGGACGGCCGCAAGATCATCGTCTTTCGCACCATGCAGCTCCGTCCGACCTTCGACGACTACTTCCTGCCCCTGTTCGCCCAGTACGAGGCCGCCAACCCCGACGTCAAGATTCAGTGGGACGACCTCCCCTATCCCGGCTACAACACCAAGCTGATGACCGGCTTTCTGGCCGGCAAGGCACCCGACGTGATCAACCTCTCGTCGGAGTCCGTCCTTGTCTATGCCGACGAGGGGCGCTTCTGGTCGCTCGACGAACTGCTTCCCCAGGAGGTGTTCGACTCCTACGTGCCGAGCATCATGGAGGAAGGGGGCACGTTCAACGGCAAGCCCTACGCCCTGCCGTGGTATGCCTCGACCATCGTGACCTTCGCCAACGCGGCGCTGCTGCGCGAAGCCGGCCTGCCCGCCGACGCCCCGCCGCTGTACTACGAGGACCTGCGCGGGATCGCCGAGGCCGTGCGCCAGAAGACGGATGCCTTCGGCATGTTCCCGATCTACACCGAGGCGGGCATTCTGCGCACCTATCTCGAGGAGGGCGGTCAGCCGCTGTTTGACGAGGCGGGCAATGTTGCCTTCAACACCGAGCGCGGCGTGCGCGTCCTCGACTTCTGGACGAGCTTCTACCGCGACGGTCTCGCGCCGAGCGAATCGCTGACCGCCACGCATCGCCGCCCGATCGAACTCTACAAGGCCGGCAAGCTCGCCGTCATGGCCACCGGCCCGCAGTTCATCGCCCAGGTGCGGTCGGACGCGCCGGACATCTTTGCCAACACGATCGTCGGCCCGCAGTTGCGCTGGAAGGATGCGCGCGTCCACTTCGTCGCGCTCCACACGCTCAGCATCTCGAAGACCAGCAAGCACCCGAAGGAGGCAGCCCAGTTCGCCGCCTTCATCACGAACGCCGAGAACCAACTGGCCTTCTGCAAGCGCGTGACGATCATCCCGTCGGTGACGGAGGCCTTGAACGATCCGTACTTCATCGAGGCCGACGACAGCATCGAGGGGCGCGCGCGCCTGTATTCGGCCGAGCAGGCCCGCCTCGGCCGCGTGTTCCAGCCGCCCCCCGAGCTCAATCGTCTGGATCGCGTGATGGAAGCCACGATGGAAGCGGTCGCCCAGGGGCGCGTCACGCCCGCCCAGGCGCTCGCCGACGCGCAGGAGAAGTGGAATGAAATCCTGCGCCGCTGAGCGTCGCCAGACCGCCATGGCGTATGCCTTCCTGCTGCCGACATTGCTCGTGCTTGGGCTCTTCCATTTCTTCCCCATGCTCCAGGCGTTCGGCATCTCGCTGATGCAGTACACGCCCGGCAGTCCGCGCAACGAGTTCATCGGCCTGGAGAACTTCCGCCGCCTGATGGGCGACGCCGCCTTCTGGACGGCGCTCAAGAACACGGTGCTCTATCTCGCCTGCGTGCCGGTCATCATCGCGCTGTCGCTCGCGCTCGCCCTTCTCGTCGAGCCCCAGATCCCCTTCATCGGCTTTTTCCGCGCCTGTTACTACGTGCCGGTGGTGACCATGATGGTCGTCGTCGCCTACGCCTGGAGCCTGATCTTCAACACGGACTACGGCATGCTGAACCAGCTTCTGGTCGGCTCGGGGCTCGTCTCTTCCGGGGTGCCCTGGCTGACCAGCCCCAAGATGGCCCTGTGGAGCATCATGTCCGTCACCATCTGGAAGGGGCTCGGCTACTACATGGTGCTGTTCCTGGTGGCCCTGAAGACGGTGCCGAGGGAACTGGTCGAAGCCGCCCGCATCGACGGGGCCAAGCGTTGGCAGGTGTTCCGCAACGTGACGCTGCCGTCGGTCTGGCCGATCGTCACACTGTCGTCGGTGATCTCGGCGATCGCGGCCCTGAAGGTTTTCGAGGAAATCTACATGATGACCCGTGGCCGGGCCGACACGGCGACACTGGTTTACGAAATCTACCAGACCGGCATCGACATGGAACGCGGGTCCGGGCTCGAGATGGGCTACGCCAGCGCCATGGGTGTGGTGCTGTTCGTGCTCGTGTTGGCGATCAGTGCCTTCTCGATCCGCACGATGGACAGGATGTATTCGAGCTGAGGAGCGCGGCGGCAATGGCGCGGAACAAACAACTCAGGGCCGGCAGCGGCGAGAGCGGATTGCGCATCCCTGCAACCGAACTCGTCTGGCGCTATGCCCTGATGGTTGCCCTGCTCGGGCTCTTCATCGGTCCGTTCCTGTGGATGGTCTCGCTCTCGTTTCGCGGCACGGAGAACGTCTACGCCCTGCGCCTGATTCCGGAGGATCCGACGCTGCGCAACTACATCGACGTCTTCCGCTACTTTCCCCTCGGACGGGCCTTCGCCAACAGCATCTTCGTCGCCCTCTTCACCGTCGGGCTGAACCTGATGCTCTGCTCGCTGGCGGCCTATCCGCTCGCCCGCTTCCAGTTCCTCGGCAAGCGCGTCGTCTTCCTCCTCATCCTCAGCACCCTCATGATCCCCTTCCAGCTCTACATGATTCCGCTCTACGTCATGTCGCTCAAGCTGGGCCTTGCCGACACGCTCTGGGGGATCATCCTCCCGGGATGCGTCGGGGCCTTCGGCATCTATCTCATCAAGCAGCACTACCAGACGATTCCCGTGACGCTCGACGAGGCGGCCCGCATCGATGGCGCCGGCGACTTCGCCATCTGGTGGCGCATCATGTTGCCGCTCACCAAGCCGGCCATCGCGGCGCTGGCGATCTTCATCTTCGTCGGCACGTGGAGCGACTTCCTCTGGCCGCTGATCATCATCAACTCGACAGACAAGTTCACGCTGCCGATTGCCGTGGCGAAGCTCTCGGGCGCCTTCATCGACCGCAGTCAATACATCGCCGCGGGCTCCACGCTGGCCGCCCTGCCGGTCATCATCATGTTCTTCCTGATGCAGCGCCGCTTCATCGGCGGCCTGACGCTGGGCGCCGTGAAGGGCTAAGGCACTATCAAATCCGCCAATTCCAGTTCAGCACCACGGCCACGATACCCAGGGCCCAGACGATCATGCCCCACTCGCGGCACTGACGGAAGGTCGCGCTGATGTAGAGGTAGTACGCCAGCTCGATCCCCAGAAACAGGCAGACCGCCAGTTGCAGCGCCCCGTGTGGCGTCTCGACGGCAAGCTGATTCAGGCGCTCGCGCGGCCACGTCATCGTGATCCAGGCGTACGCTCCGGCCCACGCCGTCGCGCCCAGCAGCATCACCCGCCAGAAGGTCAGGAACCACTCCTCCTGCCGCAGGCGTTGCGGGCTCTTGACCGGTTGCGGGGCGACCGGGGGCTGTTCTGGTTGGGACTCGGGTTGCTCTGACATGGCCGGTCGCGATCCCGGTCGGATTCATTGGCTTTGCGCCCCGCGGGGCACGGGCGCAGATGTGGCAAGGCACTCGTGCGGGTGCCAATCGCAAAGCGCCATCGACCCTCCATGCCCCTGCCCGAGATCATCTTCTTCGACGCCGCCAACACGCTGATCCGGCCGCACCCGGGCGTCGGCGCGGTCTACGCGGCCGTGGCGCGCGAGCATGGCACCAACGTCTCGGCCGGGGCCCTCGAGGCCGCCTTCCTGCCCGCCTGGGGCGCCGTCCGACGGAGCCGCGGTGGTTCCCCCTATGCCTCGACGGAGGCGCATGCGCGGGTCTTCTGGCGCGAAGTCGTCGCATGCACCCTCGAGGCCGCCGGCGCGACCATGCCCGTCGATCCCTTCTTCGACAACCTCTACAATCTCTTCGGCACCGCCGCCTGCTGGCGGGTGGACGCGCACGCCCGGCCCGCCCTCGAACGGGTCCGCGCTGCCGGCGTGCGGACAGGTCTGCTCAGCAACTTCGACGCGCGCCTACGTCCCCTCCTCGCCGACCTCGATCTTGAGCGTTACCTTGACGTCGTGGTTATCTCCTGCGAAGTCGGGGCCGAGAAACCGGCGCCGGCGATCTTCGAGGCGGCCCGCCGCCGCGCCGGCATCGTCGAACCGGAGCGCATCGCCTTCATCGGCGACCAGCGCGTCGACGACTTCGAAGGGGCCACCGGGGCGGGCTGGCGCGCGATCTTGCTGGACCCCTCCGGTACCTTCGCCGGCGACGGGCAGTTTCAGACCGCACCAACCTTGCTGGACGCCGTGGAGGCGTTGCTCGCGTGAAACCGATCCCCGATCCAGCCGCCGTTCGTACTGTGGCGATTCGCATGACGAACTGGGTCGGTGACACCGTGATGAACACGCCCTTTCTGGCGCGTGTGCGGCGTCAGTTTCCCAATGCGCGCATCGTGGCGCTCGGGCGGCGGTCGGTGATGCCGTTGCTCGATCCGCATCCCGACGTGGATGAGGCGTGGACGATCGACGACCGCTCCACCGCCGGCAGATGGGAGGCGGTGCGACGCCTGCGAGCCCTGCGTGCGGATGTCGGCTTCGCGCTGCCGAACTCGCTCAACTCGGCGCTGCTGTTGGCATTGGGCGGAGCGCGTGCGCGTGTGGGCTATGCCCGGGATGCGCGGCGCTGGGTGCTCACGC